>CAZVHJ010000023.1:0-68794 GCA_964627715.1 uncultured Spirochaetaceae bacterium | reverse complement strand
ACGATCAGGATGATCCCTGCCATCGGGGATTCAAGATCTTTCTCTGGTTCATGCGTACCTTTAGACCGAAGTACCTCGTTCACGGACATACCCACCTGTACTCAGCCTTGACTGTGCGTTCGACCCGATACGATGAAACAACCGTCGTCAATGCCTATGACCACGTGGTTATCGAAGTAGAGGATCGATGATGGGGCTTAACCATTTTTCAGCCCGGGCCGCCGAGGACTTTCATAGAGCCCGGAATCGGGAGTTGTTCAGCAGGGTTCTCTCCCTTCTGAAGAATGAGAAGGACAGTCTTCTGTCCCTCCAGGAGATCAAGGCCCTTCTGCGGCCTACCTCCGAGACATACCGAGGCATGCGCACCGTTCCCGTCGCTAAGATTGTGGGCAGCGAGGGGCGTTACCAGGATTTCAACAGGTATTTCCTGCCCCGCCACAGCCGCCTGAAGGGTCGTTGGGTGCGTGTGGACGAGGCTCATCATCAGCAGGTTATCCTGCCACCGGTTACCTTGTACGAGATCGGCGGCCTCTATTTCGTTCGTGACGGCAATCACCGGGTTTCGGTGGCGCGACTGCAAAACGTCGAGTTCATCGATGCGGAGGTGATCAGCCTCGGTTCCCGGCTGACTCTGGAGCCGGGTTTGACCGAGGAACAACTGCGCAAAGCGGTGATCAATTTGGAGAAGGAGGAGTTTTTCAGACAGACACGGCTCGATCAACTGCGCCCGGGAGCACCCATGGAGTTTACCGCCACCGGGCGCTACGATGAGATCATCCGCCATATCAACGGCCACAAGTATTACCTCAATTTATCGCAGAGCGAAGAGATCTCTTTCGAAAAAGCAATGCTCTCCTGGTATGACAATGTCTATGAACCCATCGTGCGCCTAATAGAATCTGAAGATTTCCTCAGGTACTTTCGGGGCAGGACCGCCTCAGACCTCTACGTCTGGATCGTTCGCCACTGGGACGATCTGAAGAAGAAGTACGGACAGGGCTTTCCTCTTGAGAAAGCGGCTCAGGATTTCACGGACCGCTACGGTCAACCGGACAATCGACTGCTGCCGAGAGTGTTTCGCTTGTTGAAGCATCTTATATCCGGAGGGAATAAAAGACCGTAGCAGCGGTTTTCAGCGGGGCCGGCGGTTTCTTCGGAAGATCGCCCGCAGCAGACGCAGGATGAAGTTCCAGATTCTGGCCAAGAGACCGGGTTGCCTCAATTTCTGTAAACGCATCAATCCCTCGGCGAGCTCCTCGGCGGACAGATCCTGACGCTGAACGTTCTCTTCGATCTCGATCTCCAGCTCCTGAAGCTGCGAGGGCCTGTCAAGAATCACCGCCTCTATGGACTCCCATCCAAGCCGCTTGGCCGCCTGGAGACGGCGAAAACCGGCGATGAGCTCATTGTTCCTGTTTATGATAATCGGAGTCAGCTGCCCATGTTTTTTCAGACTCGCCATCAACCCTTCCATATCGCCAAGATCTCTGCGGGTTCGTTTCTTAACGATTATCGAGTTCGGAGCAATCAGCATGGGTCTTTAGCCTGATTCGAGGTAGTGTTGATATTCGGATCGGGTCAACAGCTCCTCGATCTCTTTGGGGTTACTCATCTCTATCACGAACAGCCAACCCTGGCCCAGCGGGTCGGAATTAATGATTGCACAGGCCTGTTCATCGGCCAGTCTTTCGTTGACCTCGAGAATGATTCCTGAAACCGGTGCGTATATTTCGCTGGTCGATTTCAGTGAATCGATGGAGCATACAGCTTCACCACGGTTGACCTGCCTGCCGACTTCGGGAAGTTCAACAAAGGCGATGTCTCCGAGTTCCGATTGAGCAAACTCTGAGATCCCCACCTTCGCTCGACTTTCCTGCTGTAAAACCCATTCATGGTCCTTTGAATAGAGATAGTTATCCATAAAAGGCTCCTGCCGGTCAGTCTAGGAGAGGATTCACCGTGTCGTCGGTCTGCAGCGGTTCTTCCTCCTCATCAAAAACAGGCTCTCCCCAGTCCGGAAGCAAGGGCTCTGTGGGGAGTGGATCGCCGAGGAGGATCGAATCCTTGATGTTTTTTTTCAAGTTTTCATTGCGATCGAATTCGAATTTGTGAAGGTCGCAGAAATCCCGAGGTTCCGTTCCCGTGAGAAATATCTCTTTCACGGTTCCTTCGTTGCAGTAGTTGGTGGGCAGCAGCCCCGATTTGGCGCACACCGTGACTTCGAGCAATCCCGAGTTCGGTTTGCTGAACTGTTCGACAGGCAAACCTTCGTGGGCTGCTTTCATATATGCAGCCCAAGCCGGTCCGGCTGTGGTAGCACCCGTTTGATTCACCCCGAGGGAGTATCCCAACTCATCGAAGCCAAACCACACTGCTGTGGTGATTTGCGGTGTGAATCCCACGGTCCAGGCGTCCGACCAGTTTTGGACGGTACCGGTTTTTCCGGCGATAGGTCGATCGAATCCGTCGACGGTAGAAGCGGCCCAGCGAAGAGTTCCGGAGGTAACGGTACTCTGCAGCAGACTTACCATGATATAGGCTTCTTGTGGCGTCATGGCCTGCAGGGATCGACCCGCACGCATCTGTTTTGACCTCACGTTCTTCTCCGGCTCTAGGACCAGCTTGCCATTCCGATCCTCCACGTAGCGGATCGCTACAGGTTCGATCAGGCGGCCTTGATTCGCAAAGGTGGCGAAGGCTCGAGCCATCTGCAGTGGATTGATCTTGACGATTCCCAAACCCAGAGGGTACTTGCGGGGAAAGATCGTTTCGATCTCCGCAGGATCTGTGATACCCAACAACGTGCTGGCCCGAGTGATGGCGGCATCAAATCCGATGGTATCCAAAACCTTCAGGGAGGGTACGTTCATCGAATGAGCCAGCGCGTCCCGCAGCAGCACCCGGCCCTTCCACTCGCCCTTGAAATTCAGCGGAATGTACGGGGTGTTGTCATCATTCCAGAATACCACAGGAGCATCCACAATCATCGTTGCCGGGGTTACTTTGCGTGAGCTGATCGCCGCCGAATAGTACAGAGGTTTGAATGCGGAACCAGGTTGCACCATTGCTTGAACCGCCCTGTTAAACTGATTGGTGCTTTCGAATTTGCTCCCTCCCACCATAGCCAGAATATGGCCGGTCTTGGTGTCAATGCTGATGAGAGCCCCTTCCACCTGGGTCTTTTTGGACCTGTCCACCTCCTTTGCGTATCCGATCCTGGTGAGGTATTTCAGATCGTCGATGCCAAATAGAGAAGCCCCGATATCGAGAATGGGATTCAACTCTTCGAGGTAGGTAGCCCGGGCATTAGCATTCTGCTTGCTGCCTGCAAAACGAATTCCTTCGATATTGAAGGTCAGTGAGAGTAGATCCACCACAGGCAGGAAGATCGCATCGGCGTAGGAAAGCCGGTTGTTGGACTGAACCTGGTGTTGGTTGTTGACACGCCGGATCCAGGTGTCCATCACCTCGTCAGCGATTTTTTGTTTGTCCAGGTCCAAAGTGGTGTGGACGACGAGTCCCTCCTTGTACAGATCCATGGAACCGAGAAGCATCTCCTCCAACCTCTGCCGGATGTATTCAGAGAAGTAGGGAGCCCTATCCTCCCGCTCAAACCAGGCGGAGGTGATATTGCTGCGGGTGTAGTCGTAGTTGTCCCAGTAGTCTATAAAGGAGAGATCTACCTCTTCGGCGCTGACATAACCCAGTCCCACCATCTGGTCGAGGATCTCCTTTTGAATCTTGCGTGCCCGCTCGGGCCGGTTGATGGGGGAGTACAGAGCAGGACTGGCCAACTGAATGACCAGCATCGCCGACTCTGCCAGAGAAATATCTCGAACCGAATGTTTGAAGTAGAACTGGGAAGCCGCCTCCACGCCATAGGTGTTGTGTCCGAAGTACATCAGGTTCAGGTAGCGTTCAAGGATTTCGTTTTTCGAAAGCTGCCTTTCCAGCTGGATCGCCCACCATAACTCGACGAGTTTTCGCTTGAGGGAGATATCCGTGCGATCGGCGTACAGGGTTCCGGCCAGCTGCTGGGTTATGGTGCTGCCGCCGCGAAACACCCGGCCGCTGACAATGTCCAGGAATGCCTGCAGGATGTAGACGATCCGGAAGCCCTTGTGGTCGTAGAAGTACTGATCTTCCCGGGTCAGAATTGCATCGATCAGATGTTTCGGGATCTCGTCGATGGACACGATTTCCCTTTTTTCTTCTGAGAAGAATTGGGTGATCAGACGGCCCTGGTAATCGAGGATCTGCGTGGGCAGGGCCGGTTTGATATCCTGGAGGTTTTCCGCATTCTGTATATTTTTCGTTGTTGCCAGGGCCAAACCCAGAGTGACGCCAACGATTATCGCGACAACGAATCCGATACTCAGAAGTGCGATCGTTAGTTTCAGTCTTTTCGGCGGCATGAATCAAACATATGAAGAGGGCACGGTGTTTGTCAAGGTTGGTCCGCAGACAGACTGAAGTCCAAACCGAAGTTCAGTCGATCGAAAGTAATGCCTGCTCCGAAGAGCCGCCCTTTTTTTGCTCAACCACCACTTGTCGATTTATGTGACGGGTGAGGGCAACGATGAGCCTACCGAGATAGATCGTAACTGCCGGCACCCGCACAACGCACCCGGCCGTGAGATGTGCAGAGCTGGAGGCTGGTCCGCGGTGTCATGAAGAACTCTGACGGGCCTCCATCAAGCTTTTTCCCTGCCGCAACGCCGCTCGCATTAGGACCTCCTGCCGTTCCTTTTTCCGACCGCGTGCTAGCGCCTCTGCAGCCTGGCAACGAGGGATGACCACGACTCCGTCGTTGTCCCCCAGCACGATATCCCCCGGATGCACGATCACGCCCCCACAGACGATCGGCGCGTTCACGACGCCCTGGATTCCCTGACGGCGCGTTGTGAGCGCGGAGAGATTCCGACAGAACACCGGAAACTGGAGATCGGTGATCTCCTGCCAGTCGGTTGCCGCGCCGTCGATCACGACTCCGGCGATTCCTTTTTGTATGGCGGCCAAGGAGAGAATGCCGCCCCAGGGCGCGTAACGCCGGTCGCCATACCGATGCAGGACCAACACATCACCGGGGGAAGCACGTTCGATCGCCTCCAGGAGCACTGTGTTGTCCGTCGGTGGGCATGAAACTGTGAGCGCAGGTCCCACTATGTGAATCGGCCGGTAGACGGGCTGAATGGTCCAGTCGAGAAAACCCTCCATCAGAAAATGTCCGAGCGTTCCGGTCGACAACTCACGAAATCCTTCTACGATAACATTTCTATCATTTTTCCCGGTTGGCTCGCAATGCTTAGAACCGTCGATCAGGCAGAGCAGGCTTACGAGCAGCTCAAGAAACAGATTCGAAGCGGCGCTTTTTCGGAACACGAAGCGGTCTACGAAAACCAGTTGGCCGAACGGCTCGGAGTAAGCCGGACACCTATTCGTGAGGCGGTTCGAATGCTCGAAAACGAGGGACTTGTCGAACGACTGACCAAGGGCGGAATCCTCGCCGTCTCGATAACCCCCCGCGACCTGGCTGTTACAATTGAAGCGCGTCAGGCACTGGAGACGATCATCGTTCGATGGGCCGCCACGGTGATCACAGATGAACAACTGGAAGAGCTGGACAACGTGCTCCAGCTGGCTGACGCATCGCTGAGAGTGGAGCGCTTTGGCGAGGTCTTGCAGGCGAACGAGAGCTTTCATCGGTTGTTGGCAGGTTGCACCGGCAGTCGCCTGACGAGCCAGCTTGTCGGAAGAATCTATGACTACCTCCGGCCACGCGAGCTGCTCCAGCGAATCAAGGATCCGGGGGTGTTTCGGGATCTGCTGAAGGCGGTGCAAGCCGAGCACTCAGAGATCGCCGACGCGCCCTGCGCTCCCGCGATGTTTCGCGCGCTGTAGGCGCTATGGCGAGTCACCAGAATGCAATTGGGAAACGCTATCAAGAGTTGTTCGGTGTTACCGGACGTAATTCCCAGACAGGAGGATCCAATGAATAGGTCTTGTTTGTCGTTCGTTTCTGTATTGCTGCTGACCTTTTCCGTCGCAGTCAGTGTAAGTGCTCAATCCAACAGGCTCGTGGTCAACAGCTATGGCGGGAAGTATCAAGAGATCATCATGAAGACGATCATCGAGCCCTTCGAGCGGCAGTTCGGGGTGGAGGTCGTCTACGACGCTGTGGTATCGGCCGCAGAGGACTTCGCGCGTATCCGCGCCACCCGCGGAAACCCGGGCTTCGACGTGGTGGTCATGACAGCGCCGGAAGCGCTCCAGGGGTGCCGCGAGAACCTGCTCGCCCGGCTGACAACCGCGAACGTGCCAAACCTCGCGGCTCTCAACCGGAATATCCGTGAGACGGTTGGGGACTGTGGTGCCGTTCACGAGCTGCAGTATATGTCGCTCCTGTACCGAACTGACCGGGTACGCCCGGCGCCTACTTCGTGGAAGGCACTTTGGGACGACCGGTATGCGGGGCACGTGTTGATTCCCGGGATTCGCAGCATCATGGCTGTTTATCTGCTACAGGTAGTTTCCGTGATGAACGGGGGGTCTCTATTCAACCTGGATGCAGGATTCGAAGCGATTACCGAACTGGCGCCAAAGACCGTAGCGATCGAAGCCTCCTCTTCAGTCATGTCCCAGTACGTCGAGCGAGATGAAGCGTGGATCCTGCCCTACTGGAGCGGTCGGGCCGAGCTTCTAAAGCAGTCGGACTTGCCGGTGGACTACCTGATTCCGAAAGAGGGAACCATACCTCTATTGGCAACCCTAAGTGTGCCGGCGGGCGCTCAAAACAAGGAGCTTGCCTTCAAGTTCATCAACTTCTGGCTGGAGAAGGAACAGCAGGAGCGATGGGCTCTGGCCTACAACGTCGGATCGGCCCGCAATGACCTCGATTTGCCGATGGAGTTCGCCGAACGGCAGATAACAAGCCAGGAGAAACTGGATCGTCTGCTCTTGCCCGATCAGCTTCGCTTGGCCACCGAAAGGCCCGGATGGACGGAGCGTTGGCAGCGTAACATCAGACGCTGAACTGTGGCTCTGTCTCTGAGACGCATGCGAACGGGTGCTCGGCCGACAGTACTGCCGCCGGCACCCGTTCTCTTTGCGCTTCCCCCAGTAATCTACCTGCTCGCGCTCTTTTTTATACCACTAGCTTTCCTCATGGTGGTCAGTGTTTACCGCTTTGACGCCGGAATGATGGTGGCGGATTTCACGCTGTCCAATTACGCCAAGTTCTTCACCGACGCTTTCTACCTGATGGGCGTTCTACGGACGCTGTTTCTTGCATTCCTTGTCGCTACGACTGTGACCTTGTTGAGCTATCCTGTGGCTTACTTCCTCACCCGAACACGAAGCCGCCTTCGAGGCCTGCTCCTGGCGCTGGTGTTGGCGCCCGAGCTCTCCGGAGTCGTGCTGCGTACATACGGGTGGACCGTTATTCTGGAAGACCGCGGCCTGGTGAACACGATGCTAATGAAGCTGAGCCTCATTGAGGAGCCAATCCGGCTTTCACAGAACTTCACCGGGGTTACCGTCGGACTCACGCATGTACTTCTTCCATTCGGAATTCTCGCTATTTTCAGCACACTCCAGGGAATCGATCCCATTCTCGAAAGGGCTGCGAAGAACCTGGGAGCAAACCGCCGGCAGACTTTCTTTCGCGTTCTGCTCCCGCTGAGCATGCCTGGTATTCTAGGCTCTTTCTTCTTGTGCTTCACGCTGACGGCCAGTTCGTACGCGACGCCCTCAATACTGGGCGGGCAGGGATTTCACGTGCTAGCCACGATGATCTATGAGCAACTGCTGTTCTTCCTGAACTGGCCGCTGGCGGCGGTGATGTCCCTGATCCTCCTGATTCTGGTGCTGATCGTTGTTCGGATCGGTACTCGAGTGGAGGCAAGAGTCGAGAGGGCGGTACGCGGATGAAAGCCGCTAAACACCTTCGGGACTTCGTTCTGCCGAGATGGTCGTTCTCGATCGCCGTCCTGCTCATCTACGCGTTTATGTTCTTGCCGATCCTCGTGGTGATTCTCGCCTCGCTGAATCCGGAGACCTACATAGACCTGCCGCCCACCGGCGTGTCTCTGCGCTGGTATCGGGAAGCCCTCTCGGACGAATGGTTGCCGGCGCTCCGCTTGAGCCTCTCGATCGCTCTGGTGGTGGCGGTGGCCGCAGCCACCATCGGCGGGTTTGGGGCTTTCGCGATTGCACGCTACCGGTTTCCCGGCCGCAGTGCGCTCCAGGCGTTTTTGTTGTCTCCACTGGTGGTCCCGGTCATCATCACCGGAGTGGCCGTGCTGCAGTTTCTCACGCTGATAAACCTGCAAGTCATCCTTGGCCTGCCGGCGTTGATACTGGCACATGTGGCGGTGACGCTGCCCCTGCTCAAGCCCGGAATATTCGCCGGGATGACGTTCGCCTTCGTCATTTCGTTCAACAACGTGCCGGTTCGTGACAATGGCCGAACGTATCGGCGGCTTTACTCGGTTTCTCTATAGCAGGAGCTCCTAGTATGATAAACTGTGATATAAAGCTGGAGCGGGTATCGAAGAGCTTTGGCGATGTTCGTGCAGTCGAGAATGTTACCCGTCACGTACGCAGGGGCGAGTTCCTGACACTGCTGGGTCCTTCGGGCTGCGGCAAGACGACTACGCTCAATATGATCGCCGGGTTCGTCCATCCGGATTCCGGGTCCATCCAAATTCGAAACATACCGGTGGCAGAGCTTCCCCCGTACGAGCGGGACACGGGGATGGTCTTCCAGAGCTACGCTCTCTTTCCCCATATGACGGTGTTCGAAAACGTCGCGTTCGGACTGCGAATGCGAAAGCTGCCCGAACCGCAGATCAAAGAACGCGTAGGGGACGTGCTCGAACGCGTCCGGCTCACCGGATACGACCGGCGCTATCCACGAGAGCTCTCCGGCGGCCAGCAGCAGCGAGTGGCCCTGGCCCGTGCTCTAGTTGCCAATCCGGCCGTCCTGCTGCTGGACGAACCGTTGTCCAATCTCGACTTGAAGCTGAGGGAGGCGATGCGCTTCGAGCTGAAGCGCCTACAGCGAGACCTGGGAATCACGTCAGTCTACGTCACCCATGACCAGGGCGAAGCACTCACTATGTCCGACCGCATAGCCGTTATGCGGGCCGGGCGCATCGAGCAGGTCGGCAGCCCCGAGGAAATCTACGATTCTCCGACCACGCTCTTCGGGGCAGCCTTCATCGGGGCGACCAATCTCCTGAGAGGTCGGTCAAAGCATGTGGAAGGGGGGGCCTCATCGAGGGGCAGCTACCGCAGGCGTCCACGAGCATCAGAACCCGCAGTAGCTGGCCGATACGAGAAGGTGCCAAGGTCACCGTTTCCATTCGCCCCGAGAAATGTCTCCTCCAGCGCGGCCCGTCCAACTCGTCGACCAACCAGCTGACGGCGATCATTAGGGACGTCCTGATTCTGGGTTCGGACCTTCAGTACGAGCTCCTCCTCGAGGATCAACAGGCCTTTACCGTAAGGGCAGTCAACACCGAAACGAGCGTTCGCCCGGCGATCGGCGAGACCGTCAAGATTGCGGTGCCTCCCCATCACTGCCTGACGTTTTCCGAGACCCTGGAGGAAGACGGCGTGCCGGTTTCTTGATGTGGTTGTAGGAGGAGTCAAATGAGCACGATTCGCGTTGCGCTGGTGCAAGTAGGCGCTGGAGCAGACAAGGCTGCGAACGTGGAGACCGCCTTGTTGTATGTCTCCCAAGCGGCCTCCGAGGGTGCAAGGCTCATCGCGCTACCGGAGAACTTCCACGTTCGCGCTAGCAATATCGACAGCCACATCAAACGAGAAGCCGCCGAACCCATTCCGGGCCCCTTGAGCGAGCGTTTCTCCGACGCTGCCCGCGAACATGGCGTCTATCTGCTGGCCGGAAGTTATGGAGAGCGAGTCCCCGGGCAGGAGCGTTTCTTCAACACGAGCCTTTTGTTCGATCCCTCCGGCCGGATGGTCGCTAAGTATCGCAAGATCCATCTGTTCGACGTCTCGATCGGCGATGAAATCGTGACGCAGGAGTCGCGGCTCGTGGCTCCGGGTAGAGAAGTCGTTGTTACGGAGACCGAGTTCGGCAAGGTCGGTCTGCTATGATCTGCGCTTTCCCGAGCTATATCGCTCGCACGCGCTACTGGGGGCTGAGATAAGCTTCGTGCCGGCCAACTTCACCCTATACACCGGCTGTGATCACTGGGAAACCCTTCTTCGCGCGCGAGCCATCGAGAACGGGATGTTCATGATCGCGCCCGCTCAGATCGGTCGGATTCCTGAAGGCCACCTCTCCTGCGGGCGTAGCATGATCGTAGACCCCTGGGGAGTCGTAATCGCACAGGCGTCCGACCGTCCTGGGGTTACCTGCTCCGTGGTGGACACCGATCTTGTGCACCAGACGCGCTCCCGGCTTCCATCACTCGAACACCGAAGACCGGATGTCTACCTTTTGCAGAGGCGCCGGGAGGGCTGAGAGATGTTTTGGGAAGGCCTCACCTCATCATCCGCCGCTACACAGTGCATGTCTCGCGGAGCAAGGCACATGGAGCAGCAAGCCACGCCTGTTTCTTCTGTCTGGCCACGCCTGACTCACTCCACGGCCATGACCACGCCGAGGATGAGTAGCGCTTCGACCCAGCAGTAAGGATCCCCATCTATCAATCGATTATCGATCTTCAGATTGGCAATCAGCCTGATCGACTGGCGTCACTTGAGGATTTTCTGCAAAACACGAGGTTCAGATAACCGCATTCTCCGGCCAAGCCCAAGAGTCCCTCTCTTGAGCACATCGCTCGACCCTCTCTGTACTTGAAGAAGAAAATGAGCATCAAAGAGAACGCCGATGCCCTTTTGACCTGTAGCCGATGCGGCTCGCCGCGGTCCGCCGTCGCGGCGACAATTCTTGCGATCATCACCGAGCCGCAGGAGATTAAAAAGATCCTGCGCTTCACAAAAGCTGTTTTTCTCGCTTTGAGCCCTTGAGGCGAATAGTCGGGAAGTGCGGTTGTCACGGGATTTGCTCTACGCGGCCGAGGATATGCGGAAGAATTGCCTCGATTGTCCCGCGGCTGCCAATTTCGAGAGCTTGCCTACCCACCTCAGATTATTATTCTACCTAACACTCACTTCACTTGCAGTCGAAGTGCAAAACAAAGAATCGATGCCGCCGGACACTCATCCTCTCTGGTTCGAGACCTCGCTTATCATCTTTCCCAGGTGGAGGATTGCCTTTATTACGTTCTCGTTCAAAACCCCGGCTGTCAAACGCAGATAGTTGGAATATTTACCGCGCATGGAAAAGAGGGGGCCCGGGGCGAAAGCGATACCCTCTTTCAGGGAGCGGGCGAAAAGTTCCAGGGTATTGACGGACTCGGGCACTTCCACCCAGAGAATAAAGCCACCGGGGGGATCGTTCACTTTTGTTCCGGCTGGAAAGTTTTCCAGAACCAACTCCCGCAGGGCCGCCGTCTGCATCTTCAGATCTCGCCTCAGGCGTCGTAAAAAGCGTTCATAGCCTCCTTCTCTCAGAAAACTTACCAGGGCTTTCTGGGTAAGTGCAGAGGTCCCGATATTGAGCAGGCTCTTTAACGATTCGACCCGCGAGTAATATCTTCCCGGGGCTACCCAGCCCACCCGCAGCCCGGGGGCCAGGGTTTTTGAAAAAGAGGAACAGAGGATGGTATTGCCGTTTTTGTCAAAGGCTTTATAAGGCAGGGGCCGCTTGTCGGCATAATAGAGGTCGCCGTGAATATCGTCCTCTATGAGAGGGATCCCATAGCAGGCCGACATCTCAACAATCCTGGCCTTTTTTTCATCGGGCATGAGACTGCCCAGGGGATTGCTGAAGTTGGGGATGCTGAGCACCGCTTTGACGGGATGGTTTTCAAGAGCGAATTCAAGGGCTTCGAGGCTCATGCCCTCATCACTGTAGCAGGGAATTTCCAGAATTTTCTGCTGCGACAACTCCAGCATGCGGACGAAGTTGAAGTAAAGCGGAGTCTCGATAGCCACTGTATCCCCCGGCCGGCAAACAGCAAGCAGCGAGAGAAAAACGGCTTCATGGCAGCCGTTTGTGATGATCAGGTCCTCCCCGTTTAGCTGCGTGCCGTTCATTACGTAATGTTTGGCGATTTGTTCTCTCAACTGCAAATCCCCGGGGGCCATCTGGTAATCGAAACAGTCCCGGCAGTCGTAGCGAACGGCATCGACCAGGTACTTTTGCAGTTTCCCGGTCGGTAACAGATCGACATCCACATGAGCAATCGCCAATTCCACACCCGGCGGAATTCTTCCCTGCTCTTGAAAGGCGCCGTAGATCCGGCAGAGACTGACCTGTAAAGGGTCCATATCGGTAGGATCTACTGTCCCGGATCTCTCGTTCTGATCTCGATTGTTACGCACATAAAAGCCCGACTGCGGAACAGCTTCGATATAGTAGCGGTTCTCCAGTTGGGAATAGGCCTCTTTTACGGTATTGAGACTGACACCCAACGTATCGCTCAATTCCCGTATGGAGGGGATCTTTTCCCCCTCTTTCATAATACCGCGGTCGATCAGGGTGACAATCCGTGCAGCCACTTCTTTGTAGAGTGTCGTCTTCGCATTCGTCATAGACATACCGCAAGTTACTATAAATCATCCCGCCTAACATAGATACAATTTTTCATAAATTTCCGGGTACAGTCACACAATACCTGAAGTTGATTGAAAAAAAGAACCTGGACTAACTCTGTTTGAAATCCCTTAGTCTTTCTAACTTTGTGGCATACACGAGGAGGTTCGAATGGAAAAGCTTAACTTGGAAAAAGATCAGATCATCCTCTTCCGAAAACGTATTGCGAGTATCCACTGCAAAGACGGAATCTTGTGGATACATTGGAAGAGGGGGGAAGATATCCAACTGCAGCATGGAGAAAGCTTGGATTGCGGAAGGTTTTCACTGGTCCAGATTCACGCCTTGAAAGGCTCAATTATCGAAGTCAAACCGGCTTCTCTTGCCGTTGTCGTCGGTAACCTGTTGAAAGGACGCAGTTCTTTTGGGGGTGTTCAGCGCACAAATCGCGATCTTGCCCACCACTCTGGTCAACTCCATCACAGCCCATAGCTTGCGCTGCCTCGATCACTTGCTCCAAACTCCACGACGGACAGGCCAGGGTGGAGAAAGCCAATTTCATCCTCTTCTTCCTAGAGACCCGTATTGATTTTGGGCAATGCCTTTCCTACGGTTCTGATGCCCGTATGCAAATCTTCGTATAAACGACGGAGGCTGACAGTATAATAATCTTCTCGAAACTCACAGACTTTGCTTTTTCAGTCGGATTAGATCTTCAACGGAGAGTTCGGGATCCAGGAATTCCACCAAAAATCATAGCTTCATGGTCCAAGGGGAGTTTGATATCGAACAGGTCTCTCGGGGAAAAGTACAGCCAGGGAACAGCACCGCACCATCCAGAGGGCTCTGCGGGCCGGCGTTGCTTTGGGTGGAATTGTTCGATCACTGCTTGGCAGAGCTCATCGGATAGCTGTCCGTACCGCGAGCCTGCCAGAAGCACCGGGCGGGCGGCCACCGAGAAGCGCAAAGCCTCCCGGTCACCTGCCTGCTTGCTGGGAATGCAAAAGCACACCATGTATCGGCATAGCATCGATAGACTGCATACGATCTCGCGAAACGCTGGTTATCGAAGATCACGTAAGACGATTCGTACACACACAGGCGTCGGTGTTTCCGTAACCTGTCCCGTAGGTTGTAGCTCACCAGTTTGAGGGTCTATACGAAAGGTTACGATCGTGTCGCTGTCCTGGTTGGCGGAAAGCAAGAAGCTGCCGGCTGGGTCGATGGCAAAGCTGCGCGGTGTTTTTCCTCGAGACGATTCATGGCCTGCGTAGCTGAGTTTGCCGGTGCGTTGATCAATTCTGTAGATTACGATGCTGTCATGACCTCGATTTGAACCATAAACAAATGCTCCTGAAGGCGAGACATGAATGTCTGCGCAGGTGCTTTCTCCGGAGAAATCTTTCGGGAGAGTGGAAACTGTCTGCAGCTCTTTTAGTGTTCCTTTGGTCTTGTCATATTGAAAAACGACCAAGGTAGAGTTGAGCTCGTTAATAAGATAAGCAAATTCCCCGTTGGGGTGAAAAGTGAAGTGCCGCGGCCCGGCACCCGGCTTGGCCTCGAACCACGGAGGGTCGTTCGGTTCTAGCTTTCCTCGCTCTGGATCGAATCTGTAGATCATCAATTTGTCTATTCCGAGATCTGGGACAAATCCGTATCGATTGGTATCATCAAGTATGAAAGCGTGAGCGTGAGGACCGCGCTGACGTGCAGGATCGATACTCGAGCCCTGGTGCTGAATGAAATCGGTAGCTTCTCCTAAGCTTCCATCGTTGCGTATCGGTAAGACGCAAACGCTGCCACTCATGAAATTGGTGAGCAGGACGTGTTGTCTGTTCTTGTCTACTGATAAATGACAAGGATCGGTGCCTTGAGTCGGCCTTTTGTTCAAGAACTTCAATTCGCCTGTTTTTGCTTCCACCGCGAAAGCACTGACGGTTCCAGTCGGCTGGTCTTCGTAGCTCTTCAGTTCATTCACGGCGTATAGAAAGCGCTGCGTAGGGTCAAAAGCCAGGTAAGACGGATTCGTGACGCCCGTCGCCTTGCTGCGTAATTCCATGGCTCCTGAAGACTGATCCATACGGTAAACGTATATTCCTTCACCTTTTCCATTGAGAACTTCTCCAGTCCCGAAACGGATTGGATCGGTATATGTTCCAATGTAAACGAGTAATTCTTTCACCCTAGTTAATATACCTCGTATTTCCCGCCGGTTTCGGCCTCTGTTTCCTAATTTGTGGTTTGTTTTTTGGTGTATTCCGTACCAATCTGGAAGGCAACCGAGAAGTTGGAAGAGCTCATACGTGAATACTACTCCCGGCTGACTTCGCTATTCGTCTGGCGGTATTGAAATGATGCTCTCGTGCATAAAACTCGGCGCGTTCCCTATCCCCCTCGGATAGTGCCTGGGCAATGTTTCGGTGTTCACGGCAGATCTCCGCATACCTGCCAGGTAATTCCAGGCCCAGAGCCCGGTATGAGGCACTTAAACGATAGTATTGCAGGATAAGGCCTTCCAAGCGCGGCGATTGAGCTGCCTTATAGATTATGTTGTGAAACTGAAAGTTTACATCGAGCATTTTTTGATATTCGCCCTGTGAGAGATGAGATTCCATTTCATCACAAAGCTGGAACAGCCGCTTTTTATCCTCACCATCTAAATGACTTGTCGCCAGCCGGGCCGCGATCCCCGCCAGAGCCGCTCTGATATAGTAGATTTCGATGATCTCCTGAATGGACAACTTTTTAATAAAGGCTCCCCGATGATGTATCGACTCAACAAGTCCGATAGATACCAGTCGATTCAATGCCTCTCGAATGGGAGTCCGGCTTACCCCCAGCCGTTTGGAAAGATGAATTGTGTTTAGAGTGTCACCTGGCTTCAATTTCCCGGTGAGTATCTCATCGCGAAGTGTGCTGAAGACGATATCCTGGATACTCCGGTATCCCTCACGGATTGTTGAAGCGACTTCTTCCTCTGTCTCTATATTGTTATGATTTTCTTCCAATGCAGCCTGCTCCTACCGCGTTTTGGATACAATATGCATTAAAGTTCAAGATGCTGTCTTTGTCAAGGGAAAAAACTGCCCGATCTCCTAGTTATACGGATAAAATCACATTTTTATGCCATTTTTCTCTATTTTAGACTACTTCCTAGCTTGACATTTAATGTTTGATCTGTATACTGGATTTTGGATATTACATCCAATTATTAACCTATTGGTAGAAATATGCCGTTTTATACCTGGAAAATAATTCCCAAGGACGTTGAACCGGGTTCGACTCTGCCTGCAGGAATGAGCCGGCAGGCTGTTACCTTAGGGCAAGTCATGCTGGCTGTGCACGAAGCCTTCCCAAATTTAAAGTGCCAACCCCACCGTCACGAAAGCGCCCAAATCACGTACATGCTGAAAGGGAAGTTAAGGGTGCGCATTGGTGATGAAGAACAGATTATCAGTCCAGGTGAGATTGCGCATATTCCACCAAACACAGAACATAGTATCGAGTCGCTCGATGAATATGTTTTAGCCCTGGATATTTTCTCACCCCCTCGAGCTGATATAACGAAACGTTTGAAAGAGATCGATCGTGATTCGAATGACTAGTCAAAGCAAGTGCGCGTTAGGGAGGTGATCATGAGGTAAGGGACAAATCAGAGGGAAAAGGCATAAAAATAAAATTTTTAATGGAGGTGAAAATGCTTAACCTACACAGAAAAACAAGGATTCTCATCGTAATGCTCCTGCTTCTTGTTTTCGCTTTCACGGTTTACGGTGGAGGACAGCAAGAGGGGGCAGAAACAGAGGGCGGGGCCATGCTGGGGCCAATGGCCGGCGTGGAGGGACCTTTTGCAGGTGGCGGCTGGAACTACCCAACCGGGTCTGTAAAAATTTCCATCTGGTGGCACGAATACGGTCCATTCACCAAGTATGTCTATGAGCTGATCGACAGCTACCAGAAGCTTCACCCGAATGTGAGTATCGAGGCGGTGGTTGCCAGTCAGGCCGATGTGAACCAGAAGCTGACTGTGGCGCTGGCTTCGGGCACAGGACCCAATATTCTCGACCAGGATATCTCTTTTTTCGCCAGTTTCCAGGATAAGGGAGTCCTGGAGCCGATCGACCTCGAAGTATTCGGAGGCGCCTCGCTGACGGATATGAACAAGGAATACATCGGTGATGTGCTTCAAGGCGTGAGCTTCGATGGCAATATTTACGGGCTGCCTTACCAGACCAACTCGATGAGCTATGTGCACAATCTCAACGTGTACAATGAGGTGGGATTGGACTTTGAAAACGATCATCCAAAGAGTTGGGACGATATGAAGCGCGTCGGTGCAAAATTGAAGAAGGTTGAAAACGGAAAGACAATACGCAAAGGATACGACTTCCCCTACCAGTCGATGAGGTGGCAGCTGCAGGCGTTTCAGCCAATGGTCGAGCAGTTTGGTGGTAGCATCCTTACTGCGGACAAGGCACATTCCAGCTTGAATGAATCACCGGCTGTGAAGGCGCTCCAGCTTTGGAAGGACGTTACAGCCGTAACCGGAGATCCGAATTATGCACTGGCAACCCCGAGTGATCCGAATGTGGACTTCATTGACGGTCGAACCTCTATCTGGTATACCGGTCCCTGGGCGACGAACCAGTTGAAAGAGCGATACGGTCTGCCCTATGAGGACTGGGCCTTCACTACGATGGCACAACTCAACCCAAACAAACCTCGCACGATGCGGTACGGTTTTACCTGGGGAGTGAATAAGGACCACGAGGAGCTAAACAAGAAAGTCGCCTGGGACTTTGTCCGCTACATGCTGGCCAAGCCGGAAGAGTGGTTGCAGAAGGCTTCTTTTATTCAGCCTCGGGCCGGTTTGCTTGAAACCGAAACTGCTAAGAACTTCCCCTATATCGAAGTACACCTGAGGGATGTGGAAACCGCTTCTTGGTACCTACGATCCGTCCATACAAACGAGATCGTGCAGATCGTCGGCCGCGCCGTCGAACGCGTTATCTTCCAGAGAGTTGACGTCAAGGAGTCCCTCGATGAGGCGGATGAGGAAGCCGAAAAGATCCTCACTGGCAAATAGAATCGAATCACGGCATATTAATCTTACGGCTCTCAGATCAAGAGAGCCGTAAGATCTTTTTTTAAAAGGCGCAAATGGTGTCTGAAGGTCTCAACTCTCCTACCAGGCGTAAATCACGGTTCAGTCTTCTCCAGAGACGGGCGGTGTGGGGTTACATTTTCCTGATCCCAACGGTCGGCATACTGCTGATTTTTCGTGTTATTCCAATGATTTCGGCAGCTTACTTGAGCCTGACCGATTACGATCTGTTTACCCCTCCCAGGTTCGCCGGACTGGTAAACTATTTGGATCTGGCTACAGATCCCGTATTTCATCAATCGGTAAAAGCTTCTTTCTTCTATGTAGTTGGTTCGGTAATTCCTGTTTGGATCGTCTCTCTCTGTCTGGCCGTGCTGATCCTGAAAACCATCCGATTCGGAGGCGTGTTTAGAACGCTTATCTTTATACCGGTGGTTATGTCGGCTGTGGTGGTGGCGGTTCTGTGGCGATTTCTTTACTTCCACGAGGGAATGGTAAATACGCTTTTGGGCTATTTCAAAATATTGCCGGTTCCCTGGCTGACCACACCACGAACTGCGCTCATTTCAATTATCTTTATCGGAATCTGGAGAGCCTCTCCTTATTTTATGGTGATCTTTACCGCTGGTTTGCAGGCCATTCCCGAGGAGTTTTACGAAGCTGGAAAAATAGATGGAACGAACGCATGGACAGAGTTTTGGCAGATAACTCTGCCAACACTGCGACCGATTATTCTGCTCGTCGTCGTCATGTCCGTAATCGTTGCCCTAAAAGTATTCGCTGTTCCGCAGCTGATGACCAACGGTGGACCCGCCGGCGCGACCGAGGTGGTTCCCCTCCATATCTACAAAAGCGCCTTCGAGTTCTTCAAGATGGGCAGGGCTTCGGCCATGTCGATATTTCTCTTTTTGGTGATGATGATCTTCTCAATCATCCAGATTCGCATTTTTTCAGAGGCAGGAAAATGACGATCGCTCAGATTCATAGGAGAAAGGTCTTCAAGACGACGGTCCAGCAGACTTATGTGTATCTTTTACTGCTTTTTGCTGCAGCTTGGGCGTTAGTCCCCATTATCTGGATGATACTTTCTTCCTTCAAAACAATGGAAGACATGTTTCGAGTTCCCATGGAATGGTTTCCCAACCCATTCTATTTCAAAGCTTATCCAGATGCCTGGGCACAGAGGACTTTCGCTCGTTACTTCCTCAATAGTGCGATCATTGCGGTTGCAATCACTGTCGGTAACATTTTTGTCTGCTCGATGGCTGGCTACGCTCTGGCGAAATTTCGGTTCTGGGGTCGCCGCTTCTTCTTCCTTGCTATCCTCAGCACCCTGATGCTCCCTTTGGAAGTGACCATGGTCCCTCTTTTCCTCATCATAAAGGTCCTCAAATGGCAGAACACTTTCGCCGGCATCATCATTCCTTTTCTGGCAGACGCCTTTGGGGTTTTCCTTATGCGCCAATATATTCTCGATCTCCCCGATGATCTCATCGAAGCGGCCAGAATCGACGGCATGCATGAGTTTGGAATTCATCTCAAGATCATCCTGCCGCTCAGCAAGCCGGCCGTGATTGCTCTGGCCATCTTCATCTTTCGGGAAGCCTGGGACTTATATGTCTGGCCGCTTATTATTATCACCACCGAAAGTATACGCCCGATTACGGTAGGTATTGCGCTGTTCATGAGCAACTATGGAACCGATTGGAATCAGCTCTTAGCAATTGCTACTATCGCTATGCTGCCGATGGTAATCATCTTTGTCATTCTGCAGCAATACTTTGTAAGAGGCATCGTTCTCAGTGGCTTGAAAGGATAACAGCGCGATGCCTTCTGTAATGCGTGCAGTTCAGATAACAGGCTACCAACGTCCCTTTCACTACGGCCACTGTCCGGTTCCTAAACCGAACAAAGGCGAAGTCCTCCTTCGTGTGGCGGCGAGCGGCCTTTGCAGCACCGATATCCATCTTCTCGAGGGGCGAATGGACCTTGGTCCATTGCCGCGCATCCCCGGACATGAGATCGCCGGGGAAGTCGTGGATCTCGGCCGCGACATTCACCACTGGAAGCTTGGGCACAAGGTAACCGTAGCGATCGATGTTTGCTGCGGGAAGTGCATGCATTGCCTGACAGGGAATACTCAGCGATGTCCCAACAAGAAGCGAATTGGTTTTGAGCGGGACGGCGGGCATGCCGATTACATCGCCGTACCTGAACAAAACCTGGTCGCCCTCCCCCCATCCGTCAGCCTGGAGGAAGCGGCTATCCTTCCAGACGCCGTAGCCTGTATGTATCACAGCCTGCTAACCCAGGGGAAGCTCCAGGCTAAGCAAAAAGTAGTGATCCTGGGGGCCGGAGGTCTAGGGCTTCACGGGATACAGATTGCCGGTATGGCGGGTGCGGAAGTTTTAGCGACCAGCCGGCGCGAAGAACGTTTGAAGGCGATCGAAGAAATGGGGGGGATTCCTTTGAATCCTCTTGAAAGAAACCTGAGAGAAGCGGCTCGGGAGCTCAGCGGTGGTACAGGTATCGATCTAGTGGCCGATTGCATCGGCACGAACCAGAGCATCCAGGAAGGTTTGTCCATCCTGAGACCCGGAGGGAAACTACTGGTAATAGGTTACCTGGACGAGGAATTTTGTATACCCAGTTTGGATCTGCTGCTGGGGGAAAAGGAACTGATCGGTTGCCGAGGAAGCACCAAAAGGGACCTGGAACAAGTGGTTGAGTTGGTGAGCAAAAATAAAGTGAAACCGCTGATTGGACGAACTTATTCACTCGCACAGATCGATCGTGCCGCGGAAGACCTCAAACAGGGAGAGATCGTCGGCCGGGTCGTGCTTACTAGATGAGGATATTCACAGCATTCTTTGCGAACAGGAGACAAGTATGCATGAAAGCAACCCTCAAACTATGAAAGCTCTGGTTTTGACGAAACCGGGAGAGTTTGAGATTAAGGAGGTGCCGGTACCAACTCCCGGACCCGGTGAAGTTCTCTGCAAGATAAGAGAGGTGGCAATCTGCGGAAGCGATCCCGAGATCATTCGTGGAGATCTTGCCGGATATTGGCCGCCGTCCTATCCCTTTATACCCGGTCATGAATGGTCCGGTGAGGTGATCGCCGTTGGAGAAGGAGTCTTCGATTTCAAGCCAGGGGACCGCGTAGCCGGCGAAGCCCACAAGGGCTGCGGTTACTGTGCCAGGTGTATGGAGGGTCGCTATAATCTGTGCGCAAACTATGCAAAGGAGGAAACCGGCCACAGACACTACGGTTTTACCAACAACGGCGCCTACGCTCAGTACAATACTTACTCGGTCAAAGCGGTAAATAAGCTGCCCGACAAGATTTCTTTCAGGGAGGCAGCGTTGGTGGATACCGCAGGGGTGGTAACCCATGGCCTTTCGCAAACCGGTATTACCCCGGGTGGAACCGTCGTCGTCCTTGGTCCGGGTCCTATTGGACTCATTACCATGCGCATGGCCAGACTGATGGGCGCAGCCAGAATCATTGCCGTGGGTAGGCAGCCGCGTTTGGAGGCTGCGGCCAGGCTTTGCGCCGATGAGGCCATCGACTTTGAGAAGGTGGATCCGGTTGAAGCGGTACAGGGGTTAACCGGCTCTCTGGGCGTCGATGAAGCCTTTGAATGTTCCGGAGCTGAAGGCACGTTTCAGCAAGCCGTCAGGATGGTAAGGAGAGGCGGGCGGGTCGGCCTGTTGGGAGTACCCCAGAAGAATATAGAAGAAAAAATACCTTTCGCTTACCTGGTTTCTAACGAGATCTCTGTCTTTGGCTCCAAGGCCAATCCGAATGTTTCAAAAAAAATAATCTCTTTAATCTCCACGGGACAGCTGGTTGTAAAGGATCTGGTTACACACACCTTCCCGCTAGAAGAATTTACAGACGCCTTGGAGACCTTTATCACCAGGCGTGACGGCGCTCTGAAGGTCCTTATTGAACCTAATGAAGCAGAGCGGCATGGATAAGAGATTGAAGATATAATGATGAGAGATACGGTTCTGGTAGTAGGGGTTGGCATGATGGGGCCTGGAATTGCCGCCTGCTCCTCCCTGGCGGGACATCCAACGGTTCTTATCGGCAGGTCGAAGCAGAAGGCAAAAGCGGGGCTCGAAAAGGCTCGAAGTAACATCTTTCAGCTGCAAGAAAATCAACTTGCAGAAAAGGTACAGGTTGATCTGGCCCTAGAGCTGCTTCGGGCAGGAACTGAGATCCGGCAATCGCTCGATGAAGCCTTCTTGATCATCGAAGCTATCAGCGAGAACTTGGAGGAGAAGCAAAAGCTCTTTCAGACGCTGGACAGCCTTGTTTCTCCCGAAGTGCTTATCACCAGCAATACCTCCGGCTTGAGAATCAGCGACATCACCCGGTTGACCAGACATCCGCAACGCACAGCCACTACGCACTTCTGGTTCCCGGGACATCTGGTTCCGCTGGTCGAGATTGTAATGGGAGCAAAGACGGATGAGCATACTGCGACACAGCTGCAGGAATTGTTCATAAGATGGAAGAAAACTCCGGTCATCGTGAGAAAGGACCTGCCGGGACAGTTGGCGAATCGGATTCTACAGGCAATAATTAGGGAAGCGATAAACATCGTGCAGATGGGACTGGCAAGCCCGGAAGATGTGGATACGGCTATTAAGATGGGAATGGCTCTCCGCTTTCCGGTATGGGGACCCCTGGAGCATATCGATGCTGTAGGTCTTGATCTGGCTTTGTCCGTCCAGCGTGATGTGCTAGCCGGTTTGAATAACTCTCCCTCCCCACCGAAGTATCTTCAGGATTTATACGACCGGGGTGAGTTGGGTTTCAAGACGGGCAAAGGTTTTTATGACTGGAAAACAAAGAATATGAACAGTCTGGCGGAAACCCGTGATCGTTTCATCATGCAAGCCCTGCGAATCCTGAAAACAATATTATGATGACAGCCGAAAATTTTGTTATTTTGACAAGATTTTTCATGCAGCAGCTTTCTCCAGTTGTTCCAAAGTTACACTCTGATATTTTAGAATCGCTAAAACTATTTGTTGTCCTTTCTTCGTAAACACATAACGATGGGTGTTAGCCACCTTGCGGATGATGCCATGAGCTCGGAGCAGGCGGAGTTTTCTGGTTACCCGAGCAGAGGCACGCCGTCTTACTTCGGTCTTGGGGAGAACCTTTGGGAAGAGGTAAGGGAGAAGATCTCGATTGCGAAAACCGTTGACGGAGAACTCTCCCCGAGTGATCGTGTGCAGCAGGAGTTGATCTTCTTCTGACCAAGGTCGCAAGGCACACTCTCTGCACCCTTTCCAGAGAACCGTCCTGCAAACCGGATCGATCATTTTAAGGATCGGGCTATCGGTGTCAAGGACAGCCAGGCCATGGAGATACCGCTCATTGGAGGCCTGTGAGATACGCGCCCTCCTGGGCAGATCGCCGATGCCTTTTCTCATCGGTCTCCAGGCACAGGCACCTCGAGGGTTTCCTTCCAGAGGTCGAAACACTTTGAACGGTTTCGGATCGTTAAGGGTTGTCTCTACTCGCAGGATCCTTCCCCCCTTGTCATACATCTTTACCGAGTTCGCTCCGGCACGATGTTTGACCCGCATGCCTTCTGGACGGCTCTTGTAATCACTTATCAGCTCGCCTGCATAATTCCCATGCAGCCGCTTTCCCAAAAAACGCATGACATCGGGACTGGAGAAGGTGGCGATTCCTGCCCGCACCAACTGGGGGTAGATCTCAGAGAAAGCTTGAGGTGAGGCGAAGAGAATATCCGGAGCCCATTTGCTTTGATGGACGCTCCGATAGTAATCCACAGGATAGATCGGTCGGTTCAGCCTTCGTATTTCCTCCGTGGAAGCCTCTCTTAGCAGCTTGGTAGTGCTTTCTACGTAGGAGCTAAAATCCTTCAGAAGCACCTCCATGTCGTAGAGAAAGCTCCTCATGCCTGCCACGCAGGATATGGCCCTCAGAGTTCCCGTCAATACCAGCTGCATCGAATCCGCTCAAAATGCCGATGACTTTTTTCCGGTATTTCTGTATAAATAGATCCATGGAGTCCTCCTGAGGTTTTGTTTTGGGCTAAACATTTATACCTCAAGAGCGACTCCTTTTTCTATCTAT
Source organism: uncultured Spirochaetaceae bacterium (assembly GCA_964627715.1). Lineage (GTDB taxonomy): Bacteria > Spirochaetota > Spirochaetia > SZUA-6 > DRHE01 > JAFGQJ01. Next base: position 44,929 of record CAZVHJ010000023.1, on the reverse strand, counting down.
AACCGACTTGAGAAGGTTCGCCCTTGTGAGAGTTTTCCACATGAGGCGAGCGGAGGGCCGCTGAAAGCCCTGGCTCATCGATTGTGGGAAACTCCCCTCATACCATCGCCTCACATAATCGTTTGGTTGCAGCCGTTGGCTGCGCTAGGTGTTAATGAGCTTATTTACATGTATGAAGACGACAATCGATGTTGATGAGGTGCTGTTATAAAGAAGCTATGCGCCTCTACGGTGGCACTACTAAGACGAGGATCACCGAGATGGGCTCGGAAGCACTGATCATGGCTAATAAGAGATCACTCCTCGCGATAGCTTTTGGATCGCAGCCGTAGATGGCCGAGCCAGGGAGGAAGAGGTGATCTTTATCCCTGGGCGGGGGTGTTTCCATATTTGTCAAATAGGAGGCAATTTGCTGGGCATTCATACCTTCATAAACATACCAACTGAAAATCTGCCGTACCACCCCGGCAGTTTTTTCATCCACTTCAACCGAGGGAGGCTCTTTTCTATCTTGTCGGACATATTTGTAGCCATAGGGAACGCGGGCGCTAACAGGCCGTCCCTGCCTTGCCCAGTACAGCCTGCCTCTTCTGGTACGCTCCATAATTCTCGCCCGCTCATATTCAGCGATCACTCCTTGTATCTGAACCAAAAGTTGCTGTTCAGGATTGTCCGGCGGCTGCCGTAAAAAGCGAACTTCTACTTCCCACCGTTTGAACTCCTCCAAAAGCAACACCTGATACGCGTACTTTCGGGAAAGCCGATCCGGGTCCAGCATGAGAATCATGCCAATCTCCGGTTAGATCTCGTCGTGACGTCTCTTGTACTCCTCTTCGCAGTTCGGTTTCAGTTTCCTTTTAAAGGCGACTCTTCTCAACGTTTTCTCCTTACCCAGATAGACCCAGAAGAAGCTTACACCGGTTTTACCTGCTGGCGTTTCAGCAGGCTTCTGTTACGTAGGGTCCGTATATATCCGGGAAGCATGATGGCAAAGATCAGAAGAAAACCGATTACAATGTTCATCACTTTGCCCGGGACGTTGATCAAACCCATTCCGAACTTGAGGTAACCGATCAGAAAGATGCCGATAATAACGCCCAGGATATTGCCTTTACCCCCCGAGATGGCTACTCCGCCGAGAACAACCGTCGTGATAATCTCAAGCTCCCAACCGGAAGCTATGTTCGGTCTAGTGCTGCCGATCCTGGAGGTCAGAAGGATGGCGGCCAGGCCGGACATCGTTCCGGACAGCGAAAACACAATCCAGCGGATCCTGTTTACCGGCACGCCGGAGAAGCGTGCGCTGGTCGCGTTGTTCCCGATTGAATAAACCTTACGCCCGAAGCTCGTACGGTGAAGAACGAGTCCGAATATAACTGCCAGCACAAGGAAAAGCACCAGTTCGAAGGGTATGATGGTATTTCCAATATATCCTTGACCGAAGAAGGCAAAGGACTGGGGATACTTGGTATATGCCCGATCGCCCAGAACTGCGTAGGAGATGCCGCGAAACAGGGACATGCTGCCGATGGTGACGGCGATCGCCGGGATTCCGAAGCGAGTGATGAGAAAACCATTCAGAGAGCCCGCCGCCAGTCCGGTACCCAATCCAACCAGAACCAGGGTACCGGTAGCGGCTCCCCCGTTAGATGCCGTACCCATCACCAGCGAAGAAAGAGCGATGATTCCAGCCACCGAGATGTCGATATCCCCGCAGATGATCACGAGGATCATGGGCAGAGCCACGATCGCCTTCTCCATGAAGTTGAAAGTCGTATCGAGGATGTTGAATAGATCCAAGAAATAGGGAGACAGGTATGAATTGACGATGATCATAACGATGAAAATCAGAAGGAGGATAACCTCCCAGGTCATCAACAGGTCGGCGATCCTGGTAAGCAGGCGGGGATGATCAGGCTGGTATCTATTGTCTTTGGTCACAGCTCTCTTTTCCGCAACATCGCCAGCTGGTTGCGCCGGTCTACGAGTGTATTCGCCACGATCGCTACGATGATAACAAATCCCTGGATCGCCATCTGGTAGAATGGGGAAAGATTGATAACCGTCAGAGCGTTATTCACTATACCCAAGAACATTGCACCCAACACCACGCCGAGAATTGTTCCGGTTCCCCCCATGATACTCACGCCGCCTATCACACAAGCGGCGATAGTCTGCAGCTCGAAGCCGAAGGCAGTTTCGTTTTGCGCCGACGCATAGCGGGATACCCAGAACAAACCTGAAAGCCCGACGATGATACCGCTGAGGGCGAAAGCCAAATAGTGAATCTTCTTCAGGCTTATGCCGACGTATTGAGCCGCGACCTTGTTTCCGCCAACTCCGTAGATCTCCCTTCCGGTCCGGCTCAAACGGAGAAAGACCGCGAAAATCAGTACCACCAGCACAGCGGCCAGTATTAGATTCGTCATCCCAAACAGGGAGCCTCGAGGCAGTTCTCGGAACGTCTCGGTCATTTCGTGGGCACTGACCCACTCTCCTTTGCTGAGCACGAATACGAATCCCCTGTAGATGCTCATGGTTCCCAGGGTGGTGATGATCGGTGGGATCCCGGCCATAGAAACCAGGATACCGTTGAATGAGCCGAGAACGAAACCAATGACAAGAGAGATAAGGATGATAACGAAGATGGGTATATCCGGAAAGTACTGGTTCAGCATCGCAACGGACATGCCTGTTAGGGCTATGCCCGAGGCTACCGACAGATCGATTCCGCCGGTGATGATGACCATCATCTGTCCTATGGCCACCATGATAAGAATCGCAGTATCGTTAGCAATATCGTACAAGTTGCCGGGCTGAGGGAAATTGGGAGCCCGCAGGCTCACCCCAAGCATCAGCAGCAGGATGAGTATGAACAGACTGAACTCTCTACGTCTCATTAGCTCTGGCATGCCGTACAGCTTCCTGTGAAATGGGGTTGCCCATGGCGGCCTTTACCAGTTTCTCCGAGTCCGCCTTGTTCCGGTCCAAACAGGCAGTGATCTTTCCCTCGTGCATCACGACGATCCTGTCCGCCATGCCTAGGATCTCTGGAAGTTCCGAGGAAATCAGGAGGATGGCTAAGCCCTGGGCCACCAGCTGGGAAATGAACTCGTGTACCCGTGCCTTGGTTGCCACGTCGATTCCCTTGGTGGGCTCGTCCATGATCAGGATCTCCGGACGAGTGGCCAGCCATTTTGCCAGAACCACTTTCTGCTGGTTCCCACCGGACAAGCTGTTGACCGCCTGGTCCCAGCCGGAGGTCTTGATCTCCATGCGCTTGCCATATTCATGCGTTATCTCCCGCTCTTTCTGGAAGTTGAGAAACGAGTAGCTGCTCAGTTTCTCGACGATGGGCAACGTAATGTTTTCCCGAATATTCATATCCAGGATCGTGCCTTGAAGCTGACGGTCCTCCGGGACGTAGGCGATACCGTGGTCCATAGCCTGAGAAGGGCTGGTGATACGCACCTCCCTGCCTTTGATCGAAATTGTGCCGCTGGTAGCCGAATCGATGCCAAAAATCGCCTGCATGACTTCCGATCGACCGGCTCCTACCAGTCCGAAAAACCCCAGGATTTCTCCGCGATGCAGGTCGAATGAAACGTCTTTGAAGATCCCCATCTTGGAAAGCCCTTCGACCTTCAGGACCGTATCTCCTATCTGCACCTCTGATTTCGGAAACATCTGTTCGAGGCTGCGCCCGACCATCATGCGGACAATTTCGTCCATCTTGGTTTCAGCCACAATCCCCTCGCCGATATACCGGCCGTCCCGCAGAACCGTAAAGTAGTCGGCAATCTCGTAGATATCTTCAAATTTATGGGAAATAAACACGATGGCCTGTCCCTCGGATCGCAGATGACGAATGATCTTGTACAGGTCCTCTACCTCTCTCAAGGATAGGGCGGAGGTGGGCTCGTCCATGATTACGATGCGGGCATCCAGAGACAAGGCTTTTACGATCTCCACCATGTGGCGCTGGGCCACGCTCAGATCCTTCACCTTGATATCCGGGTTGATCTCCAGCTCCAACTTTTCCAGAAGTGAATGGGTTTTGAGCTTCATCCCTTTCCAGTCCAGGAACTTACTTCCCTTTCGAGTAAGGTGATGGCCCATGTAGATGTTTTCCGTCACCGAAAGTTCGGGGAACATGGTGGCTTCCTGGTGAATGGCAGCGATCCCAGCCAACTGCGAAGCTATAGGGTTGCGGAACTCCACGGGGACGCCGTTTTGGAGGATGACCCCGTCATCAGGTTGGTGGATACCCGTGATGATCTTTACCAGGGTGGATTTTCCCGCCCCGTTCTCGCCAATGAGGGCGTGAACTTCACCGGCCCGTATTTTGAAATCAACTTCATCCAGGGCTTTGATTCCCGGAAAGTGCTTGGTGATTCTACGGCATTCCAGTACGGTTTGCACGCGGGCAAGCCTCCTCTAAAAGAGCGAAGCAGGATTTTTCCTGCTTCGCTCTCCGCGTAGGATGTCAAACTCTTTTATTACTATTAGTAGATTGCCGCAAATTTATCAATATTGCTCTTATCGAATACGTACGGTTCGCTCATCACGGCAACATTGCCCTTCCCGATGGTGATTTCACCCATTCGCCCCACGTTCATGGCTTCACCTTCTTTGCCCCCGAACTCACCGGTTAGAAGCTTATAGGCGATGTACGTTGCGGAGTAGCCGAGATCGATCGGATTCCACAGGGACATCTGGCGGCAGGTGCCGTTCTTGATGTACTGCTTCATCTCCGAGGGTAGACCCAAGCCGGTCAACTCGATTTCACCAGCCTTGCCTGCGTCTTCCAAAGCTTTTCCAGTTGCCGCGATTCCGACAGTAGTGGGGGAAATGATGCCTCTGAGATGGGGATAGGATTTGAAAAGACCCATGGCTTCTCTGTAGCTCTTGTCTGAAAGGTCATCCCCGTAGACAACGGTCATCAGCTCCATATCGCTGTAATCCGATTCCTCGAGTTCTTTTTTCATCCACTCGATCCAGGCATTCTGATTCGTAGCCTGGGAAGAGGCGCTGAGAATAGCGATTTGGCCTTTAAAGTCGATGAGTCCGGCCATCATTCGCACTTGGCTCCTGCCGATGAACTCGTCCCCCGACGGCGCCAGGTGGATAATGCGTCCGGCTGGGGCGATTCCCGAGTCGAAGGAGATAATCTTGATGCCGGCATTCATGGCTTTTTTACAGATGGGAACGAGGGCATCCACATCATTTGCAGAGATGGCGATAGCATCCACTTTTTGGGCAATCAAGGAATCAATGATCTCGATCTGACCTTCGGCGGTCGGAGTGCTTGGTCCCTGGTAGATCAACTCAATGTCGGCACCCAGGTCTTCTATGGCTTCCAAGCCTCCGTCACGGCAGGCTTCGAAGAAGGAGTTCCCCAGGTTCTTTACGACCATGGCGATTCTGACTCCCTCTTTTGCGGCTTCGGTTTTGCCGGCGGCGAATATCACCCCTGCAGCCAGCAGAACTATGAAGACGCTGAGGGAGATCACTTTGAGTCTCTTCATAGAGTCCCTCCTTAAATTGGTTTGTGTCATGGTACCACAGTATCTAATCAGGCACGAAGGATGAATATCTATGATGGGAGTACGGTTTTCTACTATTCCGATCTTACGAAGCCCCGCGCTTTCCGATATTCCGAAGGGGTAAGTCCTTCGTGAAGCTTGAACAGAGCGCTGAAATGACGAGAGCTTGAATAGCCGACCTTTCGGGCAACCTCTCGTACCTCCTGCGAAGGATCTGCGAGCAGTTCCCTGGCTTTGGTCATACGCAGTCGGGTGAGGTACTTCACGAACGTTGTTCCCGTTTTCTTGTGGAAAAGTTGGCTGAGGTAGTTGGGCGTTAACTCGAGATCGTCGGCAATCTGGGCGACACCGATATCGTTCACATAATTTTTTTCCATGAAATCCATGACTTGATCGATGATATCTCTAGGTTTTTGCACCGTCGTGTTTTCTAAAAGCTGTTTGCCGTGTTGTCGCAGCTCCTCGTGCCATACATCACTGTGCGGTGGGTGAGCAGGTCGGAAACCCAGAGTAACCTGAAGAAACCGCAGTATCTGATCATAGATCTCCGTTCGGATGTTTTCCGTCATGCTCTTCCATGTCGCGGCTACGGTATCGACGAGTTTCAGAAAATCCAGGTAGGTTCCTTCGCGAACAGCCGCCGACAACGCTACCAGATTCTTACTTAGCTCGATTTCGGGGCGGTTCCCTAGTCGATTCCGAAGTGAGCTCCACTGTATCGAATCACCTACGCCGATAATAGCGCGCAGCGGGGCGAGTTCGGTAAGCAGGCACAGATGTTCGTAGAACTCTTTGTAGTTGTCGAATCGCTCGCCTACGATCATGCTGAAACGCACAGCTCGCGGCATCGACGAATTGAGAGAGATTTGTAATTTGCGAAACAGGTCGCGGATCGCTTCGCGGGATTCCCGTTCACCGCGTCTAGGAATCCAGGCTCCAATCAGGGCCAATTGCCCGTCGGCCAGTCTGCAGAGGGCGATCCGGGTGGTTTGATCAACTACAGCAGTCTGTTTCTTGCGGATCAGGTTGCAGGCCCGATGCTCCTGGATGAGTAGTTCGTTCTTTTTCAGGTTGCTATCGAAAATCAGGAGGGATCCCCAAAAAACAGCACCGGCAAAAAAGTCAAACGTTTCATGTTCAATAGATATCGTGCTGTGCAGGAGAGCATTCAAATGGGTTTCGAATTCGTCGTTCAAACGCTGGTATGCGCTCCTATTCATTTGGGTGATCTGGTGTACCGCCTCGGAGAGCTCCTGCGGACTGACGGGTTTCAGAAGATAAGCCGATGCTCCGAGAGCAACGGCTTGCTTGGCGAATTCAAACATGGAATAACTGGTAAGGATGATCCACTTGGTGTACGGCGAGAGGGTTCTTGCCTTCTGTATCGCTTCCAATCCGTTGAGCCGCGGCATCTTGATATCCACAAGGGCCAGGTCCGGACGAACGCCGGCGATCTTTTCGACCATCTCCTTGCCGTCGCAGGCGACCTGGATGGACGAGGAGGGTATACCAATTTCTTTGAGCATACTCTTCAAAGTATAACGGGCAAGCTTTTCATCATCGGCGATTAAGATCGTCATAATTCGGAAGGCCTATCCTCTACGATTTCCATTGTGATCCGGGTGCCTCTTCCCGGCTCGCTGTCGACCTTTAAAAAGGCGTGTGGAAAGGCAATCAAGAGGCGTTCCCTCACGTTCCGCAGTCCGATATGGCCGTCTTCCGGGTGATCGGCAACGGAGAATCCCACACCGTTGTCCACTATCCATATGCCCACGCCGGCGGCGCCATTTTTCTGGATGGGTTTCGCCGAGACTTTGAGTTGGCCCGGTCCTCCAAGAGGTTCGATGCCGTGAATGACTGCGTTTTCTACAAGAGGCTGAAGGATCAGCTTTGGAATGCGGAAAGATGCGGCAGCCTCGTCACAATGAATGTCCACAGATAGTCGTTCCTGAAAGCGGACCTGCTGAAGCTCACAGTACTTACTCACAAATCGCAGTTCTTCTGCCACCGTCGACCAGTCGTTCTGTTCCAAGGTATAACGAAGCATACCTTTGAGAGAAAAAAACGCACCCTCCAGGGATTTTCGGTTCCCCATTCGATTCAATCCGATCAGGCCGTTGAGCAGGTTGTAGAGGAAATGGGGCTGGATCTGGGATTGGAGCGCCTCGTACTCCGCCTCCCTTCTTTCCAGTAGCTCTTTATACTTGAAGAAATTGTCCAAGATCACAGAGGCATAATCGATAAAGGTGCTGAAGTTGGTGTAGTCGAGGTCTGTAATATGATTGTTTGGACCATAGGTAAGGATGCAGAACACTCCCAAAAGACGCTGCGAGACAACGAGCGGTAAAGCTAACAAGGAACTGACTTTCCGGTTTGAATCGTTTAGGGCGACCGCAGCCCAATTCTCAGCACTCCGGATGTATAAAGGTTTCCGTTTGAGGAAAACCTGTTTTAGGGACAATGGTGTGTCTGGTTCACTTGAGGTCACACCAGCGACAACATCCGCTACCTTCGCTGGAATTTTCCGACCTCTGGAGTAGGGGAAAGCTCCCGCCATCTGCCCTACGATGATGCCGCCCCTGTCATTTATTGTCAGCAACGCAGAACCATCGGCGTTCGAATCCTTTACCGCGGATTCAACGATCAGCTCCAGAATTTTGTCGAAGCGCAGCCTTTCGGTAATTGATCCACTGATGTCGCGCATCAGGTTCAGCACCGAGTCCACATTTCGTTTTAGATCTTTCATGAACAAGTTGAAGTTGTGCGCGAGCAGTCCAAACTCATCATTTGTCCGAATATTCAGGGTAGCTGTGAAGTCGCCCAAGGATACCTGGCGGAATCCCTCTTCGACTCTGCTGATCCGTCGGGAAATCTGCCGAGCGAGCATGAGTGAGAGAACTACCGATACAACTCCAACAAGAACAGTCAAGCTCCAAGATAAAATGAGAATCTGACGGCGGATGATAACGCTTTGCTCTTCCAGCGAGCGGATAAAGTGGCTCAAGAAGCTCTCGAAGCTGTTGTTCAGATAGTAAGAAGTATCTCTGACCTCGTCGAAGAACAGCGGAATCGTCGTTTCTCGATCAGTCTGGAGCTGTTCATACACACTTTCTTCGCCCAGCACTCCTGAGCCGACAAGCTGATCCAGCTTACTCTGGAAATCCTCGATTTTCATAAATGCCTTGTCGCTTATTACCTGCGCTACAGCATAGGCATCCTGAAGCTCATCATCCCTGAGCAGGCTCTTCACTCGCGAGGATTCCATGAAATTGTGGAATTCGCTTTGAAACTCGACAACGGCGGTATGAAAACTCCTTCGAGTAGTTTGAAATCGAGGTGCATGGATGATGTCTTTGAGCAGACGGTAGGTCTGAGGCGTAAAGATGTCAAACATCAGGTCCTTCATCAAACTGTGGATCGTACGTGCCCTGCCGATGAGCTCCACACCGTTTTCGATCGTCTCCTTGAGTCGGGAGATTTCGTTCAGAGTCCAGATCGATACGCTGGAAATAGCAATCACGCAGAACAGGACGATCCCGGTGACGCAGATTATCTTCGTCTTGATTTTCACCAGGTAGAATTATAGTCGATCCGTATGGCGGAATCCATGGGGTTTGTCATTTGTCACGGGCACTTGCTTACGTACCCGCAACCATCTATCGGTCGTTGTGTTCATGCTATACCGCTATCTTGGTCTATTGTATGTCGTTCAGCCGGAGGATTCTCTGTCTCCGAATGAAATGAAATTAATGCAAATTTGTCGAGAAGAAATCTTCCATTTTTGTGCAATCAGGCCAATCGTTGCAGTCCAACGTTACCCATGGATTATGATTCGATTAGAAGAACGATAGCGCGATACCCCGGTTCCCAGGATCCACTTTCAGGGACGTCTCCCGTACAACGATCCAACGATAGCTGAAAATACAAATTCTGCATATTCTTGATTTTTTTGTTGACAAATGGCCAGAATCGACTATAATGTAGACGATTCTGTCGACATTATTGACGACAAATGGCACGAAAAGTTATGATCGGAGTTCTTGACTACATCAAAAATCGGATCCTCAATTTCTCACTCCTTCCCGGAGTAAAGATTTCGGATGAAGAAGTGGCCAAGGTCTTTGGAATCAGCCGCTCCCCGGTCCGGGAAGCGTTGAATCGCCTGGTTGAGCAGGGGCTGGTCGAGTATCGACCCAACCGGGGATTTACCGTCAAGGTGTTCACGCGCAAGGAAGTTCAGGACCATTACCTGCTTCGGGAAGCCCTGGAATGCCTGGCGGTGCGATTGGCGACCGAATCGATGGGAAAAGAGGAGATCAAATCCCTCGAGGATCTCCTGGAAACCTATCCTGCCGTGATGGAAGCGCAGGATATCGCCGGCTATAACGAGTGGGATGAACGATTTCACGACCTGATCGCCTTGTACAGCAACAACACGGCTCTGCATCGGGCGATCCGGAATCTCCATGGAATCATTCGCATCATGCGTCGATACGACCACATTCGCGCGGGAAGCCTGCAACACACCTTCGAGGAGCATCAGCTCATCTTGAAGTGCATGGTTGAAAAGGATGTGGAAGAGGCGTTGAAAACCATGTCCTACCATATCCTGAAATCGATGAACCTGGTGATGTCTATTGTGCCCGAGCAGTAGTGAGGCGGTTCAGAACCGATGGCCGGGGGCAAAGCAGATAAATTTGTACTACAGCGGTATCGACATCCCGGCGGGTGCCGGTAGGACCGCAACATGGAGGAGGAGAAAGCGATGAGAGAGCTGAAGGACATTGTAGCGCTGATTCCAACGCCCTTCACGGATGACGGGGCGGTGGATGAGGTGAGCTTGAAGAGCCTCATCGATTACGAGCTGGACAACGGCTGTTCGGCGGTGGGTGTATTGGCGGCGATCGGGGAAGGGTACCTGGTCTCTTGTGAGGATTGGCGGAAGATAGTCGGCATCGCGGCAAAGCACATGGCCGGCAAGGCGCCGCTCATGGTGGGATGTCCGACCATGAGCACGGTTCATGCGGTGCAGCTTTGCAGGGAAGCGGAAGATCTGGGGGCGAATGCGATACTGGGCTTCAATCCGCAAGGATTCCGCTTCTATAAAGACGAGGAGTTGATCGACCACTATAGGGCGATGACCGATGCGGTGAAGATACCGATTGCTCCCTACTCGAGAGGGGAAGACCCGGTTTCCTTCGCCGTTCTGCGCAAGCTGGTCGACGAGAAGAGGATCGTCTACATGAAGTATGCCTGGAAAAGCTGCGCCTTGCTGGAAGAGATGGCGAAGTTTTTCGGCGATCGCTTCTTTATTTTCTGCGGCGCCGATACCTTGACGCTACGCTACCTCTTGCTGGGCTGCAAGGGCGTTTCCACGGCGACCGCTGCGATGCTTCCCAAGGAACATGTGGACCTTCTGTCCATGATCAAAAAGGGAGACATCGAGCAGGCCAGGGCGTTTTACGATGAAGCCATTTTACCCTGGAACGATATCGGGTTCTATGACATGAGCACGTGGCACAGCGTGCACAAGGTGGCGCTCAAGGAGATGGGAATCATCAAGTCGGCGAAAGTCCGTGTTCCTCAGGCCTCGTTGGCTCCTCACCAGGTGGAGGAAGTGAAGTTTTTCTTGAGAAATCGCGGCAAGGTCAGATAGAGTCCGTTGGAAAACCAATAACCGAGGGGGGGGACAAGCATGGCGGGAAAAAAGAAGAGTATCTTGGATCTTCGGAAAATGAAGAAAGAGGGCGTCAAGCTGACCTGGTTGACCAGCTATGACTATCCCACCGCCGCCTTCGCCGAACAGGCGGGGGTGGAGATGATCCTTGTAGGTGATTCCATGGGAATGTGTGTCTACAGCTATTCGGCTGGCACCCTGCCGGTGACCATGGATCAGTGCATCGTCCACACCGAGGCGGTGCGCAGGGCCGCGCCCAACACCTTCGTGGTGGGGGACATGCCCTTCCTGTCCTACCAGATCACCGCGGCCGAGGCGGTGATGAACGCCGGGAGATTCTATAAAGAGGCGGGCGTCGATGCGGTAAAACTGGAAGGCGGTAGAAGGATCGTAGAGATGATCAAGGCCATCGCCGATGCCGGCATGGTGATCTGTGGCCATATCGGGTTGACCCCGCAGAGTTCGGGGCAGATTGGAGGATTCAAGGCGCAGGGGCTTACCGCCGACAGCGCCCATGAGTTGATCAAGGACGCCCGGGCGGTTCAGGAGGCCGGAGCCGCGTTTCTGCTCCTGGAAGCGGTGCCGCCTGAAGTGGGCAAGTTCATTGCTGAAGAGCTGACCATACCGGTGTACGGGATCGGCGCCGGTCCCGATGTTGACGGTCAGCTCCTGATCGTCAGCGATATGCTGGGCATTTTCCAGGCCTTCACTCCCAAGTTCGTGAAGAAGTACGCCGATTTGGCCGAACAGATCGTTCAAGCCATGACAGAGTATGTGAAGGACGTGAAAGAAGCGAAGTTCCCCGAGGACAAGCATTGCTACCGGATGATCGAAGGCGAGTACGAGAAGATGGTGAAGGTCGTGGAAAGGGGGTAAGCCAATGAGAGTCTTTTAAAAGGTAAGGATCGCAACCGGACCGAATCGAAATACTATTTGTGAACAGGAGGAAATGAAACATGAGAGCATTTCATAAGAATCGTAGGTGGGCAGCCCTGCCGGTTTTGTTCGTTATCACGATCTTGCTCTGGGGGTTGAGCCCCATGAGAGCTGAGGCCAGGGACAACAAACCAGTGAAAATCGGGCTGCTGACTCCTCTGTCTCCTCCCGGCGATGCCGCGGCGGGGAAACGGATCCTTTGGGGCGCCGAGCTGGCCATCAAGTACATCAATGAAGAGATGGGCGGTGTGCTTTGCGGCCGACCCGTGGAGCTGGCTGTGGAGGACGACGCGGGTCAACCGGCCGACGGCATAGCAGGATTTCGAAGGCTTGTCCAGAAAGACAATGTTGCGGCCGTGGTCGGTCAGTATCACAGTTCCGTGTGCCTAGCAGTCTTGAAAGTGGCCACCGATCTCGAAGTCCCCTTATTCTCTTCCGGGGCGGCATCGGCGAAGATCACCGAGTCGGAGAGCCCCTATATCTTCAGCATCATGTCTCTCACACCTACCAAGTCCGAATTCTGGGTCGATTTTGCTAAACGCATGGGGTGGAACAAGATCGCCGTTGTAGCTGAAGACACCGACTTTGGAACCGATCACGAAAAGTGGGTCGGGGAGTATGGAAAAGCCGCCGGGATGCAGGTCAAATCGATCATCTTCCCGAGGACCTCGATCGACCTTACGCCCACCTTGCTTCAGGTCAAGGCATGGAAGCCTGATGTCGTGATCAACGCGGGTTCGCCGCCGACGGCTTATCTGGTCGTCAGGCAGGCGTATGAAATCGGCCTCTTCCCCTCTACGCCCATGCTGGCCACCTACGGCTGGACACTCCTGCCCGAGTTCTGGGAAGCGGTTGGGAATAAGGGCAAGCTGATTTTGTTCACCAGTTATTACAAACCCGGAATGCTGACCACCTTTTTGGGTGACTGGATGATCGCCAAATATCGAAGGCTCCACAATGAAGATCCTACGTATTACGCAATGAACGCCTTTGGAGAGATCCTGGTGATCGCCCAGGCGATCAACGCCTGTCAATCCAACGATCCCAAGAAACTGGCCGATGCGCTGGTAAAGTGGCCCTATCTGGACTGGAGCGGCATCATCGACTTCAAAGAGGAGAGGGGCATCAAGTGGCATAATGCCTCACCGCCGTACCTGATTTTCCAGCAAACCGAGGTCCGCCAGGAACTGGGGGATGCCAGGCATGTATGGCCGCCCGCATTTGGCGGGGACGGTATCATACGGAAACCTTAGGGTTCAGTCAGGGAATCGAGTAATAAGAGAGTGCCGCAGGCAGGATATCGCCGGCTTGCGGCACTCGGTTGTACTGAAAGGAGAAAGGACCATCGACCTCCATCTTTTCACACAGTTCCTGATTTCAGGGATTATCATGGGAATCTTCTATTGCCTGATGTCCATGGGGATCAATTTCATCTACGGCATCATGAAGGTGATCAACTGGTCAATGGGAGAGTTCTTCATGATCGGCGCGTTCATCCAGTATGTGTTGCTGCTGAAAGTATTGCCGCCGGGTTACTGGTTTGTGGGCGTTCTCATATCCGGAGTCGCTACATTCGCTCTGGGTATGATTATCCAAAGAATGCTGATCAGGCCCATGTTTTCGGGGATCATTGAAGCCAAGCTGGAATATGCCACCATCGTAACCATTTCCATGTCGATCTTTTTCAGAAATATCATGGTGGTCATCGGCGGCCCCAAGATCTACACGCCGCCCGACTACGCACGGCCGACGCAATTGTTGACCCTCCCTATAAGCGGAAACACTCTGGTCGGACTAATCGGCGCACTGGTGATCCTTGTCACCTTTTTTTACTTCATCAAGAAGACCTGGACAGGCAGAGCTTTCCAGGGGGTGGCGCAGAACCGCATGGGTGTGCAGACCGTCGGTGTTAATATCATGAAATACGACATGCTTGCCTTCGGTGTCGGAACGGCCCTGGCCGGGATGGGAGGCGCGCTGCTGGCGCCGATATTCCTCGTGTACCCTTTGTGCGGCGTGGTGCCCGCGGTCAGAGGTTTCGAGATCATTGTAATCGCCGGGCTGGGTTCCATCCTCGGAACTCTCGTGGCGGGTCTCGCATTGGGTGTGGTAGAGAGTCTTGGATCCGCCTTGATCCATCCATCGTTCGTGGATATGTACGGCTTCATTCTTCTGGTAGTGGTGTTGAGCATCAAACCGTACGGCTTGTTCGGTAAAGCAGAGCGTACAATCTGAAGGAGGCGACAAGCAAATGAAGCGAGGGATAGTGGACCTCTATCAAGAGCTAAGCAAGGTGCACTATGCAAAAACCATTGGGATCGTCTTGCTGCTGGGCCTTGCCGCGATTCTGCCGCTTGTCGTATCCGACTACTGGCAATACGTACTGACGATCGCTTTCTACTACACGATCATGGCCTGTAGCTGGAACCTGCTTGCAGGCTATACCGGGCAGTTCTCCTTAGGCCATCATACCTTTTCGATGATCGGCGCCTATGGGTCCACCCTTTTGATGCAGAGCGCGGGGTTGCCTTTTTGGATAAGCATCCCGGCGGGAATCGTCCTGGTTCTGATCGTCAGCTTCCTCCTGGGCCTGCTTTGTCTTCGAGTGGAAGGCCTGTACCTGGTCCTGGTTACCTGGGCGTTCGCTGAAGTGGTGAAAAACTATATCAGGCTGCACATCACCTTCACGGGTGGGGACCGTGGATTGGAGTCACCCCTTCTTTTCGGAACCATGAAGCCTTTCTGGTACTACTATCTGTTTCTGGGTCTTGTCGTGTTTACAGTCCTTGTGATCTCGCTAATCATGCGCTCGAGGATGGGATACTATTTTCGATCGATACGCGACGATGCCATAGCCTCCCGATCGATGGGAGTGGATATCACCCGTTACAAGATCATCGTCGTAGTCATCGCTAGCACTCTTGCAGGAATGGCGGGCATATTCTACGGCCATTCGATAGGACTGATCAGCCCGACGATCGGAGAGTTCAACGAGATGGCCATGATCATCATCTTCGTGGTCATCGGAGGCATGCGTTCCTTGAGCGGACCCATTATGGGCGCGATAGGGGTTCGCGTGTTGATGGAGCTTCTGCGCGAGTATTCGGAAGTCAGGATCGTGATCTTGAGCGCCATCGTTATTCTGCTCATGAGATTCTCCCGCGGTGGATTGAAGGAGATTATTCAGCGGGTACGGAAACTGCTCCATGGAAGGAAAGAGGGGCCTGTTTCGGCCTATGACGAATCGAAACGTAGTGAAAATAGATGACCGGAAAAGGTGAGGGCATACACAACCGACGCGATGCCGGGAGAAATACCATGCATGAGGCGGAGAATAGCGGTAGGGTTCTGCTGGATGTAAGGAATGTTAGCAAGAAGTTCGGCGGGCTTACCGCCAACAACAATGTATCGATGGAGGTCCGTAAGGGGGAGATCAGGGGGCTGATCGGCCCAAACGGCTCGGGCAAGACCACCCTGTTGAACATCATTACGGGGATGTATGAGCTGACCGACGGAAGCATCTGGTACCTGGGAAAACGAATCAACGGCATGAAGGCCAATGTGATTTCCTCCATCGGCATCATGCGGACATTCCAGGTCGCGCGGGTATTTCGCAACATGACGGTTCTCGAAAACATGCTCATCCCGGGATTAGCCCAGGGAATGTCGAAACATGAAGCCAAGGGCAGGGCCGAGGAATTGCTCGATTTTTCCCTTTTAAGCAGATTGAAGGACAAGCCGGCCAAGAGCCTTTCCGGCGGCCAGAATATGCTCCTTCAGATCGTGAGAGGCTTCATGAATACGCACCTAAAGCTCTACGCGATGGATGAACCGTTTGCAGGAGTCCACCGGTCGATCTTGAACGTGATCATCAAGTCGATACGGATGATGAACCGGGACAAGGGGGTCACCTTTTTGATCGTCAGCCACGATATGTCCACCGTGTCCAGCCTTTGCGATACGATCACGGTTTTAGCGAAAGGGGAGCGGATCGCCGAAGGCAGCATTGAAGAAGTCGCCAACAATCCCGCGGTGATCGATGGATACCTCGGGGGATAGATATGGAGCAATTGATCTGTTCGACGCTCGGAAAGAACCATTTACTTACAGGGAGGTGGTGATGAATCTCAAACGTTTCAAGGTCCTGACCTTCGATGTGGTCGGTACACTGATCGATTTCGAGGGAGGGATGCTCAATTACCTACGGCGGCGCGCGCCCGCCTCTGCAGTACAGGAGGAAGCATTTCTCGAGGCCTACAGGAAGGCGCGGGCAAGTGAAACTTCGGGATGGTACCCTGATGACCTGGTGCGCGTGTGGGTCGAGATGGCACGGGAACTGGGTCTGCCCGAGGACCAGGAACTTGCCGAGGGTTTTCGCGATTCGGTGCGCGAGTGGAAGGCTTTTCCTGATTCGGTGGAAGCCCTCAAACGGCTGCACAAGCGCTTCAAGCTCGTTGCCATGACCAATGCACAACGCTGGGCTTTGGCCCATTTTGAGCGCACGCTGGGTCATCCGTTCGACGATTTGGTGAGCAGCGACGATGCGCTGTGCGAGAAACCCGACCCCCGGTTCTTCGCCTTCGCCCGCGGACGCTTAAGTAGGGACGGATTTACGATTCGCGACATCCTCCACGTGGCGCAAAGCCAGTACCACGACATCGGGGTGGCCCACAGCCTGGGCTACACCGTCTGTTGGATCGAGCGGAGGCACGGCAAGCCCGGCTTTGGCGGTACGAAGGCGGTGAAGCAACTGACCAAGCCGGACTACCATTTTTACACGCTTGCCGAGCTGGCTGAAGCGGTGGACGGCGAAGACGCTTGAAGCAGGACGAGCCAGATGCCAATCCTTTGCTTAGAAGATATCACGGCCGGTTATGTTGAGGAGATCGATGTTTTAAGGGATGTCTCCTTTGAAATCGAAGAAGGAACCATCACCGGGATCATCGGGGCCAACGGTGCCGGCAAATCAACGCTGTTGAAAACGATCTTCGGTTTTCTGCATCCCCGAAAGGGCAGGATCGTCTTCGGGAGCACGGAGATCCAGAATGACGAACCGTATCAGATGAAGCAGATGGGAATCAGCTACATCCTTCAGGAATATAGTATATTTCCCGAGCTTTCGGTGCACGACAATCTCCTGTTGGGAGCATGGACCTTTCGAACGGATACGGCACGAGTAAAGGAACGGCTCGACGAGATCTATCGCTTTTTCCCGATATTGTGGAAACGACGCTCCGAAAACGCCAACTACTTAAGCGGCGGACAATTGCGATTGCTCTCTTTGGGAAAGGAGATCATGTCTAAACCGAAGCTCTTGATGATCGACGAACCATCCGTAGGGCTGCAGCCCAACATCGTCACGGAGATCTATGAATTCCTGAAAGTAATCGCGCAGCAGGGAACCACAGTTCTCATCGTGGATCAGAATATCAAGAAAGCCTTCGAGATTTCCGAATACATGATGATGCTGGACATGGGGCAGATCAAGGACAGGGGCTTGAAAAAGGACTTCGAAAAACATATACGGGAAATGATCAAAGTCTCTCTAATGCGCTCGTAAGCAAGTCACGTGCCCCGAATTCTCAATCCTGCTATATAGGAGATCGATTGTATGGAGAACACACATCCGAAATTCAAGGTGGTGTTGACCGACCCCGGTTGGAACGACACGAGCTGCGAGGAAAAACATCTCGGCGACATCGCCGACCTGTACAGGTTCAAATGCCGCACCGAGGCCGAAGTGATCGCGAATTGCAGCGATGCCCACGCCTTGCTTGTCACCTATGCCCCTGTAACCAGGACGGTCATCAACAGGCTGAAAAGCTGCCGAGTGATATCGGTTTTCGGCATCGGCGTGGACATGGTTGACGTACAGGCCGCCACCGAGGCCGGGATCTATGTGACCAATGTCCCCGGATACTGTATCGAGGAAGTGTGCGACCATGCCATGGCATTGCTTCTGGCCTCGGCGCGGAAGGTGCTGTTTTACCACCGGAGTATCGTTGAGGGGGGAAAGTGGAATTGGCAGATGGGAAAGCCGATCTACAAGCTACGGGGCAAGACCCTGGGGCTGGTCGGCTTCGGGAAGATTTCCCGGGCGGTGGCTGAACGGGCAAAGTCCTTCGGGCTGCACGTGCTGGCCTTCGATCCCCATGTAAGCCGCGAGGACTGTGACCGGGCGGGGGTCGGAAAAGCGGAACTGGACGATCTGCTGCGCCAGGCCGATTTCGTTTCCATGCACGCCCCTCTGACCCCGGAAACCAGGGGGCTGATCGGCCTGGAGCGCTTCAGGCTGATGAAGCGCAACGCGGTGATCGTGAACACCTCGCGAGGGCCGGTCATCGAGCAGAAGGCCCTGGTGAAAGCGCTTGAACAGGGCTGGATCGCAGGGGCGGCTCTGGATGTTCTGGAGAAGGAACCGCCGGAAGCGGACAATCCGCTGAAACGGATGGACAACGTGATTCTCAACCCCCATGCCGGCTTCTACTCCGAAGAGGGGACGGAGGACCTCAGGTGCAGCGCCGCTTTGGAGGCCAGAAAGGTGCTGACCGGCCGGCAGCCGGACAACCTGGTCAATCGGGATGTGTTGAGCGCTTCACAACCGGTCCATTGAAGGTCCGAAGGATGAAAAAGTGGAACTGAAACATAGAAGCAAAGACCTTGTCGCGGGTGAGGAACGGGTTACGCGCCGAGGATTTCTGCGATGTTTGGGACTGACGGATGAGGATCTGAAGAAACCTTTTATTGGTATTATGAACACGTAGAGTGAATGTGTGATAATAGGAACAGCTAACAGCATGAGCTGTCTGACCGAATGTTTTCTTTCGTTATTGTCGAGCTCCTGGAGAAGTAGAGGCAGAATCTAGGATACGGGAAAGCTTCTCGGGTAGAGACGGGCAATGATCGTAATTCCTACCTTGTGCCCAAGTTGGATAGAAGAGTCACAGCTTCCATCCAGCCCCTCGGTCGGCGGACATGGCAATCTTTGAATAGATATCTGTTAGAAAGCCGCTCTGAATTTTGGGGTTCGGCTTCTGCCACAATTTCATTCGACGGTCGATCTCTTCATCGCTAAGGTGAAGGTGGATTGATTTTTTGGGAATGTCGTATTCGATGATATCGCCGTTCTGCACGATCGCCATCAGTCCTCCTTCCATGGCCTCGGGTGAAACATGGCCGATGGCCGGCCCTCGGGTAAATCCGGAAAATCTTCCATCGGTGACCAATGCCACGTATTGATCCAACCCCAATCCGGAGACCTGCGCTTGGAAAGTGAACATCTCACGCATTCCCGGACCGCCTTTAGGCCCTTCGTAACGGATGACCACGATCTGACCACGCTGGATGAGACCTGCGGCCAATGCCTCCTTGGCATCCTCTTCACTGTTGAAAACGATCGCTGAACCCCTGTGGGCCAGCATTTCGGGATGAACCGCTGTTTGCTTGACCACGGCCCCCTGCGGAGCCAGATTCCCTCTCAGAATAGCGATCGCACCATGCTTATGATGGGGATCACTTAAGGGGCGGATCATCTGAGGATCGGAGTTTTTCGCCTTTGCCAGGTTGCCCCCCAGAGTGTCCCCGCTGACCGTTAGCACATCGAGATTCAGGATCGAGCTCATCTCCTTCATGAGGGCCCGAATCCCCCCGGCGAAAGCGAAGTCCCTCATGGTAAGTCTAGAGTCGCCCGTGATTGACACCAGATGGGGAGCTTTTCGGTTGATTTCGTTCCAATGGTCCAGCGGGATATCCAACCCCAGAGCATCGACGATCGCAGGCATGTGCAGCACGGCGTTAGTAGAGCCGCCGATGGCCGAGTGAACCGTGAACCGTGAGCGCGTTTTCGATCGCATCCCGGGTCATGATGTCACGCGGCTTGAAGTTGTTCTCCAGCAACGCCATGATTCTGCGCCCTGCGGCCCGGGCCACGCGGAAAAGGCCGGCTTCAAAGCCGCCGACGGTTGCGTTACCCGGGAGAGACATCCCCAGGGCTTCAGTGAGACAGCAGAATGTATTTGCAGTGCCCATCATGGAGCAGGCTCCAACGGTTGGGCAGCAGCAGTCTTCAATTTCCATGAACTCCTCGTCGGTTAGCCTTCCGTTCCGCCAGTCCGGGTATTTCTCCGTGAGATAGTTCACCGTAATCGTCTTACTGCGAATCCGACCGGGCATCATGTATCCACCGGTAACCATGATGGATGGCAGGTTGATACGGCTCAAGGCGATCAACTGCCCAGGTACTATCTTGTCACAGGTGGAAAGCGCTACAATACCATCTACCCGGCTGGCTCCGACCATCGCCTCGATGGCCATGGCAATCAGGTCTCGGTTGGGCAAAATGTAGTGCATGCCCGGATTTCCGTCGGCCAGGCCGTCACAAGGCGCAAAATGGTTGAACTCGAGGGTCAACCCGCCAGCCTGCCACACGCCAATCTTCACCGCTTCGGCCACCTGTCTCAAGTGGTAGTGCCCGGGTACGAACTCGTTCCACGAGTTGGCGATGGCGATGATCGGTCAATCGAGATCAATATCATCGTAGTGCACGGCCTTGAACAAGGCCTTTCGATGATGGAGAACGTATCTTCTCAGATCGGTGGAGTCTTTCTCCACCTGGCGGCGCTGGGGCTGGAAACTCCGAACCCTGGGCCTTGTGCACGGAAACCGCATAGGCCGGCACAATCTCGTCCAGCTCGGGAGCCTCGTAGCGCACCGGCCTGCCCTGGTAGCGCACCAGGACGTAACGGCCTTCCGGGTTCACCGCATCCACCCGGCCGATGTCGCCGTTGAACGTCTCCCTGTCGTAGTTGTTGCGGATCTGCATCACGTTGTCCCCGCACCGGAAACGCCTCTGCCCTGAAACCAGCTCGATCGCTGTGATCATGGATGAACGGACCAGCGCGTACTGGAAGGAGGACACCGGAGCGGCGGTCGAAAATATGCTTCTGGCGATCGTGGCTCTCGGCTACGCTTCCGTATGGGTAAAGATGAACATTGGTAGTATCTGTGAACTAACAGGGAATCTAGAGAACCACGGATTTTCAGTGCTCCTGTATCTTTATCCGCAAATTCCATTCCTTTTGTTCCTTGCCTTTCAATACCGAGCCCATTCCCCAGCGGTCTGCGAGATCCGGCCGATCCATCGCCTCTGTAACAGGTTCCGGGACGACATTGTACTGGCTCTCCCAACCGCCCTCATTCAACCAGACCCCTATATAAGGAACCTGATGGGACGGAAATGATATATGTTAGCGAAAGATTTTGATCTCTCCGAGCCACCAGTATCTTCATTGAAATCTCAAGAAGCTCTTTCTCTTCCTCTTACATCCTCTTGAATAGTTTGAACGGGACAGGAAGTCCTATCGACTGCTCCTGAACAGTGGATTCTATCTGGACGTTGGTATCAGTTACTTCGGCTCCTTGAAGTACAGCGATACCGAGTACGAGAAGTTGCAGACCGAGGGCAAACAAGTCCGTGAACACAAGGGAAGCACCGGTAGAAAGCCACTCAGGCGGGAAATCAGGGAGGCTCGGGCCAAGGGCAGGGAATTCCTCCTCCAGTACCGGCTGTTTCGCTATCACCAAACGGGACAGATCATCGATGCCTGTATGACCCGCATCTCCTTTCCGCCGCGCTGGCGCTACGATGTGCTGCGGGCTCTCGACTACTTCCGGGAGTGTGCTGTCGAAATGGAGAAGGCAGGTCAACCGAGCCGCTGGAATACCCTGCGAGCCTTGCGGGTTTTACAGTGGTATCAAGGAACCAATGGACATGCTTGAAATGCAGGTACAGCAAAATCTAACTGCACTAGCTGACTACACGGAATACCAAGTAAACAGTTCCGGTACGATAATCTCTCCCTGAAATGCAGCTGTGGCTTCCTCCGAAATCTCTTTCCTGCTTGTGTATTTGTGCCAGCAAATATGGCAGAGAAACAGCTTACCCACCCCCGCTGCAGCGGCGGACAGACCCGCTTGGTAAGCGGAGCTGTGGCCTTCTTGATTGGGTTCTCCAAGTTTGGAATGAGAAAATGTAGCCTCATGAATCAGCGCCTGACAACCTTGCGCCGATTTGGCAATATTGCTGTTGAATGCCGTATCCGACGTATACAGCAAACTCGAATGTTTTGAACGGACCATCACCATGCTGGTAGGTACGGAATGATCTCCCTGTAGAAGTTTGATTCTAAGACCATCACCTGTAAAATCGTTCCGTATGCGAATTGGATATACTGTATTTGGGGGATTGAGCTCCAAAACGTTGTGTAGCGCTTGTACCTTCTTTTGTGTTGATTGGCTGCATATAACCTCCAGCTTTCGCTTTCTTCCCATGCAGCTGAGGGTTTGGATCAAAGAAGGGTATCCGGCTATATGGTCGGCATGGTAATGAGTAATGACGACCAGGTTCAATGACATAGGGTCGCGGTTTGCCTTGAGAATTGATTGGATAGGATTTCCCGATGCGTCGATTAGAACAAGACAGTTCCCCGTGTCGAGCAGAAAAGAGGTGAAACCATTCTCTGATGTCGGTTCAGCACAGGATGTGCCTAGGAAAGCGACGTTCATTAAAATCTAAATTCGTCCTCAGCTCTTCAGTATCGAGAGTTGTTGCGGATCGATTTGGATCCATACCGATGCTCCCTCGGCCAGAGGATTCGAGGTCTCACCCTTGGCCCGTACAAGTGAGCCCTTTAAATCGAGTTGGTAATCGATTAGCTCACCAATATACGACGCCCGGGCCACCCGCACTTCGAAGGTGTTGGGCTTTTGCTCGCCTTGGGGGCCTGGAGAAGTGTATAAAAACTTGATGTTCTCCGGCCTGACGGCGATATTGACCTCTTCTCCTTTAGCCAGTCCGCTTCCCCTTCCTTTCAATATAAGTCCAGAATCGGTCCGCACTGAGGTGAGATCCTGGCCAGCTTCGCTAACTAGCCCGTAGATAAATGAGGTGGTACCCATGAAGCCGGCAACAAATTTGTTGGCAGGAGATGAATATATATCTGTCGGTTTACCAATTTGTACAATCTTGCCGCGATCCATCACCGCAATTCGATCTGAAATTACCATAGCTTCGGTCTGGTCGTGAGTTACGTAGATACTTGTAATTCCCGACTGTTTATGGATTTGGGCAATCTCAAAACGCATCTGTTCCCGAAGCAGGGCATCGAGATTGCTCAACGGCTCGTCGAGAAGCAGGATATCAGGCTCCAAGGCCAGTGCGCGGGCCAGGGCGACCCGCTGCTGTTGCCCTCCGGAGAGTTGCCGAGGATAACGGCTCTCGAATCCAGCGAGCTTCACCATGTATAGACCTTCCTCTACTTTTTTTTTGATCGTTTCTTTGGGAAGTTTCTTTAGCTGCAAGCCGAAGGCCAGATTCTGAAAGACAGTCATATGGGGCCACAATGCGTAGTTTTGAAACACCAGTCCGATCCCTCTACGTTCCGGAGGTATCTCCGTGATATTGCGTTGACCGATCAGAATACGGCCACTGTCCAAAGTGACGAAGCCCGAGACAGCACGCAGGGTGGTTGTTTTCCCACACCCCGATGGGCCTAGAAGAGTTAACAGCTCCCCTTCCTGCACTTCCAGGTTCAGATCATCCACCGCACGAAGCTTGCCGTATGATTTTATTACATGATCTAGAATTAAATTGGCCATTGAGTATGTCCCTCCAGGTATCGATCGCCTCGCATCTGGTTATCCCATTCCTCCCACATACTCGGCCCGCAGCACTCTCTGGATAAGGGTCATGAAGAGAATGCTGGGAATAAGAAGGATGATGGCGATAACAGAGGCGTACTGCATGTTGTAGCCGCTGGAGGAGTAAAGAGTCATCGGCAGGGTATTTATGAAGGGCAGACCGATAAAAAAAGTACCTGTGAACTCATCCAGGGAAGTGATGAAAACGAAGACTGCGCTGGCCAATAATCCCGGTGCAGCCAGGGGCAGGGTGATCCGAAAGAAGGCTCGTGTTTTGTTAGCTCCCACGCTTCTGGCTGCCTCCTCCAAATGCGCCGGGATAGCCCTAAAGGTAGCACTGGTGATCCAGACGCCGAACACCATTCCCACCAAAATATGAACGATGATTACTCCTGGCAGCGTGCCGGCTAATCCGATGCGGGTAAAGATGCGGAGCAGGTTCACGAAAATTGGCTGTTGAGGGAAAGCGTTCGGCATCAGAAAGAGAAACATAATTACCGTACCAAAGGGAATTTTATACTTGGCCAGAGCGTAGCCTGCCGGTATGGCGATGAGCATGGCTATACAAACAACGACGATGGCAATAAACAGGCTTAAGAAGAAGGCCGGAACGATGCTGACCGCACCAATGGCCAGACTCGTCTGTAAGCCCAGAGCCTGACGCCAGTAGTCGAAGCCGACCTGCTGGGGCAGGCTCGACGGCCAGTACCAGCGAATGGCGATGGACCAGAGAAAGAGACTCATCATCGGCCCGACAATCACCAGAAACACCATGATCAAGAGAATCAGCTCTGCGGCGATGATCGCGATTCGTTTAAAGCTCAAAAGGGCTACCTCCTTGGCAGCTCAACCTCAGCGACCCGCTTCACTGAGGAGCGTAGGTAGTATATGGCAGTTGTAAGAACCAGCAGGTAGGAGAATACTCCGAGGGTGTTGGCGACCCCGAAATCCCGGAAATAGTTCACCCTGTGGGCGATGTCCACCGTGATTGTAGTTGGTATCTTACCCCCGATCAGCATGTAGGGAAGGGTGAAGGTCCCAACGATCTGGGAGTACACCAGCACAAGGGCAACCATAATACTCGATTTGCTCATGGGAACAAGTATGCGGGTAATCACCACGGTCCTTTTGGCCCCCGCACTTCTGGCCGCCTCGATATAGCTGTTGTCTATCATCTGAAAACCGCCGTGGATGATCAGTACGGAAAAGGGGATCATTTTCCACATGAATCCAAAGGACAGTCCCCAAAAGTTGAACAGCCCCAAAGGTCTGTCAATGTCGATCAGGCCCAGATGGGCCAGAGCCAGATTCAGTAGGCCGTGAGGAGCCAGAAAGCTGTTCATCATTTGGGCTACAACCACAAAAGGAATGAAAATGGGAAGTTTGTACAAACCTGCCAGCACTCTGGACACGAGGCTGTCTCGGAAGCGTAAGTACATTGCCAGCAGCACAGCCAGCACTGCCGTGATCGCCGTGCTGAAAACGGTGACCCCAAAGGTGAATATGATGTCCTTGAGATACAATTCCCAAGTCTTGGTGTAGTTCTGGAAGGTAAAGCTGCCTTTGTTGTCAATGAAGCTGCGTACAAAGGAAGACACGAAGGGATAACCGTACATCAGAAGCATGAAGGTGACGGCAGGAAACAGGAGTAGCAAATAAGGAGGGAGCTTCAGCCCCCTCCTTACAGAAAGTGTATCAGCCATTAACAGCTATTTGATCCACTTCTCGTACGATTCGAGCATGGCATCGAAGTAGTTTGCCAGCGGGAAAGCGCGGCCCTTTTTAGACAGATCCTCGGGTGTGACGTCCGCGTATATCTTGTCGAAGATATCCTGGGGAATAGCACCCTTGAGGTTGGAACCGTCGATGCCCGGATACCAGTTGAAACGCATTACGATCTCTTTGGCTTGGAACTCAGGGCTGGTCACGAAATCTACGAATTTCTTTGCCTGCTCCGGATGAGCGGCCTTTTTAGGGATGACGAAATACATAGGCTGCCCGGGCATACCGGGATCCGGCAGGACCATGCGGATTTTGGGGTCGAGCTTCCCTTCATTCATGAAGGTGAAGAACATGTCTACCCAAACTGGGCCCATCCAGATCTCTCCGCGGTTGAGGGCGTCGAGGGTACCAACGTTTCCAGCTGTGAAGCTAACGTACTTGTTGAACTCACCGAGATCCTTGAAGGCCTGTTCCCAGGAATCCACCTCGGACTGCTCGAAAGGTCCGGTGACGGCATACTTTTCATATTTCCCGCTCTTCCAATAGACCCAGCCTACGGTAAAGGACACACCGGACATCCCTCCCTTGATCCCGTTATAGCCGAACTTGCCAGGATTCTTCTTGACCCATTCGACCAGCTCATCGTAGCTCTTGGGGGGATCCTTTACGTAGTCGGGATTGTAGGCCAGGGCAGTCTGGCTGTGGAACATGGGCACGGCATAGCCTTCAATGTTTACACCTAGTGAGTTTTTTGCGAAGGGAGAAGTGACGTACTTCCAGTTGGAAAGCTCCTTTGCATAGGGTAGCAGAAGATCTTTTTCCATGGCCCATTTCATGAAGATCTGATGCACCATGGCCACGTCCACATCCCAGGTCTCTTTGTTGGACCGGCTTTCGGCTTCTATCTTCTCAAAGATGAGCTGAGAGCCTGCATTACCCGGACCTGTGTGCACGGTCATTACCGAGATATCCGGGTTCTTCGCCGAGAGCTGGGGACCGATGACGTTCTGTCCGAGGGCGAGCATGTTGACGTCCCCAGCTGTCATGTACACAACTTTGACCGGTTCCGGTTTCTTTGCCGCGCCTTCTTTTTGTCCTCCCGCCAGCAGCAAACCGCTGACGAGCAGGAGCACGACCGTGAGGGGCACAAAC
Source organism: uncultured Spirochaetaceae bacterium (assembly GCA_964627715.1). GTDB lineage: Bacteria > Spirochaetota > Spirochaetia > SZUA-6 > DRHE01 > JAFGQJ01. Next base: position 18,199 of record CAZVHJ010000023.1, on the reverse strand, counting down.
TTTCTTGCCTGCATAGTAACCTCCTTACTTAGTGTTTTTTTAGACCGGCGAAAACGATCTCTGATATCTATTGTAGGAGAGAGGCGCTAAGGATTGTCAATGTTTTTTTATTTCGAGAAAAACAATTAAATATAGATAAAAACTGTATTTAGGAAAATAAACTATTTTTGGTTACTAACCGAGATCTGGATTCTCTCTCTCTTTCTTGAGATTCGAATCGGTAGTAATATTGAATTATGGCTTTAAAAGCACCCAAGCACCGGCTCAAGCAGAAAGAGCTGGTTATCAACGTTTTTTTCCTGTTCGAAAAAGAATACGAACGCAGCCAGGTCGAATCGATTTTGGAGATTAAGCTACCGATCGAACACATAAAGAAAGAGCTGGGAGAGATTTCCTCAGTGCACTATCGGAGCAACCAGTGGATCTGCACGCAGTTGAGGCGTTATGAGGAAGACCTGGGAGTGCAGCTATTTCGAAAGGACAGAACAGGGTGTAAGAAGGGTAGTTTTTACCTCTCCATTAATGATGAAATGCTGAAGTTTTATCAGAAGCAGCATCTGTATGTAAGCGATAAGATCAAGGTGGCGAACGGAGTATACGACAAGATCATCAATGAAACGGTTGGGAAGAAGTCCAACGAGGTCAGGATCTTTCTGGGTGCGGGGAGTACGATCTTCCATGTTGCCAACATACTCGCCGAAAAAGCTTTGGAAGATCCTGTGAAGTATGTTATATACACACATAATTTGGGTGTCTTGAAAAGGCTCCTCGAGCCCGCTGTCGATTACAGAAAAATTGATGTGTTCACTCCGAAAGGACAGGTCGATCCGGTCACCTACACTATCCTCGGTGAAGTCGACGAAATTGACTCTTCGATTCCTTTCGATTACGTGATTATGGGTACCTCTTATATTCTAGATGGGCGGCTCTACGTTGAATCCCGAAAGGAAACCGAGATCAAAGGTGTTGTGTTAAGCCGTCTGAGAGGAGAAAAGATCCTCGTCCTTACCAAGCATGAGTTTACCGACCAACCTTTGAAGGGGTTGGAATCGTACGGATTATTGCAGGAATACGACTACGTTGTGGTACCAAAGCACAGTAATGAATGCGAGATAAAGAAGAAATACGAACGTATTTTTGAACAGTACCAGAAACTTTTCTTACCGGAAATTATCAGCTGGAATTATACAATACTAAAGGTTCTGAAGTAATAGCTCATCATCACAGTTGCAGTCTTTAGGCTGTATATTTTCGTGGAGTATACGCTCTGGTGGTTACCTCCTTAGGCCGTCCCTCCTGGTAGTGCACCGAGATCTGGCAGTGGTGGAATTCGGGCAGCACGCCTTTTACGGGCGGCTCATGGGCCACCAGCGTGCAGACCTGTCCGGGATAGCGGATGGCCGCTCCCACGCTTCTGCGCGCGCTCATCGAGGCGCCGATCGGAGGAGCCGCTTCAGTGGAACTAAGAAAGCTGATTGGAGGATGGAAGAAGGCGGCTGAATGGCAGCATAAAGTTTTCAGATCTTGTCGCCGTTTGCCGAAGCTGCTACACTACGTGTGCAGAATGCAGCGAGTGCATGACGATACGTTGTCACCTATGAAGAGCCAAGAGGCCCTCATTGCCACCTACCTTCTTCGCCTGGGCATACTCTTGTATCCAGCGTATTTCATCCTCGATTGGTTCATCTACCCCCGGCAGAAGTACTACATGCTGGCCATACGAATCGCGGTCGCGGCCTATCTTTTTGTCGTTCAGTGCTTCTTCGCGAGAATCAAAGAGAAATACCAGTACATAACCCTGCTCTCATGCTTTTTCGTGGTTTCCTTCGGCCTCTCCCTCATGTGCTTCATCAGCGGCCAGGGCTTTAGCTCTCCCTACTTTGTGGGGATCCTGCAGATCATCCTCATATCCACACTGTTCAAGAGGATATCGAAAAGGGGCTATGCAATCCTGATAGCCGTGATCGTGGTTCAGCACTTCGTCCTGCTCCTGTTTGCCCCTTGGTCGCTTAATGGCCTGCTGATCAACGTATTCGGCCTATGCATTTTTGCCATAGTCGCCATCTACATGCACAATATAGTGTATGGCTTGGCGCGGGAGAATAAAAAGCTCAAGGGCATCCTGCCGATCTGCGCCAGATGCAACAAGATCAGGGACGACGAGGGGTATTGGAAGGAGGTCGCCTCCTACATCAGAACTCATGCCGATGTCGAGTTCAGCCACGGCATATGCCCGGAATGCATGCAGGAACTGTACCCCGAGTACATGGCAAAGCTGAATCGGGAAACCAGCGAAAAGCGAAACGAGTGACGGCCGTACTGTGACTTTCGATCTCTAATATCACCTCTTACCGAGGCCAGAGTTCTTCGAGTGCGGGCGTCGGCGGGAAGAGAGAATGGGGCTCCTCCTGATACCAGTAAGCCACGGAAGCGATATCATCAGAAAGAGGTTGAAACCTATCGCCGGGCCACCACCCCAGGGCTTGGATGGTTACCCTGAGGTTCTTTCGAAATGCTATCGGGTCCATAATGTGCCATCGATACAGTCCATGTTTGGGCACGGCCTCCGGGCCTGTTATCCATTGCGGGTATCCTGAAAAGGGTGAAGAAAAGGTTTCCATGAATCCCCAAGCGCCTCCGAAATAATCCTCGGTACCGGTGCCACAAATTGTGGGAAACTCATTATCATCGTCAATGAAAAATTTGACCTCACCTTCTCCCCACCACCCATCTGAAAGCTGGGTCCATGAAAGTACAGTACCCACATAGTGCCCACAGCCTTTAACACCATCCAATATTACATGTTCCGGATTGTCCCGGTCAGTCACCGACCGCCGCCATTGGGAGTGGAGATACAGGACTTTTTTAGGAATGTCAGTCAAGGAATAGGTAATCTGGTAGTAGAGATCATGGGTGTTATCGGGAGAGAGGTTTTCCACAACAATTTTCGCCGACCCTCCGAAAGGCATAGGCCAGTAGCAGTTGAGCCCGCCGGTAGGATTTACCGCTACAGGAAGGGAAGAAACTTTGGTATATTTACTGTGGGTGCAGACAAAGAAATCTCCCAGGGGAACTTCAATTGAAGGTTTTTCCTCATCATCCCAGAAGATCTTTAACAGGGTAGTTCTTAAGGAATTTTCTTTTTCGGTTCCTATCCATATATGCTGAATGATACCCGGTCCTTCTATCGCGGCAAGAGAGACGCTTGATCCCGGTTTAAGGCTAATATTGGGTCTAACTTTCCACCCCCTGCCGAGAGCTCTCGCAGGGCTGGCTGTATCCGGGGTCGCTTTCGCTCCGCCACCCCGGGAGCCATCTGGATTTTCCGCCGAAATAGATCTCGTCTCACCTTTTCGAGGCACGGGGAGACTCCCCAAAGGGTTTAAATAAAAGTTGTGATAACACATGAGAAAACAGTTTAAGCAGGATCTTCAGATTGTCAAGAAGATAAAAAAATGTTTACCTATTGACTGGCACGAATTTACAATATATAATTTTTTTGTGTCTGTCAGACACTTGATTTATTTTTTCTATTTTAGAAGGAGAGAAGGATGAGAAGGGCAGTAAAGGTTTGTTTTTTTATTTTAGTTTTCACGACAGTTGTTATAAGTCTTTACTCAAGAGGTGCGAAAGAAGAAAAACTTAACCTCAGAATTGCATCACCTTCGGAAGGGCCTGAGCAGATAGAAATCTACGATGCGCTCATGGCTGAGTTCGAAGAAACACATCCGGGAGTAACTGTTACCTGGGACAGGTCGACGGGGGATGATTATCAGTTCCAGGGGCTGCCCTCGTTACTTGAAAGTGATACACCTCCAGACATCTACTTTGAATGGGGCGGTTATAGAGTATTAAGCCATGCAAGGGACGGTTATGCGATGGATATAACGTCCCTGGCTAATGAGTTAAAGCCTTCAATAGATGCGTCGGCATGGAGCGGTGCAGAGTTCGACGGTAAGATCTATATGATGCCCACCAATCACGACATTACCATAATGATGTGGTATAACGTTGATATCTTTGACCGACTGGGCATCGAGGTCCCGGTATCCTGGAGCGGGTTCCTCGATGTTTGTGCAAAGTTGAAGAGTAACGGTGTTCTTCCCGTTGTCATGGGGAACGCCGACGCCTGGGTTGCCGGTAATTTTGCCGGGAATTTCCTCTACAGATGGGCCGGCGATAAAAAAACCGATGATATCTTAAGTCTCAAACCGGGCACCAGCTTCGAAGATCCGGATTTCATTAAGGCCCTGCAGTTTGCCGACGAGCTGGGTGAAAAGGGCTATGTGAACGAGGACCTAAATACCCTTGGTTATGAGGAGAGCTTCACCAGAATGTTTGACGGCTCCGCGGCCATGTATCCCCTTGGAACATGGTACGTAACCGAGGTTATACCTGAGCTGGCTCCCGACCCGACAAAAGTAAATCACAGCTTTTTCAATCTTCCACCATTCAAGGGGGGAAAGGGAGATCCCAATTCTTTTATGGGCTTGAATACGGGCTTTGTGGTAAATGCAAAAACCAGCCAGAAGGAGCTGGCTTTTAACTTCATCCGTCTCATGATGTCGAAGAAGTACCAGAGCCAGCTCGCTGCCCTGGGGAGCTTTCAAACGGTGAAAGGGACAGCTGATGAATCAAATCCGTATGTGAGAACAGTGTTAGAGCTTCTTGACAATACCTCAACTGTGGTCTCTCCTCCGGATACAGGGTACAACCTGGAGATGGCAGCAGCTCTATACCAGGCCATTGCCAAGGTGCTGGTTAACGCAGAAACCCCTCAGGACGCACTGGCCGCCGTAGAAGCGAAGGTAAAACATCTTAGAAAGTAGCATCGCGTATATCGCTGTCGGCCCATCGAAAGATCACCAGGTCTAGTGATAAAAAGAAATAATTCATACATACTATTTGCGCTTCCGGCAATATTTCTATTCTATGGGATCGTCGTACTTCCGACATTTGTATCTTTTTTGTTCAGTTTTACAGAGTGGCGCAGGTTCAAAGTTATTGGTTTCGGGACTATTGAGCACTATCTGAGGATCTTTATCGATCCTACTCTGAGAAAAGCATTTAAAAACAACCTGCTCTATATTCTCTTCACGATCTTTCTTGAAGTTGGCGTTGGTCTTCTTCTAGCTGCAATCGCCATCAGGCTTAAGAAATCGATAGTTTTTCGAAGTCTGCTGTTTTCACCTCTTATACTGCCATCCATTGTCGTTGGCGTTCTATGGCGTCAAGTATACGACTACGAATCCGGGCTCATCAATTCTTTTATTCAACTCTTCGGCGGACAGAGAATAGCATGGCTGGGCCAACCGTACACAATGCTCTCGGTCTCCATTGTTTCCGGATGGATCTGGGCCGGGTTCTTTATGACCATCTTTTATGCCGGTTTGACCCGCATTCCCGATACCTTGATTGAATCGGCAAGACTTGACGGGGCAAGCTCTATCAGGATTTTTTTCCAGATAGAGCTGCCCCTTATAAGAAATTTACTGATGCTGGCTCTACTGATAGTTACCACGGGCGGCTTTAAGGGGTTTGATCTGTTTCAGATCCTTCTCAGACGCGACCCAATGGAATCGGGGATTGTTCTTCCTACATTCCTGGTAAGAACCTTTTTTGAGTACAAAGACATAGGATATGGATCGGCTGTGTCTATGATACTCACAGTAGTTGTCGTATTCATCATGGTGGTAATAAACGTGATCAATAATCGCTATGTGGGCAAAGTTGAGGAGTACTAGTGTTTCTACTGATTAGAAAAATCGGTAGTGGGGCGGCAAGGGCCTTCCTGATAATCACCCTCATAATTTATATTCTCCCTATACTCTGGATGTATTATTCTGCCACCAGAACCACGGCAGATTTTGTGAATGCTCCCATAGGGATCCCAACATCGGTAAATTTCAACAATTTCGTCAAAGCTTTCCAGATGGCTAAGCTTGCTCACCATTTTATCATGTCGATGATCATCACTACCTCATCGGTCTTCCTGGTTGTAACTCTTTCTTCTCTCGCTGCTTTCTCCTTTTCCAGGCTCAGGTACAGAGGTCGTAGATTTCTATTCTCTTCCTTTTTTATCGGGCTCATTCTTCCCACCCAGAGCTTTCTGGTAGGTATGTTCGTTATGTTCAGACAATTCGGAATTCTTAATACCCTGCTATCTGTCATTCTCCCCTGCGCGGCTATCGGGTTGCCTCTTTCGGTGTTTCTTATAAAGGCCTTTTTCGATTCCCTCCCCTCATCCCTTGAAGACAGCGCCCTTATTGAGGGGGCCGGCATCTTTCAAATATTCTGGTATATCAGTCTGCCCATTGCCAAGGCAATTATAGTTACTGTGACTACGTTTACTACAATTAGTGTGTGGAACGAGTTTATGCTGCCATTCGTTATGATTCAAACAGATAAACTGAAGCCCTTGACAACCAGTCTCTATGTTTTTTCTACAAAACACTCGGCAAAGCTTACCCTAAAGCTAGCTGCGTTATCAATTATTGCCACACCGATGTTCCTGGTCTATTTTATCTTTCAGAACAAAATCCAAAAAGGGATTACGACCGGCGCATTGAAGGATTAGTTTAAAGAGCTGTTTGTATAACGGTAGCCTTTAATTCATTGTTTTTCAGCTTCAGGAAAAAAATGCAGCATGGCGGGGTGAAGGACTTTGAAGGCTTCGCCGTAGTCGAATGGATACTTCTCCGCCGACTTATTGCAGTGCATTTCGTCATACGCCTTCAGCAATTCCAGGCCGGCGGAGTTAAATTGCGACCTGTGCTGTGCGATCGCTTTGATTTTTTTTTCTCTGTGCCTTCCCGTGTCGATGACGATATTAGGCCGGGAAGAAAAACAGAATATTACTCCATCTATTTCGTATGGTGTAAAATGCCCGTCTGTAACCCTATCCGTTTTAATGTAGGGAAAGTTGTATAGAATTACTGCTTCACTGGCCGCCAATCCACATTTTATATGGTCCTGATGTGCTTCATATCCAAGCCATGGGTCAACAGTCATAACAAAATCAGGCCTCAACATTCTGATGAACTTGATTATTTTTTTTCGGGCTTTGTATTTAGACCACTGCCCGGCATCGGGGAAGCCGAGCCAATAGTACTCTCTTACACCCAGAATCTGCCCGGCAGCGATCTGTTCGAGCTTTCTGATCTTTTTTCTTTTATTGCAGGGTATATTCTTTTCAGTGAATCCTGCTGTATCATCCGTGAGGGTCAGATAGATAATTTCAACACCCAGTTCTGCAAGATAAGAAATTGTACCACCGGAGCTGATATCAATATCATCGGGATGTGGTTGTATACAGAGCAACTTGCGACACTTTTCCAGTTTGGGAATCGGTAACAGCTCTCTTTCAATCATTTAACCCGCCTTCGTTTCATTTATCCCTTAATTCGTCGATATTTTCCTTTATCTTCAAGATGGCTTCGATGACTCTATCGCACTGTTTACGGTTTCCAAGAAGCAGGCTGTGATGGGCAGTAACGCTTGCTTCTGAAAAAACCTTTCGGCAAACGGGCAAATCGAATCTGGCTGGGTCTATCAGATCAAAATATTCTTTGCTCAGATTATGCCTTTTTTTGGTTAAAGGGCGGTAGAGGGAGCAGTTATTGAGCGGTTCGTAGCATGGTTCAAACTCGAAGTTCAATTCTCTGGAAAGGGCTTCCCTGAACAATTTGACATCGAGGTCCTTGAAGCGGCTCTTATCGTAGCGGAAAGCGAAGTTAAAATAGGATTGAACCTCCGTCCCGTCCCGCCTCAACATCGGGTAAATTCCTTCAATCGCGGCGAGCCTGCCATTCAGATAACGGGCATTTTTGTCTCGCCTTTCAATCTGTCCGGGAAGCCTCTCAAGCTGGGCCAACAATACTGCTGCCTGAAATTCAGTGATTCGATAATTTCCCGATTGAATCAGATCTCCTTCAACGGAATACCGCGCAGATTCTTTCTGCTCCGCAGTCGCCTTTTCCGGTTTTCGGCCGCAATTCCTCAAAGCGTCCAACTTGTAGGCTAAATCGGCGTCATCGGTAATGACAATCCCTCCTTCACCGCAGGTGAGTACCTTCGAGTTTTGCAGAGAAAAAGAAGCGGCATTCCCAAGGGCTCCAATATGTTTTCCCTTGAATCTTGAGCCGTGCTGATGAGCACAGTCCTCGATCACATAAAGATTGTGGCGCCTGGCTATTGCCAATATTCCTTCAATATCGCAGATCGTTCCGTAAAGATGGACGGGGATAATCGCTTTTGTCCGTGGAGTTATCGCCTTCTCGATCTCTGTGGGATCAATGCTCCAAGAATCCTCCTCAATATCTACCAGAATCGGAATCGCATTGACGTCGATAACTGCCGCTGCATCTGCCTGCCAAGTCAAGCCGGGCACGATAACCTCATCCCCATATCCGATTCCGAGCCCCTCAAGAATCAATTGCAACGCTACGGTTCCATTGGCTACCAGTAGAGTCTTCTTTACGTTCGTAAACCGGGACCAACTCTTTTTAAACTCGGCCTCCATGGGGCCGCCGTATGACCATCTGTTGTTGTCGATTACCCGGCAGAGTAATTCCTTTTCCCTATCCCCCGCCTCAGGCCATTCGTTCCAATTCTCCTCATAGAGTGGTTTCCCACCTTTTATTGCCAGTTTTGCCATAGCATTCACCTTTCATATATTGCTGCACCATTGATTGATCATCCACTTGCCGAGACCTATCAGGATCGTCTTATCCGAGAAGTGGGAAAAAGATATTTTGAGTCCTTCAATCTGATGTGGATTCATTCTTTTTTCTAGTATCTTCATGATCTCCTCCCCCATCTGTTCGCCGTAAGCATTATAGAAACCGCTAATAATAATATCCGAAGGATTTAAGAGGTTGATGATCTGCTGAAATCCACAGGATAAGGCTTGTATGGTTTTTTCATATAATTCAAGAGCATAAGGATTCTTCTCCTCAAAGAGTTTGAAGAAAGTTTCATCATCAATCTCAATTCCAAGTCTAGAAGACAGGTACTTTTTGTCATCTTCCGGAGAGAGCAAATCGCCCATAGTGGTGATTTTCCCCTTGTATTCAATCAGAATTTCATGGGTTTCTCCGGCATAGCCCCTTGCTCCCGGAAAAACTTCACCCCCCAGTATGATCGCAGAGCCAACCCCTTCCCTGGTTATCAGAAAATAGACCAGGCACTTGCTTTCCTGATAGTGGAAGCTGGATATCTCGCTGTAAGCAGCGATATTGGCATCATTTTTTATAATGATAGGCAGTTCAAATTTTTCACTTAAAAAGTCATTTATCCTGATTGATTCAATCTCTTCGTAGGAAGAATGGAACACCCGGCCTTCTTCCTCCTTGTAATATCCGGGGGTGCCTAAACCAAGGAAGTTTAGTTTGCTCATGTTGATTCTCTTTTTCCGGCAGTGGGTTTTAATTTCTTCCACAAGGTTTTCAAGGTTTCTTTGGAAACTTGAAGAATAATCATATTTATAGTAATGATCATAAATAATCACACCCCGAAGATCGTGCACTGCCCAGTGAAAGTTATGACTTGACAGATCAATTGATAAGAAAAGATATTTTTGATAGTTCAGGGTGATAATCTTCGGCTTCCGTCCGCCGGTGGAGGGGGCCTTCCTTCCTTCGGAAATTAAACCTTTTTTCTGCAAATCGTTCACTATATTTCCAATCGTGCTGTAGCTGAAATCCGTATCTCTTTTCAGATCATTTATTGTTGTTTCTACCTGCCTGATCAGGATGGATAATACATTGACACGATTTCTTTGTCGCAGCTCCATTGTGTTGGAGACTTCTTTTTTCAAGACCATCTAATCCTGCTCCTCAAAGCTATTTAATAAAGACCAGTTGCTTCAGTTTCTCGGAAAGGTAAGCAGCATCGCAGATTTTTAGTACTTCCGCACCCACTTCGCCGGGAACAAGGGTTTTCTCTTTCCTGGATATAATTGACTCAATGAAGGAAGATGTTTGCTTGAGAAAAGCATTTCTCAATGCAACATCACTGTTCCCATCTTCGAACGGTCTTTCCACGACCCATTTGCCGTCTATTTCATAGCGGAGTTCGGTGGGAAACAGTCTGGCATAACCCTTGGTACCGAATACCAGCACGCTGGCCTCATTCCCTTCGGTAAAAGGACTGTTCCAGGCCGATTCTATGTAACATACGACTCCATTCTTATAGTTGCATATTAACATCACACAGTCTTCCACCTTAATACTCTGGTCATAGGCGGTTCTTATCCGGGCGTATACGCTCTCACAGCCCGGGTCCCCTAATAGAAAATTAATGGTATCGATGGCGTGAACGCCCATATCAAGCAGGGCGCCGCCGCCGGATAAGGATTTATTAATGAACCAGGTAGAGGGACCAAAGAAGGCAGGTGACCACTTCTCATGAACAGCATAACCTTTGATCTGTACGATATCACCAATCTTTTTCTCTTCGAGAAACCTCTTGATGAATCGTACCTCAGGATGAAAACGCCACATATGTCCGATTTGAATGAGGAGGTTATGTTTCCTGGCCAATTCTGTGAGCTCAATACACTGCTGAGCGTTGACAGCCATGGGCTTTTCTATCAGGACATGTTTTCCATTTTCCAGAAGCACCTTCGCATGTTCATAATGGAGCGCATTGGGCAGGCAGATGCTCACGGCCTGGACTTCATCATCCTCAGCAAGACTTTCCAGGTCTTGCCAGCTCTTTTTCATGGGTTTTATTTTAAGCTCCTCCTGGAGGGAATCTCCGTAACTCACCTGGGGTAGAATGCCGCTAGAAACTTGAGCAAGAAGGTTCTTATTCCTTGAACAGAAACCTAGAAGCTCGCATCGGGATTCATTCAGGTAGGCAAAGGCATGAATCCTGCCCATGCCACCGGCGCCATCAATTGCAACCTTTACCTTATCCTTCATGATTCAACTCCAACCTTTAAGGTATTTCTTATTGATTTCCAATAATCTGTCGAAAATGGATTCGATCCTATCGGCATCCCCGATCAGCGGGTGATTCAACATGGCGAGCAGGGCGAGTTCTTTATTCTTCTCTACAGCAGCCTCTACGGCAAGTCGCTCGTATTTCTTGACCTGCTGGACTAAGCCCTCCAGCGTGACCGGAAGCCTTCCCTGGGTGATCGGTTCGACGCCGTTCTCGCTGATCAGGACGGGGAGCTCCAGAACTTCATGGTGATCAAAATTGGCTATCGCACCTCTGTTATGCGTGATAACGGAGAGCCTATCGTATTTAGCACCGGAAAGAGCGGACATTACCCGATAGGCGATTTCGTTGTAGCCTGAGCCTCCCCGCAAGTTCATCTTCTCAGGTAGCTCATCGCTTTTACCATCCCCGTAGATCGCCTTGACCTCCTCTTCGAGTTCCATTACCTCATCGGCCCGGGTCTTCTTCTGGTGTTGAAGATATTCAACTACGGTCCGGGTAAGCCAGAAATACTTAAGATAACTGACCGGGATAAAGCCCACTAGCTGAATTAGAGCGGGGGGGAGCTCAAAATCTGGAACGTTCTTTAAACCTTTGAGCCTGTCTGAGCCCAGAAGCTCGATAGTACTTTTAAGTATATCCTTTCCCCGGTGTCTCAGACGGATGATGCCGGCAAGGTGATTGGCGCCAGCATAATCATAAACCAGCTCATCTGGAGAGATATGCAGCAGAGAGGCGATATCCCTGGCCAGGCTGATTGAGCCGTTGCAGATCCCCAGCGCATTGACCTTTGAATGTCTTAATATGGCTTCAGTAACGATTCCAGACGGATTAGTGAAGTTGATCAGCCAGGCGTTTTTCTCAGCGCATCTCTCCATCAAACCCGCTATTCGTAAAATTTCGGGAATTGTTCTGAGGGCGCTGGCCAATCCTCCAACCCCGGTTGTTTCCTGGCCTACCAGGCCGAACTCATTCCCCAGGAGAATATCCTTTTTCCTGGCCTCAAGCCCACCGACCCGGATTTGGGTCACGGCAAAATCCGCTCCATCTAAGGCTTCATCCAGAGTGCTGCAGAGAAGCATTTGCAGCGGTTTGCCGGACTTTTTCAATACCCTCTCCATGAATGAAAACGTTGTCCGCCCGTTAATCTCTGAAATGTCAAAGAGCCTGATTTCACTGACCGGATATTCCTCAAAGTTTTTTAATACATAATCAACCAAAAGTGGTGTATAGCTGCTTCCACTGCCAATAATAGAAATTCTTTTCATAAACTCCCAAGCATCCTTTCCGCTTCCAGGAGCGCTCCCCAATAAGGTGGTTTGTTGAGCACTGTGATTCTTTCAGGGACCATATCCCGACCATAATCTCTGAATGCCTTGAAGAATACCGACTCAAGATCAAGATCACGATTTCTTGAAAAAATACTCCCGCTTAAAACAAGATCATAATTTTTCTTCCTAAACTTTAGTTTTTTGGCGAGAATCAGGGCCAACCTGCTGTAATCCTTGATTAGTATATCGAAAATTACCTCTGCCTTTTGATGACCCTGCCTTAACAGCTCAAAGAAAGCCTTGGGGTATCCAAGCATTTGTGTCTCGGAATATGGACAGGCTTTTTTTCTGCTTTCGTTATAGAGATAAAGCCATTGCAGGTAGTCGTGGATGTTATCAATATTCAACAGGTCCGCCATCGCTTCAGAGAGGCTCGCATCCTTTTCCTGCAGCTCCTGCTCCCTGCCCATAGTATCTACGATACGATGTTGGAGTGAGTTGATTCCAACTGCGTTACTGTAGAGCTCGTAATCCCCTGAAATTCCAAGCGCCTTTACACCTGATCCGGCATTAAGAAGAATCCCATTGATCGCGCTGGTACCGGCCTTGAAGGCTATATAGGCATCGTTTTTTAGAAGGATCCTACATTCGAGAGGGAGTCTCTTAAAGACTCTCGCTTTAAAATTTTCACTATCTATATCAAAATCAATTCCTGCCATCCCCAGGCAAGCTGATGAGATATTTTTCCAGGTATTTCCAGTCTTCTCCAGTAATTTCTCAATTCCGTTATTGAGAATGGAAAACACCTTTTCAAAGCCGATGACCTCATGGTTCGTTCCGGGAGCCGATTGCACAATAACTTCATTGTCTGCATTCTTCAATGCCAGGACGGTTTTTGTCGCTCCGCCATCAATTCCTAACAACAATCCCATATCTTATTTTCCAGCGCTGCCTACAAGGAGTTATTCCTTATGAACCCTGAGTACCAGAACGCTGAATCTTTTGGTATTCTCTCCAGCGTTTTAAAATTTACGTAAACAAGACCGAATCTCTTTTCGAACCCGAAAGCCCACTCAAAGTTATCCATGAAGGACCAGTGATAGTAACCTCGCAGATCAATTCCCTCTTTGATCGCCTTCAGACAGACCTCCAGATGCTTTTGTAGATAATCGATTCTATCAGCATCATTGACCTTGCCGTTTTCCACACTATCTGCACTCGCTCTCCCGTTTTCAGTAATGAAGATTGGCATATTGCCATATCTTCTCTTGATATCGAGCAACGCATGGTAGAGCCCTTCAGGGTAGATCTCCCAGCCCATTTCGGTTTTTTCCAGCGGACCGAACGTTTCCCTGAAACCAAGGGGAGAGTTCTGATCAGGTTTGACGATCATCCTCGAGTAATAGTTCAATCCGACAAAATCGATTTTCCGGTTAATCGTTTCCAGGTCTCCATCGGGAATCGAGATATCCAGATTTTGCCTCTGAATGGTTTCATAGAAGGAAGCCGGATAATCTCCGAGAAAAAGTGGATCGAGGAACACATAGTAATAAAGCTCGTCGCAAGCCCTTTTAGCCCTTATATTCTCTTTGTTTTCGGGATTCTCGGGTTCTGCAATAAACCTATCGATTGTTGTGCCTATTCGCCTTAAGGGATCGATCTCTCTAAGTGTTTTAACGGACAGACCATGGGCCAGATTCAGATGGTGGATAGTTTGGAAGGCCGCTTTCAGATCTTTCATGCCGGGTGCCATGACTCCGGAAAGGTGGCCTAGATAGGAAACGACGGACGGCTCGTTCAGGGTAATCCAGTAATCTACTAGATCACCCAGCTCCCTGTAACACAACTCTGCATACCGCGCAAAAGCCTGCGCTGTTTCCCGATTTCGCCATCCCCCTTCATCCTCCAAAGCCTGGGGAAGGTCCCAATGGTAAAGGGTGACAGCCGGAGATATGTCATTCGATTTAAGCTCCTCCAGCAGGTTCCGGTAAAACTCAATTCCTCTGCGGTTTACTTTTCCTCTGCCGGTAGGCAGAACCCTCGACCAGGAAATCGACAAGCGGAAGGCCCGGTATCCTAATTTGTTCATCAACCTGACATCTTCTCTGTACCGGTGGTAGAAATCGCAGGCAGTATTGGCATTTTGTCCATTCCGAATTTTTCCCGGGGTGTGGCTGAAAGTATCCCAGATGGAGAGCCCTTTACCATCTTCGCGCCATCCCCCTTCGATCTGATAAGCAGATGTCGATGTACCCCAGAGAAAATCTTCCGGAAATTTATTTTTTCTCATATTGATCCGATTCCTTTCGTACTGCCCTATTTCATCCTCTGCCATGAGGTGCCAAGGTTCTCTACTAAATCTTAACTAAAGTCTTATAACAACTCCTAATAAAACAAATGAAAAAAAATAGAATCTACTTAGTAAAATAATATAACTTCTATTTGTTGGATTTGTCAATATCGGGAACTGGACGCCTGGTGCGCCGTGGGGACCACTGTGCGGCTTCTGTTTCCGCTGCCTCACCGGCGGCGGAGGCAGCCGGCCCCCGGCGAACGGCTTCCGGCTGCCGAGCTTCCGCCGCTGCGAATTCTCTGCGTCGACGATAACCCACAGGTGCGTGGGGCTTTGGAGGAGATACTGGTCCGAAACGGCCACCAGGTGCAGGCCTGCGCCAACGGGGAGGAAGCCCTGGCCGTGTTCCAGTCCAGCCGGGCCGGCAAGGGAGGCTTCGACCTGGTGATGACCGATCTGGGCATGCCACACATGGACGGCAAGACCCTGGCCCGGAGGATCAAAGAGCTTTCGCCGGGCACGCCGGTGATCCTGCTGTCGGGCTGGGGCAACTTCATGAGGATCAATGAGGGACTCCCGGAGAACGTCGACTGCCTGCTGGGAAAGCCTCCCACTATTGCCCGGGTGCTGGGCGCTATCCGGGAAGTGTTGGGCTTGGCAAATCGGGTGCAGTCAGAGGAGGCGCCGAAATGAGCCCGGCGGCCAGAATCCTGGTGGTAGATGACGACCGGCGGATGCGCACTGTTCTTGCGGATATCCTCTCTACCGAAGGCTACCAGGTGCGCCAGGCAGGTGACGGTTCAGAGGCTCTCGTCGTCATGGAGCAGTGGGCCGCGGACGTGGTTCTCCTCGACATTCGCATGCCCGTCATGGACGGGCTGGAGGCAATCCGGCGGATCAAGGCCAGTCCGTCCATCAGACCTATTCCAATCGTCATCGTTACGGGAATCGATGATACCAAGGCCCGCCTGGAGGCCCTCAGGCTGGGAGCGGACGACTTCCTGCTCAAACCCCCCGCACGTGGCGGAGCTGACAGCCCGGGTCCGTTCCCTGGTCCAAGTTAAGGCCTACCACGATCACCTGTTGAACTACCAGAGAGAGCTGGAAGAGCGGGTGGAACGGAGGACCCGGGAGCTGCGCCGGACGCTGGAGGAGCTGGGGCGGGCCAACCACAGGCTCAAACGAAGCTCCCTCAACACCATCTACTGCCTCTCCCGGGCCGCCGAGTACAAGGATGAGGAGACAGCGGCCCATATTCAGCGCATCGGCGAGTATGCACGAGCGATCAGTAGGCAGCTCGGCTTGAGCGAGGAGGAGCAGGAGATGCTGCTCTATGCTACCCCGATGCACGACATCGGCAAGATCGGCATTCCCTGATCGCATTCTGCTCAAGCCGGGGAAGCTGGACGCGGAAGAATGGAAGATGATGGAGCAACACACCGTCATCGGGGCGCAGATCCTGGCCGTGGAAACGAACGGCTTCCTGGGTGTCGCTCGCACCATCGCCTTGAGCCATCACGAAAAGTGGGACGGAAGCGGATACCCAAGCGGGCTAAAGGGAGAGGCGATTCCGCGCCCGCCCCGCATTGCCGCCGCGGCTGACGTCTTCGACGCCTTGAGCTCCGACCGGCCGTATAGGCAGGCCTCCACGCTGGAAGAGGCTGTGCGGGTTGTGGCCGCCGGAAGAGGCTCGCACTTCGAGCCGCAAGTCGTCGACGCCTTCCTGGCGGCAAAGGAAGAGATCTTCACAATAAGGCTTGGACGCGAAGACGTCGGCCAGAGCATCGTGGCCCGGCTGTCCACGAACACTGGGCCTAGCGCGGCAGATCCATGAGCGAGGAGGGGCAACGTGGCAAAACGGGTGCTCGTCATAGTATTGAAGACTAGACCGCTCTCTCTTTTAATGAAAGCGGCTCGGGTATGATTCTCCCTTTTGCTTTATCTAGCTGAAAACATATATTTGACATCCCGTGGCTTACGATATAGGAAGTATGGCATATTTCTATATACACACCGGGAAACACTTGGCCTCTGACAATTACTTCCGCTTCTTCGTTTCTATCCAGTTTGAAAAGAAGGGAATAGGCTGCTTCATTCAGTTTGTGGATGGCCTGCTTTATCTTTTCCTGAACATCAAGAAGCCTTTCCCACCCTGTTTCCTTTTCTTTTAGCTTTCTCTCCACCTGTTTCAGTCTAAACGCCAGCTCTACATTCTTATCTCTGATCCATTCAAGCTTTTGCTCAACGGCATAATCAGTACCGCAATAAATTTCTGTTTTTGGCCCCATCGCCGTTCCAATTTGGGTGGCCGTAACCCCGTTTTGCGCGTAAATCGTTCCTCCTACAATTACACCTTTCTTTCCCAATTCAACTTTATTGGAAGTATGAATTGAGGAGTTCAATATCCCGACGTCAACAAGGATTGAATCCTTCGCTTCCACATAGCAGTTCTCGATGAACTTCGCTTTAAGTTCACCCCCCACTTTGACCTTCCCCTTCTTCCTTCCAATAAGACCGAGCTTCACCGTCAGATCCTTCCCGCTTGATACCTCCGAAGCGTCCATGGTATGATTACAAAAAACAGAGCCACCGGCGTTTACCTTGAATCCGTCTTTTATCTGTCCTTTTATGATTACATCCCCAGGAAAAAAAATATGTCCGGTGCGGTAGTCGATATCGGTTTCTATTTGAAGAACTTCGTTAACCCAGAGAGAGTCTCTGCTATTTTCAAATCTACCGTCACATGCAGCAACAACACGGGCTCCTTCCCAACGAGTATTTTCTCCGGGCTCTATCTTCGCAATCTTTTCTGTACGGTAGGGAATTGCTTTACCAAACACCGTAGAGCCCTGTCTTCCTACTTGTTTCGGTTGAAGTCTCGCTAATACTTCCCCCTCTTTCACGAAAATAAAAGGGCTTGTCATTTTAAAATCCACTCTCAGGCTATCAAGATCGATCGCCTGTGATTTCTCCAGGAGCCCATCCTCGATGACCAGATACTCTGGAACTTCGTTCTCCGGCTTCGCGCCGTTTGCGATTAGCACGTTATGAACGGCAGCTTTTTCGGTGTTACATTTTAAAATGGCATTTTTTACTGCTTCCCAGTCGATCCCTAAAACCACTCGCTTTGATTGAAGTAAGTGCTCCACTTCATATAGATCGATGGGTTTTCTTCCTTCGGAGGGAGGATAAAAATCAGCCATAACCTTCATTTCATCTTCAGAAATCGTGATTTTCGCGTAACCATCTATTTGAAAATCAATCGGCTCCTCTTCGGATTCAATAAATTTTTCACGAACCACACTTGTTATCCGTTCGGTAAATTTATCAGAGACCTCTTCCGTTATTTCCTTTATATCCTCGAGTTCTTTCAAAGCTTCTTCGGATTTCTGTATTAATTCCTCCAAGGCATAATCTTTAGATCTCTTCATATCCATCTACTCTTTAAGAAAATGTAGAACTTTTGCGATCTCGAAGGGCTTTTTCAACAAGCCTTTTGCTCCTGCATCCAGCGCTCTTCTTGCCAGGGGATCTGCTGGATGGGCGGTTATAATTAATACCTTTGCATCCGGTTTTGCTTTTAAAATGCTCTCGGTGATTTCTGCCCCGTTCTTCTCCGGCATCTTGATGTCGACAAGAATAAGGTCATAGTCGTTTTGAGTAGCTTCTCTTTCCCCTTCCAGGGAAT
>CAZVHJ010000022.1:0-71187 GCA_964627715.1 uncultured Spirochaetaceae bacterium | reverse complement strand
GATCTTCCCCTTCTTTCCCAGCTCCCGCAGCACCTTGGCCCAGGTCAGAGAAGCCCCGCCCTTGCCGAGGTACAGCACCACCTGCCCCTCCTCGAGATGAGGCGCGGCCAGACGGGCGTATTCTTCACAAACGAAAAAGGGAACCGGATTCAGGATGACCTGGGCTCCCCGGAGGGCCTCGGCCATGTTATCAGTGACGCAAGACACCTTGCCGAACCGGCCCGTGGGTTTGCTGTCGATGTCGAGCACCTCGATTCCGCCCCTCTTTTTCACTCCTTTGATCTTCTCGATGTTTCTGCTGAACAGCGCCACCTCGTATCCGGCCAGACCCATGTCGGCGGCACACATGAAGCCGCCGTTTCCCGCGCCCAGCACGGCAACTCTGCGAATTTCAGCCATTCCTGCTTCCTTTCTTCGCGCTTGTCTTTGCACCTTGCCCAGCCCCACGAAGTTTTGCGGTTTTTCTCACGTTCACTTCCAGTTTCTCCCCTTCCAGCACTACGCCGTATATCTCGCGGGCGCTGTCCAGAGAGATGATCTCGTTGCGGGCATCGAGGCGCACCACCTCAGGATCCCGTTCCAGGGGATCGCCCCAGCCGCCTCCCCCGGAAGGATAACTGGTGTAGCTGTCAGCCTTGGCGAGCTGCACCGCCTCCTTGGCCTTCAGCTCCCGCTGTCCTTCCAGACCTTCGTTGATAAAGGCCAGGTTGCAGGAACCGGGCCGGCCTCCGAACAGACCGTAAGGAGGATGCACCTTGCCGTCGCCGAACATGACTAGAGTGGGATTCTCGTCATACAGACGGATCCTGTACTTGGCCCCGCAGCCGCCCCGGAACTTGCCGGCCCCGCAGGAATCGGTGGTGAATTCGTTGAACTCGGTCAGATGGGGATAATCCATCTCGTTGGTCTCGATGTTCGGCGCGATCAGGCCTCCCAGATCGATGCCGTCGCCTATGTAGTGGCGCCCGTCCATACCGGGCATACCGCCGGCCCCGCCGAAACCGTTAAACCCGAACATCACGTAGAAGTTTTCGTTCCGCGTATCGATCCCTGTGATGGTGGGACCGTTCCAACGGTTCCAGCCCGCCGGGACGCGCTGCGGTAAAACCTTGGACAGAGCAATCCAGCAAGCCTCGAGGATGGCGCAGGCCGTATCCAGGGTGCAGGAGGCTACCGGTGCGGGAAAGCGGGGATTGACCACGCAGCCCTCCGGAGCCTCTATGTGAATCGGCCTGTACACCCCCTCGTTGTGGGGAATATCCGGGGTGCTCACCGTAGTCAGAAAGGCCACGTAGACGCAGGTGGCGGTATTAGCCAGGGGTGAGTTGACGAAACCGGTAACCTG
Source organism: uncultured Spirochaetaceae bacterium (assembly GCA_964627715.1). GTDB lineage: Bacteria > Spirochaetota > Spirochaetia > SZUA-6 > DRHE01 > JAFGQJ01. The sequence continues at coordinate 69,842 of CAZVHJ010000022.1, read as the reverse complement.
GTCCGCAGAGCCGGCAAAATCCACGAAGGCCTCATCCCCCTTGATGGTGACACCGACCTTGATACGGATCGGATCATCGCTGAATCCATCCGAATCGAGAAAGCTCTCCCCCTGGTACACCCCGTCTTTGAGCCGGGCGATCTCCAGGCGCATGCGCCGCTCGGCGTACCGGTGGATGTCTTCGATAGTCCGCCGGGTCTTTTCCACCCCGTACTTCTCCAGCAGCTCGACGATCCGCCGCTCCGCCACCCGACAGGAGGCCACCTGGGCCTTGATGTCCACCCAGAGTGCGTCGGGCATGCGGGTATTGATGCGGATCATGTTCACCACGTCCATGATCGGCTGCTCCTCCCTGTAGATCCTCAAGGGGGGAATGCGGATGCCTTCGTGAAACAGTTCTGTGGCCCCGGGGGCATAGGAACCCGGTTCCATTCCCCCCACATCGCCGTGGTGAGCCCGATTGATGGCCACGAACTGCAGCTGCCCATTATAGAAGACGGGCTTCATAATGGTTACATCGGGCAGGTGGGTGCCGCCGAGATAGGGATCGTTGAGCACGAAGACATCCCCCGGGTGGATATCCTCTCCGAACTCCCGGCTGATCGCTTTGACCGCCTCCATGGCCGAGGCCGTATGGGAAGGCACCCCGTCGATCTGGGCCACAATGCGGTTGTCCCAATCGCAGATGGCGCAGGAGAAATCGTGCACCTCCGCAAAGATCGGCGAGATCGACGTATTGATCATGGTGATGCCCATCTCCTCGTTTATCGTCAACAGGCGGTTGTAGATCACAGACAGGGTGATGGGATCACTCGAGCCTTCGAACTCTTTCTTTCGATCGGGGTGAACGCTCATTTCTGCACCTCCATCACGATATTCCCGTAGCCGTCGACATTCATGCTCCAGCCGGGGTGGACGATCACAGTGGTGATGCGCTCCTCGATCACCGCCGGTCCTTCGATCTCCACGCCCGGCTGCAGGCGGCTGCGGTCGTACACCGGGGTGACTCGAAATCCGCCCTGAAAGTATACCGGTCGGCTGCCCTTCAGGCTTCCTTCGGAATCGGAGGGTTCCACCGACCCCACCAGAGTTTCCAGGCTGGCCTTGTCTACGCCGCCGACTGCGGTGATACGCAGGTTCATGATTTCCAGAGGGCTTTCCGGCGTCGAGTAGGTGTACAGCCGTTCGTGAGCTCGGTGGAAGGTTTCGGCGATCGTGCCCAGATGCTTTTCCTCTATCGTACAGTCATGGGGTATCTCTATGGTCACTTCGTGATGCTGCCCCAGGTAGCGAACGTCGAGGTAGCGCAGGAGCTGGGCTCGCTCCCTCTCCACCCCCTCCTGGAGCAGCTCCCGGAGGGATTTCTCCTCCACCTCCCGGATCGTTTTATTGAAGCCTTTCAGATCGACGCCGGGAAGAAAGGCATTGAAGGTACGGACGTTATCCAGACGGATGTCCGATTCGAGCATTCCCAGAGCACAAAACACCGAGGCGGCTCTCGGTACGATTACGGTCCGGCAGCCCACCTCTTCAGCGATCTTGCAGGCGTGGATCGAGCAGGCTCCTCCGGCGCTGACCAGGGAGTACTCACGGGGATCGTGGCCCCGCTGTACGGACACGACCTTGGTTGCATCGGCCATGTTCTGATTAATGATCTGGAAAATCCCCGCCGCGGCTTCGGTTTCCTCCATCCCGAGGGGATCGGCAATCTCCCGTTTGAGCGCCTCCTTGGCCTTGTCCAAATCGACCTTCATCTCACCGCCGAGGAAGTAATCCTTGTTCAGGTATCCCAGAACCAGGTTGGCATCGGTCACGGTCGGCTTATCCCCACCCAGCCCGTAACACACAGGGCCCGGATCCGATCCGGCTGAGGCCGGCCCCACCTTGAGCATGCCCCCCTTGTCCAGCCAGGCGATCGAACCGCCCCCCGCTCCGATGGTGTTGATGTCGATCATCGGTTTGGCGATCCTGTAGCCGGCGATCTCTCCCTCCGTGCTCAGGGTAACCTGCCCTGCGGATACCAGGGTTACATCGAAGGAGGTCCCTCCCATGTCCATGAGTATCAGGTTCTCCCTCTTCAGCAGTCCGGCGAAAAATACCGCCCCGACCGCCCCGGCGGCGGGTCCGGAGAGAAGCGTGGCCGATGCCTGATGGATCGCCGTCTCCGCGGTCATCACTCCTCCATTGGAGGCTGTCACGTAGAAGGCGCGGCCCAGACCGTCGTTTCGCAGCTTCTTCTCGAGATTCGACAGGTACCCGGTGAGCTTAGGTCCTACGTAGGCGTTGGCCACTGTGGTGGCCATGCGCTCGTACTCTCGAATCTGGGGAAGCACCTCCGAGGAGATGGAGACGAAGACATCGGGCAGCTGCCGAATCACGATGTCCCGGATCTCCCTCTCGTGGAGATCATTGAGGAAGGAGAAGAGAGTGCAGACGGCCACCGCTTCCACCTCCTCGTTCCGAAACAGGCGACAGACCTCCCGGACATCCTCCTTCTCCAGGCTCCGCACCACCTCTCCCCGGAAGTTGATGCGCTCCCGGACGGGACGGCGCAGGTAACGGGGCACAAGAGGTTCGGGCACGGGCAGATAGAGATCCCAGATGTTCTCCTTGTGGGCCCGGCGCATCTCCAGGGTATCCCGAAATCCCGCAGTCAGGATCAGTCCGGTCTTCGCACCGGTTGAGGTCAGCAGGGTGTTGGTGGCTACGGTCGTGCCGTGGGCGAAAAAATCCAGTTCGGGGAGGAGCTCTTCGAGACTCTTGCCGAAGTGCTTGGCGGCCTTGCGGATGACATTGTACAGCCCGATAGAGGGATCTTTGGGAGTGGACAGCTCCTTGAAGGTGTGAACGCTGCCCTGTTCATCGATGACCACGCAATCGGTGAAGGTACCCCCGGTATCGACCCCGACTCTGAACTTCATGCCCGTATCTCCATGCTTATCAAGGAAGTTCTATCTTCTATGCTGTGAAGCTGAAAACAGCGATCTGCAGCTCCAATGGCATCAAAGTCATCTTTGTTCCGGATTTCTTTACCGCACTTTCATACTGGGAATACGCTCTTTTAAGTCAATCTATGAAATTTCAGATGGACTACTGGTCTGACAGCTAGACCTTAAATTAATCTTACACAAAGATCCGAAATATGTCAATAGGTAGGTCGCCGGCGGCGCCTGGGCGCAGACAAGAATTCCTTCCAGGGAAGAGCGCTCTCTGTTCACCTATCCCGCGGTTTATGATCTCATGCGTTGTCATCCTCATTAGGTGCGTTGTCTGGTTGAACAGGAAACTACGGATGCGTATATGCCTCCTTTCCCAGCTTGAAGGCCTCGATATTTACCTCGCCTTTGCCGTCCCCGCTTGCACGGCGAGCCGGGTACCACCTACAATCCTGACAGTGCCGCCGAGCTCGGTCAACGCCCTTTTGATTTCTTGTAGATCAGGATACTTCGCCGTTCCAGTGTTCACATCCACGGGGGGGACCATTTCATCGTTGAGAATGGCTATTCCGTGCTTTTTTATGTATTGCACGCCAATCCTCAATCCCTCCAGAGGCTCGAGTGCGATGATCAGGTCCGCCTGCCCGCGGCCAACCAAAGGTCCGTACAGGCCATCTCCGATTTCTCCAAATCCTCCCGAAATTACGACAGCCCCTTTCACCCGTTTTTTTCCTGCCTCTTCTAACACACCCGGAACGAACTTTGAAGGTACGACGATCACAGCAACATCAACGGAATCTTTTATTGCCGTCACCGAGCAATGGCAGGGAAATCCCAGGATTTCTCTGCCTTGGGATTGACGGGATAAATCTTGCCCTGGTACCCACCCTCTATGATATTCTTCAAGATGATGTGTCCGGTTTTTTCAGGGTGAGCCGATGCCGCCTACCACTGCAACCGAACACGCGTTGAAAACTGCTTCAAGCGGTTTCAGCCATCCGCCTCCATAAATGTGATATGGACTGCTGGCCTGACAGCTTAACCTATTGGCACAATACGACACATCCTAAGCTGGTGTCAAGACGAAGAATTGCCTAATCGATAATCTTGGCGAAACGCAAGGGAGAGCGCAATTCCGTGATGCACCGCTAGTTGACAATCGGTTTCGACTCACTATAATAAGAAATGTCCTAGCTATCAGACCAGTAGACCATCCGACAGCTAATTTTTTTTTTGCGGGAATTGTATCTGTTTTCAGCGAATCACAGCCCTCGTTTCGATCTTGAAGCTTATCAGCCGCTGAGAACATAATAAGTCTCGCAACAATTTTGAAGGAGGTCCTTACCTTGGCCGTTCAACCGGAGCTGAGAGTACTTTCGGAAGAGCAGATCAACCAGATCCATAGCGCTGCGCTGTCCATCTTGTGGGACACGGGGGTTCAGGTCAAGGCACCTCAGGCGCTTGAGCTGCTGCGCAAGGCCGGAGCCAGCGTGGATGAAGATACGATGATCTGCAGGATTCCCTCTTTGGTTGTGGAGCAGGCCCTGCGCCAGGCTCCTTCCTCTTTCACGATATACGCCCGCAATCCGAAGCACAACGTCGAGGTGTCCACGGAAGCGCTGCACATCGAGCCGATGATCGGCCGGTTGAACTGCTTCGACTACGGGAGCGGGAAGACCCACCGCACCACCCTTCAGGATGTAGCCGATCTGGTAAAACTAGCCGATGCCCTGCCCTGCTACCATCTCCTGCACTCCGGTGCGATCATGCCACAGATAGAAGGGGTACCGATCCGGGCGACCCACGTGTACGGCTACCTGGAGTCGGTCCGCAACTCCACCAAACCGATCAAGGCGACCTCCCGGGAGCGGGTCATGGCCGAGGATTGCCTGCGCATGGTGGCGGTGATCGCCGGGGGTGAAGAGCAGCTTCAGAAAAAGCCCTACACCTTCACCACGGACAATCCGGTGGCTCCTCTGCTTCACGACAAGGAGCAGATGGAAGGAGCCCTGGAGTACGCCCGTTATGGGCTACCGATCGATGTGACCTCCGAACCCCAGGCAGGGGCAACCTCCCCGGTCACGCTGGCCGGGCTTCTCGCCCAGCAAACCGCGGATGTGATCAGCGGTATTACTATCATACAGCTCGCCAACCCGGGAAACCCGGTCTGGTACGGCACCTGCGGTTCGATCATGGATATGCGGGTGGGCCGCATCGCCATCGGAGCGGTGGAGATGGGGTTGATCAATGCGGCCAGCGCCCAAATCGCCCACTCCTACGGGATCCCCTGCCGCGGGACCGCCTCGGCGACCGACTCCAAGCTCCTCGATTTTCAGGCGGGATACGAGAAAACCCTGGTGCTCACGATGGCTGCTTTGGGCGGAGTGAACAAGATCTTCTACCCAGGCACCATGGAGGGTGCCCTGACGGTGAGCAAGGAAGGGCTGGTTCTCGACGGAGAGATCATCGACAGCATCTACCGGGTGCTCCGGGGGGTACGGGTGGATGAGCTCACCCTGGCAAAGAAGGTGATCGAGGAGGTCGGGCCCGGAGGCCACTTTCTCAAACAACGCCATACGATGCAGTTCCTCCAGGCGGAGCACTTCCTGCCCCTCCTGGCCAGCAGGCAGACCCGGGAGCGCTGGGAGCAAGCAGGCGGCCGCACCATGGTGGATCAGGCTCAGGCCCGAGTGGAGAAACTGCTGGCCGAACACAAGGTCGAAGCCCTGCCGGCGGGCGCCGAGGCGGAGCTGGAGCGGATCGTCAGGGAAGTGGAGCAGCGGGAAGCCAAGGTGAAATAGAGAGGACCCGCTCTACGGCGGATCATTCGCAACTCCGGTGAGGAGCACAAGGCCCTGTACGACAAGCTCAAGGAGGAGCTGGTCAGCCTTGGGGTTTCATTATCGGGTTGAGGCGTATAAGTCGCTATTCATTAAACAAATCGGCCTTAAGGTCTTGGATGTGCTGACGCATTTTGGCCCGCGCAATCTCAGGTTTTCCGTCCCGTATCGCAGCAAAGATCGCCCTGTGCTCTCTGCCGTAGATCTGAAGATTGCCTTCTTTGCTCACGGCTTTTGCCTTGAGAGTCTTCCAGTGAGCTTCTTTCATCATAAGGTTTACTCCCGAGAAAACCGTGAACAGAACGTTATTATGGGCGTAGCGTCCAATCAGCAGATGGAATTTCCGATCTTCCTCCATGTACTCTTCCAACTTCGACGGATCCTTCTGCAGGTCCTTTTCTAATGTATTGAGCCTCTCCACCTGTTTGGCCAGTTTCTTCTTCTCTTCGGCTGTAGCTCTCTGTGCGGCCAGCGCGGCCAGGCTCGGCTCGATCTCCAATCTGGACTCGAAGATCTCGTACGGCCGGTGAGCCTTTATCAGTTCTTTAAGAAGCTCCCCATCGATCGAAGCCTCCGCCCCGTCGGTCCGGATGAAATTTCCATGTCCGCTCTTACTCTCAATCAGCCCGAGCATTTCCAGTGCACTGAGAGCCTCGCGTATGCTGGCTCTGCTCGTACCGAACTCCTGTGCCAGATGCCGCTCCGGGGGGAGTTTGTCCCCCGCTTTGAGCTTGCCCTGCAAAATGAGGTTGCGAATTTGGCTGACGATCTGCATGTAATATTTTTGTGATTGTACCTGCTCGAACATCATTACCTATTCTTTGATCGAAGATAAGCGGACTAGTGGCTTGACCGCCAGGCTAGCTTACAAATTATCAAATCGAACAACCGCTGTCAATAATAAATCCCTCCAAGGCGATGGCATCAAAGCGTTGCCCTCCGTGCGGAATTGGGTTGCCGTCGACAACAATACCGTTTACTTCTTCTTTACGATACAGAGCAGCTCGCCCTTGGCTACCGAATCCCCCTGCTTGCAGCGAAACTCCTTGATTACCCCGTCGCAGGGTGTTTCGATGTTGTTGTTCATCTTCATCGCCTCGACGATACAGACCGTATCTCCGGCTTTCACCGAGTCTCCGGGTTTCTTCGCGATCTCGACGATCATGCCCGGCATGGGCGCGAGCACGGCTTCCTCCCCGGCGGACAGGCTTGTTTTCTGGGTCGGCTCTGTGGGGACGGCGGTCGCAGTAGCCGGTGAAGGTCCGGCTGCGGGGGCGGCTGCGGCGGGCTGAGGTGGGAAGGGCACAGCTGCCTCCATCGGTGCTCCCCGCTCCGATTCCCTCACCTCGACCTGGAAGGCCTCTCCATTTACATATACTTCGAAAACACGGCCGGCGGTGGACCCGTCGGGGAGCCTTGGGGCAGCTGCTGTAGATGCGGCTGTCTCGGTCGACCGTACCCCGGCTGCGGGTTGGGCTGCAGTTGGCTCGGCCCCGGGTGTCGGCTGGAATCCGGATGGCCGTACCCCGGCCTGTGCTTTTTCCACCAGCTCTCCGGCCAGGGCCTTCTTCACCAGCTCTTGCTCCTTCTCGACCTCCTCTATGGTCTTGGCCCGGGTTTCTTTGGGAGGCTCCTCCAGGCCGTATTTCCACATTAGAAAACGCTTGCCCGTCACGGGAAACAAGGCATAAATCAGCAGGTCGTCGGTATTCTTGACCAGATCCCCGGCGTGCCTGCGGGCCGTTTCCAGCTCCGGTTCGAGAATCTCCCCAGGACGGCCGGTAATGGGTTTGTCCCCCCGGGGGTGATCCTGAAGGGCCTTCTCCTGCACTCCCCTGTCGATCGGCCGCGGGGTTTGCCCGTACAGACCGTAACAGAGATTCTTGACTTGCTGGGTGATCCTGGTGAACGTCTCTCCGGGTTTATCGAAGAGCACATTGTTGACCGTCTGGGTTCCCACGATCTGGCTGGTCGGAGTGACCAGGGGAACCTGCCCGAGATCCTTACGCACTTTGGGAAGGGCGTGAAACACTTCTTCGAGCTTGTCCAGCTCCCCCATGTCCCGAAGCTGATTAACCAGGTTCGAGAGCATTCCGCCCGGGGTCTGATGGAGGATCACGTTGGTGTCGATGACGGCAAAACGGGTCTGGTTGGCGTAATGCAGATACTTGGGGATGTGCTTCTCCATCTCAGCGGCGATCCGCGCAAGCAGTTCGATATCCAAGCCGGTATCTCTGTTGGTCCCCAGTAGCGTTACCACCAGAGGCTCGATGGCAGGATGGGAGCTTCGGTAGGCATAGGGGGATATGCAGGTGTCAATAACATCCACCCCGGCTTCGATCGCCTTCAGCAGTGCCATGTCCGCCATCCCCGAGGTGAAGTGGGAGTGGAGGTGAATGGGCACCTCGGTCTGATTTTTGAGGGCTCGCACCAGGTTGTAGGCGTCGTAGGGGGAGATCAGTCCGGCCATATCCTTGATGCAGATGGAATCCGCCCCCATCTCCTCCAGATCCTTGGCCTTTCGGAGGTAGTATTCCAGATTATAGACCTCCCCTCCCAGACGCGGCTCGGTCAGGGAGTAGCAGATCGTTCCCTGAAAGTGCTTTTCGTTGTTCTTCAGGATCTTAACGGCGGTCTGGAAGTTGCGGAAATCGTTCAAGGCGTCGAAAACCCGGAAGATATCTATCCCATTGTCGCAGGCGCGCTGGACGAAGGCCTCTACGACATCGTCGGGATAGTTCCGGTAGCCCACCAGGTTCTGCCCCCGCAGCAGCATGGAAAAGGGGGTGCGCTTTATGTGTTTTTTCAGAGTGCGCAACCGTTCCCATGGGTCCTCGTTCAGGTAGCGGTGGGTCGTGTCAAAGGTCGCCCCGCCCCACACCTCCATCGAGTAGAAGCCCACGCTGTCCATGTCCTCGGCTACAGCCAGCATATCCTCGGTTCGCCCGCGGGTAGCGAACAACGATTGATGCCCGTCTCGAAGAGACAGATCCTGCACCTTCACGGGATTGGCTGCTTCGGGCCGTGTGCCTCCGTAGTGCAGTTCCGTCATTTCCAGGATGCCATGTTTATCAAAATCCATCGTTACCTCCTGATTGCTCGTCTCTGCAGCAAGCTGCGCATGTTCATGATCTGCTGCCGCCCGTACAGAGCCCACGGACTGCAAGCGGATCGGTTGCCGCCGGGGTACACGCCCGGAGGTGGGGCAAAATGAGCCCCAGGGGCCTCACTTTCGATATAGGCCAGGGCGCCGGCAATGGCGGCGATTTTCTTTTTTTCTGCTACTGGTATGGCCATTTTCGATTCCCCGGGCTTACAGTGGGATGTTACCGTGTTTCTTCGGCGGAAGTGTTTCGCTTTTGTCGCTCAGAGCCTCCAGAGCGGCGATCAACCGGATTCGGGTTTCCGCCGGCCGGATGACCGCATCGATATAACCCCGTTTGGCGGCGATATAAGGGTTGTACAGCAACTGCTCATATTCTTGGATTCTCTCCCGCCGCTTGGCCGTTTTGTCCTCCGCGACGGCGATCTCCCGGCGATAGATGATGTTCACAGCTCCCTCGGCGCCCATCACCGCGATCTCAGCGGAGGGCCAGGCAAACACCATGTCGGCTCCCAGATGCCGGGAACTCATGGCGATGTAGGCACCTCCGTAGGCCTTGCGCAGGATCACCGTCAGTTTCGGGACTGTCGCCTCGGAATAGCTCCACAGCAGCTTGGCGCCGTGGCGGATGATTCCTCCCCACTCCTGATCGGTTCCGGGCAGGTATCCCGGCACATCGGCCAGGGTCACCAGGGGGATGTTGAAGGCATCGCAGAAACGGATGAAGCGACTGGCCTTGTCCGAGGCGTTGATATCCAGGCAGCCTGCGAGCACCTGGGGCTGATTGGCGATGATGCCCACCGGCCGGCCGTTCAACCGGGCCAAGCCGACAACGATATTCTCTGCAAACAACTCATGCACTTCGAGAAAATCTCCACCGTCCACGATCGAGCGGATCACCGTCTTGATATCATAGGCCATTTTGGCCGTCTCGGGTATGATGGAATCCAGTTGCCGACAGAGCCGGTCGGCTGGATCCACCGGCTCCAATATGGGAGGATCCTCCATATTGTTACCGGGCAGATACGACAGCAGTTGGCGAATCCGGGCGAAGGCATCCTGCTCGTTTTCGCAGGCGAAATGAGCGTTGCCGCTTTTCAGATTATGGGCCACCGCTCCGCCCAGGTCCTCGTGGCTGGTCTGTTCGCCGGTAACGGCGCGGATCACATCGGGTCCGGTGATGTACATGTAGCTGGTATTGCGGACCATGAAGACCCAGTCGGTCATGGCAGGTGAATACACGGCCCCGCCGGCGCAGGGACCCATGATCGCGGAGATCTGAGGAATCACGCCGGAACAGCGGGCGTTGCGGAAAAAGATATCCCCGTATCCGCACAGAGCGTCGATTCCTTCCTGAATCCGGGCTCCACCGGAGTCGTTGAATCCCACCAGGGGGCTTCCGGCCTTCAGTGCCAGATCCTGGATCTTGCTGATCTTTCGGGCGTGCATCTCCCCAAGGGAACCGCCCCGGGCGGTAAAATCCTGAAAAAAGGCAAAAACGGACCGCCCCTCCACCAAACCGTGCCCTGTGACCACTCCATCTGCTTGAATGGATAATGTATCCATACCGAAGTTGACGCTGCGGTGCTCGACGAAGGTGTCAATCTCTTGGAAGCTGCCAGGATCGAAGAAACCCTGGATTCGATCTCTGGCGGTGAGCTTACCCTTCTGGTGCTGCTTGTCGATCTGTTCCTGTCCCCCCATTCTGGCGACCCGCTGCAGACGCTGCTCGAGGTCCTTGAGCTTTTCCTCCGTACCTGCCATTCTCGCTCCTTACAGTTATCTGTCCTCTTGTGATTGTGGTTGGTTTGTGAGTTTGCTCGTCCACTGCATAGATTTCGTCCACCCTATAGATCCAACGTGGCTGCGTCAAGATGCAGCACACAGCCCGTGAAAACTTCCAGCGCATCCCCTTGATTAACTTCGATTTCCCAGTACAATAGGCTGCTGGTGCACGTTTTTTAAAAGGAACAAAATTGATATTGGTTGCGGCTGCCAGGCCGCAATAATTATATCATTTGGGATACCTTTTTTAACTACCAAACGAGGGAACCTACATGAAGACGAGCAGAATACTGATTCCTGTCCTGGTCGTAGTTGTCATCGTCGCGGTGGCCGTGGTTGTCTACCTGACCATGAATCCTGTGGACATCACTTACGAGTTCCAGGTACGCGACGCGGTAAGCAAGGACTGGGCCTGGGATGCCACCTTTCGCCTCCAAGACAGGGTGATCCGCGCTTACTACCAGTCGGACCGAGGTCCGGTGACCTACAAATTTACCCACCTCAAACCTGGAGAGTGGGAACTGGAACTCAGCGCCCCTTCCTATGCATCACAGATGATATCCGTATCGTTGAAGCGCGGGGAGAACCGCCTCCCGGAACCGATCGATCTGGTTGGTTACGAGATACCCGATCTGGCCAAGTGGATCATCTTCGAGGACCGCGTCGGCAACGACATTGTCCAGGAAATCCGTCCGGTCAGCTCGGATGGCCCGGCGGTACTCAACCACCCCTGCCTGGATCTGTGGATCGGCGCTCGAGTTTCCGTTCAGATCTACGACGGCCTGCCCGTTCAGGAGGAGACCGAGGAGGGTTCGGAACGGGGCGAGGAGATTTATAAAGGCATACTGGATTGGGAGTGGGACGCTCTCCCTGAAACAACTTTCCGCTACAGCTCCTTCATCCCGGGTTCCCAGATCAAGGCCAACTCCGATCCGTATTGGGTGATCGACTACCTGATTATCGTACCGGATCCCAGAAAGATCAGCCGGGAGGAAATCGAGGAGATCATGAACAAGGCCTGGGATTTGCCGCCTGAGGCGATAGAAGCCTACCTCGAGCCCTACGAGAACGAAGGGAAGTTTACTCCGTACGTCTTCACGTCCTGGAATGTGGAAGGAGGAAGCTCATGATTCAAACCAAGAACCTAACCAAGCGGTACGGAAAGTTTACCGCCGTGGACGGAGTGAATCTGAATATACCCGCCGGGGAGATCTACGGCTTCTTAGGTCCGAATGGAGCCGGAAAGACCTCGACGATCATGATGCTTTTAGGCGTCGTCAAACCTACAGCCGGGGAAATCCGGTTGTTCGAGGAAGCCTACAGCCCGAACAGGCTCGACCTGCGGCGCCGCATCGGTATGGTGCCGGAGAAGCATCCGACAGGGATGTGGACCTGGATGACCGCCGGGGAGTATCTGCAGATGTTCGCCGATCTGTTCGGCCTGGAAGATCCGGAGAAGCGAATCGATCACCTGCTGGAGCGGGTCGGACTGGCGGAGGTGAAGAACAAGAAATTCAACGAATTCTCCCGGGGCATGCTGCAGAAGCTGTCCATCGTCAGAGCACTGCTCCACGATCCGGACATCCTGTTTCTGGACGAGCCGATTTCCGGCTTGGATCCCTTCGGGGTCAAACAGATCCGGGATCTGATTCTCGAGGAGAATCGGGAGGGTCGGACGATCTTCATCTCTTCCCATATCCTCTCGGAGATGGAGAAGGTATGCCACCGTGTGGCAATCATCTTCGGTGGAAAGCTCATGGCCGAGGACCAGATGAAGAGACTGCTTACAACTCTTGCCAAGGACCGGGAGATCCACGTCGACCTGGAAGAGCTTCCCGCTGATCTTCCCGAAAAGGTCAAATCCCTCAACTTTGTGCAGGGCGCTATAGGACAGGAAAAAACCCTCGTCGTCAAGGTTCCCAAGACCGGAGATTACCGCAAGGAGCTTAGCAAATACCTGATCGACCAGAATCTGGTGCCTCTGAGCATTCAGGAGAAGAGCCTCAGCCTCGAGGAAGCCTTTGTCACGATTACCAAGGAAAACATAAACATGTTCGCACGGATAGGAGGCGAGAAATGAATCAGAGAGCCCACGCAACAACCGTTCTCGCCAAACGGCGCATTCTCGAGACCCTGATCAGTCCGGGATTCTACGTAGCCCAGACGATCGGTTTGGTTCTTGCTTACTTACTGGTGGCCGGCTTCGTCCGGGCCATAGACTCGAGCGGTTTCGACTACCAGCTGTACCCGGCATACGAGTTGATCGGCAGAAGCCTGGTGGGTGCCTTCGGGGCGACCTTCGTGGAAAAACTTTTCTCTGAAGGACCCTTTCTGTTCACTCTGTACATCGCTTTTCTGCCGGTTCTCCTGTATCTGGCGGTGAGCTCCGTTTTCCGATTCGGTCTGGAAAAGAAGGTGGGCGCCCTGGAGCTGCTGACCTACGGTCCGGCGGACAGCACCTCCTACTTCCTGGCAGCGCTGATCAAAGATATCCTCATGACCGCTATCTATCTGGCGGCGCTGCTCTTATTCCTGCTTATTGCGGGAGTACTGAACAACCTGATCCTGGGACCGTCCTTCTATTACAGCTTGATCATCTTGTTCTTTCTTTCCATCGCGATCTACGCCTATGGGATCTTCGCCTCATCCTTGACGGACAACTCCGCTTCAGCGATCGCCGTGTTTCTCGGTTTGATCCTGTTCTTCATTATTATCATGATGGGATCCTTCACCATCGTCAGCGGGTACGTGCGAAACCTGGCCAGTGTGTTCGCCTGGATCATCAAATGGATATCCCCGCTGTTCTACTGGGACCTGGCCCTACGCTTTGTTGAGGTGGGCAACTGGGGAATGTACTTCATCGGTATTCTCCTTCTGCTCATTCTCTCCACGGCGGTTCTACTCATCAGTCATTTGACCATGAAAGCGAGGGGTGTACGATCATGAAAGCTCTACGAATTGCTATCCCCCTGTTCCTCCTGCTCTGCGCCGGCCTTCTCTTTGCAGACATTCCGGTGCGGGAAGAACAGTTCATCTATTCGATTCTAGCCTTCAACGGTAAGGACTACGCCGGTACTTTTGCCCGCAAAGATGCGGATACGATCTATCTGGTGGCGGAGGTAGACAATTTCATCACGGTGCGCAAGGTGTTCGTCTATTTCTGGCCGATTACCCAGGACTGGAAAACCGATACCTCGGCTCTGAATATTCCCTTCGAGGGGACTCTGGAGCTCAGGGGCAGGCAGGACGAGCCGGAAATCATCGGCATGACCCCCTACACCTACTACAACATTCGGGGGGAATACGAACTGAACTGGAAGGTCGCTAAGGAGGCGGAGGCGGATCAGGCCTGGCAACATTATCAGGACCTGATGGACGCCTACTGGGAATCGGTCTCGGAGTACTACGAGAAACGGGCCGCCTACGAGGCGCTGCTTAACGAGCTGACAACGACGATCACCAGGATGCGTGACGAGGGAAAGGATGTGACCAAGCTGATCGACGCGCTGAGGGAGTTGAAAGCCCCTCCGAAGCCCCAGTACCCGACCGAATACATCGTACCTCCCGTACCGGTGCAGAAGGCCTTTATCCTCAATCTGCCGGTGGGAGAGTACAGCATCCGCTTCTTTACGAAGGACGGACTGGTGATGGAAGGATCGGAGCGTCGAATCGTGGTTTTCGAAAAGCGGAGAGCCGAAGCGATCGGGCTGGAGGTCATTCCAGGAGACAAGTGGACCCGGCCGGTCGAATCCAAGACTCCCGCATCCATGCTGTACATCGACGGGTCCACGGACTTATACCTCAGACCTTTCTATCAACAGGAATACAACGACCTGTTCTACGAGAAGATGAGAAAAAACGACGCCAAGGGCAACCCCACGCTGATGAAATGGGTGAGGATCCAGCAGGTGCCTAAGGCACGGGTCGAAGTCACCCGCCCTTCATCAGACGCCCAGATGGTGCTCGAGGAGCCTTTCTACGTAGAACAGGTCAAGGGCGCGGCTCTGGGCTACCAAATCGTGCCTTTCGACCCGGAGGGCAAGCACAAGGACCGGGAACCTTCGCTGCAGGCTTTTCACATTCCTATTGTAAAAGACCAGCGGGTGCTCCGCTTGCGCGTTCAGGACAAGGAGGGCCGGTATCTGTCCTCCAGTGAGCGGCAGATTCGGATCATCACGCCCTCCCGGATTGGAATCATCACCCTGATTCTCGCGGTGGTTCCCCTGGTCGCGATGATCCTTGTCATGGTTCGACGATCCCGCAGGTATACCAGCTAAACGATCCGTTATTACACAGTGAATCTGAGGGCTGCCTTACCCACAGGCAGCCCTTTTTTTCCTGGAATTACGGCAGGCCGAGCTCGCTGCAGAAAACATGGTAGGGTAGTACCCGGACATCCCTCTCGGCATCGCCCCAATCCTTTGTCCCTAAATGTACCTGATAGAAACGAGGAATCCCGGTCCGTTCGCGGAAGTAGGGTATCACTGGACTGACACCCCGCTCCCCGGTCTTGCATTCCACTGCGAATAGGGGTTTTTTATCTTTCAGCACGATAAAATCGATCTCTCGTTTATCCGTGTCCCGCAGGAAACGCAGCTCCATGCGGAATCCTTCGGTGTCCTCCAGAAAATGACAGTACTTCAGAAGCTGGCAGGCGACGAAATTTTCAAATCGCTCTCCGGGGGAGAAAACCTGAGACCAGTCTGTAAGGTAAAGCTTCTGTTCTTTCTTGACGGCTCGAATCCGGGGAGCGCCGAACGGTAGTATTCGGAAACAGAGGTATACCCGTTCAAGAATCGCAAGCCATCTTTCCACCGTATCGTGAGCCACCTGAAGCGTATCCCGCAAATTTCTTACGGACAGCGGAGATCCGACCCGGTTGGGCAACTCTTCCACGAGCAGTTCAATCAAACTGATCTCCCTAACATTTTCAAGGTCTCTTATATCATCGTATATCACCCGGGTCAGCCGCTCATGCTGCCAACGCCGCCAGGCTCGTTCTTCCGCTCTGAGAAAGGGCTCAGGAAATCCTCCGAACTTCAGCAGCTGCTCCACATCACCGCGGTCGGGTTCTTTGCTGATTTCACAGGGAGAGAAGGGATGCAGGTGGTAGTAGTGGTAGCGACCCTGGAGGGAGTCTCCTCCTCTGCGATAGAAGTCTAGCCGGGCGGAACCGGTAATCAGGAAGGAAGTCCCACCCCAGTAGGTATCGTAGAATCCTTTGACCAGGTTGCGCCACCTGGCGTACTTGTGAACCTCGTCGAGCACAATAAGCTTCTGCTTTGCAGGGAGTTCTCCCCGGATCAAGGAGGAGCGGACCGTAGCGTTGTCCCAGTTCAGATAGGCGGGATTCTCAGGAATGGGGGGCTGCAGGTAACTCAGGCCGAAGGTCGTTTTGCCAACCTGACGAGCTCCGCCTACGAACACCATCTTCTCACGGAGATCTTCTTGCACTGATTCGAATAGATAACGTGGAATCAACTTCATGACTAATATCAGTATAACTGGACATTACTCATGAGTAAAGTAAGATAATACCTATTTTACTCATGCCGCCAACAGGACAGTTTGGGAACCTAGCGGCCGGTTCCCGCCGACCTGCCGAATCGGTCGCTCTTAATCGTCGAGAACGCGCTGAAGCTCCTTCCGCCAGCGGTGGTACGCGTCCCGGTAAGGATCAGCGAGATCGGAACTCGGTTCGATGATCCGTACTCTTTCCAGCCCCTCAAAGGCACTCTCTGAACTGAAGATGCCGGCTCCGATCCCTGCTCCCCGGGCCGCTCCCTGGGAGCCGTCGGTGTTGTACAGCTCCACAGAAGCGCCGGAAATCGTGGCAAAGGCCTCGGTGAACAGGGGACTGAGGAACATGTTGGCCGCCCCGGTCCGCACCCTGTCGATGCGTAAGCCCATGCTCTCCATGATCTCCAACCCGTACCGTATGGCGAAGACGATTCCCTCCTGAGCGGCCCGCAGAAGATGGGCCTGGCCGTGCCTGTTCAGATCGAGACCTCGAATCGAAGCGCCGATATTCCTGTTCTCCAGGGTCCGCTCCGCCCCGTTGCCGTACGGCAGAACCACCAGGCCGTCCGATCCGATGGGCACCGAAGAGGCCAGAGCGTTCATCTGATCGTAGGAAGCACCGGTTCCCTGCACGGTCATCAGGTTGTGCTTGAGCCAGCTGTTGAGAATCCCCGTGCCATTGACGCACAACAGGGTGCCGTAGCGGGGGGTGGTCTCCGAATGGTTGACATGGACGAAGGTGTTGACCCGGGAGTCTGGATCGTATACCGCCTTATCTCCCACTCCGTACACCACGCCGGAGGTCCCCGCCGTGGCCGCTACCTCACCGGGATGGAGAACATTGAGGGACAGGGCGTTGTTGGGCTGATCTCCCCCGCGGTAGGAAACCGGGGTGCCCGGTTTCAGCCCCAATCGTACGGCGGCCTCCGCGGTCACTCGCCCCTGAGCTGAGAAGTTGGCTGCCACCGGGGCGATCAATTTTTCGGAAATCCCGTAGTGTTCCAGCAGGAAAGCAGCGAGGCCGCCTTTGAGGAAGTTCCAGAGGATCCCCTCTGAGAGCCCGGAGGGGGTCGTGCTGAGCATTCCGGTCAGGCGGTAGGCAATATAGTCTCCGGGAAGCAGGATCTTCCAGATCTTCTTGAAGATCTCCGGTTCGTTTTCCCGGACCCAGGCCAGCTTGGAGGCGGTGAAGTTTCCCGGCGAGTTCAGCAGATTCTTGAGACAGCGCTCGGGGCCGAGATCGATGAAGGCTTTGTCGCCGATCTCCACCGCCCGGCTGTCGCACCAGATGATGGCCGGGCGAAGGACCCTCCCCGATCGGTCCACACAGACCAGACCGTGCATCTGGTAGGAGATCCCGACGGCTTCGACCTCCGCCATACTCACACCGGTGGAGATGATCTGTGCGGTCGCTTGCTCGAGATGCTTCCACCACACCTTCGGGTCCTGCTCGGCCCAGCCGGGCCTGGGCGCCTGTATCTCCAGCTCTCGATCGGGGGAAGTAGCTGAGGCGACCGCGGTTCCACTTTCTATCGATAGAAGGGTCGCTTTTATGGAAGAGCTACCCACGTCATAGCCCAATAAATATCCGCCCATAATCCAACTCCTTTATGTCCTCACGATGATGCGCAGGTTCAGCAGCGTCACCATCGCGTTGCTCGAGTCCACGCAGTAGGCGCCGACGTGGCCCAAACGCTCGAGCTCGAGATAACGCAGCTCCACTCCATAGCGGGCGCGTAGGTCAGTAACGGTAGCCCTCGCGGCCGCCTGGCGGGCCTCCTCCACCGAGTGCAGGACCCCCGGATAGACCGGATCAAGGAAACCCAGGAGCCGCCCGGGCGCCTTACGGGCAACCGCTTCCACCTGGGCAGTGGTGTCCCCAGAGGGATCCTGCAGGCCCACCTCCCGGAACCAGCCGGAAGTCACAAAGGCAACGCCGATTTTCGGTTTGTGAATCGGTTCTGCTTTCAGTCCCATACTGTCGAATCCCCGGCCTCTCGCATCAGAGGATGGAATCTCCGGTTTTATCCGTCAGACCTTGCCCATGATGGTCTTGATAATGAACAGCTCCAGATCCTCGTAGTTGCGGTTCTTCCGATACTCTTCGAGCTTGGCCCGATCGAGGCTCTTCACCGCCTCCAACAGCAGCAGGAAGATCTCCCGACTGTGGGACAGATGATGGGTGGCTACTGTATCCTCCTGGGTGCGCAGGGCTTTGACGTCCAGGCCGACGAACTCTCCATTGGACCCGAAGTCGTTGTCGTAGAGGATCAGAACCTGATCGAAGGCCCGTTTGAGGTTGATCACCCCGAATATACGGTCTTCGTCAAACTTCAGGCCGTTCTGATCGTTGAGGTGCACGCTCCACAGCTTATTGTGATACAGGGCGTAACCCATCTCGATGGCCGGATCCAAACCGGCCAGGATGGCGTGGGCGCTCTCGATCAGGATGCCGCAGCGGTCGGGATCCACGGTCTTGTAGCACAGAGCCAGGAAGTGGCCGGTCGTGGGCAGATAGGCGTGATCCATCGGTTCATTGGGTTTCATCTCCCCCAGAATCCGGATCTTGGGATCGTACTCCAGCATGGCGTTGACCGCCTGGAGGAAACGCTCCGAAGCCAGCACGTGGTCCTTGGACTCGTTTACATAGATGCCCTCCCGGGCAGGCCAGAGAACAATATTCTTCGTGCCGAGCACATTGGCGATATCGATCGCCTTCTTGCAGCGATCTTTGGCGTACTGCCGAGCTTTCAGATTGTTGGCGGTGAACCCGCCGTCCACGGTCATGGGATGTTCCCACAGCCTGGGGGCGACGAACTCCGCCAACAGTCCTTCCCCGGAGATCATCTTCTTCATCTCCTCGGTTTCTTTGATCATCTGATCGTGAGGTACATCCACGCTAGGTACGGCGTCATCGTCGTGAAACTGAACACCGTCGAAGCCCATCTTCTTGTACATCTTCAGTTTCTCAGCAAATTTCACGGTTTTCCGAACCGTGGGACCGAAGACATCGGCACCTTCATGGATATTCCACGGTCCAAAAGAGAATCGAAACTCAGCCTTTCCTGCCACCACTATCCTCCTGATACAAGCATTAGGTCTCTCCGGCGTCCTGGAAAAAAGCTCCGGCTTTGGTCATAGGTCCTCCACAGCGGCCGATCCCACGGTATTGTCGAAAAACCCCTTTGTCAATAGTATTGATTCCATGAACTCGAAAGAACGGCTGATGGCTGCTTGGAATGGAGAATCCTACGATCACATCCCCCTGACCTTCCAATGCTTCGGCAATCTTGTGCCGAAGGAGCTGCGCTGGAAGAACGGCGGGCAGGAGGGCGACCGGGAGGTGCGCCGCTGGTATACGCAACGCCTCGAGCACATCCATACCCTCCCGGTACCCTGGACATTGGAAGACGAGTTCCAGCGGGTCCGGACCTGGCTTTCCTTGGGTGTAGACGATCTGATCGACGTTTCGGTTCCCTGGAGCGTACACCCGGAGATCCGTTGGACCAATTCCCGTCGTGAGGCGGATGTGACAAAGCAGTATCCGATCCTGGTCAGGGAATACCAGACGCCGGCAGGAACGTTACGCCATCAGGTACACCAGACCGGAGAGGAGTTGGAGGAGGGATGGGTTATTCAGCCGGATCACGTGTCTCTGATGGAAGATTTCAATATTCCCCGAGGTGTGGAGCATGCGGTGAGCTGTCCTGAAGATGTGCCCCACATCCGTTACCTCTACGCTCCCCCGGACCGGGAGGCCTGGGATTGGTTCGATCGGCGTATGGACTCAGTCGGACCTTTCGCACGGGAGCAGGGAGTGGCCGTACAGGCCTGGGCGGCCTTCGGTATGGATGCGGTTATCTGGCTGTGCGGTACCGAAGGAGCCATCCTGCTGGCCATTGATGACCCTTCAGCCTTTGCCGAGCTAATGGAGATCGTCACCGAAACAGACCTGGCTCGGGTCGAGCTGGCTGCGCGGCATCCGGGAATCGACCTGGTCGTCGAAAGAGGATGGTACTCCTCCACCGATTTTTGGTCTCCCGCTCTGTTCGATCAATTCCTCGTCGAACATGTGCGCCGCTTGGCCGATCTCTCCCATCGCTGCGGGAAAAAGTTCTGCTACACCGTTACCACCGGAGTGGAGATCCTCGGCCCCAGACTGGCCGATGCCGGTGTGGATGTCCTGTACTTCGTTGATCCCCTGCTTGACGGAATCTCCATGGAAAAGGCTAGAGACCTCCTCGGGTCCCGGATGTGCTTGGTTGGAGGAGTCAACGCTATCACTCTGGCTACAAAGGATCCCAAAATGATCGAGGCGGAGGTACGCCAGGCCGTGGAAGCGCTCGGGCCCTCAGGGCGTTTCATCCTGCATCCCATCGATGCACTGTTCCCCGATACTCCCTGGGAGGGAGTGGAGATGCTGATCCAGGCGTGGCGGAAGTACGGTTCCGGCGCTTGATGCGATCCGACGCGGGTCACCCCGCCGGGATCATGAGGAGGAGAAATTGAAGCGAGTACTGGCCTTCGGCTGTCATCCCGACGATATCGAGTTCATGGCTGCGGGCACGTTGGTCCTTCTGGCCGAGAAGGGCCTGCAAATTCATCTGGCCACAATGACCGGCGGGGAGGTCGGTTCCCCAACCCTGAAGAGCGGGGAGATCCGGGCAAAGCGTCTAAAAGAAGCGGAAGCTTCGGCAAAGCTGATCGGTGCGGCTTATCACTACGCCGGCGGGCGGGATCTGGAGGTGGAGTACAACCATCACTACCGGCAGCTAGCCGTGCGGGTAGTGCGCCAGGTGAATCCGGATATCATCCTGACCCACGCCCCGACGGATTACCTGATCGACCACGAAGAGACCTCCCGGCTGGTGCGCAACGCAGCCTTCATCGCCGCGGTGCCCCTATACGACTGCGGTCTGCCCCTGGCTCCGGCCGACAAGATCCCCCACCTATACTACTGGAACGCTGTCGGCGGGAACGACAACTTCGGCCGTCCCCTGCCTGTGCACTTCGGGATCGACGTGGCAGCCGTCATGGAGACCAAGGAGCGGATGCTAGCTTGCCACGAGAGCCAGCGGGAGTGGCTGCGCTACATCAACAAATTCGATTCCTACCTCGAGGAGATGAAAAAAAGGACACAGGCTCAGGGGCAGCACATCGGCCGCTCCTTCGGTGAGTGTTTCATCCAACACGTGGGCAACGGTCACCCGACGAACAACATCCTCAAAGAGATCCTCGGGGATCTGTGCGTGGAAGTGTCGAGAACAAATCCTCCCGGCTGAATCGTTCGTAGTTTCGTTTCCATTTTCTCTTTTTTTCCTCGCTTTCTTACAGTTCGTGTTGTTGTTATTCTATCATAATTCTCTACCAGATAAAAGGTTATGAGCTTTTTAAGGATCGACTATTTAGAGGACAACGCGGTAAAAGCGGTGTTCCAGGGTCTGCGGTGGGATGAGCAAAAGGCCAGGGCCAAGGATCCCTACTTCGAGGATGTGGAGGCTGCGGAGCTGATCCCGGCGCACACACGCTACCGGCCGATCCTGCACTTCAGCGAACGGGACATCTGGGATACCACGTTGTACTTCGACATTCCCTACTGTCCGCTCTACGAGGAGGGCTATCGATCTCTGGGGGCCAAGACCACCAGTCTCAAGGCCTCCGGCATCCCGGCCTGGGAGCAGGACCTGGAGAACACCGAGGAGAGAGCCGGACGCCGGCAGGACAAGGAGAAGACCATGGAGCGGTTGCGGCAGTTGGGGTACATGTAGAATACTTCATCCGCGAATCGCGGCTACTTCATCCTGAGTTTTTTGGTAGTTCCCGCCCGGACTCGAGGTTCAGGATCTCGTTTCCGAAATACCTCTCTATCATTAGTGTGGCGGCGCCTCGGGCGGCTGCCAAACCTTCCAGGTTGCTGGTCAATATCCGGGTTCGCTGCGTGATCGAGTGAATCCCCCGTAGTCCGACGGTCTTGGTGATTCCCTCGATCAAATGGTCCCCGAAGCGGGAAATCACCTCCCCGCCCAGAATCACCACGCCGGGATCGAAGATGTTCACCAGGTCGGCAACACCTGTACCGATGCTCTCCCCGACGCCGTGGACAACCATGTTGGCCAGCTTATCACCCGCCTCGGCGGCCTCTTCGATGTCCCTCAAGGAAAGGGGTTGATTGCCGGAGGTCTTCTGCTTCAAGCTGCTGTATACGTTGGAAGCGATCAGGTCCTGGATGGACCGCAGGATAGCGTCTCGGGAAACCAACGCCTCTAGGCAGCCCCTGTTCCCACAGTTGCACAGCGGTCCGTGCTCCTTGACAGTAATGTGCCCGAACTCTCCGGCCAGCCCGCTGCTGCCCCGATAGAAACGGTTGTCCAGGATGATTCCGGCGCCGACTCCACGGCCGATGTAGATATAGAGAAACGTGCTCAGACCTACGCCCACGCCGTAGCGCTTCTCCGCCAGGGCGATGCAGCGCACCGCGTCATCGACCAAAATTTCCGTTCCAAGCTTCCGCCCCAATTGCGAGGCAAGAGGGATGTTCTCCCAACCGGGAAGATTCGGGCAGTAGAAAACAATCCCTTTCCGGGCGTCGATGACTCCGGCCACGCCGACGCCGATCCCGAGCGAGTGCCCGTGATTCCCGCCCCGGTATTTGTTTTGCATTTGCCGTGCTTCGGTTGCAGCGCGGTCTATCACCTCGCCGCTATGCTCCTCTCCAATCGGGACGGTTCGCTCCTCCATGACCCGGCCGCTCAAATCCACTACACTCAGCGTGATCTTCCCGGGTTGGACAATAATTCCGACTGAGTGGGCGCACTTCGCGTTCAGGAATACTCCGGTGGCCTTTCTTCCCCGCCTTGCCGGCTGGTCGTGGAGGGGGAGCTCCTCCACCAAACCATCCCGGAGGATCTCGTCTACCAGCCGCTTGGCTGTGGTAATGCTGAGACTGCAGATCCCGGATATCTCCCGGCGAGTCAGTGGTCCTTTTTCGCGGATGATGTTGAGAACGACCCGCCGATTGCGATCCGCGTTATCGATGTGACTGAAGCCCGTGTGTTGTACCGGCACTCTCGATTCCTGTATACGGTCTTCGTTGATATTGGCCTGATTTAGTCTAATTATATACCAAATCTCCCTCTAATTGCAAGAAAAAAAGGTCAAGACAGATTTAAAGTGAATAAATTGCTTGACAAATCAAAATAATAGGCTTAAGATGGGCTTAATTCAGGCATAGATATACTTGCTGAGAAAGATTATGCCCAATAACTATGCCTACAAATCAACCAAGGAGGTTCTCCTATGATGAGGAAGAGCATGCTGGTTCTCCTCGTGCTGTTGCTCCTCACCAGCACGGTATTTGCAGGAGCCAAGAAGGAGGAAGGTGTCCGGATCCAGTTCGCCAGCTGGATGGTGGCGGAGGAATCCGGAGGCGAGGTGTGGTTGCCGGAGCGAATCGCCTTCTGGGAGAGTCAAAATCCCGGAGTCAAGGTGGAAATCGTCCCGATCGGCTGGGAGGACACCCCCAACAAGGTGACGCTTCAGATCCAGGGCAACAACGCCCCGGACGTATTCACGATCGAATCCCTGTGGCTTGGCAAATTCTCCAAGATGCCGGGCGCGGTGGTTGATCTCAACCTGTACATGGATTCCGCCTTCACCTCCAAACTCGTCCCGGCCTACAAAGGGGGCGAGATGGACGGGAAGATGGCCGGGTTGGTCTGGAATCCCAATCCCTGGGTTTTGGTATACAACAAATCTCTGGCCGCCCAGGCTGGAGTGAACGGCGAACCGAAAAATCCGAGCGATTTCCTCAGCCAGGCTCAGAAGATCCAAGCCGCCACCGGAGCTTTCGGCGCCGGGCTGATGCTGGACATCGACGAGTATTCCGCCGACACCTTTCACATCCTGATGTGGGCCAACGGAGGCGATATGCTGGACGCCGGTCTCAAGCCCGCAGTCGATGCTACCGGTACGGTGAGAACAGTCCGTCTTGTCAAGGACATGGTGGACAAAGGAGTGGTTCCCTTCGGGGAGGAGGTCCGTAACCTCAGAACCCTCTTCGCCAAGGACCAGGTGGGTTTTTTCTTCGAAGGTCCGTGGATTGCCGGCGTGCTCGACGGAGAAGGCATGTCGAGGAATGAATGGCAGGTATCCCACTGGCCGGGGGATGTGCAGCCTGCCTCCCACATCCTCTGTCTGGCCGAGGGCTCCAAGCACAAAGACCTGGCCTGGGATCTGATGAAGTTCGTGGTTACGGATGCGACCACAACCAAGGAGTACTTCAACCGCACCGGTTTGATGCCTCTGGTCAAAGCTCAGTACGACGACCCGATCTACGACAATCACTACAGTAAGACCTTCCTCGCTCAGATGTCGAGCTTGCGTAATCCGAATGTCTGGGCTTCCCAGAAAAAGTTCGAGGTTGAGATCGCATTCATGGAAGACATCCAGAAGATCCTCCTCGGAGAGGGGGCGGTGGAGCAAACCCTGGCCAGCCTGAAGGACAAGATCGCTAAAATCCTGGCAGAGTAATCCGCGGGTAGTTTTCACGTTGTTTTTTGTCGGGTGCTCGCCGGCGATGGTGAGCACCCAAATTTGTCACCGGGAAATTTCGAAGGAGACCCAGTTGCACACCGAGAGAGCCATCCGGCAGAGAAAGGATATCAGCGACCGACTCTTTGCCTTTCTCCTCATTCTGCCTGCGATGATCGTAATCGCCTTTGTGATCATCTACCCGTTGGCGAACGCTCTCTACACAAGTTTGTTCCGCTATTTTCTCACCGATGGGCAGGGAATGAAATTCATTGGTCTTCTGAACTACCGGCGCATGCTGAGCAGTCCGGGGTTCTGGAAGGCATTCCTGCACACCATAGAGTATGTGGGCGGGACTGTGGTTTTGGAGTTCGTGATCGCCTTTGCCATGGCGCTGCTGGTAAACACCCGGTTTCCTTTGAAGAGCTTGATCAACAGCCTCTTGTTCGTGCCCTGGATCATCCCCTCCGTCGTGGTCGCTTTCATCGCCCGATTTCTGTTTTTCGATCCCTTTCACGGAATTGTCAATGTGGTACTCGAGGGACTGGGAATCATCCCGGAGTTCATTCCCTGGTTGAAAGTACCCGATCTGGCAATGCCGACGGTGATCGCGGCAACCACATGGAAGATGCTGCCCTTTATGTTCGTGATTCTCTACGCAGGCTTACAGGCCATTCCGAGAGAAGAGATCGAGGCGGCCAAAATCGACGGAGCAAACTCCTTTCAACGGTTCCTGCATGTGACTGTCCCCAACATGCGAGAAATCATCACGCTGGCCACGATTCTGGAGTTCATCTGGCAATTCCAGTACCTGACCATCATCTGGACCACGACCCGCGGGGGACCAATAGACCGTACGACAACGCTCCCCATCCTGATCTACCGGGTATCCTTTATGGGCAGCCTCAACATGGGTTACGCTTCCACCGTGGGAGTGTTCTGGCTGTTATTCCTCCTCGGTTTCAGCATCATCTACGTGCGTTTCGTCGGCAGGAGAGAAGGATGAATCGGCATAGCAGATGCCCCTGGAACGCCGCGAGGTTCATCAAAAAGTGCCTCCAGGTTGCTCGGTTTTGCCTGATCCTGATCGTGCTGATCCTCTACCTGATGCCCATTTACTGGATGATCAGCACCTCTTTCAAGCTGCAGCCCGAGATCTTCAAACTCCCACCGACTCTGATTCCCGAACAACCGACTCTGGAGAATTACGTATCCATCATCGCGGGAACCATGGCGTCGGCCATTCCCTTCCTTGTTTATCTTAAAAACAGCCTACTCGTCGCCCTGTTTACGGTTACGGCAACGCTGCTGTTGGCCACGCCGGCGGCCTACGCCTTTTCCCGGGTTCCCTTTGCCGGCAAACGGAGACTGATCTATTTCGTCCTGGTATCCCAGATGCTTCCGGTTGTCCTGATCCTTATTCCGCTGTACCGCGCTTTTATGCGTTTGCGGCTTCTCAGCAGCTATCCGGGACTGGTTCTTCCCTATCTGATGCTCACCCTGCCCTTCTCCATCTGGATGCTGAAGGGCTATTTCGATTCGATACCGCGGGAACTGGACGAGGCGGCAAAGGTCGACGGCTGTACCAAGTTCCAGGCAATGCTCAGGGTAATTCTTCCCAACGTAACTC
The DNA here is from genome assembly GCA_964627715.1 of uncultured Spirochaetaceae bacterium. Taxonomy (GTDB): domain Bacteria; phylum Spirochaetota; class Spirochaetia; order SZUA-6; family DRHE01; genus JAFGQJ01. The sequence continues at coordinate 43,499 of CAZVHJ010000022.1, read as the reverse complement.
CGGGTTTGACCGCAACGGCAATCGTCACCTTTATCATGGCCTGGGACGAGTTCATCATCGCCCTTACAATTATGGACGACAACGTTATGCGCACCCTGCCGGTGGGTATGATCCAGTCTTTCGTAGGAGAGTTCTCCGTCAAGTGGGGCGAGATGATGGCCGCCTCGGTGGTGACCACGGTACCGGTGATCATCATCTTCATATTTTTGAGCAAATACCTGATCGGCGGGCTGATCGCCGGCGCGGTGAAGGGATGAAGCGGAGTAGCGTTCTGAATTCGCACTCCCCAAACGAAGTATACAAAACCCTGCTGCATGGAGGACAGTAATGAGCTACACTGAAAAAGATCTGGCCGTCAACGGCGGACCCAGGGCAAAGCCAACAAAAAATCCACCGATGTTTCCCGGAGGCCTGGAGATCGGCGAGGAGGAGAAACAACAGGTGATGGAGGTTCTCGAGTCCAAGTACCTGTTTCGCTACTATGGGCCCAAGGAGATGCCCTCCAAGGTGAAGGCTCTCGAGGAAGGATACACCAAGTACCTCGGAGTCAAGCACTGCCTGGCGGTTAATGCCTGCACCTCCGCCCTGATCACCGGCCTGATCGCCGTCGGTGTGGAGCCCGGTGACGAGGTGATCGTACCAGCTTACACCTTCTTCGCCTCGGTTGCCGCGGTGGTGGCGGCCAAGGGGATTCCCATCGTCTGCGAGGTTGATGGATCCCTCACCATGGATCCGGAGGACCTGGAACGGAAGATCAGCAAGCGAACCAGGGCGATCCTGCCGGTTCACATGCGAGGCATGCCAGCCAGGATGGACCGGATCATGGACATCGCCAAGAAGCACAACCTCAAGGTCGTCGAGGATGTGGCCCAGTCCAACGGCGGCAGTTTCCGGGGAAAGAAGCTCGGCAGCTTCGGCGACATCGGCGCATTCTCCCTTCAGTACCACAAGATCATAACCTCCGGGGAGGGCGGTATTCTTGCCACCGATGGAGACCTGCTCTACACCCGCGCCCAGGCCTACCACGACGTAGCCGCCTGCTGGCGCAAAGACCGTTTCGCTCCTCCCGAGTTCTCCGGAGAGATCTTTTTCGGAGTGAACTTCCGGATGAGCGAGCTGATAGGCGCGGTGGCTCTGGCTCAGTTCGGCAAGCTGGATACGATCGTCTCCCGCATGAAGAACAACAAGAGGCGAATCAAGGAAGGGATAGCCTATCTGGTGAACCATGGAGTCGAGTTCCGGGAGGTCACCGATGCGGCGGGGGATACGGCTGTCTGCCTGATCTTCTACCTGCCTGAGGCGGGGAAGGTGGAGAAATTCGTAGAGGCTCTGAACGCCGAAGGAGTAGAGGCCGCCGGGATTTACAACAAAGGCATTCCCGACTGGCACATGTATCAGCACTGGACCATGCTGCACGGCAAGATGATGCCTGCCAAGAAGGGATGTCCTTTCAACTGCCCCCTCTCCGAACCCGTTCCGGAGTATAAGCCGGACGCCTGCCCGCAGACGGCTGAGAGGCTCTCCCGATCCGTTCACCTCGACATCCCGCCTCAGCTGGGCGGCGAGGAGTGCGATCAGATCGCCGAGGGAATCCGCAAGGTGTCCTCTGTGCTGCTATAAGTTGTTTGGCGAAGCTGGCGGTCGACAGCTGATGACCAACAGCTGGGGGACGCAAACACAACATATCGAAAGGAGAACAGTCTATGGCACATATCGGTGTATGCATCGAACCATTTTTTTCCGATCTGCCCTACAAGGACAGGCTGGCCAAGGTGCATGAGCTGGGGTTCAAGTACTTCGAGTTTTGGTTCCACAATATGCGCTTCGACGGAAGCAAACTGATCCCGGAAGACAAGGATTTCGAGGAGATCGCTGAGCTCAACGGCAAGTACGGACTGACCTGTACGGACTTCGTGTTCAACCACCCCGACGGAGGGATCGTAGGGGCCATGATCGACAAGAGGGATCGCAGCCTGATCCTGGACAGTTTCGAGGGAATGATCGAGCTGGCGAAGAAGATCGGCTGCAAGGCTTTCATCAGCGGCGCCGGCAACAACGTTCCGGGACTTTCCCGCGAAGAGGCGATCGAGAACATGATCGAGACGTTGAAGGTCTGTGCCGGACCGGCGGAGAAGCACGGCATCACCCTGATCCTCGAGCCCTTCAATACCAGGGTCGACCACCCTGATTATTTCCTGGACGATCCTCACACCTGCGTGCAGGCGCTGAGGGAGGTGAACAGCAGTAACATCAAAATGCTCTACGACATCTACCACATGCAGATCATGGACGGAAATGTGGTGGCTTTCATCAGGGAAAACCTCGATCACATCGGACACTTCCACGTGGCCGGGGTACCGGGGCGCCACGAGCCTTACGACTGCGAGCTGAACTACCCCTTCATCCTGAAGGAAATCGACTCACTCGGATACACCGGCGGAGTAGGTTTGGAGTACTGGCCGACGATCGACCACAGCGAATCCCTGAAGCGAACCAAGGCCTACCTTGAGGGATAGGGGACCGTCTGTCAAATCACCTGAGTCAAAGCCGGTAGGATTCCGAAACAGGGCTCCCTCGCATTGGAGAAAGTGGAAAATTAGAACCCGAACGGATAATTTTCCATATGAATCATGGTCATGGACAGTTGCAACGCCAATCACGACTCCCTTGCATATACGGGAACTACCCGGTATAACCTCAAAAGAGGAGGACAGGGTGAATCTATGAACTACGAAACCGTGCTGACCATGAGCTCGGCAGCCATCAAGTACGGATTCGGCGCAACCCGGGAGGTCGGCTTCGACCTCAAGGAACTCGGAGCCACTCGTGTGATGGTGGTTACGGACAGCCGCCTGGCTAAGCTGCCTCCCGTTGCCACAGTACTGGAATCATTGAAACGGGAGGGAATTGAAGCCGTTGTTTTCGCTGAAACTTGTATCGAACCTACCGACGGCTCTCTGAAGAAGGCGGTGCGCTTCGCCCAGTCGGGCCGCTTCGACGGGTTCGTCGGTGTGGGTGGCGGCTCCAGCATCGATACGGCCAAGGCGGCCAATCTGTATTCAACTTACCCCGCCAACTTCCTGACCTACGTGAACGCCCCGATCGGGGAAGGAAAAACTGTACCCGGTCCGCTGAAGCCCATGGTGGGCGTCCCTACCACCGCCGGTACCGGCAGCGAAACAACCGGCGTGATCATCTTCGATCTGGTGGAGATGCACGCCAAGACCGGCATCGCTCACAGGCACATCCGGCCGAACCTGGGCATCGTAGATCCGGAAAATACTCGAACCCTGCCGCGGATGACCGCCGCCTGCACCGGTTTCGACGTTCTGGTCCATGCCTTGGAGTCCTACACCAACCTGCCCTTCAACCTCCGGGAGGCACCCGCCGGCCCCGCCGAGCGTCCAGCCTATCAGGGGTCCAATCCGATCAGCGATGTCTGGGCCGCCAAGGCGATCGAGCTGGTCAGCCGGAGCATCGTCCGGGCCGTAGAGGATCCGCAGGACGATGAAGCCAGAAGCAGTATGATCATCGCCGCCACTTTCGCCGGGATCGGCTTCGGCAATGCGGGGCTGCATCTTCCCCACGGTATGTCCTACCCTGTTTCCGGTATGGTCAGGGACTACGTGCCCGAGGACTACCCCCCGGGCAATCCTATCATTCCTCATGGCATGGCGGTGGTGCTGAATGCCCCCGCCGCCCTGCGATTCACCGGCCCGGCCAGACCGGATCGGCATCTGGAAGCGGCCCGGCTGATGGGTGTTAAGACGGAGGACACCCCGGCGGAGCAGGCCGGAGAGATCCTGGCGGAGGCGGTCATCGACCTGATGCAGAAGACCGGGATGCCCAACGGACTTTCCACCGTGGGCTATTCGGCACAAGATGTAGAGAAGCTGGTCGAAGGGACTCTTCCCCAGCACAGGGTTACCAAGCTCTGTCCCCGTCCGTTTACTCCCGAGGATCTGCGCCAGCTGTTCCTCAACTCCCTCACTCTCTGGTAGCATGAACATGGATAGAAAAACCACCGAGCAGTTGATTCACCCCATCGATCCTGAATACGTTGAGTACCTGCGGGATGAATCCCGGTTGGTCGGGGAGGCGGAGTCCATCTCCTTTCCTACCACCGAGCAGCAGGTGCGGGAGATCGTGAAGCTCCTGGCTGGCAGGGGGATCCCCCTGACCATTCAAGCGGGGCGTACGGGAATTTCCGGCGGAGCCGTGCCCAAGGGCGGGCACGTTCTAAACCTGAGCCGCATGAACAAATTCCTCGGCATGCGCTGCGATCCGGAGGCAAACCGTTTCCTCCTCCGCCTGCAGCCGGGAGTGCTCCTCTCCCAGATAAACGAGGCGGTCACCAAAAAGGATTTTTCAGCCGACAGCTGGAGCCGGGACTCGCTGCAGGCTTTGGAGGCATTTCAAGGTGCGGGCCCTTATTTTTTTCCTCCGGATCCCACCGAATCCTCCGCGGCGATTGGGGGCATGACCGCCAGTAACGCATCCGGAGCCCGTTCTTTTTCCTATGGCCCGACCCGTCGCTACATCGAATCCCTGCGCCTCGTGCTGGGAAACGGCTCTTCACTGCAGCTGCGGCGGGGAGTCCAGCGGGCATCCGGGCTCGACTTCCAGCTCGAAACGGAGGAGGGCCAGCGATTGACCGGCAGCCTGCCCTCCTACCGAATGCCCGCCACAAAGAACACCGCCGGTCTGTACGCCTGTCCGGATATGGAGCTGATCGATCTGATCATCGGTTGCGAGGGAACCCTCGGAATCATGACCGAGATCGAGGTGGTCTTGATTGCTCGTCCCCCGATTATCAGCGGGGTGATGGGCTTTTTCCCCGATTCCGCCGGTGCCATCGAGTTCGTGAAACGAATCCGGAGCGATTCTCCCGGCAGGAAAAGACCGGCGGCTATCGAGTTTTTCGACGGCAATTCTTTGGAGCTGCTGAGGGAACAGAAACAAAACAATCCCGCCTTCTCGGAGATCCCGGAGGTGCCCAGGGAAAAGGCGGCTGCCGTGTACGTGGAGTATCACGGCGACAATCAGGATGCCGTGGAAGAACAGATCTTCAACCTTGCGGAAATCCTGGCGGAATGCAGCGGCGATGATGAAGCTACCTGGCTGGCGGAACAGGCCAGGGATATAGAGCGGATGAAAGAGTTCCGACATGCCCTTCCGGAAGCGATCAACCTACTGATAGACGAGCGCCGCAAGGCCGAACCGGGACTGACCAAGCTCGGTACGGATATGGCGGTTCCCGATTCCTCCCTGGATCAGATCTTTGAGTTATACGTTCGTGACCTGGCCGACTCGAATCTGGAGCATGTCATGTTCGGGCATATCGGCAACAACCACATCCACGTAAACATCCTGCCCCGGTCCACGGAGGAGTATAAAAGAGGCAGAGAGCTATACCAAGACTGGGCTGAGGAAGTTGTAGCCACGGGGGGATCCGTGTCCGCCGAGCACGGGATCGGTAAGCTCAAGACCGAGCTCCTGCATCTGATGTATGGGGGCGGCGGAATGGCGGAGATGCGGCGGGTGATAGAGGTGTTCAATCCAAACGGTCGTCTGAACCGGGGAAATGTTGTAGGGTTGGAATAAATATAGTCGGGCGGGGGCGCACTTACATAGGAGGTAGAGATATGGCGAAAATCATAGTCATAACCGGAGCCAGCACAGGGATCGGTGCGGAAACCGCCCGGCTGCTGGCCGAGGGAAACAGGATCTTCATCCACTTCAACGCGTCTGGAGAAGCGGCGGAACAGACGGCTTCCGAAGTGCAGGACCGGGGCGGCACGGCTCACCTGGTCCAGGCGGACCTGTTCAGTGAGGCCGGCTGCGATGCCTTGTATTCCGAAGTATCGGTGATGACCAACCGGATAGATGTTTTGGTGAACAATGCCGGCGGACTGGTGCAGCGCCAGGGGGTCCGGGAGCTTGAGTGGAGCCTAATGGAGCGTGTATTTTCCCTGAACACCTTTTCGACCATGCTCCTGTCCTCACTCTTCGTTCCCCTGCTGGAGAAAGGAACGGATCCCTGCATCGTGAACATCACCTCAATCGCCGCCCGGCATGGAGCACCCACCGCCACCCTCTACGGGGCGGCCAAGGGTGCCATCGATAGTTTCACCCGCGGAAGCGCGGCGGAACTGGCACCGGCGATCCGTGTGAACGCCGTAGCCCCCGGCGTGATTGACACGCCCTTCCACGAACGCTATTCCACCCCGGAACGGATGGAAAAATTCCGCGAAAACACACCACTGAAACGCAACGGCCAGGCAGCTGATGTGGCCAGGGCGATCCAGTTCTTGATTGAAAATGACTTCATCACCGGTGAAACGATCGACGTGAACGGCGGACTGTTCATGCGTTGACCCGCGAGAATCCGGTAATCAGGATAATGCTGGAGAAAAAATGAAAATTGTTGTACTCGGTGCTACGGGACATGTGGGCGGCTATATGGTTCCCCGCCTGGTGGAGCTCGGCCACGAGGTCACAGCTGTCAGCAGAGGCCGGAGGGAGCCTTATCAACCTCACGCGATCTGGAAGCAGGTGCACCGGGAAACGCTGGATCGGGAAGCCCACGAAGCTGATGGGAGTTTCGCAGACAAGATCCTAGCCCTGTCACCGGATATTGCAATCGATATGATCTGCTTCACCCGGGACAGCGCCCGGCATCTTGTCGAAGCCTTGAAAGGTGTGGTTCAGCACTACCTCTGCTGCGGAACGATCTGGGTCCATGGGCACAGCGAGATCGTTCCGACAACGGAAGCACGGCCCCGGAAGCCATTCGGGGAATACGGGATCCAGAAGGCGGCAATGGAGAGCTACCTGCTCGAGGAAGCCCGTCTGCACGGATTTCCAGCCACGGTGCTGCACCCCGGCCATATCGTGGGTCAAGGCTGGCCGCCCCTGAATCCTTCCGGCAACTTCAATGCCCACGTCTTCGAGATCATGGCCCGGGGGGAGGAGCTCGCCCTTCCCAATCTGGGATTGGAAACCGTGCACCACGTGCACGCTGATGACGTGGCCCAAGGATTTGTCAAGGCGATCCAGAACTGGAAAGCCGCGGTGGGCGAGAGCTTCCACCTGGTTTCCCCGGCGGCCGTTACCTTGCGGGGTTATGCCGAACACGTCTCGGCCTGGTTCGCCAGGAAACCGAATTTGCGCTTCCTTCCCTGGGAACAGTGGAAGGAGTCCGTGTCCGAGGAGGATGCCTGGTCTACCTGGGATCATATCGCCCACAGCCCCAACTGCAGTATAGAAAAAGCCAAACGGCTTCTGGGGTATTCACCCCGCTACAGCTCCCTGGAAGCTGTCCATGAGTCCGTACAGTGGCTGATCGAACATAAAGTGATATCTATCTGAAACAAAAAGTGCGTCAATAGGGGACAATAACTTCGACGTGATCACTGCAGGCCATGGATACCCCGCCGGGCCTGGGATGCACAGCTCAAGATCTGGGAGAAAAACAGGCGTTCCTGAAGCCACGTGCGATTTAGAAGGCGGGACGTATTGAAGCCTCGTTCATCCGAGCTTCAGCCCGAACTCAGCCTGTGTTGCGCACCATTCCTTCTGCTGCATCGAGCAGCTTGAGCGAGGCATCCGGTGCGAACATCGTAGACACCGTCTCGTACAGTTGGGCCGCCAGAGGTTCCTCGTAATTATTCTTGTGGGGAAGATAGCCGATCCAGCCGTCGAACAGACCGGAGATCAGAGCGATATGAGTCGGAAAACGCTTCTGCCAGTCGAAGGCGACATCCAGCAGCACTTCCATCGGAACTCCTAAAAACGTGACGGCACCAAAATCTAGAATGCTTATGGGACAGCGAACCTCACCCTTTTGCGAGTCGATCATGTCACCGCCCTTCTTGTAGATACTCAGGAAGGAACCAAAGGTGAACTGCTCGGCTACCCACCTTCGGGTCTCCGCCTTGTCGAGATTCTTCTTACGAGCCTGCTGCTTTATCAGTGCATTGATGATCCAATCCTCCGGGACCTCTTCCTTGGTAATCTCCAGAAACGAGGAGAATTTCTCCTTCCACTGCTCCAGTTTGTTCTGCGCCTGATCCGAGGTTAATCCGCCGTAGCGCAGGGGCAGTGTCAGGAATTGCCTGGTAAAGGAAAAGTCGGTCAGAGTCTCTCTGATCTCAGAGGTTCTGGTGCTTCGAAGCGATTTGGTCATGCTTTCAGCCAAATCCTGTAAAACTTCGAAAGATGACCCTGCGGCCTGATCGGGATCCGCCATATCCAGCGCACCTCTGCTCACGGGATCCACATTTCCCTCGGCTCCCTGAAGATACATCACCGGGCAGCCAAGATCCTTCTGCAGCTGCGCCCGTACCGGACCAAGCCAGTCGGCGCTGATCTGATAATTGTCCACACCCAGGACGGTCAGATGACAGGAATAGTGAAACAGGAAGCCTCGTTCCTTGCCGGATTCGTCAACTAACGAGAAGACCACCACCCGGGGGTCGATTGAAGAACCCGTATCCCGCCGGTTCACCCCTAAATCACTCTGACCGATTTGTACCTCGATCCGCCCGGGGAACGCCTGGCTGCGGGCAGCCCGGACAGCCTTGGTGCAGGCTTCGATGAGAAGGTCGTAGTATCGCTTTGCCCAGGGCTCTTCATTCATGCTGATAAAGACCGTATCGGGTCCAGAATGAGTATGGGTTGTCGAAAGCAGTATCCGATCGGGATGAACTCCGGTCCTGTTCGATATCTCCTGAGCCAGCTCACGAGCGGAGGCAACACTCAGTAAGCTTAGGTCAAGGACGATCCATACCAGCGGTTCCTGCTCTGTGGGTTCGAGCCACCAGGCGTAAGTAAACAGTGGATCGTGCACTCCTTCGGAGTTGTGGGTGCGGTCACCGTAGCCCATGAGGGGCACGTTTTCTCCGGGAGTGATGTCCTCACAGGCGATTGCAGTTTTCAACATTCCTTCCTCCTCCACAATTGCCAAACACTTTCACCATTTCAAATAGATCCATATAATACAATCAAAGGCCAAACCCATCCACTCCTGAGGAGGTGCCACTCGATGAATATTTTAGCCTTCGGCTCCCACCCTGACGACATAGAGTTCCTGTGCGGCGGTACCCTGTTGAAGTATAAGAAACAAGGTCACAAGATCTTTATAGCCCTCACCACCAGCGGGAACATAGGCTCCAACCTCATCGAGGGGCGGGAAGAGATCGCACATACCCGCGAAGCGGAACAGCTGGAAGCGGCTCACTTCTACGACGCCGAAGTGCTCTTTCTCAGATACGATGACGAGGGCTTGGTGGACAACCCGGAGGTACGCCGGCAGGTAATCAACGCCATCCGCTGGGCAAGCCCGGATGTCATGTTCACCAACTTTCCCGGAGACCGCAGCACCGACCACAACATGACCGGCACAATCGTGGGCAGGGTGATGCTCTCCCTGCCCGGGAAGAACGTTCCCGCCGACCAGCCGCCGATCGAGAAGGCTCCCTCGCTGTTCTACTGGGATACCGCCGCGGGGCTTCATTTCGAACCAGAAGTATATGTCGATATCACCGACACCTATGAGGAGAAAATCAAGGCCGTCGAATGCCATAAGAGCCAGTACGCCTGGATGGACACCTTTCAGATCCACGGATTCGTGGAACACTGTCGGATTCTGGCGGAGTTTCGGGGACTTCAAGCCGGCTGCCTGTTCGCCGAAGGATTTCGGGCCTACAGGATTCACGGATACATGCCGGACTTCAAGCTGTTACCTTAGATCTCGGGACTAGGCGGGAGAGATCCCTACCCTTTCAACCCCGTCATGGTGATTCCCTGTACGAAGTATTTGGAGAGAAACATGTACAGAATCAGGAGAGGCAGGCAGGCGATCACGCTGACCGCTAGCTGCTCCGGGTAAGGGGTGTTGTAGCCGCCCTTGAATAGGGCGATCCCCTGAGGTAGGACGCGCATCTCAGGGGTCGAGATCAGAATCAGTGGCCAGAGTAACAGGTTCCACACCCACTGGGCGTGGAAGATCACCAGGGCTAACAGAGAGGTCTTGGCCATGGGAATGGCGATGCGCCCGAAGATGGTAAACTCACCGGCCCCGTCGATGCGGGCGGATTCGATAAAATCGTTGGGAACTGCGTAGAAGAACTGCCGCATCATGAACACCCCAAAGGCGGTCAGACTCATTGGTATTATCAACCCGAGATAGGAGTTCTGGAGGCCCATGCGGCGAACCAGAATAAATAAAGGAACCACGATGGCCTCGAAGGAAATCATTATGGTGGAAAGAACGATCGTAAACAATAGATTGTTCCCCTTGAACTTGTACTTGGCGAATCCGTATCCCGACGTAGCGGAGAAGAACAGACATAGTAGTACGGCAAAGATTGAAACGATAACGCTGTTCAGGATGTAGCGGGGAAAATCGAAATCCGGAAAGGCGAAGAATACGTTGTAGTAGCTCTTCCAGTTCCACTCCGGGGGGAAGAAGCGAATCGGGATAGCTAGCACATCCTTGTTCAATTTCAGAGACGACACCACCATCCAGAAGAAGGGAAACACGAAGGCGAAGCCCAGAGCAGCAACGATTATGTAAAGAATTGTCCGCTGTATGTTTTCCCCGGTTCGATAGCTTATCATAGCCAAGATCCTCAGATCGTACCGGATTTGAACAACCGCAGCTGAATAAGGGAAAAGACCAGCAGTGTAAGGAAAAACAGAACGGAGATCACAGCGGAATAGCCGAACTTCGAAAACTCGAAGGCCTGCTTGTAGATGAGCAGGGCGAGAATCTCTGTGGAGCGGCTCGGTCCGCCCTTAGTGATCACGTATTGGATGCTGAACTGTCCGAAGGTAAAGATTACGCAAGATACCACGGCCAGGACTATGGTATTACGTAACGACGGAACGGTAATGTAGAATAGCTGGCCCCAGAAACCCGCTCCGTCGATGCGGGCTGCTTCGTAGAGACTCTGAGGGATCCCGAGCAGCCCGGCTATATAGATCACCATATAGTAGCCCACTGCCTTCCAAACGTAGACGATGATCATGCTGTAAGGTGCTGCCCGGGCGTCGGTCAGCCAGGCGGGGCTGGTTCCAATCGTCCTCTGGAAGATTAGAGAGATCAGACCGGTTCCCTGGTACATGAACTCCCAGACCACGCCTACGGCTACGATCGACAGTACCACCGGCAGGAAGATCAGGGATTGCCAGAAGTTCTTCCAGCGGATCAGCCGGCTAGAAAACAGGATGGCGAAGGCGAAAGCCAGCAGGTTGATCGCCACCACGCTGATCCCACTGAAATGAATCGTTCGCAAGAAAGAGTTGATTACCCTCGTATCCTGCACCATGGTGACGAAATTCTTGAAGCCCACGAATTCCTTCGGACTCAAAAGGTTCCACTCGTAGAAGGAGAGCCTAAAGGCGCTGATCATCGGATAGATCAGGAAGATCGAGAAGAAGATGAGGGTTGGCAGGATAAACAGGTAGCCGTATCTCTGCAGTCGACTAACCGAGTAGCTGGCTTTTTGCATCGCTGTCCTTCCGGTCGAGATCAAAGAGCGTCCTCGGTCGATGCCGGGGACGCTCTCCTAACAACGATTTTACTGGTAGATCGAACGGATATCGTCCTGCAGCTGCTTGACCGAATCGTCCACCGAGCCTCCTTCGTACATCACCCGGGAGATAGCCGCCCAAACAGCATCGGAAACCTGGGCGCCCTTGGTCGAGCTCAGCCAGACAGCCGTTTTAGCCAGCTCTCCCTTGAAGACCTCGTCGTAATACGGGATGGAGTCCCTGGCCAGAACCGGATCCAATCCCTGGGACCCGTCGGAGAGAGTCTTTCTGGGTTGGTGGTAGCCGAATTTGATGAATTCGTTCGGCTGGCTTGCCATGGTGTCCAGCCACTCGAAGGTCAGGACGGGGTCTTTAGCCAAACGGGAAACATACAAGCAGTAGCCGTAACCAACACCGCCGATGTCCTTGCCATCGGAGAAACGAGGATAGGGGAAAGGCTCCACGTCCGCACGAGGCACGGAGTAGGTATCGAGAACACCCCAGTACCAGGTACCTCCGGTCAAGAACATGGCGGTCTTGCCATTGCCCATGCCTTCACGGTCGTTGTCTGCCAGGGCGGGATCCCAGATTTTGTGCTTGACTACGAAGTCGGTGTAGGTCTGGAGGCCCCGAGCTAACACCGCCGGATTGTCCATGCTGGCTACGATCCCTTTCTCGGTACCCCAGTCCAGGCTGAGCTGCTCCATCATGGCCAGCAAAACGAGGAAGTCGAAGATCCCTTCCTTGGAGTTGCACATGAAGCCGTTTCGAACAGTTACGCCGCCTTCCTGCTTCACCAGTTTCTTCCCGACAGTGACGAACTCATCCCATGTTTTAGGCTTGGCGGTTGGATTCAGTCCCGCCTCCTTCATGAAGGCGATGTTCATCCAGGCCACGTAGTTGGACAGCTCGAAGGGAATACCGTAGTACTTCCCGTCCCAGGTGCCGCCGCAGGTCTCGATGGCACCGGGATTCCACATGTCTACAACTTGCTGTACGCTGGACTTGCCAAAGCCTGCGGGATCGATGGGAACCATCTGGCCGGCTCCGAGGAATTCTGCAGACTCGCCATTGCTCAGGGCGTAACTGTCGATCTCGCCTTCCGCAGCCAGCGCTGTTCGGATCTTGGCACCTCGGTCCGCGTCGGGTAGAAGCAGCAGCTTCACTTCAACTTCGGGATGCTTGGCCTGGAACAGGCTTACCGCGTTGTTATTAATCTTGTCGTAGGTCGTTTCGGTCCAGTGGAAGTGAACTATCCGTTTTACCTCCGCAGCCTTCTGACCGCCGGCCCATACCACTGATGCCAGCAATCCCAGCATCAGAACCAATAGCAACACTTTTCGCATAATGCGCCTCCTTAGATAACCGGATACGACTCCGGTTTTTATTTAACAGCCAACCACGGGCTGTATCGCCGTTATTATAAAGAGGAGTGAATCAATCAACTATCCTAGCTTCTTCTTCAATGCCTCCTCGGCAAGTTGAATGTAGCCCTGCACGGTTTCCTCGTGCTCTTTCTTCCCTTTGTTCGTCGTGGCATCTCGTGGATCTGTCTGTACCACCCGCCCCGGACTCGGATTCTCGCTGAACCCGGCCCCATCGACGATCGAGAAGTCCGGATAGTGAATCGGTTCGCTTCGCTCCGGAAGCTGGGAAAGATCGACCATGGAGTCGGAGTCATACACGGCTTCCTGATAGTACAGCATCATAGAGGTCTCGAAAATGTCGGCATGCCCGGCCAGGTTCTTCTCCGACACATCGAGGTTGGTGGCCAGCCGCCACACAACCAAACTGTCCGTTGTGTTCGAGTAATGCTTGGCCAGACGCTCCAGGGTCTCCAGCTGATTCCAGGCGCCGTGTCCGTTCACCAGCACGATCACCTTGTACCCGCTTTCGATCAACATCTCGACTGTGCTCGCCACCACCATGGCGAAAAAATGCTCCTGGTAATAGTGGCTTTTCCAGACCGCCGTGGGAAAATCCATGCCAACGATCCAGTCACTCCGCTTGAAACCCAGGCTCTCCAGCATCCACTCCGGCCGCTCGCGCTCGGTGCCCCAGTACAGGGTCGGATGGACCACTCCTTTTCCCAGTTTTCTACAGGCCTCCAGTGCGCATTGGGTGGCGTTGATCGCATCCATACCCACAGGCAGATGTGGACCGTGATACTCCAAAGGCCCGATGGGAACGAATACCAGGGGACAGCGTTCCCATTCTTCGTTCAGCTGTCCGGGGCGCAGACACTCGATGCGTATTTCCCGCTCCTGAGAATTCAAATCGTTACATCCTCGCTCGATCCGCATTTCTCAATTTTTGACCTCGACCCAGCTGCGCTTTTTGTGACTCGCCAGAATCGCCTCGAGGATCTTCATCTCCTCGAAACCGGTCTGGAAGGTCGGTCGCAGCTCGCGCCCTTTGCGCTCCTTCTCCACCGCTTCGTAGTAGTCCTTGAACAGGTTCAGCACCGCGTCATTGTAGCCCAGAGGATGTCCGGCGGGAAGGCTGGCGTAGCCAGCGGTGCTTGGATCCTGCAGGGTGGGATTCTCGATCAGGATCTCGTTGGCCTTCTCTCGGTAGCCGATCCACAGCACCGTGGCCTCCTTGTGGTTCCAGGCATAGGAGCACTCGGATCCGTAGATCTGGAACTCCGTGTCGGACTTACGCCCGGCACAAATCTGGCTGGTGGCGAAGGAACCGGGAGCTCCGTTGGACAGCCGGAACAGGATCGATGAGTAGTCCTCTAACTCCACCTTAACCTTCTCGGATTCCACCTCTTCCACCTTCTCGAAGGCCAGAACCTGACGGGTCGGCCTCCTGCGGACCGGGATCAGGGTGGCCAGGTCTCCGACGACCTCCCGCACCTTCAGACCGGTAACAAATTGGATCAGATCGAACCAATGGCTACCCAAATCGGCAGTGATGTTGGAATCACCGCTCTCCGAGCGCAGCAGCCGCCAGGTCCAATCTGTCTCCCGGGAGAGCCAATCCTGAAAGTAGCTTCCCGAGACCATGCGGAGCGTTCCCGCATCTCCCCGCCGAACCCGTACAGCCATCTCCTGCACGACAGGATAGTAACGGTAGCAGAAATCGATTCCCGTGATCGCCCGTTTCTTCTCCGCCAGTTCGACCAGCTCTTCCGCCTCCTTGAGATCCATGGCCAACGGTTTTTCCGAGAGAACCTGTTTCCCCGCGTTCAGCGCCTCCTTGGTGATCTGGTAGTGATACTTGTTCGGGGTGCAGTTGTGGATGACATCGATTCCGGGATCGTCGATCACCTCCCGGTGATCCGTTCCCGAGTTGGGCACGTTGTAGGCGGCGGCAGCTTTCTCGGCCAGCTCTCCGTTCACGTCAATAACGGTTTTCACCCTTACACCGCCCAGCCGAGACAACGCCCCCAAATGAATCGGCCCTATATAACCGGCGCCAATTAATCCTACTGTGATCACGGGTCCGTCCTCTTAGAGTATGCTTTCCACAGTCGTACGGAAAAGATCTGCCTGGCGATCCACTTCCTCGTCCGTCGAGTTGAGGTTGATCCCGAAAGCCGACCCGAGGCCGACGTCGACCACGCCGACGGAGATGTTGATGGCACGCTCCAGCAGACGATCGGTTTGGGGCAGCATGCCCTTGCGGTACTCCGCCTTACCCTTGTAGTGCTGATTTTTCACCGGGTTGTTCTTCGGATTGAGGGTGCGCATGTTGAGGATATTCTCCATGTTGTTGTACACGTGCCAACCGGAGTGGATCACCGTGGTAGTGTTGAGCTTTTCCGCCACCGCCTCGGCGCTTTTCCTATTCGGAAGGAAAACCGTCAGGATGGTGCCGCATTCGCCAGCCGGGTCGTTAAGGCGGCGGAACTCCAGGCCTTCTATCTCCTGGATCTGCTTTTTAAATCGGGCCTTGAGTATACGCAGGCGCTGCAGAATCTTTTCCAGCTTGCGGAACTGGGCGAGGAGAACCGCTGCGTTGAGCTCGGTCATCCGGAAGTTCTGGCCGATAACGGCGCGGTTCCCCACTTCCACGCCCATACGCAGGGGAAAGTGTCCCTGGTCGTGAAAAGCGAAGGCCCGTTTGTAGAAATCCTCATCGTCGGTCACCACCATGCCGCCGTCTCCGGCATTGATGGTCTTGAAGATGTTGAAAGAGTAGGTGCCCAATCTACCGATCGTACCCAGCCTTTTGCCTTTATAGGATCCGCCGAAGGCCTGGGCGGTGTCTTCAATTAGAAGCAGCTTGTGTTTATCCGCGATCGCTTTGAGCGTATCAAGGTCTGCAGGGTTGCCGATCATATGTACCGGTAAAATCGCTTTGGTGTATGGAGTGATCCTGCTCTCCACATCCTTGGGATCCAAAGTCAGACTCTCATCGACCTCAGCCAGGACCGGAACGGCATTGCAAAAGATTACAGAGGACAAGGAGGCGATAAAGGTATAGCCGGGAACGATTACCTCGTCACCGGGCCCGACACCGGCGGCCGCCATAGCCACGATCAAAGCGGCGGTTCCCGAAGAAACGGCCAGGGCATATTTTACGCCGAAACCGTCGCTTACCTCCTCCTCGAGAGTTTTCACCCTGTGTTTGAAGCTGGAGTCTTTCTCATCCCCATAGCGAAAAAGATAGCGTGCCCGTATCAGATCGAGCAGCTCCTGCTCTTCCTCTTTCCCAATCCAGTAATATCCAGGACCTGGCATCGCTTTCCTCCGAATTCGATAGCCTCTATTTATTGTGTGCTGGAAATTGTAGCCTAGTCCCTCTGAGCTGTCAAGACATTAAGGCCATATTTACCGTAACCACGGACTTTTGTCCTTGTAAATCCATATATTTTCGTATAATATTTGTCTAATTAAGACTATATCGCAGGGAAATGATAATGATTATAATTGTATTGACGATAATTCCTTGTTGGATTTGCAATGAAAAAGCTCAGCAGGGATGAAATTAGAGCTGTCTGGGCTATATTCTCCCAGCAACACCCAACCCGGTCCTCGATTGCCCGCCAGATACGCTTAAGCCTGGTTAAAATTTCCTCTATTTTGAAAGAATTGGAGAAAAAGGAATATATCGAGAAGGTGGGAAAAACAAAGACCACCGGCGGGCGGCCCGCCTACATCTTCCAACTCAAACCCATCATTGGTATCTCCCTAGGGGTTTCTGTCGCCCCGGATTGTTTCGAAATAGTCGAGATTGACGGTTCCAAGAGTGTAAGAATCGAGGAAAGGCACCCCCTTGCTTTGCCAGCCGACCCCGAGAAGCACGTGGATTCGATCGTACAGCAGGTAGCCTCCGTTTTGAAGAAAAAGATAGCCCGCCAACCGGACACACAGCCGGTTGTTTCCATCGGCATCGCCCTGCCGGGTATGGTCGACAGCCGGCGAGGGATCTGGCTGCTGGGACTTCAGGTAACCGGAATTACCCATATCAACTTTGCTGGGATTCTCGAAGAGCAACTTCAGGTACCCGTGTTCATCGAAGATGTTTCCCGTACCCTAACCGTTTTGGAGATGTATAGAAACAGAGGAAAGAGAATCAAAAATTTCGTATTGGTGTATATCGGTCTGGGACTTGGCACTGGTATTGTCATCAATAGAAGGATCTACCGGGGATTTCATGGACTGGCCGGAGAGATCGGCCACGTCGAACATGCAAACAACACCTACAGGTGCAGCTGCAACAGCGTAGGCTGCCTGGAAACTGTAGTGTCTACCACGGGAATATTGCGGGTGTTCCAGGACCGGCTGAAAGAAGGGGTTCGATCCAGCCTACAAAAAACCACGGTAGAGAACAGGCCCGGACTCAGCCTGGTAGAGATCCTGGCTGCGGCTGAGGGGGGAGACCGGGTGGCTCAATCCACCCTTGGGGAAATAGGTATATTTCTGGGGGATGCCTGCGCTACATTGATCAAGCTCTTTAATCCGCAGCGTTTGATCATCACCGGTCCAGGTTCGATTTTTAAAGAATATTTCCGCGAACCGGTCCAGCAGGTCATCCAGCAGCGTGTACTCCCGGAAATGTTGGAAGACTATCAAACCGTGTTTTCCGATTATCGAGCCAATCATGAAGCCTGGGGAGCGGCCCTGCTAGCCATGAAATGCTACCTGGGCAGCCCTAACAGACATCACTCCGGAAAAAACTCTTGATGGAAATCCTGTACGATACTGGTTCTACCACATGTTCTGCGGGAACTGGATTGCTCTGGTGATCATCGCTCAGGCTGCCCTACTGGGATACCTGACCCGGCATTAGTCCAACCTGTACAATGCGACTCGACGGTCGGCAAACAGGTCGTTTCGCTCCGTCACCTTTTTGTTCTTCGCCCGTTCAGGATCCACTTCCACGACGGTGAGGCTTTCGCCCCGTTCATCGGCACGGACTAGAACCTCCCCATCGTCCGCGGTGATCTGACTGCACCCCGTGTAGGTCAGGATTTTTCCACCTCTTCGCTCCGTGCCACAGCGATTGGCCAGGATCCAGAACACCCTGTTTTCGATGGAGCGAACCCGGGTGGTGAGCTGTCCGTATTCGGGAAGCACCAGGTTGGACGGATGGCAGATAATCTGTGCCCCCTGCAGGGCCAAGGTACGGGCCGCTTCGGGAAAGATATGATCGAAACAGACCAAGAGTCCCACCTTGACTCCGGAAATATCGAAGACGAAAAAGCCTCCGTTCCCTGGGGAGAAATACAGCTTCTCCTCGTGAAAGAGATGTACCTTCCTGTAGACACCGATCAGACCTTTTGGTCCAATAAGCGCCGCACTGTTGAACAGCTCCTTTCCGGAGCATTCGGCCATCCCGATCACCAGGTGGCAATCCGCATCGGCGGCTGCTCTCTCGAGTCTGTCCGTGGCCGGACCGGGAATCGGCTCGGCCATCCCTTCCACCTCCTCCCGACGGGTAAACAGATAGCCGCTCAAGGCAAGCTCGGGCGCCACGATCAGATCCGCTTCTACACGGGTCAATGCGGCAACCAGAGCGTTCAGGTTCTGTTCGGGTTGGCCAAAACGCGGGGAAAACTGAAAGAATCCAATGCGCATATCGACTCCTTGAAATACACTCTCAGTATAGAAAAAATTCTGCAAGGGTCAAACATTCCCTGGTTCCGTGAATGGGAGGAACGACTCGTCCGCTGAATCGCGACTCCTGAAATCTCTCCGATAAACGCTGGCAATCTATTTTAAATCGAGTATAGTATTATCAAGCCTCCAGGATGTAAAGCGAGAGTATTCAAGGAAATTTACCGTAGACACATACACACAGGAGAGCAGAGTTTGAGTAATCCCATAAAAACCTTCGTGATCGACACAAATGTCTTCATCCACCGGCCCGATGCTATCCTCTCCTTCCGTGATAATGAAATCGTGATTCCCCTCTGGGTTCTCGAGGAGCTGGACAATTTGAAAAAGAGCCGAGACGAGCGGGGGCGAAACGCACGAGAAACCATTCGCATGCTCGATGGAATCAGCCGCCACGGGGATTTGAAAGAGGGCGTGAAAATGGAAAACGGCTCCAACATCAAGGTCTGGATCGGGCACAATCGTAACCTCGAAAACATCCCGGTGGATATCGAAACGGACAAAAACGACAACAAGATTCTCCTGGCCGCCTACAGCCTGCAGCGGGAAGGCAAGCAGGTGTTTTTCGTGTCTAAAGACATCAGCGCCCGACTCAAGGCCACGGCCCTGGGTATCAAGGCCGTGGATTACGAGAAGCAGAAGGTCAATATCGATACATTGTACAAGGGCTACACGGAGATGGATGTGGGACAGGACAGCCTCCAGGAGCTCAAAAGTTCCGGCGCGATTCCCTGGAACGCCCGTCTGGTTCCTAATGAGTTCGTGCTGCTGCGGGAAGGAAAGAGCGGCGAGCTGGCCCTGAGTCGGTACAGCAGCGGGGAGGCCAACCTTCAGTTTGTGGCTACGATAGATCCGGTTTGCGGTATCAGTCCCCTAAACCGCAATCAGGAAATGGCACTGAATCTGCTGCTCGACGATGCCATCTCCCTGGTAACCCTGGTGGGAAAAGCCGGTACGGGCAAAACTCTTCTGGCTTTGGCCGCAGGTTTGAAAAAAGCCCTGTCCGAAGATCGTTTCTCCCGGGTGCTTCTGGCCAGACCGATCATCCCCATGGGCAAGGATATCGGTTATCTGCCCGGAGACAAGATCGATAAACTCTCCAACTGGATGCAACCTGTGTACGATAATCTGGAATACATCCTGAGCGCGGACAGGAAGCTGCGCGATCTGACAGTGGACCAGCTGATAAACCGCCGTCTGATCGAGATCGAAGCCCTGACCTATATCCGCGGCCGGTCCCTGCCCAACCAATTCATCATCATCGATGAAGCGCAAAATCTTTCGCCCCACGAAGTCAAAACCATCGTGAGCAGGGCGGGCACGGGTACGAAGGTCGTTCTTACGGGCGATCCCTACCAGATCGATACGCCCTATCTGGATTCCAACTCCAACGGCCTTACCTTTTTGGTGGAGGCCTTCAAGGGCCAAAAACCCTTCGGGCACATCACCTTGGAAAAGTCCGAGCGCAGCCCCCTCGCGGAGCTGGCTGCGGAGTTGTTGTAACCGTTCAACCTCCCAACACCTCGTCGCAGGCTTCGGCGAGAACGTCGATCGATTCCCTCAGGGCATTCTCAGGGATCATTAGGGGCGGGCAGATCTTGATGCACTCCCCGCCAACCCCCACCGGGGCAAACATCAGCAATCCCTTGTGCAGACACTTGAGGTTGATCGCCTGAGCCGTGGCCGCATCGGGCTCCTTGGTTCCCGGCTTCACTGCCTGAATCCCCGCTACCAGCCCCTTTCCGTGCAGGCAGCCCAGCCGATCGGGGTACTTCCCCTGGATCTTCGCCAGACCCGGCATCAGCACTTTCTCCATCTCAGCGGCGTGCTTCACCAGCTTCTCCCGCTGAATGATCTTTAGGTTCTCCAACGCCGCACTCACAGGCAGCGGACTGGCCGAGTGGGTGGAGGTCATCGAGCCGGGGGCATACAGCCCCATGATATCCTTCCGGCCGATCACTGCAGACAGGGGAAGCGAGGAGCTGATCCCCTTGCCGCAGATGATCAGGTCTGGCTTGATCCCGTAGTGCTCATAGCAGAACATCTTCCCCGTTCGTCCGAAACCGGACTGCACCTCATCGAACATCATCACGATGTCATGTTCCCGGCAGAAGCTCTGCAATCCTTGAGCGTACTGCACGGGCAGGAAATCCGGGCCTACCCCCTGATAGCTCTCGGTGATCACCCCGGCGATCTCTTCGGATTTGACATTGAGCTTCTTCAAAGTCCTCAGAAACAGCTCGAAGGAGGTGTCCTCGTTCTTGTAGCCGTCGGGAAAGGGAACCTGAACGAAGGTCCCGCCCTCATCCACGATCCAGCGCTTCAAGCCCGGAATGCCTCCTGCCAGCTGGGCTCCCAGGGTGCGCCCGTGAAAGGCATTCTGGAAGCTGACAATATAGCGCTTCTTCTCCCCGTGTTTATCCAACGCGTAGGTCTTGGCCAGCTTGATTGCGTTTTCGATGGCCTCGCTTCCCGTGGTCAGAAGAAACACCTGGTAGTTCGGGGGATCCGGGGATAGAGCCTGCAGCGCCCGGGTCAGCTCGGCCCTTTTCTCGTGCACAAAGACGTAAGTGGACAGTAGGGGCCTTTTCACCACCGCCTCCAGGGCTTTACGGATTTCCTTCCTGCCGTGGCCGGCGTTGGTAATCAGCACACCGCTGGACCAGTCGATCCATACGTTTCCCCAGCGATCGGCCACCTGGAACCCTTCGGCCCGGTCCCAAACCACCGGCGGCTGGCCCATCATCGACTGGGGTTCGGAACCCTGGAGAGCCTGAAATACGGGCAGGCTTTCCGGCACCGGAAGCTTGGTGTGGATCCTGCGATATTTCGTCTTGACGGGCGGAACCTCTACAGGGTTCAAATCGTACTTTGCTTCTGACATCTTGCCTGCTCCTTGTTCTATAGGTACATTATTCAGCTCATCCGCGTATTTTCGGCGGACTTCAGCCCATTTGTACGTGGGGGTGTTCCCCGTAGAGAATCTTTACAGCTTGACCCTCCGCCAGAATCGACAGCCGGGCTGCCTCCACCACCAGCTCGTTGATGTAGCTGTTCGCGGGCGTGGCGATCAGTCCCTTCTCGTTCATGTTTGTGATCAGCTCCCGACGCCGCTTCAGGGATTTCGAGTCCTCCAACCCGTCAGTCTCCGCCTCGATTCCGTGAATCGCACCCAGGATGGCGGCGACCGAATCGTAACCGTAGCCCACGGGCATGAAGCCTTGCCCGTGCCAGGGAACCAGGCGATAGAAGTCCGGATTGACGTAGTTGAAGGCGGTACCTCCCGGCCCCCGCCCCTCCAGGTAGCCGTGAGTCACGCCGCGGAACTGGTCGTTATGCTTGATCAGGCCGCTCTTGCCCTCTCCTTCACAGAACATCTCCAGACACTGCTCGTTGGGACCCGCCCCCTCATCGGGATAGCCCAACCCGTCGGTGAGGCTCAAAACAGCCCCATTCTCGAAGCGCACCCGGCCGTTCGCCCACATGTATCCTTGATTGCCGTTGGGAAAGGTCCCCTTCACACCGACCACCGAAACCTCCGCCGGCTTCAAGCCTGTTATGAAGTACACCAGGTCCACATAGTGGCAGCCCACATACACGAAGGGATCGGTGTTCTCACAGGTGAACCAGTTCTGGAAGTTGGAGAAGCGGTAGTAGTAGGGCTCGATCATCTTGGCCTCGCCCATCATGAACTCCCCGAAGTGCCCCAAGCGGTAGTGCCGGCGGGCCAACAGGGAGCGTCTGTCGAAGCGTTTGTGATACTCCACTCCGACGAACAATCCCCGTTCGAATGCTTCTTCCCGGACCTCCTCGGCATGATCGTAGGAGAGCACCAGAGGCTTGACACACAGAACATGCTGATTGGCCTTAAGGGCTTCCATCACCACCTGATGGTGAAGCGGGTCCGGCATGGCCACCACTACGGCCTGGCGCGGCCTCATCGAGGCAATTACCTCCCTGTACAGATCGGGAAAGTTCTTGCCTGCCGGCTCCTTCAGGTCCGGATGGGCCTGAAAGTCCTGTCCCGGAAAGGCTTCCCGGATCTCCTCGTTCTCCTTCAAACTCTTCAGCGGTGGTGTGTTGAGGGCGCAGATGGCGATCTTTCCAACCACACCTGTGCGCTGGAGATGATAGATCGAAGGCAGGAGCAGATCGTTAGTGATCATCCCCCCGCCGACGATGGTTACGTCTGTCTTTTTCGTCATGGCTCCTCCGTTCACTACAATACCGCTTCTTCGAGGCGATGGGAAGGCATGCCTCTGATTGTTCGACTTTTCGGGTAATTGAGAAGTGTTTACATTACCTGCCGACTCTTCGGTTATTCGAAATGCCGGATGCGTCCTCTATACTTGTCCCGGTATTTCTTGTTGTACCCCTCGCCCGCCTTGATGTTCCCTGAAAGCATGACCGGCGGGTCAACACCCTTCTCCACACAAATCTGGATTGCCCTCACGACAATCGAATTCGCGATAAATATCATGGGATAGGAAGACCCTGCGCCGACCTTTACCGGTACACCTGGCACATCCAATAGAGCATCTCCCACCGGAACGTGGGCATCGACAACCAGATCGACAAGATCGTGCAGATTTTTATTGCTCGGATGCCTGTTCAGGATATCCGGCTCCGCTTTTTCAGCAAACTCCACCGAAGTGACACCGATCGTGCGGATACCGGAGGCCTTCGCCGTCTCCGCAGCGTCGATCGTCATGGGATTGATGCCGTTCACATTGCAGATCATGAGCAGATCGCCCTTTCTCAAACCGTAGTAGTCAAAGATCCGCGGTGCGAAACCGATCACTCGTTCGGTTTTCGGGCTGCCGTTGAAGTCGGTCACTCCCGGCGGGAAAATGCCCTGGATGTTGCACAATCCCCCGGCCCGTAAAAACAGCTCCATCGACGGCATGATGGAATGAGCCCCGGTGCCGAACACGTAAAAAAGCTTATCCTCCACTACCGTTTGAGCGACCCATTGAGCGGCTTTTTCGATATTGTCCTTTTCGCCTTCCACAATCGCATTCAAAATCTTCTTTATATGACTGTAATACGTATCTACGATATCCATACTGAACTGAACTCCTTGTTGGTGTATTTTCGCTGTGCCGGTGCTTACCTGAGCTGCAGACGAAGAAAAGACGAGGGCTGCCAGACGAAAGAACGAATGGCAGCCCTAATGCACAGAACAATTCAGTTAGATGCCCTCATTGATGCGTTTCATTTGCTCTTCCGCATCCGCCAGCGCCTGCTCTACCGATTTGATTCCGCTCAAGGCTGCATTCATCTCCGGCCAGAGAGCTCTGTCGAGCTCGCCCTGCTTTCTGGCTCTTTCCAGTTCCACGACTTTCACAGCTTCGAGAATCCGAGCCTGCAATTCAGTCCACTCTTCCAAAGTTACGTTTACTTTGGCCAGCTCCTCGGCAGGAGGGTTCTTTACCCGCGGGTCTTCATACACATCGGGCATCAATGCCACGTTCCCGAATTCCCTAACTACTTCGGTGACCTGTCCTTCGTAGCTGGTGTAGTACTGAATGAAATCCTTGGCGTAGGATTTGAAGCGGGAGGCTTTGTTCAGCACCAGGGGTGTGGTGATGGTCAGCGATGAGGGTTTGCCTCCGGGCAGGACGGGAAGCAATGCCCAGCTCCAGTTGTGAGCGATCTTTGAATCTTCCGCATTCAAGAGCTTGCCCATCCAGGTCCAGGAAAAAACCATGGCTGCGCTTCCGGCCTTCAAGGCCTGAAGACACTCGTTTGAGCCGTAGGTGTTGACCCCCGGGGGAGAGATCTTGTGTACGTTCCTCAAATCCACGATCGCCTGCAGGGCTTTGCGGCCGGCGGAGGAGTTCACCGTGATCTTGTTGTCGTCGTAGACCTTGCCGCCCAACTGGTGGATCAGGGTGAACACAACATCCCCGAAGTGTGTCTCTGGAACACCCGCGTGGACGACTCCCCATTGATCGATGGTACCGTCACCGTTCAGATCCTTCGTGGCCCACTTGCCGAACTCGATCAGCTCATTCCAGGTTCTCGGCGGTTCGCTTCGGCCGAATTGCCTAAGCAGGTCACTTCGATAGTACATGACCATCACCATGTTCCCACCGTGAGCGCCGTAGTATTTGCCATCGTATTTCAGCTGCACATCAGCGCCCTTCGTGTAATGGCGGATGGTGTCCTTCATGATATCATCGAGGGGTTCCAGCCATCCCGCTGCGGCCCAGTCCTGTATCCAACGCTCGTTCGCGGCCATGATATCGATGCTGGGATCCCCGGATGAGAGGGCGGCAAGTTCTTTGTCGAACAGGTGGGTTTCCGCTTGCTCGATGACCTCGATGGTGATGCCGTTCTGCCTGCCCCACTCCTGTCTCATGTAGTCGATCCCGGGGTCACCCGACAGAGAGCCCGCGTTCATCAATACCATCTTGCCCGGCTTCTCTTCCACCGTCGCCTGCTGCCCGCCGCCGAAAACGTACACGGATGCGCCGATCAGGAGAACAGCACTCAATAGAACAACGAGTCTTTTCATAGGTTTAGTACCTCCTTACGTATTTTTATATGGCCTGACAGGCCATTTTTTCCCCATATCTGAAATAGCCAATCTCCCCTACGACTGCCCTCCGAAGGTCATCAACCGAAAATAAACAACCGCGATAATCAGCGTAATCAGCATCATAATGACCGATAAAGCCGAGTTGTATCCGAAAACCAAAAAAGTCATCTTCTCTTGAAGCAGCATGGCTAAAACTTTCGTGCTTACGCCGGGACCGCCGCCGGTCATGGCATAGGGCAGGGGAAAATGGCGGAAAGAAAACATCGTCTGGATCAATAGAACCACGAAAATTTGCGGCCTTATGAGCGGTAGGGTAATGCGAGTGAAGCGCACAAAGAACCCTGCCCCGTCTATCTCAGCGGACTCGTAGATGTCGCTCGAAATCGATTTCAAACCTGCCAGCAGAATGAGGGTGGCGAAGGGTGTAGAAGACCAGAGATGCGCTCCAACGATCGAAGCCATGGCATAACCCGGAGAGCCAAGAAAGTTGATCGGCTGGCGTATAATCCCAAGGCAGTGCAGCAGGTAATTTACGAATCCGAACTCGGTATTCAACATCCAGCGGAAAGTAACCCCTCCGGCGACCATGGAAACCATATACGGTAGAATTGCTACCAGCCGGACAACCGACTCTCCGCGGCCGGCGTGGTGTATCGTCATCGCGAAGATAAGGGCGAGCAGCAACTGCCCCACCACGCTGCCGGCGGTGAACACCGCCGTCGCTTTGAGGGAACTGTAAAAGTTTGGATCTGTGAGAATGCCGATGTAGTTCTTCAGCCCGACAAATCCGGTTCTCTGTCCGTAGTAGAATCCGCTGAAGCTGAGAAAAAATACATAGGCAAGCGGAAAGAGAATAATCAAGGATAGGACCAACAGACTCGGGGATAGCAGCAGGTAGCCGCTGATCATATTACGTTTGTTTCGACTGATAATCATAACCGCGCCTTGATTAAAATTCATTAGATGATATAATGAACTAAACAATTTGTCAATAGGTATATTAGCCTGTAAGGAGTAATTTGATGGGTACTCTGGAAAAATACTTCATCAGGATCACCGAGCTTCTAGATCGGATCGTCAAAGAGCAGCGGGACAACCTTGATCGTGCAGCAGCGGAGATCGTGAAACGGTTAAAAGAAGATCGGCTGGTCTACGTTATCGGTACCGGCGCGCATTCGATGATGGTGGCGATGGAGATGTTTAAACGAGCGGGGGGTATCAGTCAAATATCTCCTCTTTTTCCTCCTGGATTGGGGGATTTTGAAGGGCATCCTAAAACAGAACGGCTGATTGGTTATGCTCCCTTGATTCTCGACTATTATAAGGTTGAAAAGGGGGACGTTCTCATCATAGCCAACGTTAACGGCATCAACTCCCTCACCATAGACTGCGCACTGGAGTGCAAGCGAAGGGGAATCACCTCCATCGGTATCACTTCCAGTATGTTTTCCAAAGGTGTGGAGAAAGATATCCCGGTACGTCATCCGTCGAACAAAAACCTCTATGATATTGTGGACATCGTTATTGATGCCTATGTACCGCCGGGGGATGCGTTGTTAGAAATCGAAGGTGTGGACGTTCCTGTGGGCCCGGGCTCGACCTATCCCATGGTCTTCATCGCCAATTCCATCGTGCTGCGGGTGATCGAAATGCAGATTGAGCAGGGTATGACTCCTGAGGTGAGGAAAAGCGGCAACCTCAAGGGTGGGCTGGAACGAAGCAAAGCCCTCTTCGACCCCAAATATTATCAACGAATTAAACATTACTGATCTGAATACGGTTCACGAGACAGGGGCTCAAGTCTCGATTAGAATATTGACTGGAGACGTGCATCGATGAAGCTAATTTCGTCAACAGGAACCCTGAATTACAGAGCGATACCATCCAAGCTTATTCTTTTACTGATCCTGATCTTCATCACTGTGTGGTCAATCGGGCCACTTTACTGGATTTTCATAACAGGATTGAAGAATTCAGAAGAGGTGTATTGGTATCCGCCCAGTCTTTTCCCTACGAAACCAACGCTCCAGAGTTTGAAGTACATTTTCACCGAACGTCCGTTTTCCTATTACCTTAGAAATTCGACGATCGTAGCGGTATCAACTGTTCTTCTGTCGACCACTCTCGCAACCCTAGCTGGTTACGGGTTTGCCAAGTTTCAATTTCGTGGCAAAGGAATCTGGCTGATTCTGATCCTCCTGACTCGCACGGTGCCACCTGCATCCCTTTTAGTTCCGTTCTACATAATGGGAAGGAAGTTGGGTATCATAAATACTCATATAATCCTGATCGCAGGATATGTATATTTGACTCTACCTTTAAATATTTGGGTAATTATCGGTTTTTTTCAGCAATTCCCGAATGAGCTGATCGATGCGGCGGAAATCGACGGCTGTACCAGGATAGCGGCGTTATTCAGAGTTGTGCTGCCTTCACTGCTGCCCGCCTTGACTGCCGTTGGCATTATCACCTTCATGTTGGCCTGGAACGAGCTGCTGTATGGAGTTGTTCTAATAAACACCAAAGCCGCAAAAACCCTCTCCCCGGGACTTACTGATTTTTTCGGAGACTTTCATATATTTTGGAACCAGCTCGCCTCCGCAGCGATCGTGGCGATTCTCCCCGCAATCGCCTTCACTATCTTCTTCGCCCGATATCTAGTGGCGGGTCTTGTAAGAGGAGCTATCAAGGGATAGGAGGAACCTATGCGCTTTCAATACATATGTCGAATACCGGGCAAAACGGGTCGATACGGCGTCATATTTCAAGACGATATACTCACGGAATTACGACCGTTGGAAAAACCTTCTAACGGGGCGAAAGATTTATGGCTTACCCGCGGACTGTTCGATATCCAGGTAAACGGAATGTTGGGGCACAACTTGTCAGAAGAGGATCTGAGTCCCGCGAAAATTATAGAAATTGATAACGAGCTGGTAAAACATGGAATACTGCGATGGTGCCCAACAATAACGACGCAGAACCCAGAAATAGTAACAAGAAACCTGGGGATTCTCCGCGAGGTGATCGAAAAAAGGCCAGTTACCCATATACACTGTATTCATATGGAGGGTCACTACATCTCCGCAGAGGATGGGTACCGTGGAGTGCATATGAAACAGTTTATCAAAGATCCCGATCCTAGCGAGTTCGATCTCTGGCAGAAGACAAGCGGGGGTCATATCGGGCTGTTCTCCCTCGCTCCTGAACGCAAAGGAGCAATTGAATTCATCCGCAAACTGAAATCTGAAGGAGTGCGCGTCGCCCTTGTGCACCATAACGCCTCTCACGACCAAGTGCTTCACGCAGCTGCCGCCGGTGCCGACCTAAGCTCTCATCTAGTTAACGGTTGTTCAAAAATGATTCATCGCCAGCACAACGTGATCTGGTCTCAACTGGCCCTTGACGAACTGTGGGCCAGCTTTATTGCTGATGGCTATCATATACCGTATTATACGCTAAAGGCGGTAATTCGAGCGAAGAGAATTGATAGATCGATTCTCGTATCCGACCTTGCCCATCTTTCCGGGCTTCCCGATGGGGAGTACAGCAAGAATGAGCTCACAGTGGTAGTTCAAAAGGGGGGACTATGGGTGAAAGGAGAAGGAACAAATCTACTGAGCGGAGCGGTCAAGACTTTAGACCAAGATTGTGCCTTCCTCGCCTCCCGTTCCTGTTTTTCAATCGAACAATCTTTAACCATGGCTACACGAAATCCAGCTCGCTACTTCGGGATTGAACAGGAATTTGATATAGTTCCCGGAGCTAAGGGACGGTTCGCACTTTTCGCCTGGGACGGCGAAAATCTTAACGTGGAGTATGTACTTTCATAGAGATGGAAAAGCTCCCGAGAGTTAATCTAAGTGAGATCATTGCCGACAAGATCCACCAGGACATTCTTGATGGAAAACTGAAGCCGGGAGACCGACTCCCACCTCACGATGTACTTTGCGAGCGCTGGGGTGTGAGCCGGGTTACCCTGCGGGAAGCCTTGAAAAAACTCGACACCAAGGGTTTGATAGAGATTCATCAGGGAAGAGGGACATACGTCCGAGACCATAATAGAGATCTGATAGAAAAACAGTTCGAATTCCACAGCTTGCTAGGCGAAAAGACTATCCTCCAGCTGTTTGAAGCACGGAAGATCATAGAGACGGCACTCGTTGATCTGGCGACCCGACGAATTACTGAAAATGAGATCGATTCTCTTGATTCGATTCTCCAAGACATGGCCGAGACGGTGAAGGAGGGGGATCCCCTGCAATTCGCCCGATTTGATTTCAAATTTCATAAAGCCATTGGCAGCATGGCCAAGAACGACGTATTACTGATGATGCTCGAGAAAATTCAATTTTTAATTGAAACCCAGCAGAGAGAAATGTTTGAGTACGCCCACAACGCGAACCCGCTGAAGTCGTCATTTCAGGATCATAGAGATATCTACCGAATGATGCGGGAGCGAAACGCGGCGGGAGCGGCGGAAAAGATGTACCAGCACATTCAGCACATGGAAAATCGGGTACAATCATATTACAGAAAAAAACAGAAGAGAACAGAACCCCCAATACACAACGTGGATTTGAGAACATAAACACCGACTTGCTTGCAACTGACTTTGTAGATGAGGGCGGAAGCGAGGTATTCGAATGAGAAAGTATTGTTTTGATGTCAGCAAAATCCCGACACAGGAGAAGGACTGGGGGAGCCTGAAGTCTCTGTTCGACGATGCAGAGATCGACGTCGAAAGCAGATTCACCTTAGGTTACATAGTCTACAATAAACCCCACTACTCCGGTGTGCATGACGACCACGAAGTTATCTACATAATCGAAGGCAAGGGAAGCGCCTTGATTGGTAATCAAGAGGTCAAATTTCAAGATGATTTTCTACTCGTAATTCCTGCGGGCACTGAGCACTCGATCGCGCAGGTTATTGTTGCTCCTGTGAAGGCTATCCTGGCCCATTTCACTTGATCAGAACCATTGACGAATGAAAGCAAGAGCTCTCGAAGGCATTCGTATCGCCGATCTCAGCCACGTATTGGCGGCGCCCACGGCTTCCATGATTCTCGCGGATCTGGGAGCGGAGGTCATTCACATCGAACCACCGAGCGGAGACGACGCCAGACAGTTCGGCCCCTTCATCGAGGGACAGAGTGCCTACTTCATGAGTATCAACAGAAACAAGAAAAGCGTTTCAGTCGATCTCAAGAAACCGGAGGGCAAAAGCATCCTGCGGGATATTATACGTGTATCAGATGTTGTACTGGAGAACTTCAAACCTGGTACGATGAAAGGCCTGGGTTTCTCCTACGAGGATTGCCGGGATATCAACGCAAGTATCATTTATGCATCCATCTCCGGTTTCGGCCACGACGCGCCCCCGGGGTTTGTGGACAAGCCGGCCTACGACATGATCGCCCAAGCCTATAGCGGGCTGATGAGTATTTGCGGCCCGGAGGGCGGACCTCCGGTGCGTGTAGGCACTTCAATCGGTGACATCATCTCGGGGCATCAGTGCGCGATCTCGATCCTCAGCGCAATTCGGCACCGCGACAGAACAGGCGAGGGCCAACGAATCGACCAATCCATGGTGGATGGCTTGTTGTATATCCTAGAAAACGCACTGGTACGCTATACGGTGTCAGGGGACATCCCCGGCCCGTTAGGTACGATGCACCCTTCGATCACTCCTTTTCAGGCCTTCCCGACAAAAGACAGCTGGATCGTAGTCGCCGTCGGAAACGACTCAATATGGGGGCGCTTCTGCACTGCTCTTGAAATGCCGGAACTCACCAACGACGGGCAATTCAAAACGAACGTTTTGAGAACACGAAACAGAGAACCTTTGATCCGTATCCTTGAGAAAGCTCTCAAAAAAAGAAGTACCGCGACGTGGTTGGAGATTTTCCAGTGCAACAATGTCCCCTGTTCTCCGATTCATTCGATTGAACAGATCATGAGGGATCCAGTGGTAGCACACAGGCAGATGCTTGCCACGGTTCAGCAACCAGGAGTGGGGCAGGTGACAATCGCCGGTTCGCCCTTCCGAATGTCCAGCACGCCGGGGCAGGTGTATTCCCACGCCCCGCTGCTTGGAGAGCACTCGATCGAAGTGCTACGGGAAGTTCTGAAATACTCCGATGATGCGATCCGAGCCCTCCGAGAAAAAAATGTTGTCTTTTCGAGCGAGGACCTATACCGAAATTCTAAGCAGCCATAAATCATCCAAACTGAAGACAAACTTCGTTTTGAAAGCCGCACTACAGTGAAATACAGTTGCTCCAGGTGGCTTGTCCCTCGGGAGGACTACTGTTCGCGAGTGGAGCAGAATTCTGCCAGTATCTCCATCAGTGGATCGGTCTGCACGGCAGAAAACCCGAGATGGGAGTGCCGCCTCCATCCTTCTGCGTACCGGCCCTTCCCTGTCATCGCGGCGACTTCAGCAGACATCTCCCGCATGGTTTGCAGGTAGCTGTTCAGCCCCTGGCTCTGGTCGAGCCAGAGTTTCTGACTCTCGTGACAGGCCAGCATGCGCTCCTTGTCGTCGATCACAGAGGTAATGTCTACACAAAAATCAGGCAGAATGCGCCGCCGCAATCCGTCCTGCAGGCCGTAGGGCAGAGCATGGTACAGGACGACATTCTGATAGGTGGGCTCCGTGGGTGGATCGGTTGGATAGTTGGGGATACCGCGGCAAAAGGCGGCGGTTACCCCGATGCGACAGGTATTCATGTGATCCTCCATGTAGTCCTCCGGAGAGGGCAGAAGCATGATGTCCGGCCGGATCCGCCGAACCACAGCTGTGACCTTTCTGACCAACTCCGGGGTGTAGTACACCTCCAGGTCGTCCACCAGACTCTCGTGATAAACCGCTCCCAGATATGCCGCGGCGTTCTGCCCCTCCTGATGACGGATCCGCACGATCTGATCCCGGCTGTATTGGGTCGATCCGCAGCTGCCGTTGGTCAGATTCATATAGTGCAGAACGCAGCCCGCGGCTTTCAACAACTGCAGGGTCCCTGCCATCATGAACTCGATATCATCGGGATGGCAAGCCATGGCAAAAACGGTTGTGCCGCCCGTAGTATTTTCCACCATGATATTTGATTCCCCCTAGTGCATCTGCGCCGCGCAGCTACCGATCCCGCCGCGAAAGTAGTTGAACCGGACGTTGGGGTGGTCGGCCAGCAACGACATCGGTACAGCACTGTCGGGGATCATCTTGGAAATCATGAAGGCGGTCAGCCTCTGCCCGAAGGGATTATCGTGGGTTCCCGCGTGCCAGATCGAGATTTTTTCAGCCTTCCAGGTTTCCACCGGACCAACCGTGATGGCCTGGGAAGGCACTCCGGTTATTACGCCGCCACCGGAGGTGCGGGCGTTTTGGATCAGGGTCATGGGGTGCAGGTCCACGATCCGAGCACCTAGACGGCGATACTCCTCCGGCGTGGGAGGCTGGTCCTTGTGCTTGCCTTCCCTGGGCAGAGGGTCGTTGAAGGCCCAGTGTTTCACCTCCCCCTGTCCTCCCTGCATGAGGAGGCAGCGGAACTGATCGTAGCTTCGGCTGTACTCCTCGATGTTGTCGGCCCGCAAAAAGTGCAGGTTCTCATCGGGCATGCACAGGTGTTTGTCGATCCTGTGGAAGCACAACTTCAGATCGGCTTTAGCGAAGCTCAAGGGATGATCCAGAGGAGCCTCTTTTCCATCGATGTACCACTCGTCCATGGCCCAGAAATGGCCGGATCGAACATCGATCTCCAGGTCATTCACGATTTGCGCCACGAGCGGAAGCTGCTCCGTCGGACCAATGGGCCCGCAGATCCCAGCCGGTTCATTTTCCGTGGATTGCTGCCAGGTCCGGACGTACTCCAGAGCCTCAGCGGTGTAAAAGGACTCCAGGGTGTCATAAAACTTGACGGTAAAGCCCGGCCTCGACAGCTGCAGCAGGTCCTCCGCCGTCAGGCGGGCCGCATCGGCGAGGATCTTTTCATCCAGGGTGGTGTAATCCCACCATTGGGGGGCGACCTTGCTCAATGCTCTCACAGGCTATCCTCTCTTCTCTTTTTTTGATGCGCACCATAAAAAAGCGTGTTCCCCAGGGCTCACCTTACCGACTGCCGGGAGACACGCTTCCAGATAGAGGTTGTGGATTCAGACTGCAGCTGTCAACGTACACGAGCTGGTTCAGGGGGCAGTCTGGGAACCCCGGACGATCAATATTCGATGCTGACCAGATTCAAACCGAAGCGCCAGTCCACTCCCCTGTCTGTCGACACGATGCTGAAGGTGCTCTTTTCCGGGTCCATCAGGGCGATATATGGGACTTGCAGCACCGTGGCCAGTTTCTGGTTCCACTGCTTCTGGAACTGAAACGGCCGCACGATATAGTAAATCGCGTAGACGCCTAACACGCCGGCCCCGATGTAGAAGAAGGAGTTGTACTCATAGTAGTATCCGGAGTAGTAGTCGTAGTACTCGCTTTCTCCGTTTAAAATCATGGTGAGCCCGATAGCAGCCAGTGACAACTCGACAATGCCGCCTGTTACGTCCGCCTGCAGGAAGCTTCCCAGACTGGGGACCAGCCAGTTGAGCAGCATAGCGGTGACGGCGTTGTCCTTCCGGTTGCTGGTGTACAGCATCATCTTCTCCTGTTCGCTCAGCCGGGAAACCAGGGGAAGCATCCTCGCGGGCCCATCTTTTTTCATGTGTGTCCGGGTGCGGATCAGCTCCTGTAGCTGGGCGATCGCCACCGCGCTGCTACCCGCGGCCGGCTGCTCCACCATGACCTCGACCTTCTTCTCTTCCACCTTTGCGGTGGCTTCGGCTACAACGACGTCCTGGCCGGAGATCTGCTTGCCCACAATTCGGGCGATCTCCAGGAGCACGTCTATCTTGCCCTGCTTTTCCGTGGAAGCCTGGGCGGCGATCTCTCCTGTAACCACATCGATCATCTTGGCGGAGATGACGTAGGTACTTCCCACCCGCGAGGCATTAGCCATGATTACGAAATCCGCTCCGAGGTATTCCCCAGCCTGGCGCACCTCTTCATTGCGTACGATACCGGAAGAGAGCTGGAATTCCTTCTCCTGGAGAATCTGCTCGACGTTCGCCCTGTCGATCACTGTGAACTTCCCCGAGTTCACCAGCTCTTCGATGATCTTGTCGGTAACTGGAACGGCAACGGTCGGGTCCATCCCGGGCGCCAAAATTGTGTCGAGAACGGCTATATGGGGTAAGGAGAAAACAGCAGCTGCACATAGAAAGAGGAAAAGGGCAACTGCAAAGGATTTGCTCTTGGTTGTCATGGTCAGCTTGGCTCCTTGCTTGTTCCAAATATAGCAGAAATTATAGTATACCCCGATCGGCGAGGTCAACTAAAAAACTCTAGATACCGAGACCTACAGTCAGATCTACATATCCTCTCCCTAACTGTTAGCGCGTGTGGGCGCTGAGAAGCCGGACCACCCGATCATGTCCCTGAATTTGAGCCAGATCAAGAGGGGTCCGCCCGTCATGGTTCTTTGGAGCAACCGCCGCACCGAGGAACAGAAAATACTCGCAGAGCTCGAAATTCCCCTGTTGGGCGGCGATGTGCAGGGGCGTGTTTCCCCGACCGTCGGGATGATCGAGGGAGGCCCCCTGGTCGAGAAGCAGCCGGCAAGCCTCATAGTTTCCGGCGGTTGTAACCAGATGCAAAGCCGTCTGCCCCTGATTGTTGGCCGCTTCGGGATCGGCCCTGGCAAAGAGAAGAAAACTGAGCAGCTCCAGCCGGTCCATCAACGCGGCGTGGTGGAGGGCCGTATTGCCATCGCGATCCTGCACCTGCACATCCGCTCCCTGGGAGAGAAGTAATCCACAGCCCACCTGATTTCCCGTTCGAACCGCCCAGATCAGCGGGGTAGCCTTCTGTTTGGCATCCCGGGAATCGACGCCGATCGGATTCGTTTCAAGCCGTTGGACGAAGCTCTCCAAAGGACCGAGGGCCGCTTCGGTGAATAGATTCCCCTCCGCCCCCTGCCGGAGAAGATATTCGTGAACCTGCTGATGGGCATCCCAAGCGGCGTAGCTCAGAGCGTCCCAGCCCCGAGAGTCCTGGGCTTCCAGCAGACCCGGATCCCGGGCCAGCAGTTCGCGAACCTGATCAAGATCTCCCTGTTCCGCCGCCTCTAGAAACTGCTTGGGTTCGACTTTTTCCGGAACCAGAGCTCTCCCCTCAGCTTTCTGCAGCGGCAGGAGATTCCGGCAAGAAGCCAAGAAAAGGGGCAGTAGAAGGGAAACCAGGATCGAAATGGAAGCGGGAATCCGCCGGGATTTCATGCTACTGTCTCCGATAGGGATAGAATACGTAGTCCCTGAACTCGTTGTCTTGGTTACCGTCCCCGTACGGGTGAGGCTCGTTGGCATTGGCATGACAATCGAAACAGAACTCCCAATCCACAATCGTCTCCTCTTGACTGTCGAGGCGTTTAGTAACCCAAAGCCAACCCCCGCGGGACAGAGGATCTTCGGGAGCCTTGATCATGGCGGTGATCTGGAAGGGAGCGTCCGTTTCCCATCCTTCCAATCCCGAGATGATCTCTTTGAGGATGATCGTACCTTCGGGGTACTCCCAGTATACGCGGTTCTCCCGCCGTTCAATCCTGACCTCTGTTCCTGATGAATTGATAAATATCCTTCTGCGGTTGTCCTCGTGCCCGGGAATCGGGTAATCCAGAATAGCCGGAATAGGCTGTTCCCAATCAAGGTATTCCGAGGATTGTGGAATCAGAGGTCCTCGCTGCTTTTGGCGGCAGGAGGATAGGAGGAGAAGACTGCAGAAGGTTTGCTTCATTCAGGCCTCCTCTTCATGGCCAGCAACTGGTACACGCTCAGATATCTCTCCTTGCCCTTGACTTTGAGACGGTAGGGACCTTTCGCCATCTGATTTACCGTTTCTCCAAGTACTTCGATTTCGTCCCGATTTGACACCGTCACGCGGGTGCTGAAATCACCGTTGGTGACGGTTGCACAGACGTCGCCTATGTGTTTTACAGGCCGGATCAATGTGCCGTGCAAATACAGAGAAAGAAGGAGGGCAAGGATCAACACAACGAAAACGAAGAATCCGGAAGCGATGAGCACATTCCTGCGCTGCTGATTGACCACCGGGGTGATATCCGACGTGATGTTGATCACCCCGCGAACCGTATGAGAGCTGCCGTGGCAGCCGGAGCACTTGGGCAGATTCAACAGAGGTTTGTAGATCGTGAAAAAGGTCTGACCCTCGAGGGTGGAGTTATCCGAGAAGGCCTGAACTCCGTTGTCACGCAGCAGGAAAATCTTGTAGGCCGGATTGGCCAGTCGAATATCCTCGAACAGCTGAACCGCAATGGGTGCTTCCCCGGGCAGCATGGCGTTTTTGATCGACTGAAAGAGTATATCCGACTGCTGCCGCAGATTCCCCCGGCTGGTTTGGCGAAGACTCGAGTTTTGTGTGTAGGCGAAATAGGCAATAACAATTCCCACATCCACGACCAGGCTGCTGATGATGATGATCAGATTGATCTTTCTGGTGAGGGGAACGAAGCGCTTCATCCGGGAATTATCAATCTCAAGACTGGACCCGTCAATACTCTCACCCACAAAGTGAAACCGTGAATCCTGTCAGGGCTTCGATCTTTCGATCGATCTCCTTTTTCCTGGATGACAGGCGTTCCCGCTGTTCCTTCACGATCCCTCGGGCCAGCTCCAGACCCAGGTTTCCCGTTGTTCCCGTGTAGGTCCGCCCGAGGATCGCTTGATCAGGATCCCTTTTCTCAAGCGCCTCGAGATCGCCTCCTACCTTGCGGTAGGCGTCTCGAAACGAAGCACCCCGCGCAACCATGTCGAGGGCCTGATCAGTGGCATAGATCTCCGTAGTGAATCCCTCCCGCAATCTCTTTGGATCGATCTCGAGCTTTTCAATCACCAGGCTCATCACCTGCACACCGATCAGCCCCAGGTTCAAACCGCGCAGAAAAGGCGCCTTGGTCTCTTGAAAGTCTCGATTGTACCCCGAGGGCAGGGCCCGGATAATGCTTTTGATCCGAGCGCTGTAGCTGCTGACCGTGGCTGCTTTGGCCCGAAGGAGTTCGAGCATGCAGGGGTTTTTTTTCTGAGGCATGATGCTGCTGCCGGCGAACAGCTCGGCGGGCAGGTGAAAGTAGCCGAACTCGGGCAGGGAGAAGAGAATCAAGTCTTGGGCCAGCTTGCTCAAGGTCAGCATGATTTGTTCGACGGCATCGAGAATAATCGCTTCGAACTTGCCGCGGCTGTTGTTTACATACAGAACGTTGTTCTGGACCCGATCAAAGCCCAGAGACTCGGCTACCATCTCTCTATCCAAAGGCAGGGGCACTCCATAGCTTGCCGCCGAACCCAATGGGCAGGAATTGTTCAGGCGGTAGGCGGTCTCGACCAAGGTCAGATCATCCAGCAGCTCCTCGGCATAGGCGCCGGCCCACAGCCCGACGGAAGAGGGCATGGCGATCTGGAGATGGGTGCGCCCCGGCATCGGCACATCCTTATGCTGGTCCGCAAAAGTGACCAGGATTTGTACCAGATCCAGGCAGGCGCTCTGGAATTGGAGGAGGAAAGAACGGGTGTAGAGCCTGAGGGCTGCGATTACCTGGTCGTTCCGTGATCGTCCCGTATGGATCTTCTTTCCCGCTTCCCCGACGTTTTGAACCAGGTGGTTCTCGATGGCGGTGTGACAGTCCTCATCTTCCCTGCGGATGGGAAAGGTTCCATCCCGATTCAGTTGAATGATCCTGGACAGTTCTTTTCTCAAGTCCTCGTACTCATCCGCGGTGAGAATATTGATCTGTTTCAACATTCCGGCATGGGCCAGGCTGGCCACACAGTCCGCCGCCACCAAGCTCTGATCCAGAATCGGGTCTTCCCCGACTGTGAACTCCTCTACCAGTTTGTCCAGGCCATAGCCCTTGTCCCAGAGTTTGCTCAAGCTCTCTCCTTCCACCGTTTATCCCTGCGGGCCAGGATCTCGAAGGTCAGCCCTCGAACCTTGGCCGCATCGGCGCACCACCTCTGGTCGAATCCGCTTCCCTCGATCGAACGGATCTCGGGATAGAACAGGGAGGACCAGGAGCGCTCCCGTTCCAGGATCTCCAGATTCCCCTTGTACAGCTTCACCTTCACCGTGCCATTGACGTGTTTCTGGCTGCACCCCACAAAGGCGTCCAGTTCCTCTTTGAGAGGGTGAAACCACTCACCGTGATATACCATAGAGGCCCAACGATTGTCGACCAGGCGCTTGAACTCCCGCTCCTCTTTGCTCAAGGTTTGACCCTCCAGATCGGTCTTTACCTTGAGGATCACCTCCGCCGCCGGGGCTTCATAGATTTCACGGCTCTTCAAACCCATGATACCGTCTTCAAAGATGTCGATCCGTCCCAGACCGCAGGCCCCGGCCCGCCGGTTCAGTCTCTCGATCAGGGCCACCAGATCGAGTGACTCGCCGTCCAATGCAACAGGAAGCCCCCGCTGGAAGGCGAGTTCCAGGACCTCCGCCCGATCCTCAGCCCGTTCCGGGGGGACGTGCCACATCCAGATCGAATCCGGGATCTTCTGATTCAGAGCGACGGCGCCCGAGGCGATCGAGCGACACCAGAGAGTTTTGTCGTCTCCACCGGAAATGATCTCCTCCACGGGGACGCCCCACTGACGGCAGAGCTCCAGCTCCTCCGCACGGGTGAGATCAAAATCCCGAACGGGAACGAGGACCTGCAATTGGGGAGCAAACATCTTGAACACGTTGTGCATCCGGTACTGATCGTTCCCGCGTCCGGTGGAGCCTTCTAGAACCGCATCGCAGCCCAGCTCGGCAGCCTTCCGGGCCACCTGCTGGGCGATAAGCTGGCGGGTCATCGCGGTGGAAACCGGATAACCCCAATAGCTGCTATTGGCTTGGATGGCTTTGGCGAGCCACTCCCGGCTGAACAGCTCCCGGGCATCGACAAGCAGGGGCTGGACTTGAAGCGTGGCGGAGCGGCGTTCCGCCAGCTCGATCTCCTCCCTGCCCTGCCCCACATCAACGGTAATGGGGATAATAGTGTCTGCCCGATACACCCGCCGGAGCAGCTCGATCCCAAGAGTGGAATCCAAACCGCCGGAATAGGCGATGGCGCATTTTCGTACTTGTGGAACCGGAACCGATTCGATCCGTTCAAGTACCTTCGAATCCAGAGTCGTTTTCATGTACTCTCCCTCCTTGTGGTACCATAGCTCAGCCGGAAAGAGAGTGTCAAGTATATTTATACCATTTTATTGTATAAATATTAAATATTTATTCGGCCGTGTAGCGTTTTTCTCGGCACAAGACCACTTCCCGAAGAACTCTTCGAACCTGGACTTCATCACGGGTTCTCCGATCGAGCCTGCTCTGCAACTCCCTGAGAAAACGCTCTTCCATATCGTACAGCGCCTCCTCCAGCTCTCCGGACCAGATCAAGCGGATCAGTTCCCGCTTGTTGTCCCGATAGCCGAGCAGACGATCCGCCTGCAGGCAGGCGAGGTACCACCGTACATCGTCGATCTCCAGGCCATACTCCTGGAGCATTTCACCGATCTTCACGAACAAGAACTCTACGCCCCCCCAGCCGCCGCTGTCAAGGCAAACTCCCCATCTCGTGCCCATGATTGCTCCCCCGACTTTTTTTTATTACTTTTATAGGAGAGAAATCTCAATACATATACAGTCTTTTTCAAAGTACATACAGGGCGGCACCGACATCGGCCGAATGGGCAGATGGGCCGCCACCTCTGTAGGTGATAGGAGTAAAGCCATGGCAAAACAAAAGTTCAAGACCGAAGTCAGCCGCCTGCTGCACCTCATCATCCACTCCCTGTACTCCCACCCGGAGGTCTTCCTCAGGGAGCTGGTTTCCAACGCTTCAGACGCTCTCGACCGTCTGAAATATCTCACCCTGACGGACGACGCCTTCAAGGGATTCGCCTTTGTTCCCCGCATCGATATCTCGCTAGACCAAAAAGACAAGAGCTGGCTGGCGGTAACGGACACGGGGATAGGCATGAATGCAGAGGAGCTGGCAAAGAACCTGGGAACCATCGCCAACTCCGGGACCCGGCAATTCGTGGAATCTCTCGGAGATCAAAACCTGGATGATACAAACCTGATCGGCCAGTTCGGTGTGGGTTTCTATTCCGCGTTCATGGTGGCAGATAAAATCGAAGTTGTCAGTAGAAAGGCGGGAGAGGAGATAGCCTTCAAGTGGATCAGTGACGGCAAGGGCTCTTTCTCCGTAGAGGAGGCCACCTCACAGCGCAACGGTACGATCGTCAAGCTCTTCCTTTCCGAGCGGGGAAAGGAGTTCGCCAACCGCTGGCAGATCGAATCGATCATCAAGAAGTACTCCAATCATATTCCCTTCCCCATCTATCTGCACTACGAAGAGGTGAAGAGCGAGGGAGAGGGGGATAAGAAGAAGGAGAAACGAGAACAGAAAGTCGAACAGATAAACACCGCATCGGCTCTCTGGAGAAGACCCAAAAACGAACTCAAGGACGAGGACTACAACGAGTTCTACAGAACGATCAGCCATGAAACCGAGGACCCGCTGCACTACATCCACACCAAGGCTGAGGGTGCCCTGGAGTACACGACGCTGTTCTACATTCCCAAGAAAGCCCCCTTCGATCTGTTCTTTGTGAATTACAGACCTGGAGTCAAGCTGTACGTAAAGCGGGTGTTTATAACGGATGATGAAAAAGAGCTTCTTCCCACCTACCTGCGCTTCATACACGGAATCATCGACTCCGAAGACCTTCCCCTCAACATCAGCCGGGAAATGCTTCAGGAAAACCAGGTTCTCCAGAGTATCCGAAACGCATCGATAAAGAAGATCCTCGGAGAACTGGAAACGATCGAGAAAAATACTCCCGAGAAGTACGAGGAGTTTTACAAACAGTTTGGTGTCTGCCTGAAAGAAGGGGTGTACCAGGATTTCGGGAATAGGGAAGCCCTTTTGGAGCTGCTGCGCTACAAATCAACAACCGAGAAGGGGCTGACCAGCCTGAAGGGGTATAAGGAGAGGATGGCGAGCGAGCAGAAGGCGATCTACTACATCACGGGAGCTTCGGAGGAGAAGCTGAGGAACTCTCCCCTGCTGGAAACCTACAAAGAGCGGGGCCTCGAAGCCCTCATCATGGATGATGAGATCGACGAATTGGTGGCACCGGTAATCGGACGCTACCACGATGTGGAGCTCAAATCCGTAGGTCGAAGCGGCACGGCGGAGGACCTGAAAACCGAAGAGGACAAGGAAAAGGAGAAACAGATCAGCCCGCTTCTCAAGAAGATCAAGAAAATCCTGGGAGATGAGGTAAAAGATGTGCGCGCCTCAACCCGCCTCAGCGATTCCCCTTCGTGTATCGTGGCCGATGACAACGACCCCACCATACAGATGCAGCATATTTTCAAAGCCCTCGGACAGAAAGACATGCCGGAGGTCAAACCGATCCTCGAGATCAATCCAAATCACGGAATCGTTAAAAAGCTGGCCGGCACGGAGGACAAGGAGCTCAGCGAGGACATCAGCAGGCTGCTCTTTGAGCAGGCTTTGATCGTGGAGGGGGCGGAACTGGCCAATCCGGCGGAATTTGCCAAGAGACTGAACCGGGTCATCGACAAGTCACTGTAAAGCGGAGTATAGTGATCAGAGAAAAGTGCCGGAGTGGTGGAATTGGCAGACACAGAGGACTTAAAATCCTCTGACCCGTAAGGGTCGTACCGGTTCAAGTCCGGTCTCCGGCAAAAAATACGCCTGTCCGCTCTTCTATTTCCTTATATAATAACCATTTGAAATTTCGGTGATTTCCGACTTTGCAAAATCTTCGCATTTTTCAAAGGAGATTTCGTGAAAAGATCCCATCCGTTCCGTTTCGTCAAACGATTTTCCAAACAAGGCTTGGTCTCCTACGTCGTCTACGATCATGATCCTGCTCATACGAAATCGACAGGCGTTCTGGTAGATCCGCGACGCCGGAATTATTCATGGGAACCGGCCGGCTATGATGACGCGGTAGCCTGGGCATATACCAACATGGAGACAATTCAATTCCGTTCGACTATCACCTTCCGGGAGTTCGCCGAGCATTTTTTCGATCCTAAGAGATGCACCTGGACGAAACGCAAGTTTGCTAAGAATCACCGAAAAGGTGTCGAGGATCGCGCTCCCTTCGGCGCCGAATATCTGCCGGCGCATCGCGGCCGATTGAGAAACTACCTTCTGCCCCGATGGGGCTCCGTACCGCTCAATCGCATCTCTACGAAGGCGATCGATGAATGGCTGATGGATCTAGATTCCGCCAGGACCGGTTTTCCGCTCTCTCCAGCCAGCCTCGATAAAGTCCTCACCGCTTCACGTCATATCCTCGGAGAGGCGAAGTACCAGGGCTATCTGTCCGAGAACCAGGCCGCCGCGGTCGAGCCCTACAGCATAGCTGCCAGCCGGCACCGTGAGTCGTTCACACTAACCGAAATCCGCGAGCTGTTTCCAAACGATATCGACGAAGCGATCCGGATCTGGCAGTCGCTATCCTGGTACGGATATTTTCTAATGCAGTGGACCTGCGGTCTTCGGCCGGGGGAAGTCGGTGCTTTCATGCTGCAGGACTGGATCAAGGAGCATCACGGAGCGGTGATCCGCCGGGCCCTGGAAAACAAGACGTTAGAAATCAAGGGCCTGAAGACCGAGAAACGAGGGATGACAGTCAAACCGGTGATTTTCTCAGACAAGCTGGAATCCTTGCTCACTCTGTTGGAGTTTCAGGGAATCGCTAAAGACGAGCTCCTATTCACGGTTGGCGGCCGGCCGATCAAAGCGGAGACAGCCAACAAACATTTCAAAGCATCCGCAGCCCGGGCTGGAGTCCATCTTCATAACAGAACGCAATATTGCCTCTGCCACACGTTCTACACCGAGGCGTTGAAAATCATGCCGGAAAAGGAAGTGGAAAAGATGGCTGGCCACAAGACTTTGCGAAAGGAATACGACCACAGAAAGGGGCTTGATTTCCTGATAGGCGCACAACCGTTGAGAGACATCGTGAACAAGCTTCAAAACGCCTGATTTATTTCGAATTTCAGCAAATCCTTGATACTCTCCAAAGCAATCATCAACCCCTAGGGGTGTGGGAGATTATCTATACATTCTACTATTGAACATTTCAACCTATTCTAAGGCATTTGCGCTGTGGGCATTTTGGTTGGATCGAGCCGACACCCGTGCATGGGGGGGGCCACAGTCCACTCAGTCTGGACCAAGATGACAAACGCGCAGTCGGTTT
>CAZVHJ010000021.1:0-73119 GCA_964627715.1 uncultured Spirochaetaceae bacterium | reverse complement strand
GTTTTCCACTCATTCCAAGAATACCAAAATATCGTCGAGCATTCACCCACGGGCAATGCCCGGGGAACTCTGCTTGAGGATTAGATAGATTCCCTTCAACCACATACTCCAGATAGAGGACTTTACCTCTGCGCCAAGCGTCATAGTTCTGCTTAGTGAGATTGCCCATTTCCAAGAGCACATCTACCGGCGCGACCACGTTTAAGCGTGACAGGATCTTCGCTACAGCGCGAACGATTCTCGGGTAGTACTTGTCCTTGCGATAGTTGCCGACCGTGACGGTTTTCATGCAGTAACTTTTCAGTCTAGAGAATTTTCCGGTGCCATCATCAAAATTTTCCATACAGCGTGCATGACCACAATCTACTCAAAAGGGCTTAAATTGCTCGATCCCCACGATTTGTATTCACTCCCCGCGGGAGAGGACTTTGTGGAATTCCGCCGTCAAATGTGCTATCTTACCACCGGCGCAACTCGTTTTCAAAGGAGGCATATATGAGTATCAAGTGCGGTCTGGCCGCAGTGGCAGCGGCGCTGGCCGCTTTGACGATCATAGGTTGCGCGACCACCGCTGACGGTGTGGCTGAACCAAGCGGCCCCGAGAGTGCCTTTGTGTGTGGCAGAATAGACCTCAGTGCGATGAACGAGCAGGTGGAGTTTGTCGCCATCCTGCGATACCCATTCATCGAAGAGGAGCACAGGATCCAGGGGATCGCTACCGAGGAAAAGTACAAGCGTTCGGTGACCGACCTTGACGTTCACGTGAGTCAGGACGGGACGTTCTTCGCCGAAAACGTTGCGCCGGGCCGGTACTTCCTCTATCGCGTAGAGGCTGCCGAGAAGCCCCTATCCAACAGGCAAAATATCTATTTTCCAGGGGATCCGGATGCGCGCAAGGCCAAAGAATCCGCCACCTTCACGGTTTCGCCCGGAGCGATGGTGTATC
This sequence comes from uncultured Spirochaetaceae bacterium, assembly GCA_964627715.1. Lineage (GTDB taxonomy): Bacteria > Spirochaetota > Spirochaetia > SZUA-6 > DRHE01 > JAFGQJ01. The sequence goes on along the minus strand of CAZVHJ010000021.1, from coordinate 72,173 downwards.
TCGGCGCCTATCAGTTTGTGCCTGGGAAGCGAGGCGGCTTCCTGTCAGCCCCGTCTGACGAGTTCAGCGTGAAGCCGATGGAGGGAGTCAGTAGAGTTGACACGCTCAAGGCAATACTGCCGCTTCTCCAGGGAACCGAGTGGCATGGGAGGGTCCAGCGCTGGATCGACAGCAAATGAGTCTTTCGAGGCGGCACCTCACCGACGGCCTCGGTGGATGGAGCTCACAGCCTGTAACTCTGCGCCGCCATACTCCTTTGCTCCTCCCTCGCTCAGCCCCCTAGTGTTGATCAGGCGCGAACGGATGACCGCCGCGTAGAACGGAATGAGCAGTGTCACTCTTGGCAACAGACGTGAGAACGGTACCGCTCCGATGAGCGTCCCGCCCCTAGAGGATTTGGCCCTCTAGAAGCCGCAAGCGGAAAGCACCGAGACCGCGAAAGACGAGACGCTCGTCTTGAGTGGCGCCGCCCGACTGCGAACAGCGGTATCAGCGATAGAAAGCTCTTCTGTTGATGCTGGAAGCCAGTATATGCAGATTTCCTTCGGCCCTCGTCTCGGAAACAGTCGCGGCTTCGATCGCTCTCTTCTCGTGCTCGGAATCCCGGGAAGCTCAGTCTTTTGGATTCTATTTGATTTCGACTCTGATTTTCTTTCCGAGTGCCTTGGCAACTTTTTCTATTTTAGAAAGTTTAATATCCTCCGCGGGGTTCTCAATACGGGATATTGCACATTTCGTTGTTCGAATACAATGGGCCAGTTCCTCCTAAGTCAATCCACCTTTCGGCTTTGCTTCTCGCAAAACAACACCGATCTTGAACTCCTCATATCCGGAGTCGGAGCATGTTTGCTACCTCTTTCCGGCGCCCTCTTTGCTCCTCGAGAACACGGACTTGATTCCCCGTACCGCCGCTCCCGTGGCCAGCTGGAACCACCTCATCTTGCTCACGATCGTCAGTATAGTGATCGCGGCGATGACCGCGCAGATCGGTCGCGTGAAGAAGGGCGCTATAGCCCCGTCGGATAGGATCAAGGCCCGTCTCAGGTTCTTGTCCAGAATGTCGCCCAGGATGATTCCCAGCACGAGGGGAGCCACCGGGTACTGCATCTCCCGCATGTAGTAGCCGATGATGCCGAAAACCATCATGACGCCCACGTCGAATATCCGGGCTTGGATAGCGAAGGCCCCGACCACGCAGAGGGTGAAGACGATGGGCATCAACTTTTCCCGCGGTACGAGAAGGACTTTCACCAGCAGCTTGACCAGGGATAGACCCAAAATCAACATGGCGGCTGAGGCTAACAGGACCATGGCTCCGACCTGGAATACGAACTCGGGGAACTCGAGCATGATCAGCGGTCCGGGACGGACGCCGTGGATGAACATGGCCGCCAACAGGACCGCGGCGGGGGCCGAACCGGGTATGGCCAGGGACAAAACCGGGATCATGGCCCCGGCGACACAGGCGTTGTTTCCCGTTTCGGCGGCGATCAACCCTTCTTCCACTCCGGTTCCGAATTTGTGCCCCTCTTTGCTCGAACGTTTGGTAACGTCGTAGGAGACCCAGGCGGCGATATCCTCCCCCACGCCGGGCACCGCTCCGATGAAGGTCCCGATGATTCCCGAGCGGATGATGGTTTTCCAGTATTTGAGCACGTCCCGCACTCGTGGGACCACCCGCTCGATCTTGGTTTTCACAACCTCCATCTTCGGGAATTTCATGATCGTGATCAGCTCGGCGAAGCCGAAGGCTCCGACCATGGCCGGAAGCAGGGCGATGCCTCCAGACAGGGCCACCGAACCGAAGGAAAAGCGGATGTAGGCGTGGATTCCCTCCATGCCGATCATGGCCACGAACAGGCCGAGAAATCCGGCGATCCATCCTTTTAGGGGATCCTTGGGCGCGGTGAGGTTGCCGCAGATGACGATTCCGAAGATGGCCAGCCAGGTGAACTCGAAGCTCTTGAAATTCAAGGCGAAGTTTCCGATGATCGGCGTGAACAGGCTCAGCATGGCCATCCCGATAAAGGAGCCGATAAAAGAGCCGGTGGTGGCGAGGCCGATGGCCCGGCCGGCCCGTCCCTGCCGGGCCAGAGGATACCCGTCCACGGCGGTGGCGGCGTTGGCCGGGGTCCCGGGGATGTTCAGCAGGATGGCGCTGCGGCTGCCGCCGTAGATCGCCCCCACGTACATGCAGACCAGGATCAGAACGGCGTTGGAGGTCTCCATCTTGAAGGTCAGGGTGGTCATGAGGGCCACTCCCATGGTTGCGGTCAATCCGGGAAGCATGCCCACGATGATTCCCAACTGTGTAGCCCAGAGGACGTCGAAGATGATCTTGAGCTTCAAGAAGCCGACGAGGCCTTGAATCCAGAGTTGAAAACCCTCAATCATGACGCCTCCTCCTTAGAACAGGTCGGGTCCCGGCAGGTTCACCAGGAACAGACGGCGGAAGGTCGTGCCGACGATGCCGCCAACCAGCACGGCGATAATCGCCGCGACGAGTATCTTCTTCCACTGGGTTTTTATACCTTGCCTCCACTTGACATCGAAGATCACGATGAAGGCAAAGATGTAGATCGCGGTGGCGATCTCATAGTTGATCCGGGAGATCATGCCCCAGCCGTAGGCCATGCTGACCAGAATGGTCACGGCGAAGCGTTTGGTTATCTCCGCTTTGAAGAACCTGCCAATCGCCGCGCCGTCCAGGCCGAGTTTGTACCCCTTGCGGATGATCGAACGGATAAACAGAACGACTCCCAGCACGGCGATGATCGACCCGAGGAAGCCCGGTACGATTCCCGGAACGGAAAACCGGTTCACCCCCTGCTCCTCGAAGCGGGGCATCTGGATCGACAGTACCAGCACGGCTATCCCGAAGGCAATCAGGCCGATCGAAGTGATGAAATCCGCTCGCGTCATGTTTCGCTCTTCCATAAGACGATCTCCTTCCGGCCCTATCTTTGGTTAAGGTGCTACTATTATTACAAGAATTGAAAAAAAAAGAAAAGAGCATCTCTCAAGAGAGAGATGCTCTTGACTCAAAATCGCTGCGCTGCCTTACGGTTTGGGGATCCCAACCTCGGCGGGAGACATAACGGTCTCACCCGCTTCGTGCAGGTTCCAGGCGATGATCGAAAGGTAGGGCATGGCCTTCTTCTCGGCTTCCGCGCCCCAGGAGGGATCGAAGACCGCGCCGCGGCTGGCGGCGTACTTCTTCAGAGCTTCGGAGTTCTCCATCACATCGTCCCAGAGCTTGCCGAAGGTGTCGACGACCTCTTTCGGGGCGTCCTTGGGAATCCAGATGCCGAAGTAGTTGGGCGCCGGCTGGAAGTCGGGGATCCACTTGGTGATCGGTTCGATCGATCCGTACTTCTCCAGTTCGAGGGGTTTGCCGTCCAGGACGGTCAAGGCGCGGAGCTTGCCGCCGGCCAGCATATCCGCCTGCTCAACGGCCAACTGGGGCACGGCCACGCACTCCCCGGCAACGGTGGCGATGACTGCGGGATTCCCGCCGTCGTAGGTGACATGTTTGTATTCAATACCTGTGTACTTCTGGATGGCGATCATGGAATTGTGGCCGGCGGACAGCTGTCCGGCGGTAGCCACGGGGATCTGACCCGGTTTGTCTTTGAAAGCCTGCAGCAGCTCACCGAAGTCCTTGTAGGGCTCGTCGGCGTTGACAGACATCACGGAAACGTTCGCTACTGTGAGGTAAAGAACCCAGTCATCCAGAGTGGAGTCGATCAGACCGCGCACCTTGTAGGCTCCCAGGTCTGCAGCCGCCCCGGCCGCCCAGGTATAGCCGTCGTGGGGTGCATCCATGGCGTTCTTGGTTCCTACAGACCCGGAAGCTCCGGGCTGGTTCACAACCACGATCTTCTGGCCCAGATGGTCCTCCAAATCACCGGCGACAACACGGGTCATCTGGTCGGTAGATCCGCCCGCTCCCCAAGGAACAATGATCTGGATCGGTTTGGTGGGCTTCCACATACCTGTTTTTTCCGCCGTGGGGGTTGCGAAAAGCATAGCCCCTGCCAGGAGCAGCACAAGAGCCCAAAGCAGTTTCTTAGGCATAACATGCCTCCTTTAAAAAGTTTTTAGGATTCTAACAAAGTATAGAATTTTTGTTAAATATCCGTCAACTTGGAGAACGCAACTTTGAGCGTGCGAATCCTCTCCACGCAGTAATTGACGGCTTCGTCGAACCATTTCGCTCCCTTTTCAGCGCTGGCCCGGCTGGGATAGCCCCATACACCGGTTGGGCTGATGCCTTTCATTCCCAGGTGAGTCAGATCCGCCCGACTCCAGGTGGGGACGAAGTCCTCCGGTTTTTCTGCCCGTACCCGTTCCGGCGCCAGGTGCATCATCATCGAGGTCTCGATTTCGCCGGCGTGGAGGTTGCCGCCGACTTCGCTTAGGGCCGCGAAGAAATCGATCAGCAGCAAGTGGGGTTCTTTTCTCTCCATATTCCACTGCCTGGCCGCCGGGTTCAGGCAGAAATTGCCTCCGTGGGAGTTCAGAAGCGCCAGGTAACGGATTCCCCATAGGTGTACCGATTCGGCGATATCCCAGACAACCACAGCCAGGGTTTCCGGTTTCAAGGTAACCGTGCCGGCGAAGCCGAGGTGTTCCAATGAGGTCGAGTAGGGAAGGGGGTTCAGCAGCATGGCTCGCAGTAGGCTTGCTGTCTGCCGGCTGACCTGGCCGGCGAAGAAGAAATCCGTCTCGACGGGTAGATGGGTCGAGTGCTGTTCGAAGCTGCCGATTCCGAGAATTGCCGTGTCGCAGCCTGCGCTTCCGATTTCCAAGGTCGTGTTGGTCGGATCGATCATTACTGCTACCCCTTCAGCGTTTCCAGGTCGACCCAACGCCGGTCTTTCCAGGACCGCATCCCCGCCTCCGCCAGCTGCACTCCCTTGGCTCCTTCCAGCAGAGTCCAGCGGAAGGGTTCCTCCACCACAACATGCTTGAGAAACAGCTCCCATTGAGCCTTGAAGGCGTTTTCATAATTTCTGTTGTCCGGAAGCTTCTGCCAGTGCTCGAAGAAATTCAGGGATTGCGGTAAGTCCGGATTCCAGATCGGACGAGGAGTGAGCGCCGAGGGCTGGATCCAGCAGTCCCGCAGTCCCGCCACAGCGGTTCCCTTGGTACCCTCCACCTGAAACACGACCAGATCGTCCCGGCGTACCCGGACGACCCAGGAGGAGTTGAAGTGACAGATCAGGTCTCCTTCGCAGAGAAAAGTTGCGTAGGCCGCGTCTTCCGCCGTGCAGGGGTATTCTCGGCCCTGCTCGTCGATCCGCTTCTCGATGTGGGTGGTGGCGATACAGGAAACCGCTTTCACCGGAGCGAAAAGATTGTCGATGACGTAGCGCCAGTGGCAGAACATGTCGAGGATGATGCCCCCTCCGTCCTCCGTGCGGTAGTTCCAGGACGGTCTCTGGGCTGGTTGGTCGAAACCGTCGAAGACCCAGTATCCAAACTCGCAGCGCACAGAGAGCATCCTGCCGAAGAATCCGTTGTCCTTGAGGTACTTCAGCTTGAGCAATCCGGGAAGCCAAAGCTTGTCCTGCACCACCCCGTGCTTCACTCCCGCCTTGACCGCCGCCCGGTACATCTCCATGGCTTCTTCCGTGCTCAAGGCCGGTGGTTTTTCCGTGTAGATATGCTTGCCCGCGGCGATGGCCTTGAGCACCGGCTCCTTTCTCAGGTCGGTTCTCTGGGCGTCGAAGTAGATCTGGTTGTACCGGTCGGATAGACAGGCGTCCAGATCCGTCGAATAGCGCTTCAAGCCGTGGGCTTCTGCCAGGCCTTTCAGCTTATCCGGATTTCGGCCTACCAGGATCGGGTCGGGCAGAATCGTGTCCCCGCCGGCAAGCAGTACGCCTCCTTGAGCGCGAATCCCCAGAATGCTGCGGATCAGATGCTGGTTCGTCCCCATCCTGCCAGTAACTCCGTTCATGATTATGCCGATCTTATGCTCCTTCATCGCCGTTCTTTCTCCTTGTTCTAGATTTACGCCCACGTTCGGGGCACGACAGGAAGCTTCGCGGTAGGCCTGTATGATTTCCCCGAGCCACTGCTCCTGATTCTGGGTCCAGCGTTCCGTGGAGAAGATCTCCACCTCGTTGAAGCCGGCAAACCCGGCCCCTTCAACCCAACCCCTGATTTGCCGGATCGGAATGCAGCCCTCGCCCATCAGCCCTCTGTCGTACAGCAGGTCTTTGGTCGGGGTCTTCCAGTCGCAGATATGAAAGGCCAGGATCTTGCCCATCTGTCCGCACCGTTTGATCTGCTCCTCCAGCTCCGGATCCCACCACAGATGATACACATCCACAGCCACTCCCACCAGGGGTGAGGCGATCGCCTCGGCCAGATCACTGGCTTGCCTGAGGGTGTTGATCGCTGAACGGTTGTCCGCGTACATCGGATGAAGCGGCTCGATCGCCAGCTTGACTCCCAAGCTCTCAGCATGAGAAAGGGTCGCCTCGATCCCCTCCCGGATCTGTTTGCGGGATTCCTCTAAAGGCTGCCCGGGCACCGCGCCGCAAACCAGCACCACGTGGGGTGCTCCTATAGCGGCGGCTTCATCGATGATGCGCAGGTTTTCCTCGGTCGCCTTTTGCCGGTCTTTTAGCTCCCGAGCAGGATAGAAGCCTCCCCGGACCAGGGACACGACGGCCAGTCCCGCTTCCCGGATTCGCCTGCCCGCTTCCGCCGGATCCTGACCCTCTATGGCCTGCCGCCATACCGAAATACCGGCCACCCCGGCGGCGGCGTAGTGGCTGATGGCGTCGCTCAAAGACCAGGGACGGGTGGTGATGGTGTGGATGCAGAGTTTGCTCAGGTCCTGCAACGGTTCCCCTGCCATGATCTCACCTCCCCTCCTATAGATAATTCCAAAAGGTGTAGTAAGGACCGCCCTCGGCGATCTTTTTGATGTAAAGAGCCAGCTCCCGGGCGTGGTAGTCCCCCCACATGGTCGCCTCGCCGCAGGGAACCTTTCGTCCCTCGGGGATATAATCCCAGCCGTTGGGCCGGTGGTAGACCGAGTGCAGGATCAATCCCTCGTGCTGCGAATCTGTGCACAGGTACGGTTCGGAGAACAGGGCCGAGGCCACAGTGAGCCCCGCCTGGAAATAGCGGCGGCCCTCGGTCTTTTCTCCCTTTTCCTGCAGGTAACGGCCGAAGCGCAGCAGCCCTTGGGCCGCAATCGCCGCTGCAGAGCTGTCCACCGGCTCGTAGTCGTTGAACGGATCTGCCGGTCTGTCCTGCCAGCCGGTCAGCTTAGCCATCCCTGGTGCTCCGGTGTCCCAATAGGGAATCCCGTCGGTGGGGGTCTGATCGATGTAGAAATCCCCCAAGGCCCTGGAGGTCTCGAGGAAGCGCTGGATGAAGCTGTCTTTGCCCTTCAGGTCGGCGACTTTCAGATCATCGAAGGATTCCTCTGGCAGGCTATCCAGGTACTCCAGCTGCTCCGGATACCCGGCCAGGGCCCAGGCCTGCCCTCGTGTCCAGGTGGAAAAGGGGGAGTAGCCCTGTTGGCTGCTGGGGCAGCGGAACACGCCGTTGGTGACGTTGAAGATCGCTTCATGCACCGCCCGACCGCGGATATCGTAGATATCCCGCCCGTCTCCAAAGAATACATTGTAACGGGTGGTAGCCTCGGCGTGCTGAAGCATCCGTTCGAGCAGGGAAATCTTGCGGTCCTGCTCGCCCATGAGCACATGTCCTAAAGCGTGGGCCGCGCTCAACACCCGGAGCGAGCGGATCGTATCCACAAACAAGGAATGGGGACCGTTGAAGGAGTAGATGTAGCCCAGGTTGTCGGGTAAGGAAGTCCAGCGGGCCGCCTGAACCGCTCCGGAGACCTTCAAGGCCAATTCGCAGAAGGCCTCGGCCCAACTGTCCCGACGGACCTTGCCCTCGCGGTGCAGACGCAGCAGATTTCCGTAGGTACTGATGTTGTTGAAGCCGTGGTCGTGTACGCCGATATGGCTGACGTGGCTGGCCATGGTATGCAGAGTGCCGTGGATCCCTCGATCGAGGAACTGTTTGTCCTGCCCTGCGTCGAATTGAAGAAGGGCCGATCCGAACTGGAACCCTTGGGTCCATTCGGTCCAACCCCGGGTGGTGTACTTGCCCTTCATCGTGAACACCGGGGTCCCAGATTCGGGCTTCCACCTCCGGTCGATCGCCAGGATCTTTGTGCCGGAAAGTTCGAACAGCTCGTTCACCTTCGGTAAAAGGTCTTTCGGGGTTGCTGAAGTATCGATTTTCATCACGCCTGCCCTCCTTTCCTTATATACGCTTTTTCACTTCCACTGATTGTGGATTTCATCTTGTGATGTTCCCTGAAAAATGTCAAAGCCTCGGGCGCTGAAGTCATCGAGGTTTGACGCCCCGGGTGGGATGAACTATGCTTAGCCTCATGAAAAAACACAACAACCGGAAGCCCGGGAAGCTGCTTGTTCCTGTAGTTCTGGTGACTGGAGCCAGCCGGGGTTTGGGACGAGGCATAGCCCTGCGAATGGCCCAGGAGGGCTATTCCGTAGCCGTGAACTACGCTCGAAACGGGGAAGCAGCCGCGGAAGCGGTGAGCCAATGCTTGGCCGCCCGGCGGAAGCAGGACCAAAAAATTGCAGCCATACGGGGGGATATCAGCGATGCGGAGCAGCGCAGTGCACTGGTCGCGGGCACGCTGCGGCAGTTCGGTCGGCTCGATGCCCTGGTCAACAATGCAGGAATCGCTCCAAAGGTCCGTGCCGACATCACCGAGGCCGGCGAGGAATCCTTCGACGAATTGATACGCACCAACCTGAAAGGTCCATACTTCCTCACCCAACGTGTTGTGAACTACTGGCTGAAGGAAAAACCCAAAGGATTGCTGCCAGGCGGATTCAAAATCGTCTTTGTCACCTCCATATCGGCGAATACCGCATCGATCAACCGGGGAGATTACTGCATCTCGAAGGCGGGGCTGTCGATGGCGGCCAAGCTGTGGGCGGTTCGGTTGGCTGCAGAGGGTATCCAGGTCGTGGAGCTGCGGCCTGGAATCATGGCAACGGATATGACCAGTGCGGTAAAAGAAAAGTACGACCGTCTCATCGGGGAAGGTTTGGTGCCGGAGGGCAGATGGGGTACACCGGAGGATGTGGGTGCGGCCGCAGCCGCGGTGATCCGCGGGAATCTACCCTTCGCCGCCGGATCGGTGATCGATGTGGATGGAGGATTCCATCTGCGGCGACTGTAACTGAAGCTCGCTTGAACGCCTCAGGAAAACTTGCTATCGTAGCTCCACTGAAGTCTTTAGAGAATAAGTGCCCGAGTGATACCGTAGAAATGCTAAATACTCCGGGAAGCTGATGGCCGGACAAACCCAATTCGATTTTTTCGACGTAGATCACACGATCATCCGGGGTTCCTCGAGTCCGCTGTTTTTACTGCAAGGAGTACATTGCGGTCTCTTTCCCGTCCGAACCCTGGCCTATATACCTTATTTCTTCTTACAGTACTACGTGGGCAGCTTGAATGCCAATTCAAGAGACTGGCACTTTTCCGCGCTTACCGGTCAATCCCGGCAAGCATTGGAAGAAGTATCGCGGGCGAACTTCGAAAAATTGAAAGCCCTGATCTATCCCGGCGCTCGTTCTTTGATCGAGCAGCTCAAGACCGCAGGGCGCAGGGTGGTGTTCGCTACCTCCTCCCTTGATCTGATCGTCCGTCCTTTAGCGGCGCATCTGGGCATCGAAGAGGTGATCGCCACCTCTCTGGAGTTTGAAAGCGATCGATGTACCGGACGATTTGCCGAGGGTCCGCTGCTGAAAGAAAAAAAGCGGGAAAAGGTGTACGATTTTATCCGATCCCGGGGTGGCGGATGGCGGGATTGTGCGTTCTACAGCGACAGCATCAACGACATATCGCTGTTGGAGTCGGTGGCTGATCCTGTCGCCGTGAATCCGGACCTGCGGCTGCGCTGGGTTGCTCGGAAGCGGGGCTGGCGGATCCTGAAGTTTCGCTGATATGGTTTGTCATCAGTTAAGGTTGAGTGCAACGGGTAAAAGGAGTTAATATTCAACATGCTCTCTTCTACCGCAGAATTGAAACTCTTCTATCATATGAGTGAAAAAATCATGGCTGGGGAGTTTCAGACCTTTTCGGCTCTGTACGACTACATCAGAACGTTGAAGCTTTCCTTCAAGCCGGATGAAGTGATCGAAAAATGCTTCCTTCTCTTCAAAGATCTGCGCTGGGGTTTTTTGAAAGAGCTCAGCAAATCCGAGTACGGGAAGCTTTGGAAGGAGCTGATTCTCCCGCACCCGCAGTTTTCAAGCGCCGGTGACTTGAAACGAAATATCTCCATAGCCAACATCTACATCGCCATGCTGGACATCCATGGATATACGAGATTCTGTCAGGAGAGTAAGAGCAACTTGTCCCGTTTGCGAAAGCTCGACGATTTTCTTCACGAGGGAATCCGAAAAATAGCACGGTCAAACCACGCATTGGCCAACCGGGAACGGGGAGATGAAATCGTGGTCATCGCCTCTTCCGCCACCAATTGTATAAAGACCACGTTTGAAATCATCAGTACCTTTTCCAAACATGCGGTTGTCAAAGACCATGCGGTGGGAAAAAACCGCAGCGACTACAGCATTGTCCTGCCGGATTTCAAAGTAACCGCGGGTATTGCCGGCGGGAATCTGACCACTCCACTAATCATCACCGATAGCGGTCTTCTCTCGGGATTTCTTCTGAATACTGCGGCCAGGTTGCAAACCCTGGCCAACGAGCTTTCGCCGAAAGACTCGAAGATCATCACCACCAACAGCGTGTATTCCAGTTATCTCAAAGAAAATAAAGTCGTGAAGAGTGATTTGTTCGCAAAGAAGGTGCTCAGGTTTTTCAACGCGGGAACCGTGATCTTCAAAGGCACGAAGGTGAATTGTTGTGAGATCATCTTCAATCCGAAGGAACAGTACCGGATGAAGTATAATCCCAGCCTGATGACTCTTCTCGAATCCCTTCGGCAGGAGCTGTGGAAGGGGCGGGTGTTCCCGGACTTGATAGCCCTGATCCTCGAAGTGTGCAGAGCCATGCCTTCCTTCGCGGTAGACGTGGTGGTCTCGGGGGAGAAGAGAAAATTGAGCAATAATAGTATCGCCCTGCTCGCCGAGCAGGCCGGTCATCAATACAATGGGGAAGACTACTTCGCCGCGGTCACCGGTCTGGCCCGGATCGTCGCCGAGGTCGGGCAGGTGCCGGAGTTTGACAGGCTGATCGTCCGTTATCTAAAAGAAGTATACCGGCGCTTCGCGCTACTGACAGTCGAGTTGGAAAAGAGGCTGGAGCAGGAAGTGGATTCAAAAATCGACGTAATTTTCACTCCTCAATACAAGACCGCCTATTTGAACGCCAAGAAGTATCTGGGCACTTATGAAAAGCTGAAAGCTTTTGCCATGTCGAACGCTTCTTTGGGAAATAAAAAGAGCATCTGGTATTCTCTCATCGAAGATAAAAAAGAGGATTTGAAGCTGGAGATCTATTCCGGGAAACGGTAGGAACTCGTCTCAACTCAGCACATAATTGCTGAACTGTCCAATGCTGTCGAAGTAGGTGCTACAGTTCTCGCCCAATGGAAAAAAGTCAAGGCGGGGGCATCGGGCACGGCCCCGTTTTGAACCTTCTTTCCTTTTCACGCGCTGGAGTCGGTGGCAGAATCTACAGCATGAGTCCAACGGTCTCTTTCCCTAATTAGGAGCGGGGTATGAAGGTAGAGGTGCTGGAAGTCAAGAAGAGATATGGGGCGGTGCAAGCCGTAGACGGAGTCTCTTTAACCGCCACTCCCGGTAAGATCTATGGTCTGCTCGGGCCAAATGGCGCCGGCAAGACCACCACAATCCGCATGATCATGAATATCATTGCTCCCGACCAGGGACGCATCCTCTTCGATGGTAGACCGATCAATCCCAGCGATAAGAATCGCATCGGCTATCTTCCTGAGGAGCGGGGACTGTACAAGAAGATGACCGTGAACGAGCTGCTCCTGTACTTTGCCTCCCTAAAAGGTCGAGCCCGCGCCGATACCCAACAGAGCATCGACAGCTGGCTGGAGCGTTTTGATCTTACGGAATGGAAAACAAAGAAGGTCGAAGAGCTGTCCAAGGGCATGAGTCAGAAGATCCAGTTTGTCGTTGCTGTTCTTCACGATCCGGACATTCTGTTTCTCGATGAGCCCTTTGCCGGTCTGGACCCTGTCAGTACCGAATCCCTGCGGGGAGCGATTCTGGATCTCGGCAAGGGAGGCAAAACGATCCTTCTCTCCACCCATATCATGGAGCAGGCCGAGCGGATGTGCAGCCAGATCCTGATTATCGATCACGGCCGGGAAGTTCTGTCCGGCTCCGTGGAGCAGATCAAATCCCGATACGGGGAGAACAGCGTAATCATTGAGTTCGACGGGGATCCTGAGATTATCCATCGCAGTGATCTGATCGCCGATGCGATTTCCTACCCTCGCTGGCTTGAGGCCCGATTGGCCCAGGGCGTGACGCCGGACGGGCTCCTATCCTTTCTCATTGGAAAGGTGTCGATCAAGAGATTCGAGGTGGTCACTCCTTCTCTGCACAAGATCTTCATCGACCAGTTGAAGAAAGGAAGGTAGAGAGGATGAGAAAACTCTTTAAGGTAGTCGGCCACGAGTTTCGTATGACCGCCGGCACCAAGGCGTTCGCTATCCTGACGATCCTGGGTCCGTTCCTGCTCATCGGCATGACCGTAGTCCCCGCCCTTGTTTCCCAGCATTCTGAACGTAAGGGAACCGAACTCGCCGTAGCGGGGATCTCTGTAGAGATGTTCAACCAGATCGCGCCGCCCATCGAACAACTTGGCATTCACCTCCAGCACAGCGATCAACCCGCGGAAGTGCTCGAACGCCGGGTTATGGGGGAAGATCATCTATACGGCTATTTACTCTTTCCTGAAGATATTCTCTCCGGGGAGAGCCTTGAGCTGGTGACAAAGGAGTTCCCCGACTATAGGATCGTAGAAGCGATGAAAGGGGTGATCGGCCAGGTCGTTATGGATGCCCGACTCAAAGAGGCCGGCCTGGATTCCGCCAGGATTAGTGCCCTGACAACGCCCATGGATATCGAAGCAAAGCAGATCACCAAGAGCGGTACCAAAGCGCAAGCGGACACATTTTCATTTATCATGGTGGGAATCACCTTCACCATAATGTTGTACATGACGATCCTGCTCTACGGGCAGTCCATTGGCCGCTCTGTCGTGCAGGAGAAAACCTCCAAGACCGTCGAGATCATGCTCTCCTCTGTGAGTGAACAAGATCTCCTCTTCGGCAAGATCTTTGGTCAGGCTGCGGCCAGCTTATTGCAGTACACGGTGTGGATCGGCATGGCTATGGTGGGCAGCCATCTCATCGGCCCCGGTCTCGGCTTGAGCCGGCTGCCCCAGCTGAGTTTTTCCATCCTACTGTTCCTGGTGCTCTTCTTTCTCCTCGGATTTTTCCTCTATGCCTCCATTTTCGCTGCCCTCGGCGCCGCCGCCCAGGACGAGCAAAACCTTGGGCAACTGTCCTGGCCGCTGATCGTCGTCCTGGTTTTTCCGATGGTCTCCGCCGGTCCGATCATCACCAGCCCGAGCTCCTCTTTCAGTGTCTTTCTTTCCCTCTTTCCGCTGACCGCACCGATCGTCATGTTCGTCCGTATTCTGGTGAGCGACCCGAAGACCTGGCAGATCGGGGTTTCCATCGCTGTTCAGGCAGCGGCGGTACTCGTTTTCATCCTGCTATCAGCAAAGATCTTCCGCATCGGAATCCTTATGACGGGAAAACGCTTCAAGCTCGGGGAGGTTCTTCGTTTGCTGAGGATCTAGGACAGGTTTCCTATCACAACGGTGAAACAATGTCCCAAGGCCAGAACGATATCCAGAGGGAGTTGAAACTCGATCGTCGAGTCGAAGAGAAAGGTGACCCGAGCCGGAAACTCCTCATCCGCTGCAAAGAGAACACAGGCCAGAGGAACGTGGGGCAGCGGCTCGAAGGCGTAGGAAGCGTCGCCGAAATCTAGAGGCTTTCCGGCCAGCTGCAGACAGTGGCGATGGAACATCTCCACATCTGTACCGTAGCGCTCTTCCAGAGACTCGACGGGCAGGTGATGAGGGCCGGTGAAGAAATTGCTGCCCCCCGGCAGCTCCTTTTCATTGACCCATCTCCCCGATGGCTCGATCTCCATGGCCCGGATCAAATAGATCAATATCAGCAGCTCGAACTCCGGATCTTTGTCCAAAAGGCTTTCAGCCGGACAGTATATCCGCATGGATCCCGGATCAACGGGGTAGACTGTTCCCAGGAAGGGTAGGTGATAACAGCCGTCCCGCCAGGATACACCTGTACGTTCCCCCACCCGCATCGGGTCGAGAGCACCGAGGTCCTGCCAGAGTTTTTGCCTGCCCGAGTCGAACTGAAGCTCGCCCATCGCGATGCATTTTAGAACGTTCTCTCCAGGACGGTCAAATCTCCCTGGAGTACTTTTCAGTTTTTCCGTACAGTGAACGAATACACTTGCCCGGGACTTGAGAAGGGAGGAACCAGTGGGGGATGCAATAAAGGCTGCCTTTGTTGGTTTACGGCACATGCACATTTTTGATGTTTACGCATACATGTTGGAACGACGGGATGTAGAGATTGTAGCTGTATGCGAGGAGGATCCCCAGACCCGGGGACGCCTCGTTTCTGCGGGTACGATCAACCCGACCCACTCCAACTTCCAAGACATGCTCTCTCAAGTCGAATTCGACCTGCTGGTGGTGGGAGATGTATTCGCTAAGAGGGGCGGGCGGATCATTACCGCGTTGCAGGCGGGAAAGCATGTTCTGAGTGACAAACCCTTATGCACGGATCTTGAGGAACTGGCACAGATTGAATCTCTGTCGGAGCAGCATTGCCTGGCCGTCGGAGCTGTTTTGGAACTGCGCGATTCGGGAGCCTTCCGGCGTACGCGGGAGCTTGTCAAGGCCGGAACTATCGGGGAGGTTCACACGATCTTTTTCAATGGGCAGCACCCGCTGCTCCTCGAAAGTCGACCCGCTTGGTATTTCGAAGCCGGGAACCACGGCGGTACCATCAACGACATCGCGATTCACGGCATTGACATTCTTCACTGGATCACGGGAAAGGGGTTTCGAGAGGTCGTAGCGGCCAGATGCTGGAACGCCGGTCTAAAGCGGCATCCTCAGTTTCGCAACGCCGGTCAGCTGATGATGGTTATGGAGGGGGGATGCGGCGTGCTCGGGGATGTTTCCTATATCTCTCCGGATGGTTTCCGCTATTCTCTTCCGCAGTACTGGCGCTTCACCTTCTGGGGCGAACGGGGAATGTTGGAAATGGGCTTGAACGAACCGAAGATCCGGGTCTACTCAGCTTCAGCTGAGCAGCCTGAGCTGTTCGAACGCGCACTTGATTGTACCGGGGGATATCTAGACGATCTCCTGGACGCAGTTCGGGGACTCAAGGGTCGGTACGACCCACAGCTCGTGGCGGCAACCAGAATCTGCCTCAAAGCCCAGGAAGCCGCCGACAGGAATATGACCGGTATCATCCTGTCGCTTTGAGATTTTTTTCCTTGCAATTTGTCCAGGGCTGCACGACAATAGGTTGTTGCCAATGAGTAAAGCAGGACCAGCAAAAGAGCGACTCGGCGAAGCTCTGGTACGAATCGGGGCGATGACAGAGGAGCAGGTCAAGCAAGTGCTTCTCCGTCAGCGCGAGCAGAGCGGACTGGACAAGTTGTTCGGTGAAATCGCTGTCGAGTTGCAATTTGTGGATCAGCAGACCATCGAAAAGATACTCAACCAACAAACAGGGAAGTAATCGTTTCTACATCAACACCCGGAGTACCGTATCGATACGTGATAGCTCCCCACCCAGCCTTTGGGCTGCCTCTTGATGCAAGGGGAAACAGCGGTCGTTCAGCGTGCGCAGCTTTTTGTATACTCCATCCACAGCTCGGCCTGCGGACAGGTCGTCATTCATGTGTTTTTCAAATTCCTGGCTAATACCGGTGATGATCCTATCCGCGTCCGGTTGCCCGACATGTCCCCGCGTTTGTCCAAGCAGCCTCTGGATCAGGTCGCGTGCCGAATCAACATATTCGGCGGCTCGCTGTAGCTTTTCATCGGTAAGGTTGAGCTTGTTGCGATAGTGGGAATAGATAAGAAAAAAACGCAGGTGGTGGGGCTTGAAGCTCCTGTCCAGGACGTCTCCGGGGTAGAGTATATTCCCTCGACTCTTGGACATCGTCTTACCGTCAACAATCAGATGCTCACCATGCAGGTAGTAATTAGCATACTCTTTCCCTGAAATAGATTCGATCACCGCGATGTTGTAGTCATGGTGCCGGTAGATGTTGTCGATCCCGCCGCAGTTGATGTCGATCTGGTATCCGAGGTTTTCTGTGACCATGGCGGGATCTTGGATATTCCAGGAGGGTCTGCCCCTACCGATTTCCGTATCCCAGTAGCTCAGATCCCCATTGGTGTAGCCATGCCAAAGAATGAAATCGCCCCTGTTCCAGCGACGGCCGTTGTAGGTATCCTTCTTGAAACGAACCTTTTTTTTCGGCCAGCTCGCTATATCGAGCCGGAAGAGCTTGCCGAATCCCTCGAATTTCAACGGATCAAAAAAAACGTTGCCTTCGTGCCAGTAGGCGATGCCCTTTTCCAGTAGCTGCTGTATCAGATGTACTGCCTGGGAGATGCTGGTAGAAGCGCGGGGAATATTGGGGGGAAGCTTGATGTCAAGGAGGTCCGCCTCCGCGTAGAAATGATCGGCTACATCTGCCGCGATGTCTTCAGGTTTCTTTCTCACTTCGACCGCTTCTTCGAGCATCTTGTCTTCAATATCTGTGAAATTGATAACTCGCCGGACATCGAAGCCCAGATACTCCAGATAACGCACCAGGATATCTTCATATAGAAACGTACGGTAGTTGCCGATATGAGGACGACGGTAGGTCGAAGGCCCGCAGGTGAATATTTTC
Source organism: uncultured Spirochaetaceae bacterium (assembly GCA_964627715.1). GTDB lineage: Bacteria > Spirochaetota > Spirochaetia > SZUA-6 > DRHE01 > JAFGQJ01. The sequence goes on along the minus strand of CAZVHJ010000021.1, from coordinate 55,113 downwards.
ACCTCCCCTTTCTTTCGCGGGTGAAAAAGCTCTTTGCCGCGGCTCATCGTGTTGTACAGTTGTAGCATCTCTCCCCCCTCTCTTTTGGGGCTAAAATACCCAGATATACCGATTGAGTCAAAGAGAAAAACCTTGCCCATTGTCGCCATTTAGAATATTGTAAAAGAAACACACAGAATCAGGAGTAATCTCGATGGCAAATCTGAAAACAACCTATATGGGCTTAGAGCTGAAGAATCCTTTCATCGCCGGTGCTTCCGGCTACACAGCTAATCTGGATCGTGTCAAGCAGTTGGAGGAAGCCGGTGCGTCTGCCATCGTAACAGCCTCCCTCTTTGAAGAGCAGATCCAATACGAACGCTTTCGCCTGGAGGAGGATCTACACCAGTTCGACAATCTGTACGCGGAAATGACGGATTTTTTCCCGCATGTTAAACACGCCGGTCCCAAGGAACACTTGAACTGGGTAAAAAAGGCGAAGCAGGGTGTCGGGATTCCCGTCATCGCCAGTCTCAATGCCGTGAATCGAAAGGTCTGGAGCGATTGGGCCGTACAGCTCGAAGACACCGGTGCGGACGGGCTGGAGCTCAACTTTTACGCCAGTCCAAGTGCCTTCGATCAGAGCTCGATGGATGTGGAACAAGAACAGATCGAGATACTCGGAGAAATCAAAAACAATGTCAAGGTGCCGGTGAGTGTGAAGCTGAGCCCCTTCTATTCGAATCCTCTGCATTTCATAAAGAAACTCGATGAGGTAGGTGTTCAAGGATTTGTGCTTTTCAATCGATTGTTTCAACCGGACATCAACGTGGAGGAGGAGACGAATCGGTATCGCCACAGCTTGAGCACCGAAACGGAACATGAGGCTCCGCTTCGCTACGCGGGTCTACTCCACAGCAACATTCAAGGTGATGTCTGTGCCAACAGCGGGATCCTATCCGGAAAGGATGCAGTCAAGCTGATTCTGGCGGGCGCCGCTTGCGTCCAGGTGGTCAGCACACTCTACAAGAACAAAATAAGCAGTCTGTCGAACCTGATCAAAGAAACTGAGTCCTGGATGGAGGGAAAGGGTTACAAAGATCTGAAGGCATTTCGGGGAAAGATGAGCGCCAAGAACAACTCAGACCCCGGATTCTACAGACGCGCCCAGTACGTAAAGCACCTGATCAAGGCGGATTATTCGAGTTAAGCTCTAATCAGTCATGGCGAAGTAGGCCTTCAGCTCGTTAAAGGCCGCTTCTCGCTGACTCACCTCTATCTTTGTTTCCTTGAGGGCTTTCCGGAGAACGATGTCCCACTTGCTTTCGGGTACATCCCGTTTCATTTCTGAAAAAAGAGATAGTATATCGGCGTTGTCTTTCAGGTTATAGATCTTCTTGTCATCATGGTAGAAGAGGGAGTAGAGCTTCTTTATGTAATCTCCAACGCTTCGCTCTGATCGACCTTCGAGGCGCTTCTCGATCAGTTCCTCTTTCTTGCGAGCTCGTCTGAACTCTCTATCGATTCTGTCGATGTCTGTGCTTTTCATACGGCCTCTCCTCGTACACCCTAAAATATAGTGAAAGTGTGAACGAAAAACAAGATGGACCGGAAAGGTGATTACAATTTTGCGAAATGGGTGTTGAGCCATAATGACCCAATGGGCATAATGACCCAAATGGATTTCAGAGACATACACCCGGATGGGGTAAACTGGAAAATTATCCGTTTTAGTTCTAATTTTCTAGATAAACAATGGCATAGAGATCTTGTTCAGGGTTCGAAGTGAAATCCCTTCCGGAGGGCCCTTATTTTTCGATTGACAACAGAAAATGCCGGTGCTACGCTTCTACCGTTCTCTCCCGGTGTGCCGCCCGGGAGTTGGAATTCACGTATATGGGGGGGTGGAAATGGACGATACTATACCGAGGCTGATGCAGAAATTCGTTCGTGACGAGCCTGACCTGACGGTCCAGTGGTTCAAAGACAAGTCGGGAGAGTTCCAGCCTATCGTCTGGCAGCAGCTGTACACGGAGGTCGAAGCGTTCGCCGCGGGCCTGCTGAGCCTGGGTGTGAAGCGGGGGGATCACATCGGTATGATCTCCGACAATATGAAAGAGTGGTTGTGGGCGGATCTGGCGATTCTTTCCATCGGTGCCGCGGATGTTCCCAGAGGTTCGGATTCGACGGCTCCGGAGATTCAGTATATCCTCGATCACGCCGGGTGTGGGGTAACCATCGCGGAGAACCAATCCCAGCTTGAGAAAATCCTCTCGATCAAGAAAAGTCTGAAAGGGCTGAAGACCTTGATCGTTCTTGATCCGGATTTTCATAAATCCGAGAGCAAAATGCAGGGTGTTGCTGTTTGGACCTTTAAAGAAGTCCAGGAGCAAGGCCGGGAGTACCTGAAGAAACACGCGGACTGTATTGCGGAGGAGATCGCCAAAGGCAAGACCGAAGACCTGGCCACGCTGATCTATACCTCCGGAACCACCGGCGAGCCAAAGGGCGTAATGCTGACCCACCACAACTACATGCATCAGATTCCCGCGCCGTTGAAGTATCTCGAAATCGAGAAAGGCGACATTTTGATCTCGGTTCTGCCGATCTGGCACTCCTACGAACGGGCCGTCAACTATTTTGCCATCTTTGCGGGGTGCTCTATTGCCTACTCCAAACTGGTTGCCCAGATCATGGTGGAGGACATGGGCAAGATCAGGCCGCAGATCTTCCCCTCGGTTCCTCGCATTTGGGAGGCAGTGAAGAAGGGGATTATCCGAAATATCGAATCAGGCAGCCCGGTGAAGAAAGTCCTGGCTTACTTCTTCATCGGTGTCGGTACGGCCCACTCCAAGCTGAAAGTGCGGCTTCGAGGTTTACGCCCTCGATTCAAGAAGAGCAGTCGTTTTGTCGATGCCCTGATCAGCTTCCTGCCCTTCCTGCTGCTCACGCCTTTGAACGCGCTGGGACAGGTGCTGGTGTTCAAGAAGATCAAGCACCGCCTGGGGGGGAAGTTCAAGTTCGGCGTATCCGGCGCCGGAGCCCTTCCACCCCACGTGGATGACTTTTTCGCAGCTGTGGGGATTCTCCTCCTCGAGGGCTACGGGCTGACGGAGACCTCACCGATCGTCTCGGTGCGGCAGAGTTATCATCCGGTACCCGGCACCATCGGTCCTCCCCTGGATCAGGTGGAAGTCAAAGTGCTCGCCGAAGACGGCAGAGAGCTTCCCCCGGGCCAGAAGGGAGTACTATACGTACGTGGTCCCAACGTAATGAAGGGCTACTACAAGCAGCCGGAGCTGACCGCCCAGGCGATCACCGAGGATGGCTGGCTGAACACGGGGGATCTGGCCATGCTGACCCACGACGGGGAAATCAAGATCATGGGTCGAGTCAAGGAGACCGTGGTTCTTTTGGGCGGTGAAAATGTGGAACCCGGTCCGATCGAGGATACGATTACCGAATCCGACTACGTAGATCAGGTCATGGTCGTAGGGCAGGATCAGAAGTACCTGGCGGCCCTCGTGGTTCCCAATTTCGAGATACTCAAGAGATTTGCCGAGGAGAACGGAATACCCTTCGGGAGACCCGAAGATTTGATGGATAATCTAGATGTCTATAAACTGATCATGGACGAGATCGATTCCCGGGTCGGTCCGAAGCGGGGTTTCAAGTTGTTCGAGCGTATCAACAAGGTCAGGTTGCTGGCCCGGCCTTTCGAGAAGGGTAAAGAGATAACTCACACCTTGAAGCTCAAGCGAAACGTGATCTACGAACAATACGATAAAGAAATCAAGGAGCTCTTCAAGGAGCGCTGCTGACAAAGTGTTTAGGAGGACAGGTGAAAATTCTCGTTGTTGAAGATGAACTGACGAGCAGGGAGCTTCTCAAAGTAATCCTCGAACCCTACGGACGCATCGACACGGTATCCGACGGGGTGGAGGCCATCAAGGCGTACAATATGGCTCTGGCCAATGAGCCCTACGACCTTATCTGCCTTGATATTATGCTCCCGAAGATGGACGGCCAGCAGGTGTTGAAAGGCATTCGAAAGATCGAGGGGGACAGAGGTATTCTCGGTCCCGAGGCTGTGAAGATCCTCATGATCTCGGCGCTGGGGGATTTCGAGAATGTCACTGAGGCATTCTCCTCACAATGTACCAGCTACATCACCAAGCCGATCGATGCTAATAAGATTGTTGCGGAGTTGAGGAATCTCGAACTGATCTAAGGAAGGATGATTCTCATCATCGCGATCCTACTACTCGCTCTGGCCTATCTGTCCGGCTCGGTGAATTATGCCATCATCGTTACCCGGCTGGTCACGGGGAAAGACATCCGGACCCTGGGAAACAACAATCCGGGAACGGCGAATGTAGGGCGCAGCGTCGGTAATGGCTGGGCCGCGGTAGTGTTTTTTCTCGACGTGTCCAAAGGGCTGGGGCCGATGATTCTCTCCCGGCTGGTGTTCTTTCCGGGCAACAACTACTGGGAGTTCTTTATTGTCGCCGCGGTGGGGATTGCCGCAATTGCAGGACACTGCAAACCTGTGTTTTTTCAGTTTCGCGGCGGCGGAGGAATCGCAACCTCGATCGGAGTATATGCCTTCTTCATCCCGGCGGAACTGTTCCTCTGCATGCTTTCAGGATTCCTGATCGTGATGCTGTTTGTCAAACGGGTTCATTTTCGGATCGGTCAGTGGGTGCCGATCCTGTTTATTGCATTGACCCCGTTCGTTACCCTGATACTGAATTTCTTTGTGGATCTGCCGCTATTTGCTGGACGGACTCTGGGCAGGCATCCCTGGTATGTGCTGGTTATCGCTTTCGGGCTGTCCTTTTTCATTCTCGGGATGAACTTCTCCTTCATGGGGTATCGGCTCAGGGAGATTGGAGGAAGAGAGAGCAGCGCTTGACAGAAAAATCATTATATAGTAATAATATTATATATCGATTCTGGAAGGTGAGTGAACGATGCAAGTAACGAAGAACGCCCTTGCCGAACTTCTCGATGTCCTGAAGGAGAACCAGGGCAAGAGTCTGCGGGTTGTGTTTAAGGGCTTCGGATGAGGCGGACCCCGTTTGGGATTGGCTCTGGATGAGCCTCAGGAAGGTGACGAGATGTACAACGTCGATGGCATCGACATTCTCGTAGACAAACGGGCATTGCCATACGCAGAGGAGAGTACCGTAGACTATGTCGATAGCATGTGGGGCAAAGGATTCACGATTCGTCCCGCCTACGGAGGAGCCTGCTAGGTTCCCCCGCTTCGGCGCCGCCGCCGGCTTGTTTGTTCATACCCCTCTAAAAATTCCACAATAATATCTGTGGCCATTTTATCCGGGTACAAGCGCTTCCGAGCCAGCATCTCCTCGTAGGTTTGTAGGATTCCGGCGCGAAGACGAGCCTTGGCGTAACGATCGACGACTCGGCGGTTTTCAAACAACCCCCGTATAAAGCGTTTGACCTCCCTCTGATCATAGTCGGGAAACATTGAGGAGAGCAGGAACAGAGACGGTCCTATATCGACCAGACTGTGCTGCTTGACCAGGAGAATCATCTCTGTAATCTGCAGGGCCAATGTGTAGGTCTGCGCCGCTGCCTCGGTGTAAATTTCTTTCCCGGCTCGTCCAAAGCTCAGTTTCATCACGATTTGCCGGGTTTTATGGTAGTTGTAGCACATTGTCATCACGTGGAGGCTCGGGATGCAATGCAGATGAGGATCGAAGAGCCTGATGAGGATGAAGTACGGATTTAGCGGAGGGGTGCGGCGATTCGTGGTAGTGGACTGGCGGCGCCTGTACACCCGGCCTGCTGCGTAGTAGATCAGGCAGATATCTCGGACCATCTGTTCAATATCTGTTAGAGCTTGTTTTCCGAATGCATCGTAGAGATACCGAAGTGTCTTCAGCCATATCGCCATATACCCGAGGTAGCTGCGCACGCAGCTTGAAACGAAGGGTAGGGATGCGTCTTCTCGGTGCTCCATTACCGAGATCGGGCGAACGCCCGGCAGCAGCCGGGTCTGAAACTGGGGAAGGAAAAACTCAGTTATTGCTGCCCTGAGGACCTCAATCCCTCGTGGCAGAAGGCATCCATACCTCAGAATCAGACCGATGCTCCTACCAAGCTTGAGCCGCAAAATATCCATTTTGGACTACACCGTTGGAATCAGTCCTGCCTCAGCGCCTGGAGTACCTTCTCGGCTCCCTCCTGAAAAGCGCTTGCAGCAGAACGAAAGGGAAACCCGATGACTACACTCAGTCCGCTGTACAGAGTATCGTGAAGGAAGTTCGTCAGTAGTTTTACATAGGCGCTGCGGACGATTGCTCCCTTTCCGTCCCGGAAAAGAAGGCCGGATAGGTCGAAGGCCTTTACGATGTTGGCGATCTGTTTGCTCACGATCGGGTGGAGCGTCTTCAAGAGCTTCAGATACCGCTGTTTGTATTCCGAGTTCCCCTCAACGAGATTCTGAATCTGGCGATGCCGATCCCGTACCGTAGCGCCTTTCCTGTTTTTTTTCGACGGCACCAGGGAACGGATAAGGCCGGTCACGGTTTCTGACTGAAAGAGCTTGTAGAGAGAGAAGTAGAACAGAAGGAGCCCTCCCTGGTTGAGCATGAGCTGATTGCGGCTGCCCGTTCTATTGATAACCACGAGCAGGGCAGAAAGCTCCCGGTCCAGAGCCTTGTCCGGAACGACGGCGGTGCCGGCGCTGAAGGGGCTTTTCTTCTCTTCCAGATGGTTCAGTTTCGTATCCAGCAGGTCCATGGTGCGAATGATCCGCCGGCGAAGCGGATCCGAATTAAGTTTTTCCAGAAAACTACGGAACCGGCTCTTCTCCTGAGGAGTAAAGACCTGGGCCGAGGTGTTGGTTTTGGCGGAAGGGGCTGATTTTTCCTTCCGACCCTCTTCGGCGAGAACTCCTACCTCTGCTATCAGTCGAAGATAACGGCCGATGTCTTCCAGGTACTCATCAATGTTTTCGATGTTTTTATGGTGGCCGAGGAAATGCTTGATCAACTCGAAAGAACGGTTGGAGATGGTTGCCGCCGCCAGGCTGGCTGTCCACTCCTCGTGGATGAACATTAGAGTGTCGAGTAGAAATCGCAGCACGTTTTCGTCGGCTGCGGGGCTGCCCCGCAACAGGTTCAAAGCCGGGTCCTCCGGTACCGCCGCGAAATCCCTGAGGTTGGCGGCCACCCGCTGGTCTATGCGTAGCTCCTCCGAGACGTTTCTGTTGTAGTTACCGACGACGTCCTTGGAGTTGAATCCGGTCCGGGTGTTCGGGGAAAAACGATTATGCCAGATATGTACAATCAAGTCCTGGTAAACGTCGAAAGCCCGCTTGATATAAGCTCCGGCGGCTGCATGGGCCGTGGGTTCGGGATTGGTAACCAGTAGGATCATCCCCATGAAAGGCAGAAAAACCAGGTTGTCCTCGAACTCGCTTCCCGCAGGCAGATCGAAAATGAGGAGATCATAGTTGCTGTTCAATTGGCCCGGCAACTCCTGGTAGAGCTTCTCGAGCAAAGCGCTGCGCTCCACAGTTTTCAGCTTTGGAGCCGGAAAGATCAGATCGAGGTGCTTGAGCACCGGCGTCGATAGACTTCCCATTTCCGCTTTACCAAAGTCGAGGTTCTGATTTTCCACAGCAGACTCGGCTTCCACCAGGTCGAGAAGAGCGGCTACGTCGGACAGCGGGTCCAGGTCGATCAGAGCCGTACGATAACCCTTTTTGGCGTAGTAGATCGACAGATTCGTGGCGGTTATGGTCTTACCGACACCACCTTTTCCAGAGGTTACGGCGATGGATTTTTTTCGCACCCCCTGCACATCCTCGTTACCCCCCTTGCGAAGCACACGCTTCACGGTCTCCTTCAGATCTGGTGGAATAGACTGTAGTCCCCGCTTAAAGATTTTACTCATTCTTTCGCCGGCATTATCGTATGTATTGACACTTTTCTCAAGTTGGCGTTCATCCTTAAGTAGGTCGATTCCGAGAATAAAGAGGAATAAAGAAAGTGAGAAGTGTCGTGCCGGAAAGCTACAGAATTTTAATTGTCGACGATGAGCCACGTATGTGTGAGAGCCTGATGAAGCTGCTCGGCGAACGGGGCTTCCAGGTGGATAGTGCCAACACGGGAAAAGAGGGCATACAGAGCCTCTCGGAAAGGGTTTATGATCTCCTGCTTCTCGATATAATGCTTCCCGATATGAACGGCTTGGAGATCCTCGAGTACATAAGGAGCAAATTCCCCGGGCTCTTGGTGATCATGTTCTCCGGTTTCGCCTCGATCGAGTCGGCGGTGAGCGCCCTGAAAAACGGGGCCTTCGACTACATCCGAAAACCCGTGGAGTACGAAGAGTTGATCAAACGGGTGGAGAACGCGCTGGAGCAGAAACGGTTGACACGGGAGAAGCAGGCCATCCACTGGGAGTTGGAGCAATCTCAGAGGAAGTATAAATACCTCGTTGAGAACTCGCCGGATATAATCTACACCCTCGACGAAAAGGGATGCTTCTCCTTTATCAACGACGCCTTCGAGCGGCTGCTTGGCGTAAAACGGGAGCAGATCATCGGCAAGCATTATTCACAGATCATCTGTCCCCAGGATCTTGAGAAATCCGAGCATGTATTCAATGAACGGAGGACAGGAAAGAGGGCATCTTCAGGGGTGGAGTTGCGCCTGAGTTCACCCAGAGAAGATAAGAAAAAAAATGGATCGGGGGAGAAGCCTCAGGTCCCCGTGGAGATCAAATCTCAGGGGATTTATGACCGGGAACCGGAGGACCAGGAAAAAACCTTTCTCGGCACCTATGGTGTGGCCCGGGATATCCGAGACCGAAAACTGCTCGAAGAGCATTTGCAGCAGGAAGAAAAAATGGAGGCTGTAGGCCGCCTGGCCGGTGGAATCGCCCACGATTTCAATAATTTTCTCGCTGCGATTGTGGGAAACGTAACCCTGGCCAAGATGCACACCCAACCAACCGCCGAAGTATTCAGCCGTTTGGAGGAGATGGAGAGAGCCGCGCTGCGGGCGCGGGATCTCACGCAACAACTGATTACCTTCGCCCAGGGAGGTGTGCCTGTCAGAGTCCCCGGTACTCTCCCGGATCTGATCAGGGATGCCTCCACTTTCGTACTTAGAGGCTCGAACGTTCGCTGTAAGTATCATTTCCCGAACGATCTCTGGTGGGCCGAGTTCGATCAGGGGCAGATCATTCAGGTGATTCAAAACCTGATTATCAACGCCGACCAGGCGATGCCTGACGGCGGTGTTGTGAATGTGGAGGCCGAAAATGTCACTGTTACCGCCGCTTATCGGCTCCCTCTTAAGCCGGGGCGCTACATACGGGTTATGATCGAGGACAGCGGCATTGGGATTCCAAAGGAAAATGTGAACAAGATCTTTGACCCTTTCTTCACCACGAAAAATAACGGAACCGGCTTTGGTCTTTCCACGGCCTACTCTGTCCTGAAAAATCATGACGGCTACCTGTACGTCGAATCCGAGATCGGGAAAGGAACCCGTTTCTTCATATTTCTTCCCGCCACAGATCGGAAGGTTGAGAAGGGAAAGACAGACATCGGCGGTAAACTCTACGGCGGGAAGGGGAAGATTCTGGTTATGGATGATGACGACAGCCTCAGAGAGGTTTACGCCCGTCTCCTGACACATCTTGGCTATGCTCCGACCGTGGTGGCCAACGGCGAGGAGGCTTTATCGCGGTACACCCAGGCAAGGCAGACCGGTACGCCCTTTGCCGCGGTAATCATGGATCTGACGGTGCCCGGGGCCATGGGGGGAAAGGAAGCGGTCCAGCGGCTGCTTGAAATCGATCCGAAGGCTGTAGCGATCATCTCCAGCGGCTATTCGAACGACCCGGCCATGGCCAACTACAAGAAGTACGGATTCAAGGATGTGATTGGCAAGCCCTTCACCGCCCAGAAGTTGAGCGAAGTGCTCTGGAAGGTATTGAAATAACACGGTGATCGTCGCCGTGCTATTGTTTCTCTTTTCAACCCTCTCACCTATAATACGAAGACTTTTGGATGAAACCCTCCGACATTTATCGGCAAGACCTGCCTGTAGTAGGAATCCGGCAGGTTGGAGGAAAACGCCTTTTTTCTTATAATTTCCACCATGCCAACGAATGTAGGTCCCGAATACAAGAAGGCGGAGGAGGCGTTCCGGGCAGCGAAAACCGTCGATGAAAAGATCACTCGGTTGGAAGACATGATCGCCCTGTTGCCCAAACACAAAGGTACCGATCATCTCTACGCGGATCTTAAACGGAGGATGTCCAAGCTTCAGAAGCAGCAGGAGAGCACGGGCAGGAAGAGCGGCGGGGGTCCTACCCTCGGATTTGAAAAAGAGGGCGCGTGCCAGGTGGTGCTGGTTGGATCTCCGAACAGCGGTAAGTCTTCGATACTCCAAGCGATTACCAACGCGAATCCCGAGATCGGGGAGTATCCCTTCAGCACCCACACCATGCAGCCGGGAATGGTGGAGTATCAGGACATACAGATTCAGTTGGTCGACACCCCGCCCGTGACAGCAGAGTTCATGCCCACCCATCTTCTCAGTGTGGTACGCGGTGCGGAGGCGGTCCTTCTGGTGGCCGATTTGTCCACAGACTCGCTACTCGAGGATCTAGAGGCTGTATTCCAAGCCTTCGAGCTCCGGCATGTTCGATTTGTGGGGGAGAGAAGTGACGACAGGGATCTGATCCTCTGTCGAGTGATCGCCAACAAGGCAGACGCCTCCGGGGCTGGGGAAAGATTAGCTCTTCTGCGGGAGATGATCGGCGGGCGGTGCGAAATCCTCCCGCTCTCGAGTATAAATCCCGAAGAGGTTGCCGGGCTGCCTCGGATGCTGTTCGAGTGGCTTCAGATCGTGCGCGTCTATACAAAAGCCCCGGGGAAAAAGGCAGACCTGGTCCGACCGTATACGGTTTTCGTCGGCCAGACGGTGGGGGATATTTGTTCCCTGATCCACAAGGATTTCCTGCAGAATCTCCGTTTCGCTCGAATGTGGCGGGGTACGGCAAAGCCGATCACCGTGTCCAAACATGAGCCGGTCCAGGACGGGGACATACTGGAGCTCCACATCTGATACACGGGTCTACAAGGAAGGGTATGAAGAATCCGCTGCGATTTATCGGTAGCCCGAGTAAAAAACTGTGATTTGGGGAACGGGACTTCGTGTAATGCGTGTTCCAATGGTGTATATTAGAGCCATGACAATTCTAGACGGGGGTAGCGTCCCTGTCAGAGGGAGGTCTATATGAAAAAAACGCTGATTCTTGCACTGGTGTTGGCCTTCATCCCGCTACTCTCCTTTGCCGAGCTGGGACTGGGCGCATCAGCTTTTTTCAACTCTCCGGTTCTTATTGGGCAAAAACCGGATGCGTCGCAGCTTCGGGAGGGCGGCTTCACTTTCGGAGCGGATGTCCGCCTCAAGTTCCTGAAGTTTCTCCAACTTGAAGCTCTGGGATTGGTCAGTGTCGGCGATGTTACCTCGATCGATATGTACGCAGACGCGGGGTTGGCCTTGGACCTGGCTTTCCTCCGGCTGTCCGCCGGTGTAGGGCCGACCGTGTTCTTCCTTTTAAGTGATGTAACCGATCCGACCTTGCTCGGGTTCAATGCCAAGGCTAACGCGGACATAAAGCTGGGAAGATTATCCCTAGGATTGAGCTACATCATGGGCCTGATCGTCGAGAACGGACTTGCCCTCGACAAGAGCACAGGTATGCTGGGAGCCAACATCCTGTTCTGGTTCTAAAAGCACGTCTATTTTCGGGATTCAAGGGGCTTTCTGTCTTTTAGGCGGAAAGCTCCTTTATTTTTGTTGCATTCTCCGGGTAGGCGGATAGAGATTCTCTATTGGGGCGCAGCCCGGGCTAGAGCGAGGCACCGGTGGGGGATGAGGGAAGAACCGCGATGGGGCTGGCACGATGCGATCCAGGCGGCAGTGCCCGGACAGGTCGGTCCCCAAGCAGCCTCAGGGGTTGCCTCTGTCTTGACAGAAGTATTTGGGATAACGACCAATTCCTGATCTTTACACCATCTTGAACATCTGAGACATCCTGCGCCCGAGGATACGGTTGGCCAGGAATATGGCTGCCAGTACCAATACGATGAGGATGGTTCCCAACGCGTAGGCTGGTCCGATGGTGGCGGAGAACAGGTATTCCACGATAGTCACGGTGATCGTCTTCCAGTGGGCGGAGTACAGGATCACCGTAGTGGACAGCTCGCCCATCAGCGTGGCGAAGGAAATCACCGCTCCAGCCAGAATTCCAGGGGCCATCAGGGGAAGGGTGATCTTCCTGAATGTGGTTAACCACGGCGCCCCGGTGATGGAAGAGGCTTCTTCCACAGCCACATCGATCTGGCTCAACGAAGCGGTGGTGGATCTGAAGATGTAGGGCATTCGGCGGATAAAGAAACCGACCACCAGGATCATCCAGGTGCCGCTCAGGATGAGCAGACCGGAGGAGAAGCCGACCAGAATGGCCACTCCCACGACGATTCCGGGGAGGATAAATGGAAGCATGACCGTCAGATCCAGGATCCACCGGGCTCTCAGATTCTTCCTCACATTGATGTACGAAAGCAGCGTACCGATTACCGAGGCGATCAAGGTGGCCGTAGTGGCCAGAAACAGGCTGTTTTTTATTGGTGTCAGAGCGATCTCGATGATCCTCCGGTAGTTCTGAAATGAGAATTTGGACGGATAGCGGCTACCCGCCCAGCCTTCGGTGAAGGAGGTAAAAACGACGGTAAGGTGCGGGAGCAGCGAGAAAAAGATCACACCAAGACAGAATATCATTCCGACCCATTTCAGGACCTTGCTCGAGGATATCCGGGCGGCCTGGGTGGTGCTGGTGATGGTGACGTAGGAACGTTTGGCTGTAACGTACTGGGAGAGGAGAATGGCAAAGGCAACCAGCACAACGTTGACCATGGCAATAGCCCCGGCGGCGTTCAAGTTGAAGAATCCGGTGACCTGGAAATGGATCAGGGTCGGCAGCACGTAGAAGTTACCCCCCAAAATGGCGGGGACTCCGAAATTCCCGACCGACCTCATGAAGACGATTAGAGCGCCGGCCACGATGGATGGTATGACTAGGGGCAGGGTAACAGTCCGGATAACCCTCCATCGGGATGCGCCCATAATCTCGGCGCTCTCCTCGATGTACGGATCTGCTGAAATTAAAGCTCCGTAGGTCAGGAGGAACATGAAGGGGTAGGTGCTCATGGTGATGGCAATGATCACCCCCGGTGCTCCGTAGATGTCGGGCAACGTAATCCCGAACGCGGTGTTTAAAAAATAATTGACCACTCCCTGACGTCCAAAGAGGAGAACCCAGGAGTAGGCCCCCACAAAGGGTGGCAGGATCAATGGCAAGGTCCCAAGGGTGAGGAAGAAGGTCTTCAGAGGCGTCTCGGTCTTGGCCACGAAGTAGGCCATAGGGATACCGATAAGGCAGGTAAAAAGAACACAGAACAGACCGACTGTCAATGTATTAAAGAAGGCGCTTCTGTAAAGGGTCGAGGTGGAAAACTGAGAGAAGTTGGCCAGTGTGAGGTTGCTCAGGATTGGGGCATCGCCTAATTTGATAAAACTGTTGAAAACGACTTTGGAGAGGGGATAGGCAATGAACATGACCAGAATGATCAGCGCCAACCCGAGGATCAGGTAGGGGGTAAACTCGAAAGCCTTCAATTTATCCTTGATTGCTCCAGCCATATGGACTCCTAATCCTGGTTCAACTGTTGCTTCTGCTCTGTGGGAAAGAGCTTAGCTTCCTGTCCGTGGATGATTACCGCGACCGCAGCGCCGACTCCGACACCTCGTACACGGCGATCCTGATCGACCAGAATCTCCTGAGGATGGTTGTTTTGAAAGATCTCGATGTAGTAGCGGACCAATGAGCCGAGGTAGAGAATGACTTTTACCTCGCCCTTCAGGCCATTCGGATGATTCGGATCCGCGGTAACCTCTATCTGTTCAGGCCGGACGAAGAGGATCCCCTCTCTATCGCGGAAGCTTAGGATATTGCCGGAGCTGTTCTTGAACGCAATCTCCTCGTTGGATCGAAAAGTCAAAACAGGGTCTCCATCTCCCCTTACTTTGCAGGTGAGGAAATTAGCCTGACCGATGAAATCCGCCACTCTGATCGAGATGGGATTCTCGTAAATCGTGTCAGGAGAACCGACCTGGCTGACTTTACCGGCGTGCATCACGGCGATCCTGTCGGAAATGGACAGGGCTTCCTCCTGGTCGTGAGTTACATAGATCGTGGTCACCTTGGCTCGTTGCTGGATCCTCCGGATCTCTTCGCGCATGTAGACTCGCAGCTTGGCATCAAGATTGCTCAGAGGTTCATCCAGAAGAAGAAGCTGGGGATCGTAGACCAAGGCTCGAGCCAGGGCGATCCGCTGCTGCTGGCCGCCGGAGAGCTCACTGGGTTTGCGCTTCTGGGTCGCCTCGAGTCCCACCAGTTGAATGATCCGGTTGACTCTCTCCTCGATTTCCCTCCTGGATAGCTTCCGGATTCTCAAACCGTAGGCCACATTCTCGAAGATCGACAGATGCGGGAAGAGGGCGTAGCTCTGGAACACCATGCCGATGTTTCGCCTGAAAGGGGGGATCGAGGTGAAGTCCTGGCCGAGAAAATCAATGGTTCCGCTGGTCGGTTTCTCAAATCCGGCGATGCAGCGAAGGGTGGTGGTTTTTCCACAGCCGCTGGGACCGAGAAGGGTGAACAATTCTCCCTCTCGGATATCCAGAGACACATCGTCTAAGGCCTGCACCTGATCGTGTTTGCCCCTGAAGACCTTGCTGAGATTCTTGATAGATAAAGTAATCCGGCCGCCGTCATGCGCTTTCATTGGGTAAGCCTCGATTTGCGATTAAGTTGTAAACGGGCATGGACAGCTTGGTGCGCCGTCCATGCCTGATAGATAGCCCGTTAACGAGTAGCGAAGATCTCTCCGAACTTCTGCAGGTATTCGTTCCTGCTCGCTGAAGCCTTGTTGGCGTCGTACTCGAAAAACTTTATCTCCGAGGTCGGTTTGAGCCCCGGAGGCGGCGGCACGTCAGGCCGGGTCATCCTCCGAAAGTGGGGAGCCTGGGAAATGATGGTCATAGCTTCCTTGGTGGTCAGGAAGTCCATCCAGAGCCTGGCATTCCTCGGGTTAGGTCCTCCCTTGATGATCCCCGAGGCGTCGAAACGCAGACCCGTTCCTTCGGTGGGATACACAGCTTCTACGGGGTTGCCCCTGGCTTTTTCTGTGAACACGTTGCCCTCACCGGTGATGCCGATGGCGAACTCCCCCCGGCCGACAAAGGTGTAAACCAGACCAGATTTTGGCACGAACGTTGTCACCTTACGGACAGCATTGACATGGTCCCAGCCGTACAATCCGACCATCTGAAACAGCTGAGCGTAGGCGGAGCCGGAAAGGGCCGGGTTGGCCATGACGATCTCTCCCGCCCACTGGCTGTCGCCGAGATCCTTCCAGCTCTTTGGTGCTTTGCTCAGGGGAACCCGATCGGTGTTGATGATGAAGGCCTGGATGTTGAAACTGAAGCCGAAGTACTTGTTTCCCTTCGCGTCCTTTACGTCATTAGGAAAGGCGGAAGCCTCTGGAACCCTGTAGGACTCCAGCAGGTCGTAGACGATGTCTAAATTCTCCTTGGCCATGGCCATGATGATGTCACCCTGGGGTCTTCTGGCCTCGGCCTGGACCCGGGTGATGATCTCCCCTGAGCCCAACCGGATCAGCTCCACGTCAATGTCGCGATGCCTGGTCTTGAAGGCCCGGGCCAGGTCCTCCCCCATCTCAGGGGAGCCGGCGTTGTAGATCACCAGCTTGCCCTCCGCAGAGACGAGCATTGCGCTCAGCAGGAGACACAGAACGGTTAGCAATGCGGTCAATCTGTTGTTCATACGCACCTCCTTACGAAATGATAGTTGCAGCCGAGAGTATAACCGATTATTTGGTACCCCGCAAATGTCCAAACGGACATTCAATTCGTGGATCCCGCTAGAGCGGCAAGATCTTCTTCCAGTTGTTCCGCACCCGTAAACACGAGGGAGTGGTTTCCGAGGTTGTCGGCTGCCGCCAGGAAACAGCCTGCGGAAGAGAAGCTCTATCCCTTTAGAGCGCCTACTGTAATCCCTTTGAGAAAATACTTCTGAAAGGAGAAGAAAACAATAAACATGGGAATGGCGGCCAGAGTTGACGCAGCCATGATATCGGAGTAACGCATCGGGTACAGCTCCTGAAAATAGCTCAAGCCCGCCTGGATATTACGCATCTCCACGCTGTTCGTGGCGATCAGAATCCAGAGGAAAGAGTTCCACTGGGTAACGAAGGTGATCACGATCAGTACGGTGAGTCCCTGTATGGCCAGAGGAAAGATGATTTTGGCGTAGATGCTCCATTCGCTGCAGCCGTCGATACGGGCTGACTCTATGAGCTCGGAGGGGAGGCTGGCCATGAACTGTTTGACCATGAATACCGCCCACGGAGTCCCCAGGAACGGCAAGATCAGGGCCCAGTAGGTGTCAACCATTTTCAGCTTCTGAACCAGTATGTAGAGGGGGACCAGGGTCACCTGCATGGGGATCATCATGGAGCCGATGTATATCCAGAGGATGATCCTGTTGCCGGGAAATTTCTTCTTGGCCAGGGAATAGCCGGCCATGCTGGCCAAGAAAACCCCGCCGCCGGTAACCGAAACGGAGATAACCGCGGTATTTAAAAGCCAGCGCAGCAGGTTCTTCAGCTTCATGATCTCGATGAAATTTTCCAGGGTCGGAGGCATCGGTACGATTTTTGGGGGGAACTGGAGGACCAGCGCCGGCTTGCTGAAGGCGGTCACGATCATCCAGTAAAGAGGGAGCAGGGAGACAGCTGCCAGAATCATGAGAAAAAAAATGACTCCCATCTGCCAGAGCATGATCTTACGCTTGAATATGCGAATGTAGGCTGCCATGATCAGTACTCCACCTCTTCCCCCAGCCACTTGAACTGGATGATGGCGAACACTACCAATATCAACATCATCAAAACAGACTGGGCAAGAGAAGCCCCCAGATTGAAGTTCTCAAAAGCCCTGTAATAGATCTGGTAGACCATCGTGGTCGTGGCGAATTCGGGTCCTCCCTTGGTCAATACATACACCTGGGTGAAGACCTGAAAGCTGTTGATCGTGCCCATGACCACCAGGTAGAGGATGATCGGTTTAATCGAGGGCAGAAGGATTTTAAAAAAAATCTGTACGGGGTTGGCTCCCTCTATATGGGCAACCTCCACAAAACTGGAGGGGATACCGGCCAACGCTGCTGATACCAGGACTATGGTGGAGCCGCCGCCCATAATGAATTGCATGAAAATGATCGAGGGCATTGCCAGGAATCGGTTGCCCAGCCAGATTTGCGTGGGCAGGTGCAGGAGCTTCATCACGGCATTGAGCAAGCCGTACTGGGGCTCGTAGATCCACAGCCAAATCATGGAAATGATGACCAGGCTGGAGACGTGGGGCAGGTAGAACATGGACTTGAAGGCCGTTTGCAGCCGGGTGCTGAAGGGGAAGAGAAGAACCGAAATGATCAGAGCCTTAATCAGCCATAGAGGTACTATCCCAACGGTGTAGTAGAAGGTGTTTCTTAGGGCGATCCAGAAGTAGCGATCTTTCAGCAGTTTCACATATCCCCTGAGTCCCCAGAAATCGAACTCGAAGAGGGTGTAATTGAAGAAGCTGTAGTAGATGCCCCAGATAACGGGGATCAGAAAAAATACGGCGAAGAACAGGAAATGCGGGAGAATAAAAAGGTAACCGGAACGTTCCTTTTTTGCTCGTTTTAGTAGGCTGGAGGAAAAAGACGTCCCGCTGCTCATATTACTCCCTCACATTCAGATAGAGTAATGGGTGATAAATCAACCGGGTGAACCGAAGCAGCGATTCACCCGGTAAGATACAGCATGTTGGTAGTGCTACAAGGTTGCCCTTACCAGCCCAAAGCGGCATTTGCCTCCTTGACGAAGTCTTTCACGGCCTTCTCCGGGGCCTTCGAGCGGCTGTAAACGGCCTGAAACATGGATCCCACCAGCGGCTGGATCTTGCTGTACTCGAAGAGGGGAGAGCCGAAGAACAGGTAGCCGTTGGTCGAAAGCTCGGCAACGTAGCGGTCGATGTCCGGTTTGAACTCCAGCCACTCCTCGGTCTTGTAGAGCACCTCGTTCACGCTTTTGCGCCCGGAGATGTAAAGCACGGTTTCAATATAGGGCATGACCTCTTTGCCGGTCAGGTGCTTGGCGAACTCCACCGCCGCTTCCAGGGTGGCCTCGTTCTTCTGGTTCTTGTAGACGTACATTCCTTGAGATACCAGATACGTCCCCCGCTTCTTTCCCGGCGCTCTTGGATAGGGAGCCACGTAGGGCCGGAATTTTTCGATGTCCCCCCTCTGCACGTAACGGTCGATGCGGCCGATCTCGTAGGGACCACCGTTGCCCATGGCCAGCTTGTGGGCGTGGAAGGGATGGATTACTCCATAGTTGTCCGCCGCCTCCGCCCCTTTGGGAGCGATCTTGTGTTTGTAGATGGCGTCGACTAAGAACTGAAATCCCGCAATCGTTTCACGAGAATCGAGGGTGATCTTGGTTTCCGTGTCGTTGAGCAGCCGGCCACCGAAATTGTGGATCCAGGGCCAGTCAGTGTGCAGGTGGGATGGATTCTTGCCCTGGAAGCCGGTAAGGAAGATGTCGTTCTCTCCGTCTCCGTCGGTATCGCGGGAGATCTTCTTGCCCACCTCGACAAACTCGTCCATGGTCCAGCCCTTCTCAATGATCTTGTTCCAGTCCACCCCGGCCTCTTCGAACATCGGCGGATAGATCAGATTGGTGATGCCCATGCCGTTGTTGCCAAAGGCCCAGGGGAAGGCCCAGACCTTGCCGTCGTAGGTGAAGTATTCAAGAGCTTTCGGAACGAAATCTTGACGATCTTCCCGGGACATGTATTCATCCAAAGGCACGAGAAGTCCGGACTTAGCGAACTGAACGACTTCGCTTCTTCCCCATTGAACGTTCGGGTTGGTTCCGGCGGCGATGGCCGCCATGGTTTTCTGGTTGAACTCCTGATTGCTGACCATAACGCCCTTTACGGTCACATGGGGATTTTTCTCCATGAAGGTTTTGGATGCCCATTCGATGAACTCTGTTCCTTCCGGGGCTTGATCGGCAGGCATTCCCGGAACACGAATCCGCCAGGGGATGATCCACCACTCCAGGTCCACCTTCTCCTTCTCCGCCGCTTCCTGCTGGCCGGCCGACCATGTCAGTCCGGAGCCGAGCAGGAGCACAGCCAGTACGAAAAGAGCTACTTTGTATAGTTTGTCCATAGAAACCTCCTTGCTATTTTCTCTCTAATACAGATCCGGAGGTATGTCAAATGAATTTCGAATTCATACCTTCATTCTCTGCAGCACCTCATCTATTGTCCCCTGAAACGGGCCCGGTTTCTCCATCTTGATGCTGGTGAGGGCGGCGGCGTAGCGTAGGGATTCCTCGATCCCGTGGGTCAGACGGCGGGTCATATAGGAGGCGAAGCAGGTGTCTCCCCGCCCTGTCCTGCCTGAGAGATTCGAGGGATTGAAGGGTGCCGAGTACACCATTTTCCCATCGTAGACAATCACCTCGCTTGAATGGGTGATCAGGACCTCCCTAGCGCCCCAGTCATTAAGCATCCTCGCAGCTTCCTGCCGGTCTTCGTTTTTTGTGATGACACGGGACTCCAGAGAATCGGCTTTCAAAAAGGTGATGTGGGGAAGACATTCCCTCTTCTCAGGCCAATCCATCCATGAGAAGCTGCCGCCCACACTGCTGCGAAGCATACACTGCAGGTCCAATCCCACAGCCCCTTTCCGCCCCAGCGGCTCGATTATCGCGGGGGGGATATCTCCATAGAAAAGACCGGCGAGATTGAAGATCTTTGTTTCCACATCGGGAATATCTTCGAGCCGAAAAGGATCGGCCTGGGAGATTAGATTCACTTTGCGTCGGTCTACATCCTCGGTCTCGAAGATATTTTCTATGGAGGTGGTATGGGCGCTGGGCAGGGCGATCACCTCTATTCCCTCGTCTTTCATTTCCTGCAGAAGCCCCCAGTCTTTCTCCGCCAACTTGGTAAGTACAATTAAGCTGGCTCCGGATCGTTTTGCCGCGAATGAGGAAAAAAAAGCTGCTCCACCTATGAATTGAGATACCACGCCCCTATCGTTCAATATGTCGTGGGTAACGTGACCGATCGTGATTATGTCATATCCAGAAGCCATATTTCCTCCTTGAACGACCGTAGAGGCAAACAGCATTCCGGCCAATCCTCGTGATATATTAACGTTAACAATGTACCGCCTCGTGAGTGAAGGCAGGAAGTCTTCGGAGTAGGATAAAGGCCGTGACGATCAGCAGCCAGGCGAGCACCGTAACCCAGACAAATCCGTAGCTCGCGTAGATCGCAAAACCTACGATTGGACCGAGGGAAGTGCCGAGATCGAGGAATGTCGAAAATCGGCTCATGTGCAACGCCCGATCAGAATGCGGGGCGAGATCTCCTGCTAGAGTGTAGATCAGGAGGTAGACCGCAATCCCGGAAGCAAACTGCAGGAGCATACAAATGACAAGAAGCGGCCAGGTACGGAAAAAAGCGATCCCGCCGATGAAACAAGCCTGCAAGCTGATCAGTATCGCCAGCAGGGACCTTCTTCCGAAACGGTCGCCGGCCAGACCTGTCAGAGGGCTGAGTACGAGAGCTCCAAAGGATCGAAAGCCAAGCAGGAGCCCTGTTAAACTGGTTATCCCTAAGGAAGGTGGAAGGATCGGACCGATGCGTTCGGCTACAAGGCGACCCGTGAGGTTTGCCACCATCTGTTCGGTCATGGTTAGAGTCAGAGCGCACACCCACAGAGGTAATGGGTGGCGTGCCAGAAAGGAGAACAGGACCGACAGGGATGATTTGAACTTGCTGCGGACAGTATCGGATGGATCCGGTACTGCAACAGGTGTTGAAACCGCGGGGACAGTGTTTCGCTCCTCGCCGCCCTTGGAAGCAACCGCTGGTATTGTGCGAGGTCTCCTTGGGGCCTTTGTCAGTAAAACAACCCCCGACAACGTTCCTAATCCGAAAATGAGAAAGGTGGGGGCAATCCCTATCGTGTCGGTGAGAAACCCACCGATTAAAACACCGCCACCCTGACCGATCCGGGTGACAGCCTGGTAGACGGCGAAAATGCGACCCCGGGTACGCTTCGTGGAGATCGCCAAAGCAGCCAGGTACCCCTCGACGCGGAGAAGGGACCAGCAGGCACCCCAGGCCAGGCGGGCTGCAAGGAGTCCCCAGAATCCGATCGGCAGGGCATAGCTGGCGGTAATCAGGCTACCGGCGATAATGGCCCAATAGAGAGGCCGATTGCTGCCTCTTCGTTGCACCAGGCGTCCGGCCAATTCGTTTGTCAGCAGGCGCACGAAGCGGTTCGCTCCAAGCAAAACGCCGATCTGCCAGACCCGAAGACCGAAGGCTTCCGGTCGGGATGGGAGCAACGCGTACAGGAGGGCATCGCCGAGCAGAGACAGAGCGACGATCACCGAGGTCAGTGCAAACCGTCTGCGGTTTTCAGATTCACTTTTTGATCTTGCGCCTGGCATAGTCGTGTACCGGCAGAGCCGCCGCATCCCCTGCGATTTTCCCCGCTCATAGTGGAATAGATTCAGGCTATCGTCAAGCAACGCCTATTTCGTCTGGCAGAGTCAATGTTGTTGTAACATTTGGGCGCAATGAATCAATTCATCGAATTTATGAATGTATGCATCTGCGGCAACTCCGTCATCATAGTTGAAAGCAATGGTGTGCAGTCCGACTTGCTTTGCCCCCTCGAGCTCAGCAGCCTCGTGGCCGACAAACACTGCTTCCCGTGGTTGCACCCCGAGCTGTTTCAGGGCAACCATGTAGATTTCATTCTCCGGTTTACGGAAGCCTACCTCCTTGGAGGAGATCAGGCAATCCCAGATTGAACCAATATCAGCACTCTCAAACCACCGTAATTTCTCATGGAGTGGAACCGCCGTATTGGTCACGATGCCTAATAGATATCCCGTATCCTTTAAATGTCTGAGCGTATCGGTGACACCAGTAAAAAAGCGGATATCCCGACTTTCCTCTCCCAGCACTTCGAATCCCTTTGCCAGATCATCCGGGTCCCGTATTCCATACAGTGAAAGGGCACCGCTTTGATAATCCTCCACAGAAATTTTACCCTGCTGCGCTTTCTCTTTCAGGGTCCGCAGAGCGTCGGGATCCGGGTTACTATCTTCAAGACCAAGATGTTTAAGAAAGTCGCTGAAGCGACGGCCGGGGTCTGGTCGGTAATATAGGGTGTCGGCGGCATCAAAGAGAAAAGCCCGAATTGTGCCAGGCCTGCGGGAGATCGAAGGATTTCCGGGCCGGGAAGCTGCCCGCTTTCTCAGCAGAGAAGGTAGCTCGTCCATGCTGTTGATGATTGCATCCGGCTTGGGCTCGTCGGGCTCATCCGGTTCCGTGAATTCGTGCCGTATCTGAACAGCAAGCGCAAATCCAACCCGCTTTGCGCCCAGTATATCCCGGGATATCCGGTCGCCGATATGGACGCAGCTGCTGGTGGGCACACCCGCCTGACGAGCGGCGTAATGAAATATGGCCGGATCGGGTTTGCGCCGGCCGTATTCGCAGGAAAGGACAATCGGGTGGAAGAGTTCTTTGAGGCCATAGCGCTCCAGGTCGTCCGGGACCTGGCGTTTCGACTGAATATTGCTGAGGATACCCAATCCAAGTCCCATATTGCTGAGCTCCCGTAAAACATCCGGCATCTCGGGACGAAGAGATCGTAGGTAGTACTGTGTATCTACGACATAGGCCAACTGTTCTGCGACCGAGTCGAGCTGGCCCGGGCGCAGGTGTTGGGATTTCAGGATGAACTCGGGCCATACCCGTTCAGGCGGCAGCTCGATATAGGTCCGTTCACGCCATTCGCGGTATTCCCTTTGCCCGCGAGTAACAAGATCATAGAGATCCTCATCATCCATGGGAATTCCGATTCCTGCACTGGATAGAAGTTCCCTGATCCGTGAGGTCGCCTGAACTCCGGTATTACGGTCGTAGATGTGCCTGTCGATCGTTCCACCCATGTCGAAGAAAACGAACCGTAGTTGCATCGAACACTCTCCTAACACTGCCATACTACATCAACATTTATGAAACAAACAATACATTTAACTTGACAAATGAAACAAATTGTTCATAATGAAATCTAGCCAAAGAATCCAATTTAGAAAGGAGAAAAACATGGCGAAAAGAATCTTATGTTTGGTCGTGCTCGCAGCACTGGTTCCACTGTTCGGCCTGTGGGCGGGGGGAACCCAGGAGGTCGGACCCGCTCCGGCGGCAGCTGCTGAGACGAAAAGTGCTGTTGAGGACTGGGATGCTATCTATGCAGCGGCAAAACAGGAAGGTAAAGTCGTGGTCTACTGCCTGTCCTCCCGTATCTTCGACGCCGTAGAAACATTTACAGCTCAATACCCGGAGATTGAAGTGGAAGCTTTCGATATGACCGGTGTGGAACAGGTCGAAAAGCTCACGCGGGAGCAAGCGGCTGGAGTCTACAACGCCGACGTGTTGAACCTAGCCAACGGTCCCACCCTGGTTAATGAGCTCCTGCCTCAAGGTCTGATCGTGAACTACGTTCCTCAGACCCTGCTCGACGGCAAAGCCGCCAAGGATGTGATCCCGGACTATTTCCGGGTTCCCCTCCTCGTGCACACAGTGGAGTCGAAGGTCGTGTTTTACAACTTCCAGACCTATCCCGATCCTCCCGTGAATAACCTATGGGCCCTGACCCGCCCAGAATGGCGCGGGAAGGTACAGATGAAAGACCCGATGCTTACAGAGGAAAACATGAATTTCCTGCAGACAGTGGTACAGCATGCAGACGATATGGCCGAAGCCTATCAGGAAGAGTTCGGCCAGCCGATCAAACTGAGCGGTGGAATCCAAAACGCGGGCTACGAGTTCATATATCGGGTAGTGAAAAACGATCTGGTGCTGACTACATCGGATGGAACAGCCGCCAAGGCAGTCGGCACGCCGGATCAGAGTGATCCACCCCTTACCTTAAGTGTTGCCTCCTCCAAGATGCGTGATAACGCAAAGGGACAGAAGCTGGCCATAGCCTGGAACCTCAAGCCCAAAGTCGGCATCACCAAGGAGAATTATCTGCTAATGGCCAACAAGGCGCCCCACCCCAATGCCGCCAAGCTGATGATCCGCTGGCTGATCGGTGACGCTGAAGGCGGTGCAGGCATGAAGCCCTGGTTCGTGCCCGGGCAGTGGGCCAGCCGCCGTGACGTGAAACCGCTGCTCGACATCACCCTCGATGATCTGCAGAACTACACCTGGTACATCGACTACAAGTACGTGTACGAGGAGGGGTTGCAGGTCAGGGACTTCTGGCTCGGGTTGTAGCAGCAGCGTAGTTTAAAACTCACAGGAAGCGAATCGATGGCAGAGCTCGCGGAGCCGGATCGATTATATCGAATCAGGCAGCTTTTCAGGCGCCCGGAAAAAATCTGGGGCTTCGCGCTCCTCATAGCGCTGATTGTGCTGGTTTTGATTCCTCTGGTGTACATCGTTGTCAACTCACTGATCTTCGACGCTACCGGACCCCGCCTGGTGCGAGGGGCTCAAGAGGGTCAGTTGACGGTCTTTTACTGGACACGAGTGCTTTTCAGCTCCATCGCCAAATCGATATTCTTCGAACCGGCTCTGCACAGCCTGCTCATCGCGGTGGGTATGACGGCGATATCCCTCAGCCTCGGTTCACTGCTCGCCTATGTAGTCGTACGCACCAATCTCCCGTGGAAGCGGTTCTTTTCCGTGGTTCTGATTATCCCTTACATTGTTCCCTCCTGGACCGTGGCCTTGGCCTGGATCATGGTCTTCAAGAGCAAGCGCTTCGGCGGAAATCCGGGACTGTTGAACTATCTTTTCGGTGTGGATGTTCCCGAGTGGATCGCTTACGGATACTTGCCGATTATCGCAGCTCTGGGCGTACATTACATCCCTTATACCTTCATTTTGATGCGGGGTGTCCTGGCCAACATCGACTCCCGCCTGGAGGAGAGCGCTGAGCTCCTCGGAGCCGGGCGCTTCGAGGTACTGCGGCGTATCACCTTCCCCATCGCGCTGCCCGCTCTTGGATCAGCATTCGTTCTGACCTTCAGCAAGGGACTGGGCGAGTTCGCCACCCAGGCCTTCCTCGGCCTTCCCATTCGTTACTACACCCTTTCCACCAGGGTGTACTCCGCTCTGAACAACCGTTTGTACGGAGAAGGCTATGTCCTTTCCCTCATCCTGATTATTACCACTGCCCTTATGGTCTGGATGAACCAGGCTATTCTTGGTACGCGCAAACGCTTTGTAACTGTAGAGGGCAAAGGAACCCGGAAAAAGTCTGTGTCTCTCGGCAGACTTCGCTGGCTCATGACTGCCCTTATACTGTTGTTTGTGATCGTATTTGTCTTTGGACCGCTCCTGCTTCTCGGCTGGCAGACGCTGATGCGCTATGTCGGGCGTTACGGGCTTGACAACCTGACTCTTCACTACTGGATCGGCAAGGCCGACCCCAAGCTAGCCGAAGGTCAGTCCGGTATCTTTCGCAATCCGTTTATATTGCAGGCGATCAAGAATTCCGTTCTTCTGGCCGGTACCACGGCTTGTTTCAGCGGATTGATCGGGATCCTAATCGGGTATTCGGTGGTTCGAAACCGGGGTCAGATCTATTCTAAATTTCTGGAGAATCTCTCCTTCATCCCCTACATGATCCCTGGTATCGCTTTCGGAGGTATATTTCTTACCATGTTTGCCCGCCGCTGGGGACCCATACCGGCACTGTACGGTACATTTGCTCTTCTAACCTTGACCTGCATCGTGAAGTATTTGCCGTACTCCTCGAGCTCAGGCATCGCGGCCATGCACCAGATCGACCCGTCTCTGGAAGAGGCCGGTGTAGTTCATGGTATCCGCTGGGCAACCCGGTTTACCCGTATCGTGATGCCTTTGACCAAGTCGGGCATCCTATCGGCCATGCTTCTCACCTTTATCACCACGATGAGAGTACTGGATGTGGTAGTGTTGTTGGTGACGCCGAAAACGACCTTGATGACCTCAATCATTTTTCGATACCAGAGCCAGGATTTCATCCAGCACGCCTATGCGATTATGCTGGTGATCGTTCTCATCGTCATCGGCGGGCATGTGGTCCTGAACCGTGTTGGCGGCCGGATCGAGCTGTAGTGTTGAAGGCTTTTATTATGAGCAAGATTGTATTCAAAGAAATGGGAAAACAGTTTGGCGAAGTGAAGGCCGTTGACGGCTTGAACCTGACGATCAACGAAGGGGATTTCGTAACCCTTCTCGGACCTTCCGGCTGCGGCAAGACCACTACCTTACGCTGCCTCTCCGGTCTGGAGGAGCCCGACAGCGGGGAGATCTACATCGGCGACCAATGTGTGTTCTCAGCCTCTCGGAAAATCAACGTTCCGGCAGGACAACGGCGGTTGGGGCTGGTTTTTCAGAACTATGCTCTTTGGCCTCATATGAAGGTAAACCAAAACATCGCCTTCGGGTTGAGACGGTCAAAGCTGAGCAGGTCTGTCTTGGAGCAGAGGATCGTTGAAATTCTTCGTATCGTGGGACTCGAGGGATTTGAAGAACGCTATCCGCATGAGCTCAGCGGGGGACAGCAGCAGCGGGTGGCCGTTGCCAGGATGGTCGTAACCAAACCGGCGATCTTTCTATTTGACGAGCCCCTGTCCAATTTGGACGCCAAGCTGAGGATGAGACTGCGGTCAGAGTTGAAACGCCTTCATCTGGATCTCGGAGCCACTACCGTGTACGTAACCCATGACCAAGTTGAGGCCATGGCTCTGTCCGACAGGATCGTCGTGATGAAGGAAGGCATCATTCAGCAGGTAGGCGAACCGTATGAGGTTTACCACTTCCCGGCCAATCTGTTTGTCGCCGACTTCATGGGCAATCCCCAAACCAATATGTTTCAAGGTCGGACCAGTCGGAAAAACGGTGGGATCGGGTTGAATTTCAGAGACTGTCCCGCCTTGAACTTTGAGCTTGAAGAAAGTTCCGGGCTTTCCGACGGGCAAACGGTGACGGTAAATATCCGACCCGAGGACATTGAGCTCACGTCGAAAGAGCGGAGTGCCGACGTGTCCTGTATAGTATACACGACGCAACCTATGGGTTCGGAAGTGCTCGTTCATTTGAAAGCAGTGCAAGCCGAACTGGAAATCATGGTTAAAGGTCCTGAAGAGAAATGCCGCGATCTTAAACCGGAGATGCAGGTGGGTGTCCGGATGAAACGAGGAAATATTTTTGATGCCGAGTCAGCAAAGCTGATATGTTCTTTCGGCTTCGATCGCTGAGAAATCGGATGTTACGTATGCCGCGACTTAACAATCCTGGGCATCCTGCCATATGAAACGTGGAGGGAGGTCCCCGGCCCGGAACAGTAATATCTACAGGCTAATTGTCGATAAATACGAGAGTTTCTCCGTTCGACAGAAAAAGGTCGCGGACTATGTGATGGCCAATATCAACGAGGTCATCTATTTTCCGTTGTCCAAATTGGTCTCCGCGATCGGAGTAAGCCAGGCAACGATTGTGCGCTTTGCTCAAACCCTCGGCTACGAGGGTTTCAACGAGTTCCGGGACGATCTGTTCGAGTACTACCGGAATTATCTTTCTCCAGAGGGTCGGATGAAGCACTCCATCGAAGACCTCGAGCAGGACTCCCTGTCCTACGAGCAGCTTACCAGGAAAGAAATTCTCTACCTCGAAGGTTCAATATCCACCGTCGATAATTCTGTTTTCAAGAGCACCGTCGAGGCGATCTGTAACGCAGAGAGTGTATACATCTTTGGCATCGGTCCGGATAAGCCTCTGGCCTGCCATCTTCATTTCCGCCTGCGCCGGCTCAAGCTCCATTCCCACCAGGTGTCGGCCTCCGGACGGGACCTTTTCGAGCATCTGCTCGTTTTGAGCTCTCGCGATTTGGCGGTGGTGTACAGCTTCTCCAAGCCGTCAATAGACTTCAAACGGCTTATGGGGGTTTGCGCCGACAAACATGTGCCACTTGCCTTGATCACGGATATCGGCAATCCTGCGCTGACCAAGCTGGCTGACTATATACTGTACGCCGAACGCGGGCCTGTCGGAACCTTTCCCTCACCCCTCGTGCCGATGGCTATTACCAACGCATTGATTCTAGGAGTCGCGGATGAGCTCGAGAACAAGGCGGTGGCCGCCCTCAAAGAGCTTGGGGACCTTCGCGACCGTTTCTACTACTCGGAGAAATACAAATAGAGATGGCTGTCCCATCCGGGGTAAGCTCCTGGAAGCAGGGAACCGGGATAGGGGTCTCGCTTCCATACGAGTACCTGTGCGGGTTAAATGACTCGAAGACCGCACGACTGTTCGGGGCGGCTCTTGGGCCTGCCGACGAGGGCTTGAAAACACTCCGGGGGCAAAATGTTGGGTGTATCGAGCTCAGTCTTTTCAGCGAAACCGCTCCTGGGAATCAGATCAGCGACGCCGTTCGATGTGTATGGAATGCTGGATTACGGGTATCCCTCCATCCCTTCCTCCCACCTTCTCTGGATGAGGGAAAACTTGAGTCTCGATACGTGTGGCTTGAATCGGTGCTGCGGAGGATGCCTGATTTCCAGGAAACAATCGTTCTGACTGTTCACTCCCTTTCCTCTGATCGGGGAGACATGATCGACTATCACAATCAAACGGTCAGGGCGTTGAGGAGCATCGCCGCTGCTGTCAGGCAGGAAAACCTTCCGATCCGCTTCGCTCTGGAGTTGAATCGCGCCAAAGGAAAAATCGATCCCTGCACTACCTATGCTGGGGTGCTCGACATCTGCCGGCAGGTCGGCGATTCAAACGTCGGGATTTGTTGGGACTGGGGTCATGCCCAAGCGAATGTCCTGAACGGCGAATCCTGTTCCAGTCCACCAGCGGAATTCCTCCGAAAGGTTATTCATAACCACATCCACGATCTCGGACCAGACGGTAGTACGCACTGGCCGCTTATCAGTGGTATTGTGCCGGTCGGGAAAAACATCGATGACTTGAAAAGTGTCGGCTACTCCGGGTGCTACGTATTGGAGCTGAATCCGGCCAAGTTCTTTCATGTAAGACCTGTAAGAGAGCAGGTTATGGCGAGTATCCGGCGCTTAAGTGAGGTAAACCTCGTTTGAGGGCTTTTTTACGCCATTAACAGGCAATAACGGCCTCGGTCTAGCTCGTCTTGATGATAATATCAGAAATTATATTCGCTGCCTCGTCGCAGTTATCCGCCGATCGATTGAGATGGCGGTAGATCTCGCGCATCTTCAGCATGTAACCGGCTGTGTGCTTCGGGTTTTCGAATAGATCCGCCAGAGCCTTGAGGTAGATGTGATGTATCTGGTTTTCGGTAGCCTTGGCCAGCTTGGCGTGCTCCAAGGCTACGGCAGAGAACTGCTTCATGTTCTTAAGCGCATCATAGATTTCCAGCGTACCTTTTTCCAGAACCTTGGCCATAGCAATCAGATCATCGTCGGGCTGTACTTTGAAGATATGTAATTCCTCTACCGTCCTCTGGGCTGCATCTATTATCTCATCCACGGCTCGGGAAAGCGCGTAGATATCCTCTCGATCGAACGGTGTTATCAAAGTGCGGTTAAGTCGATCTATCAGGATCCTCCTCAGATCATCCGCCTCTCGTTCAAGAAAGTAGACACGCTGCGCCGCTTCGCCGTTGCCTGCTTCCAAACCGCGAACCAGGGTGGTGTAGGCCTCATAGACCGTCTTGGCGTGCTCGACGAGAAGTTGATAGAAATCTGTTTTCTTTTCCTTGCGGAACAGAGACAGTTTCATCGCAATTGCCTCCTAGTTTATTAAATGATTTGCCGAAAAATCAGATACAACAGCACCGAGAGCACCCCTGTCAAGGGAATCGTGAAGATCCAGCCAAGCAAGACCGACTGAATCACCTGCCAGCGTACACCGCTTCGCCGGTGCGCACTGCCGACACCTATGACCGAAGAGCTGATTATTTGAGTCGTGCTTACGGGTGCGCCGCTGAGATTGCATGACAATAAGACAAGCGAAGCAGCCAGTTGGGCGCTGAACGAATGATAAGGACGAACCCGAAAAATATCGTAGCCCACGGTGCGGATGATCTTTGTGCCTCCCATAGAAATTCCAAGCGACAGACTGGCGACACTAGCCACCATTACCCACAGAGGAATGTCCATTCGCGGTAATTTACCGCTCAGAAAAAGCATCAGGGCAATGAGTCCCATGGTTTTCTGCGAATCATTGGTCCCGTGATTTATGCCCAGAATGATTAGGCTGCCTATCTGCAGCTTCTTCAGGGACTTCACCATTTTCCGCGGGGCGTTCTCGAAAATCCGAACCAGAAGCTGGTGCACGAGACTGCCAAAAACGATTCCTAGAAAAGGCGACAGGACAAGCGCCCCGACTACTTTGAGCAGAAAGACAATCCACGGAATGCCGGAAAGTCCGTAGAGGAAAAGAACAGGACCGATCAGACCGCCTACCATGGCGAAGGACGAGCTGGTTGGCAGCCGGACAAACCAACAGAAACTGTTCCAAAGAAGAGCGCCGGCTACACCGCTGAGAACGAGGATTAAAGAGTTGACATCACGGGGAAGCAGGTCAACCCGGATGATGCCTCGGGCCACCGTCAGGGCTACGGGAATCCCGAGGAGAAAAGGTCCACAAAACTCCGCCAGAGTAACCAGCCACAGGGCCTGCCGGAATGTCAGAGAGCGAGAGGAGACGGCCGTGGCGAAAACATTCGCCCCGTCTTTCATGCCGTTGGTGAAGGCGAACAACAAGCTGAGCACAACTGCCCCAACCAGTACTGAATCCGTCACAGGTTGGTCCCGATAAGGATTTTCTGTAAAAGATCCTGGATTGTATTGTTTACCGTATTGATCTCCAAGAAGAGCTCCAGAAGCCTTGAAGTGATGTGGGGTTGCGCCTGTTCCTGGCTGATCGAAGCAATCCCGTAATAGTAGAGCCGAACGAAATTTTTAAGCTCGTGCTGATTGTTTTTCAGTAATTCCTTGGAATACTTCCGGTTGGTTAGATATTCCTGAAAGAAACACTTCACATTCTCCAAGACACGACCTTCCAGCTCGAGGAAGTGATAAAAGGAAAAACGGGCTTTATAGATCCGCTTCTCTGCGTAATAGGCCTGTAAGGTCGCGAAGATCTTCTTCAGATTCGAGTAGACCTCAAACATGTCTTCCCAGTAGAAAGGTAGATAGAACTTTTTGTCCAAACATTGGAGGAAAAGGGCAAAACTGTCTTCAAACAGCAACTCCAGATCGAGTATTCCATCCGTCTGCTCGGAATCCGGACTGTCCTGCTTAGGGATTAACAGCAGCTGGACGAGTTTCCGCAAAATGTCGATTCCAGCGATCAGATACTCGTCGAGCTTGATTCTTTGTCGAAACAACACCTTGCCCCAACTTCTCATTCCTTGTCTCTCCTCTCACGTGGAAATCTCTTATGCAAATCATGTGCCAGATGAAGACAGATCGAAGCCAATTAGGACTTAAGTCCTTTCTTTATAGGGAATTGAAAATAAAGCTTGTTGTTTGACTTGTGGAGGGGAAAGTAACCGAGATGTCAAGAAACTGTACGGCCCTCGTACAAAAACTTTACTAGTGCTTCATGCCTGAAAGCTTACGCTGGAGGGTAACCCGGCTGATTCCCAATCGATCGGCTGCTGCAGTTTTATTATTTCCGAGACTCGACATGAGCTTTTGAATCAAAGGCGGTTCGAGACCCTTGTACAGGAGCTCAAGAAGCCCTTTATGATCTGCGTATTGTCTCAAAAAAGCGTCTGCGAAATCAAAGAACAAATCCGAGTCTTCAGCGTTTCCGCTCAGATATCGGGGTATCTCAGCGGCCTGAATGATCCCGCTCTGGCAGTTGATCCCCAGGCTTAAGATGACATTCTCCAGCTCCCGGACGTTTCCTGGCCACGGGTAGTGCTCCAGAATGGCCCGCGCCTCTTCCGTGACTCCGTGGAGGGTCTTGTTCAGCTTGCTGGCCGCGACGTTGACAAAGTGCTCTACAAGCAGGGGAATGTCGTCCTTGCGCTCCCGCAGCGGAGGGACCTCTATGGAAGCGACGTTGATGCGGTAGTAGAGGTCTTCCCGGAATTTACCGTTCTTGATAAGTGTCAATAGATTTCTATTGGTAGCCGTGATGATCCTGGCCCTGAGGACGATATTACGCGATCCTCCCAGTCTCTGGAACTCCCGCTCCTGTAGAACCCGGAGAAGCTTCGTCTGGATGGATAAAGGCAGGTCGCCGATCTCGTCCAGAAAGATCGTTCCTTCCGCGGCTGCCTCGAACTTCCCCGCCTGTTGGGTTGTAGCCCCGGTGTAAGCCTGAGCCTCATGTCCAAAAAGCTCGTTTTCAAGGAGAGCCTCCGGGAGGGCAGAGCAGTTCACGGCGATGAACGGCTCGTTCTTCCGGTTGCCGTTGTAGTGCAAGGCTCTGGCGATGAGCTCCTTGCCGCTGCCGCTTTCCCCCGTGATGAGTACTGTGATGTCGTTGTTTACAAGCCTTCCGATGGCTTTGAATACGTTCTGCATGACCTCGGATTTACCGACCACTCGGGTTAAGTCGTAGGTACGCAGCTGCTCATCCTGAATCACACGCACGTAGTGACGCATCTTCCGCGACCCGAGCACTCTTTGGGTGATGATTTTGATCTTCTCGATATCGAGGGGCTTTTCGAGATAGTCACAGGCTCCCAGGGAAATAGAGTGCACAATAGTCTCCAAGCTCCCGTAGGCTGTGATCATCACAATATCCGCATCGTGGGCCTTGGATCGGATTGTCTTCAGCACCGAGAGGCCGTCTTCACCCGGGAGCCGGTAGTCTAGAAAAACTAGTTCTATATCATTTTCCTGCACCAGCTTCTCCGCTTCCTTTCCGTTATAAGCTCCAAGAATGGTGTGTTCACCTCGAAATAACGCTAAGAAACTCTCAAAAACACCGCGGTCGTCGTCTATGACAAGAATCGTCGCCAAAATTATCTCCTCTACAGCATCTGTATTTTTTGCTCGAGATCTTCTGGAATAATAATCGAGAAACAAGTCTGCATTTTGCCGCTCTGAACCTCAACCGTGCCGAAATGCCGCTCCACGATCATTTTTACAATAGCCAGCCCCAGGCCAGTACCTTCCTTCTTGGTCGTGAAGAAGGGTTCGAAAATCATACTCAGATTTTTCGGAGGGATCTCCTGCCCATTATCGCAGAAGCTAAAAAGTACTCCGCCGTCTCGGCGGCGCCGGGTTGTCACTGCGAGTGTGCCGCCCTGTGGCATTGCCTGGATGGCGTTTATCACCAAATTCATCACAATAATCCTGAATTTCTCCCGGTCCAGGAACAGTGGAGGGATCGACCTGTCCAACCTGGCAATGACTTTGATATTCTGGTGCTCTGTGTTGTACCGAAACAGGCTTAAAATGTCTTTCACTATCTCGCTGGCATCGTGGCGGCTGAAGCGCATGGGGCTGGGACGGGCAAACTCCAGCATGTCCTTAATCAGATCATTCAGCCTTTCGCTTTCTGTGAGAATCGTGAGTATCTCGTTTTGACCCTCTCCGCCTTTGAGATATCTTTCGCGAAGAATCTGCGCCATCATCTTGATCGAGCTCAAAGGATTGCGGATCTCATGGGCCAGGCCGGCGGCCAGTTGACCGGCTGTAGCCAGTTTAGCTGATTTAATCATGTCGTCTTGCAGTTTCTGTATACGTCGATTGTACAAACTCAGTTTTCGTACAAGGCGATTGAAGCTTTCGGCAATCAACCCAAACTCGTCTTTACTGGCCAACTCGATACGGGTGTCGAATCTGTCTATATTCAGGCCATCCATTCCCGCCAGGATCTTCACCAGTGAGGTGTTGATATTCCTCGCCAGAAATACGTAGATCACGAAAGCAAGGAGCACGCCGATTCCGATCATCAGATACAACAGATTTTGCGAGTAATGCAGATACCTCTTTTCTTCCCGCTGGGATACCCCGAGACTGAGAGCTCCCCAGTATGAGTCTTCTTTGAGGAACAGCGGTTTGAGCATGCAGTAAGAGGATTCCTGGTTGAGCTGAGCGTTCCTGAGGAATACCGTTTTGTTGGCGGTCAACTGGGATAAAACCTCCTCGGGCAGACGGTCGTAGCCTTGATATGTCGACATAACCTTTCCGTTGTCCCGGTAAATTCCATTCTCCATTCCGGTCAGAAGCTTGATGTGCTCAGCGAAGTCACTCGAAAACAGAGATCCGATCATGAGAATTCCTACAATTTTATCCCCACTTTCAATTGGGGAAACAGCCCGTATGGCCATACCGGATTGACCCTGTTCATAACTGACTGCGCTCCTGCCGGCCAGTCCTTCCTTCACGATCATCTGGTTGATCTTCACGTCTCCCGTAACGGCAGGTTGGTGCCCTCTCAGGATAACCTTGCCGTCCGTGTCCTCGATCTCGATGATGTCGAAGATACCGAGTTGGTGGTAATGCACCAGTTTGCTCTCCAGGACGTCAAACTCGCCCTCGGCTAGCAACGCGACGAGTTCGCGGTCGGAGGACAGCTCTTGAGCGATTTTTAAGCACTGCTCTTCGATAAACTGTACTTCCTGGAAATAAGCCGTGATGCTGTCGGCGAGGCGGATTCGGATTTCCCGGTCAATGGTGCTGCGAATGATCAAGTACCCGATCAAAAGGGCACTGATCGTGGTAATGAAGATGATCAACATGAACGAGAAGAAGATCTTAAAGTTTAACCGATATCGAAAGAAACGCAGCATTTTCAACTTGTCTGTTCGTTCTCAAAGAGAAGTATATGCATGAACCTTATTTCTTTGAAGCACTAAGAAATGGGCTTTGTCGAAATTCCAAACGAATCGTGGAGGAATCGAAGCTGAAGCACCAATATCAATAATCGTTCCGGGCACTTATTTCAGCATAATCTCAGCAATACTCTTGACAGTGGATCGCCGCCGGAATATAAAGTGATTTTGTAAACGTTTGCAAAAACTACGAGTTGAGTGATCGGAGCAATGCAAAAGATCACAGAAGTCTATAACACTACGGAGGTGACCATAAAGGATATCGCCCGGAAGGCCAATGTGTCCTACGCCACCGTATCCCGGGCCTTGAACAACAAGAGAGGGGTTCGGGAGGCCACCCGGCGTAGAATTCTCGAGCTGGCGGCGGAAATGTGCTACACCCCAAACGCGATTGCCCGTGGTCTGGTCAAAAGGCAGACCCACACACTTGGATTAATAATTCCCGACATTACTAATCCCTTTTATCCGGAAGTCGCCCGGGGTATAGAAGACGGAGCGGCCGAACAGGAGTTCAGCATCTTTCTCTGCAATACCAACTGGGAGCGGGAGAGGGAGGTGGATTACCTCCGGCTGCTTGCCGAGAAGCGGGTGGACGGAATCATTCTGGCGCCGATCGACAACGACGTAGAAGCTGTCGAGCATCGACTAGCAAACAAGATCCCGGTGGTGTATGTGAGCAACGCACCCGACAAGACGCAGCACAGCTTCGTGGTGATCGACAATGTCCTGGGTGGATTTCTCGCTACCGAGCATCTCATACAGGCCGGCTACAGGAGGGTCGGCTTTGTCGGTTCCACGGAAGATTCCCTCACTATCGAGGAACGGCTCAAAGGCTACAGGCGGGCTCTGAAGAAGCACGGTCTTCCGGTTGAAAAGAAGTACATCCAGCTGGGTGAGTTTAAACAGGAATCGGGGTACAGGATAATAATGCGCATGATAGCCGACGGAGACTACCCTCGGGCTATTTTTGCGGAAAATGATCTTCTGGCTCTGGGAATCCTGCAGGGAGTAAAGGCCAGCGGATTATCGGTCCCCGGGGATGTCGCAGTCGTGGGTTTTGATGACATTCCTTTCGCTAGTTTTCCCGAGGTGCAGCTCACCACGATCAATCAGCCGACGTACGAAATGGGCCGGAAAGCCGTGGAGATCCTGCTGGAACAGATCGGAGGTTACGGCGGATCGCCGCCTGCACGGCTACGACAGATCTATCTCGAACCCAGGCTTGTTGTCAGGCAAAGCAGTGTATAGTGGATTTGTAGATGGACTCTACAAACGTTTATAAAATCAGCATAGGAGGTTTCTATGAGTGAGACGATGAAGGCTGTCCGCCTTTACGCGGATTGGGATCCCAAACCAGATTTCAAGCTGGGCGCGAAAGACATCGATAAGAAGCAGACCTATCTGGGGAGCAAGGTCTGGCGCAACCCCCGAATGAAAATCGAGGACGTGTCTGTGCCCAAACCCGGGCCGGGGCAGGTGCTGGTCGAGGTCAGGTCCTGCGGTATCTGCGGCAGCGACGTGCACATGGCTCAGGCGGATGACAGCGGGTATATCTGGTACCCCGGATTGACCGGTTTTCCCTGCACCCTCGGTCATGAGATGTCCGGTGTGGTCGTGGAGGGCGGTCCCGGCGCTCTGGACAAGAAGACGAACAAGCCCTTCAAGGGCGGAGAGTGGGTGTGTGCCGAAGAGATGTTGTGGTGCGGCTCCTGCCAGCCCTGCGCTGACGGATGGCCGAACCACTGCGAGAGACTCGATGAGATCGGTTTCAACGTCGACGGTGCTTTCACAAAGTATATCGTGCTCCCAGCCCGCGTTCTGTGGAGTCTCGACCCGCTGCGGGAGAAATATGATGATGAGGATGTATTCAAGCTGGGCAGCATGGTAGAACCGACCAGTGTCGCCTATAATGCCGTTATCGAGCGCGGGGGCGGCGTCAGGCCGGGAGACAATGTGGTGATCCTGGGCGGCGGTCCCGTGGGTCTGGCGGCTTGCGCCGTGTTGAAGCGTAATGGAGCGGCCAATGTCATCATGTCCGAACCGGAAGAGGGCCGAGGGGAGATAGCACGAAAACTCGGAGCCGATTTTATGATCAATCCAAAGAAGGAGAACATGGCCGAGCGGGTGCTGGAGATCACTCACGGGATGGGGGCGTCGATCTATCTGGAGGCTACGGGCTTGCCGACCGTGGTATATCCGGAGATCGAACGCTGTATCTGGGAAGGGAGATCCTTGAACAGCACGGTGGTGGTTGTGGCCAGAGCGGACGCTAAGATCCCGGTCACCGGCGAGGTGCTTCAGGTGCGCCGAGCCCGAATTGTCGGCTCGCAGGGGCACTCCGGTCACGGGACCTTCCCCCGGGTCATCTCCTCTATGGCGGCGGGGATGAACATGCTGCCCATGATGACCAAGACGATTAAATTGGATGAGGTTCCCAGGCACATAGAGATGCTGCGGACGGACAGGCATGAGGCCAAGATCACCTGTTTGATGAACTAGGGTAGCCGCTTACCATTGTTCGCGGTTTCCAGCCAAAAAGAAATGTGAAGGAGTTCAAGCATGGAAAAGAGATGGTTGACCACTAAGCACCCGGCAATAGTATTCGAAGACAACACAGTTGGGAGTTTGAAGAAGGAGATTTGGGAGGCCAGTGAAGTCGATATCGATTCGATCCTAAAAGAATACGATATCCCCTCACCCTCAGAGCTTGGCAAGGCCGGCTGCTATATCCAGAACACGCCCAGGGTTACATGCATCGAGAAGAGACGGAACAACGATCTGGTCTTCCTACCCATAGGGTGTACGGAAAACCATGGGTTGCATGCCAATTCGGGATTGGATACCTTCATGGTCACCCAGATCCTGGAAGGGGTGCGCCGCTACACCGCCAAGCAGGGAAGGGAATGCAGCTTAGCCTTTCCGCCGCTCAACTACGGAGGACATCCGTACCACCACATGGGCATGCCCGGCACGGTTATCATGCCCAAGGAAGTCGTCGAAGAAACCCTGATTTATGCGATGCTGGGTCTATGGAATGACGGCTACCGGAAGATTATCGTGGTGAACAACCACGGCCACCTGTGGATGCTCGAGTCGGCGCTGCAGGAGTTTATGAAACGATTTCAACTTCCTGGGATCTTCCAAGTGCTCGACTGGCACAGGGCCGTCCGGGAGTTTTTCTTCCCCGTGGACCGGGAAGACAGCCTGGAGACGACCTTCATCCACGCCGACGAGAGCGAAACCGCCGTGGCCCTGCTCCTGTTCCCGGAGATGGTGGACATGAAGGTGGTTCAGGATGCCCAGGGCGAGGCCTACCTGCCCGAGGGACACTTCGACACAGCTGTAGATCCATTCCGGCGCCCTCACCGATGGTCAGAGGGAGAGGGGCATTTTGCGATTGAACGGCACGCCACTCCTGAAGGAGTGGTGGGCAAACCCAGCCTGGCCACGGCCAGGAAAGCGAAGCGGCCGATCGCTGCGATCTTGAAATACCTGACCCTGCTTCACGACCAGATCCTCGAGGCATTCCCGGCGGGTCAGGTACCGCCGGTGGATAAGGTGACCCTGCGGGATCCGAAGGAGCTGGAACCGTACCTCAAGGAGCCCCTCAGTCCGGGCTGGAAGTCGGTGTACGAACTGCCCCATCTCGGGCCGTTTCACAAGCTTTAAATATTGGGACGACAGACGGTTTTACGGGGGAGGAACAATGGGAACAAAAGTAAATATCGCGGTCATAGGAGCCGGTCGAATCGGCCGGCTCCACGCCGAACACCTTGCCTACAGGGTCGCGGGGGCACGGCTCGTTGCGATCACTGATCTCCGCAAGCAAGCCGCTGAGGAGTGCGCCGCAACCCTCGGCGTTCCCCAAGCCTTTCAGGATCACCGCAGGGTTCTCGATGACCCGGAGGTCCAGGCTGTCGTGATTTGCTCGAGCACCGATACCCACGCCTCGCTCATCGCGGAAGCCGCAACGGCGGGAAAACACATCTTCTGCGAAAAGCCCATCGCATTGGAATTGAAACAGATCGACGGCGCTCTGGCGGAAGTAGCAGCCGCCGGGGTCAAGCTGCAGGTCGGATTCAACCGCCGTTTCGATCCAAATTTCCGTCGGATCTGGGAGCTGGTTCGGAAAGGAACAATCGGCAAGACGCATTTGCTGCGGATTGCCAGCCGTGATCCTGCTCCTCCGCCGATAGAATATGTCAAGGTGTCCGGAGGAATCTTCCTGGACATGATGATTCATGATTTTGACATGGCTCGTTATATAGTGGATGATGAAGTACGAGAGCTGTACGCCGTTGGGGGGATCCGGATAGATCCGAAGATCGGAAAGGCCGGAGATATCGATACCGCAGTGGTGACCCTGAAGTTCGCAAACGGCTGTTTCGGCACCATCGACAACAGCAGGCAGGCCGTCTATGGATACGATCAGAGAGTGGAGGTGTTCGGGTCCAAGGGTATGGTGAGCACGGAGAACAACACTCCCAATCGCACGCGGTTGACCACGAGCGAGGCGGTTCGGGAAGATCTTCCCCTGTATTTCTTCATGGAACGTTATATTGAATCCTACCTGAACGAGATGAACGCCTTCATAGAGTGCATAATAGAAGACAAGGTTCCACCGGTGACGGGGCGGGACGCCCGGGTACCCGTGGTGATGGGCAAGGCGGCCAGGTTGTCGTACGAACAGAACAGACCGGTCGCATTGTCGGAAATAGCGTGAGGAGTGAAGCAAGGACATGTTGTGGAAAAAGGAAAAATCGATTATCGACAAAATCCAGGCCTACCTCGATCAGGTTGACACGTGTCGAAAACGCTTCCGTGTATCCATTGAGAAGTTGCTGCTCGACCCAGATAAGGAGGAGAATCAGGCGATTCTCGAAGAGGTGCATCGGGCGGAATCGAAAGCCGACGACCTGCGCAGGAATATTGAGCTGCAGCTCTACAAACGGGCGCTGATTCCGGAATCCAGGGGGGACGTATTGGGATTGATCGAGACCCTGGACGTGATTCCCGGGTTGTTCCAATCCCTCTGCTACCAGTTTCTGTTGGAAAGAATCGTGATCCCCGAACAGTTCAGGGAGCGCTATCTGCACCTGGTGGATGTCAACCTTAAGGCCTACGATTTGGTCCGCCAGGCGGTTTTGGGTTTGTTCTACAGTAAGGACGTGAAGGATCTGACAGACCTGGTGGACGCGGTGGAGAGTGACTCGGATCATGTCGAGCGGGATCTTATCCGGGACATCTTCAACAGCAAGTTGGACAAGGCGGACAAAATTCTCCTCAAGGAGATCGTCATAAACACGGGGGATATCTCCGATCAGGCGGAGACCGTCAAGGACAGACTGATTCTCGCCATCGTGAAGCGGAAGATCTAGTCGATGTACCGCTTGATCAGCGGGATCTTCATGGGCTGGTCCTTGGGCTCCAACGATTCCGCAAATATCTTCGGAACGGCCGTATTTTCGAAAAAGATCCGATACCGAACAGCCGTCACTTTGTGTGCGGTCTTTGTGATTGCAGGGGCATTGCTGGAAGGTCAGGGGGGGATGCGTACCCTGAGCGGTTTGGTCGACCAGACGGCGAACAGCGCCTTTGCGGCCACCCTGGCTGCAGCCCTGACGGTTACCCTGATGAGCGTTCTGAAGCTGCCGGTGTCTACCTCCCAAGCTATGGTTGGAGCGATCATCGGCATAGGAATTCTCCGCGGCGAAGTCAATTTTTCTGGACTGACCAAGGTGGTAATAGCCTGGGTGGCTACACCGGTGGGCACGATCGTGGCCACCCTGATTCTCTATCCCGCGGTCGGCAGGATTCTACGGCTGCTGCCCATCAATATCTTCACTCGAGATCTGATTCTCAAGTGGGGTCTGATCATCGCCGGCTGTTACGGAGCCTATGCCCTTGGAGCCAACAATGTCGCCAATGTGACCGGGGTGTACACCCATACCGGTCAACTCACGGTGTTTCAGGCTGCTCTTCTGGGGGGTGGGAGTATCGCCCTGGGCGCACTGACCTACAGCAGAAACGTGATGGTCACCGTCGGGAAGAAGTTGGTCCGTCTTGATACTTATGGTGCCTTTATCGCCGTATTCTCTATGGCTGTGGTTGTACACAGTTTCGCGATAATCGGGGTGCCGGTTTCCACGTCCCAGGCGATCATCGGCTCGGTGCTCGGTATAGGAATCCTCAAAGGAGTCCAGACCATAAAGCTGGGCACGCTTCTCATGATCTTCTTCGGCTGGGTCGGAACACCATCGATCGCACTGTCTTTCGCCTACCTCTTCTTCCGCTTTCTTTTTCATTAGTGGATAGGGAAGGGTGAGGAATCCCGGACTAGGACCGGGCCGTGTATCTTGCCCGTATCAAATCCTCGACATCCTGAAGTGACGAATTGAACGGGCCGTTCGATTCCATCTTCAGGCTGGTCACCGCGGCAGCCCAGATCGTAGCTTCCGCCGGGTCGGAAACAAGCCGGCGACAGGAGTAGGCGGCGAAACAGGTGTCCCCGCGACCGCTGCGCCCGACCAGCCGGTTTGGGTAAAATCCAGCTTCATAGAAGCTCCGGCCGTCGTAGACAAGAACGCCGTCCTTGTGGGTCAGAACGATCTCTCTGGCTCCCATCCCGAAGAACATCTTCGCAGCCCTCCACAGATCCCTGCCTCCTGTCAGGATCTCCGCTTCCGCGATGTCTGCCTTTAGATACCGCGCCAACGGGAGGACTTCTTCTTTTTCCGGCCACGGTTCGCCGACCAGCAGTCCATTCCGGATTGTTCTCAGAAATCCCTGAACGTCCAGTGCAATAGGTGTATCCTGATGCTTCAGGATCTGCAGAATATCGAGACCCACCTCACCCCGGAAGGAAGCGCCGATGACTGCTATCCTTGTATTGAGATTCACCACCTGTTCCGGGCGGAAAGAGCCTGCGGAGAAATCTACGAATATCTGACGCTTGTCCGGATTCTCGCTGGGATACACCAACCTCAGTTGAGTCGATTCGGGGGTGTACTCGGGAAACACATCGACCCCGAGTGCTTCCAGATGCCTTACCACGTGTATGTCCAGTCTGGAAAGGCGGGTAACAGCGCAGGTTTTCAAGCCGAGACGAGCGGCAACATTCGCGCCGTAGTTGAACGCACCGCCGTCCACGACTCGTTCCCCACGGGAGTCAGAGATCCTGTCTTTCGTGTAATTGCCGATAAAGGTGACATCGTAGCTCTTCATCGAAGATCCGGTCATAGATCACTGAATTCAACGCACCGGCTCCTCCGCCGGCAGGATATGCAGGCTCTTCTCCCTTAGATGGATGCTCACTTCCTGGTCATTCGTAAAGAGTATGTGCTCCCGGGGGTTAGGAACCTCCACAGTGAGGATACTGTCTTTCAACTGAACCTCATACACGATATCGGAACCCAGATATACCGATTCCCGGATCACTCCGATCAACGCTCCGGGCTTTTTCGGTTCCAGAGCTATCGATTCAGGTCGGACTACGACTACCACCTTGGCCCCCTTGACAAGTTCCTGGTTCTCCGTGGATACCCGCAGTTTCACCCCGTGGATATCCAGTTCGGCCGTATTCGGCGGGCTGATGGCGGTGACCCAAGCCTTGAGAAAGTTGGCTTTGCCGATAAAGTCCGCGACAAAACGGTTGGCCGGATGGGCATAGATCTCCGGAGGCGTACCGATCTGCTGAATGCGCCCTTCGTGCATTATCACGACCCGGTCGGAGAGGGTCATGGCCTCTTCCTGATCGTGGGTCACATATACCGAGGTGATTCCAACGCGGCGCTGGAGCTTGCGGATTTCAATGCGGGTGGTTTCCCGCAGTTTGGCGTCCAGGTTGGACAAA
Source organism: uncultured Spirochaetaceae bacterium (assembly GCA_964627715.1). Classification (GTDB taxonomy): domain Bacteria; phylum Spirochaetota; class Spirochaetia; order SZUA-6; family DRHE01; genus JAFGQJ01. The sequence continues at coordinate 12,206 of CAZVHJ010000021.1, read as the reverse complement.
GGCTCATCGAGGAGCAAGACCTTTGGCTCCATGATCAGCGAGCGGGCCAGACTGACCCGTTGCTGTTGACCTCCGGAGAGCTGTGCAGGGGAACGACCGCCCAATCCCGTCAGACCAACCAGGCGCATCACCTCTTCAACCCGTTCCTTGATCGCCTTGCCGGGCACCCGATGGATCTTGAGCCCGTATTCGATGTTCTGGGCCACCGTCATGTGGGGAAACAGGGCGTAGTTCTGAAATACCATGGTGGTTGGACGGCGGTTGGGAGGTACGACGTTGATCCGTTCTCCATCCAGAAAAATCTCACCGGAAGTGGGAAACTCGAAACCGGCGATCATGCGTAGAGTGGTGGTTTTGCCGCAGCCTGAAGGTCCAAGTAGAGTGACCAACTCACCTTCCCGTACCTGGAGACTGACATCATCGACAGCAACCACAGATTCCTTTCCACCGCCGAAAATTTTTACAAGGCTTTTCAGGACCAGATAATCTTCTTTCATACCGTCTCCTTACCCTACGATGCTCGTGGTGCGTACACCCCGGCCGATCCTGTTCACCACCAGCTGAATGATGCCCAATGCGATGAGGACGATGACTATCAACAGCAGGCTCATGGCTGCCGCCGGAGCGTAGCGGCTGTTGTCGACGAAACCGAGGATGGCCACCGTAATCAGGTTCCACTTCCCCGAAACCACAAAAATGACCGCGCTGATGGCGGTCATGGCTTTAACGAAGCCGAACACCAGGCCTGAGAAAAAGGCCGGGGCGATCATCGGCAGGGTCACCTTTCGGAAAGTCGTGTTGCTGTCCGCCCCCAGATCCGTGGAAGCTTCCTCGATGGCCGGGTCGATCTGCTGCAAAGCGGCTATCCCCGAGCGGATGCCCACCGGCATGTTCCTGAAGATGAGGAGAAGTACGATGATCCAGGCGGTTCCAGTCAGGATAAACGGAAACAGGGCGGAACGCTGGTTGAAGGCGAGAATATAACCGATGCCGACGACGGTTCCGGGAACGGCGAAGGTCAGCATGGAGATGAACTCCATCACACCGCGGCCGATGAATCGCTTGCGGATGACCAGAAAGGCGATGAACATGCCCAACAGACCTGTCAGCGGTGTGGCCAATGTGGAGAGACTCAGGGAATCGATGATGTAGTCCTTGCCCACCCGAATCATCTGAACATAGTTTCTAAGAGTCAGGGTGGAATCGACCCCCCAGAGCCTCTGGAAGGACCCGTAGACGATCGTGCCGTACAGAAGGAACACCATCCCGGCGAACAGGATGCAGAAAAAGTAAACCGGCAGTTTGATGTACCATTCGAGACGTTTGATCGTCGCCGCGGTGGGTTTGCCCGTCACCGTCACGTAGCTCTTTCTTGATACCCAGTATTTCTGCAAAAAGAAGGCGATCGTGGTGGGGATGAACAGCAGCACCGCCAGGGTGGCCCCCCTGGATAGATCGTACATCCCCGTGATCTGGAGAAAAGCCTGGACGGAGAGCACCCTGAAATCTCCCGAGATGATCATCGGGTTGCCGAAATCCGCCATACTCTGAATAAATACCAGCAGCCAGGCGCTGGCGATCCCGGGAATCGCCAGGGGGAGGGTAACGGTTGTGAAGACCTTGGCCCGGGAAGCGCCCAGATCCATGGAAGCCTCTTCCAAGGCCGGATCGATGGCTTGCAGTACTCCGTAGAGAACCAGGAAGGCCGTCGGTCCGTAGGCGACAGTCTCCACAAGAACGAGGCCGCCCAATCCATAAATCGAATATTCCCCCAGGATCTTTTCCAGGAAGGGAGTAAGGCTGCCCGCTCGGCCGAAGAGTAGAATTGCGGACAGGGCTACCACGAAAGGCGGGGAGATGATTGGGAAGGTGATGGTCTGACGGAAAAAGCCTTTGAAGGGCAGGGGAGTACGGGTAAGGGCATAGGCGAAGACAAAGCCCATGAACGTCCCGGTGGTGCCGGTGGTCGCCCCGAGAACAATCGAGTTCAGAAAAGGTTGATAGTAATACCGGGCCGAGAAAACGGCAAGGTAATTGGCGAGATCAAACTGCTTGTCGATCACCAGGCTGTACCGGAAAACCTGGAAAATAGGAAAAGCCACGAAGAGAACGAGGAAGTAAAAGATCGCCAGGATCGCCACCAGCAGGAGGGGCTCCTTCCAGATGATACGCATATTGGCGAGGATCTCTCTGGTTCTACGGACAGACTTGTTCATTATTTCCCCTGTGTTGCACTCATCATAAGTATAGATAAAAATCCCTGCCCCTCATAGACAGCGAGGAGCAGGGATATCGACATGGTTCTGTCGCCGGTGTTTATTTGCCTATGCGATCCCTCCAGGCTGCGATCAGAAGATCCTTGTTGTTGCCGGCCCAGATGGCGTCGTAATCGATCAGCTTGACCTGGTCCAGAGTCACCGCTCCAGGAGCTACGGTGGCTTTGGGGTTGACGGGCAGACGGCTGTACTGCTGGAACAGATTCTGGGCTTCTGTGGTGAAGCACCAGTCGATAAACTGCTTACCCAGTTCCGGTTCAGGTCCTCCTTTGATCAAGGAAAGACCACCGACCTCGAATCCCGTTCCTTCTTCGGGAAAGGTCATCACGACCGGGTAGCCCTGATTGATCCCCTTGGCAACGATGTCGTGGGAGAAGGCGATTCCCACCCCGACTTGGCCCAGCCCGGCCATGGGGATGCAGCCCGTGCCGGATTTTGTGTACTGAAAGACACTCTGCTTGTCGAACCTCTCCCACCAGTCGAGGGTTTCCTTCTCACCCAGCATCTGCACCAGGGTGGCGTAGGTCGTATAAGCCGTTCCGGAAGTGTACGGATAGGCCATGGCCACGTTCTGGGCAAAGGCGGGATTCAACAGGTCCTTCCAGGATGTCGGGGCTTTCACACCTTTCTTGCTCAGGAAATCCTTGTTGCTGATGAAGCCGATCGCACCTGTGTAGAAGCCGGTCCAGGTCCAGTCATCGGCGTGGAGCTGCGGCTGGAGTTGAAAATCGATTTTAGGTCTGTACGGTGCCAGGAGCCCCTTACTGGATGCGTTGATGTGGGAAGTATTCGAGCCTGCATGCCAGACACTGGCCTGTGGATTGCTGGCTTCCGCCTCGATGCGGGCAAGGATTTCCCCCGAAGACATGCGCACCCACTCAACGTCGATACCGGTCTCCGCCTCGAAAGCCTCGATGTACAGCTGGGCTTCTTCGGTGTCGAAGGCGGTGTACATATGCAGGACCCGGGCTTCCGACTGCGGCGTGGAGAACCCCGCCGCGGCTACGGCAGCGAGCAGTAGAACGAGAAACAATCGTTTCATAAAAACCTCCTTGTTGGTTGGTATCCCTGCAATTAATGTAAACGTTTGCAATTTTTGCAGGTATTTTGACCTTTTGATTATAATCATATGCTAGCTGAAAGCGCTGTCAAGGTAATTTCCCAACTTTTTCTATTCCGGGAAAGGGAGACCTTTGCGGAAATGTTGGGGGTTTCAGACTTGACAAAATAAAGTGTAGGCATGATCAGCTTCCGACCATCCATCTGCTTCAACGCACTGTACAGAGTGGCATCCGAGATCTCTTCGCACAACCCTTCGCACTGGAGTTTCTCTTTGATTTCATGGGCAAACAGAAAGGGATTGTCCACCACCAGTTCTGCCAACCGATCCAACAGCTCAGGGGTAATCTTGGATTTCTCCCACTCCCCAGCCAGAAGGGCGATCAGCCCTTCGTTCTGATACACCTGCCACCGGCGGTTGATCATCTGCCTCGAAACCCCGATGATCTTTCCCACTTCTTCTTGAACAAAGTATTTATGGTCCTCCACGGTGCGCATCTTGATCATGCGGATCACTTCATCGTCGATCCGTGCAGGGGATACGAGGCATATCGGGGGCGGGTAAACACCAGCGCCAGATCCTCTCCCTCCTGGAAAGCCTCTACCTTTTTTGTTCTCCCCTCGATGAATCATCATCAAATCCTTGAAATGGCCCTTGATTCGTTTATACTTATTGTAGGTTCATCACCACCTTAAGACATGTGCCGACGGGGGTATGACAATGATTCAAGCAAGGTCAGTACAAAACAAACCTCTCTGGAAATGCATGGCTTTGATACTATCCCTGTGCCTGTGTGCCGCACCGCTTGCAGCCCAACAGGAATCCAGCGAATCCGGGAGCATGACGGAAGACTACAATCAGGGCTGGTTGGATGGGCAGGCTGACGCGGAAGGAAAGGGTCTTTGGGTCCTGTCGGGATTGTTGCTCGGACCGATCGGGATTATTTTGCCCTGGGTGATCAGTCCCAAGGTGCCGGGATCTCGTCTGATCGGTAAGTCGCTGGCATACGTGGAAGGGTATACGGATGGGTATCGGCAAAAGGCGAAACCGAAGAACTTCCTCTATTCCATGATCGGTTTCGGCGTTTGGGCTGTGGCCGCTGTCGCGGGTGCTTTCTTGGTTGTGAGAGCAGCGGAATCTGCTACGGAAAGCTGTGCAACAAACCTCGGACAGAACTGTGCAGAAAGCTGCGCGCCGGATATCAACTGCTCGCCGGACTTGGGTTGCAGCTCCCAGTAGTGCCACTGTGTCGAGAAAGCGATCCGGTATTCAGATTCTTCGACCCGTCGCCCTGCTGGTGATGGTTCTATGCAGCGCTCCCGTGTTCTGCCAAATCGTTGAAACTCTGGCTGTTGATTTCACAAGGAAAACTACCTCCCGGCAAGGAGAGGAGCTGATTCGCGGCACCCTCTATTTCCAGGCTCCGGAAGAAGTGATCATCAAGGTGGTAAAGCCCACCGAACAGTGGAATGTTTTTCAAGGTAAGGACTTACTCATTTATTATCCATCGGAGCGGAAAGCCTTCCGCTTTATAAGCCGTAACCGGCTGATGGTCCCGTTCGCCCAATCTTTCATCGGTCTTGTGCGCGAGGATTTCGGTTTGTCCGACGCAGGGTTTCTCCTGATGGAGAACCGCAAACGGGCGAACGTCCTGATAACTGTCTGGTCTCCGCCCCGATCTCTCCGGTCGTATGTGAGCGAAGCTTGGGTAGGGATCCAGGATGTACACCCCCTGTTTCTTGAGTTCTATGACCCACGGGGGAATCTGTCTACCCGTGTCACCTATCTCGAGTACCGCGAGGACCTGGAACCGAGTTTTCCCGGCCGGACGCTCATTCTCCAGAAGAGTCCGGACATGGAGATCCGGGATGATATTCGGTATTTCAATCACCGGATCAATGAGATCTTACCAGCAGAAGTGACTGATTTCGCACTGCCCGAGGATGTAGCCGTCGAAGAGTTGAAATGGTGAACTTTAAAAGCCCCCTGATTATAGCTATGGTTATGACGCTTTTTTTTGTTTCCGTGACTGCCCGCCCGGATGCACTGGATGACCTTGCATTCATCAGAAACATCCGGGCCGAACAAGAACTGGAGGAAGATTCTGGCAAATCCCGGTTGGATCTGAAAAACAGGACCAACGAATTGGAGATGGCTGGTCTTGCGGCGCTTCGCCTCTATCAGGTGGTTCTATCAAGCCAAGATGGACCCCGATGCATGTTCCATCCCTCATGCTCGGAGTACGCCAAACTCGCGCTGGCGGAACACGGTATTTTCACCGGTTCGCTTATGGCTATCGACCGCTACATGCGCTGTAACGGCACCAACCGCGAGCTGTACCCATACGATCCGGTCCGAAGGAAACTGCTGGACCCTGTTCCGAACACTACCGCGGGATCCTTCAAACGATGAGACTTCGGGCTTGCCTTGTTCTGCTGATCGTCTGTGCTGCAACTACTTCGACAGCCGCCCCGGACTACTACAGCCCCGCGTCAATCCTGCGCTTTGCCGATCACCTTTTCCAAGAGCAGGATTATCTGCGCGCCGCTTACGAGTATGAACGGTACCTGTTTATTCAAGATGCCGATGACCCCATCACCCAGGAGATCCTATACCGGGCCGGTAAGTCGTTTCAGTGTGCTGGGGATTACCTTCGCTCCCTCGACCTGTTTGGCGCTCTACTCGAGAGCACAGTCTCAACGGCGGAGCGGGATAGGATCATAACCGAGATCGGTCTGACCTATTTTCGTATGGAACAGTACAGCGATTCCTTGAGTTTCCTACAGACTTATCCGAGTGAGAACGGCACTCCAGAACGGGTCTTGCTCACCAGTGCGAATTTGATGATGTTGGGGCAGTGGCAACAGGCCGAGGAGGTTCTGAAAGATTGCTCTACAAACCTGGCCGAGCCGCTGCGAGAACTCGCCCGCGAGGGATCGCGCATGCGCCGTAAGAGTCCATTGCTGGCAGGGATTCTGTCCTCCTTTGTTCCAGGTTTGGGTAAGATCTACGCAGGAGAATACGGGGACGGAATTCAATCCCTCGCTTTCATAGGTCTTTTCGGCACGCTTTCATTCTTGAGTTTTCGCTCCGACGGGATCGATTCAGTTCGGGGTTGGATCTACACTTCCGTCGGCGTTGTGCTGCACGCCGGCAACATCTATGGATCCGTCGTATCCGCCGGACGTTTTAACAGGCTTCAGGAAGAAACTCTGCTTCAAGATGTGCGAGACACAATTCCTATTTGCTCGGATCTCCCACGTGTTCCGTAAACCAATAGCTACGCTGGTATTTTTATTCGGATCCGTGTCGACCCTCTGCACCTCGCCGGCGGAGTCGCGGCTCGATGGTGTGGATCAGGCGCTGGCACTGGGGGACAGGTACGCTCGGTCCGGGGCGTACGATCCTGCCATTACGGAGTATAAGCGTGTTCTGTTTTTCGACGAAGACACCCGATTGGCAAGTACCGTGCATTCCAGAATCGCCTCGTGCTACCGATTGCAGCACCGATGGAACGAAGCTTTTTTCCATCTGCGGCGATCGATTCAAGCGGTTTCCTCGTTGAGGGAGATAGAAGACCGGGAATTCGAACTGATCACGGCGCTGTTGGCCAGCGGCAGAGACAGCGAAGCAGAGCTCCGGTTGCTTCGTCTACGGGATTTTACAGAGATCGACAAGAAGAGAGTGTCCCTGTACCTGTGTGTTACCTACGTGTACCGCGGGCACTGGCAGCACGCCGCCGCGGAACTGGATCGGGCTTTCCCCGACGAGGAGAGCGTTGAACCGTGGAGGCGTGTGGAGTTGGAACGTTTAAAACGCCTTCTTGCAGAAGTCCAGAGCAGTCGTCGAAAATCTCCGAACACAGCTCTATTACTCTCAACGATCGTCCCCGGCGCGGGGCAGTTCTATGCCGGTGACCCGTGGGATGCCCTGAACGCCTTTGCATTGAACGCAGGCTTGGCGACGCTCATTTTCACCGCGATGAAGCACGAGTACTACCTGGAAGCAGCACTGCTTTTCGTTTATCCGTTCAGACGCTACTACTTGGGAAACAGGGACAATGCCCGTGTAGCGGCTGAAAGGAGCAATCGCGTCACGGATCAGCAGTTTCGCGATCGAATCGTGGACCAGATCCTATCCCTCCTAGAGGCTGAGTAAAAAGTCGAGAAGCAACTATCGAGGCTGCGATAGTTGAACAACCCTATCCTCCGGTATGTCTCCAGTAGAAGAAGGCAAGTATATTTTTGCTGTTCGACAGTTAAAAGGCGATTTTTATGGGAGAAAATCGGGCAGTATGGGATTTGCGCCTTACGGCCACGGCTTACGGAGGGCGCGGTGGTAGCTGGTAGCTTGTTGTTTGATCATTCCATAGAACCCTGATATAATTATGTGCACAGATAGATCCAGACATTACCTAGTAAGGGCACCCTTAATTGGATATAGTATCAAGTAAGATCATATCAAAGAATGTCAAGAAGCTGCGGCAGCAAGCTGGCCTGTCGCAAGATCAAATGGCTCGCGAAGCCGGCATACCATACAGCACTTACTTGAAGATCGAGAACGGAACTACGCACAATCCCTCGATTCAAAACGTTCTCAACATCGCAGAAGCCCTAAGGATCTCCCTCGACGGACTGGTTGGTAGGAAGCCGAAGCCTTCGTAAAAGGGGAATATCGCTTTTTCGCAAGTGCCATAGCGTCTCCTTTGGAGTCTGATGCTCAAAGGCAGGTATTACCGTGTTTTTCGAGGAAACTGGATTTGTTGTCGTCGTCAATTTAATACAGGCTAGTACAGACCGTGCTCATTAAAATATTTTGAATACTTCTTATCAGTTCCAAGTATGTGATTTTGTAGCCAGTCCTTGAGAAAATTCAATATTTCCAATGTGAGAAGGAAACCGGTTTTTTCCATCCGCTCTTTCAACTCAAGGGCTTTCGCTGCGAATTTATCGTGTTCGATCTTATGTGATTGATAACCCAAATAGTTGAATTTCTGCATATACTTTTCTTCTGTTTCAAAATGAGTTTTTGCATAATCTACCATACTATTAATTGTTTCTTTCTGTGCTTCGCGGCCCTTATGTGAAAGCAATGCATCATGTAAAGTATTAATCATGCCTACCAATGTTTTATGTTGGGCATCAATTTCCTTTACATTAACACTGAAATTATCCGACCACTGTAAATACGCCACGTATATCTTCCTCTTTTCTTAATTTTATCTATCTTGCTACATATTAAGCGACAAGCACATTGTAGCAGAATTAAAAGAGGATTTCAAAAAAAAATTGACATAGCCAGACATTCCTCACATAGATTTCAGCGGCAGAGGAAAAGGGGTTGGACTAAAATTTTTATCGAGGAAGAACATAAGATTGTCATGATCATGGCTGTACCCAAAGCTCTTGCCGGCGTGCCCTCAAATGTTTTTTCCATTTATACTCACATTGTTGGGATGATCCATGTCATTGAAGGCAAGTTCCGGACCGTTTAACTCATACACCGGTATGGTTCTGCTACAGCTCAGAGGCTAAACGGCCCGACTCCACGACGAGCCCCTCTTCATACACCGTGGCAACTCACTGTTCGCCGCAGGTGACCTTTACAGACTCTGACATCCTGTGCAGGACGTTGAAGAACCGAGCCGTCGCCAGGGCGTGAGCAACTGTTCTCAGCCCAAAATCCCATTCTGTGATTCCATACTATAGATAAACGGGCTGACGGTACCGATTTGTCTCTTCCTATCGATAATAATCTCGGTTTTTTGATTTCGAAGACCAGCCTCAATTCCCTTTCGCCTTGAGACGGATTACATTCCAGGACAGTCGGGGTAGTACGGCTTTTAGTACAGTATCGTCGATTGAAACGTTCCCTCTGTTATGAGGTCGGACACTTTCCGAGTCCTTGGTGTTGGTCGCCTTCACATTGTCGTTTTCGAGTATGATGTGCTCTATAACTTTCAGACCAGCAATACCTCGGGTATCACCTTCCAAGTGAAGAGCCTCGCTTTCATGACGATTGACAGCGAAAATTACCAGTTCCTCTTTCTCCTCATCAAACGTTCCTGTGGCTTCTAAATACGGGACATCGGTAAAATCTGTGCTGTCATACTTCGGTGACTGCACAATATCTCTCAGGACTACGCCTTTTGCGTATCGTGATACGTGTTGGAACGGGTAATAGATCGTCTGCTTCCAGGATCGCCCTCCCCTCTCCGTCATGATTGGGGCGATCACATTCACCAGCTGAGCCAGACAGGCGATTTTTACCCGATCGGTATGTTTCAAGAGCGTGATCAGGAGACAGCCGACCAGAAGTGCGTCCTCAAAGGTATAGATGTCTTCGAGGAGAGGAGGAGCAATCGACCACGGTTTAGTATTGTTGTCTGCCTCGTGAGAGTGGAACCATACGTTCCATTCGTCGAAAGAAAGATTGACGGTTTTCCTGCTTCTCTTTCTCGCCTTGACGACGTCACAGGCGGCAATCACAGTCTTAATGTAGAAATCCATATCCAGGGATTTGGCCAGATAGTTCTTTAAATCGTCTTCAGAATTTCCGTAGTAGTTGTGAAGAGAAATATACTCGACATGTTCATAGGTGTGTTCGAGTGCCGTCAATTCCCACTGTGGGAATGTCGGCATTTTGTTGTTTGAGCTCCCGCATAATGCCAGCTCTATCCCAGGGCGATCCATTTCATTACCTTTGCGGTCTCGCAGGCGAGGCGACCATACTCATCTGCGGTTTTATGACCTATTTGCCAGGGGCCATCCATCTCGTTTCCAAGGCCCCAGACCTTTATTTTGTGAGGCTCCTTGTATCCGTGGGAGATGCGCAGATCACTCCATTTCGAGCCCGAGGGATGGTTGCAGTACTCAATTACCTCCAGGATACCGTATGAATGTCACTCCAAGATCTCGGACCAGCGCGGTCACGTCTTTACGGAATCCATGTTTATCCGATTCCGGATGATCCGGTTCGTAAATCCCACTGTAGACAGATCTTCCGAGATGCTCCACAAACGAGCCGAAGACACGATGATCTATTTCGGAGACTCTAAAATCCTTGTCGAATATTATTTTTGCTGTAACAGCCTTTGACATATTTCCTCCAAGAAAATTTCCTAAAACGATTTCAGTTCGCACTCATATTCGCCTTGTAATATTACAATCTTCTCGCGTCAAGTGCGATTCCAATTGCTGCTAGCTTTCTTGATTTCTATTTTTCCAGCATACTGTTGGTTAAATTTATCCACTATTTCTCGTAATACTTCTCCATCAGACGCCTTAAAAGCGTTCCAGAAGGTAAGGGTTGCCTCTCCCGCTGCACTACTTGTTTTTTCCTCCCCCCTCCGGCAAGTAGAATGACCCCGGGTATCAACATTAATACCACTGCAATAAATAAAACGAACCGTTTTTTCATTTTGTCCCTCCTTAAGACATTTCATGATTTGTGTATAAGTTTTTTCGAAATAATTTTATCGTATAGATCACCTCCCTTCCTGTAATTCCAACAATAATACTGAAATATCTTATTTGTTTTTTCTTTATTTGTAAATATCAAATTTTATGTTTTATATTATTTTTTCGAGTTCATTTAGTTATTTATGCGGGTAATAAGAATATATTGACTGAATTTTCTCTGAAGAATCGATAGAATGATTTAATATATTATAATTTATATTATTTAACATTTCTCATAATACATCACAGGGGTAGAATATGATATATGATTCCATTGAGAAAAAAACATAAAAATTAGGAAAATTAGGACAATGGCGTTGATCATATCAAAAAAGATGATATATTATAGCTGACTCACGAGGATCACGAGGATATTGCATGCTAGAAACAAACAGAAAATGCCAAATCTTGATTATTGAACTCCTAAAGGACCTGCCAATCTTAAAAGGTTTAGCGTCGGAAATCCGTGTAAACATCTTGGAAACGTTGATGAAAGGGGGTAAGAACGTCAATGAAATTGCAGAATTTCTCAATCTTCCCCAATCTACGGTAGCCACCAACGTTGCTGCATTAGAAAAAGCGGGGCTGATTGAAACCAAGACGCAGAAGGCAACGAGAGGCAGCCAGAAAATCTGCTACCCGATATACGAGGAATACATCGTCAAATTCTCAGAACCGAGAAATGAAGAAGATAAGATCATCGAGGTTGAAATGCCTGTCGGGCTGTTCATTCAGTACGACGTGTCGCCACCCTGCGGGATGTGCTCAACAGAAAAAATAATCGGCTATCTGGACTCCCCCAGATCATTCCTCGAACCGGAAAGGGTGAAAGCAGGTCTAATCTGGTTTGAGAAAGGATTCGTCGAGTACCAGTTTCCAAACAACGCCTTCAATAAAACAAAAGAGATAACCAAGCTCGAGATCACTATGGAGCTTTCTTCCGAAGTCCCGGGCACAAATCCGAACTGGCTTTCCGACATCACAGTATGGGTGAACAACGAAGAAATAGGCACTTGGACATCTCCAGGCGATTTTGGGGACAGGCGGAGTAACTACACGCCGAACTGGTGGAAGTTGGAGGGCTCGCAGTACGGACTGGAAAAATCCTGGAGTGTAACCCGGGAAGGATCCTACGTCGATGGGGTCAAGGTTTCCAGCGTTCGTCTGGGCGACCTGCGACTGCCAGACCATCATTCCATCAAAGTTAAAGTTGGGATCAAAGAGAACGCAGAAAACCTAGGCGGCATCAATATCTTTGGCAAAGGATTCGGCAACTACAACCACGACATTGTCCTGCGGCTGATGTTCTGATCAAGCTCAATTTACTTGGCCGGCGATCCAACTTCTTTTTCTTCCCTTCACTGACGGTGGTACCCAAAAGAGTTTTTCCGGTGGTGGGCCCGTTTACTT
>CAZVHJ010000020.1:1531-75891 GCA_964627715.1 uncultured Spirochaetaceae bacterium | reverse complement strand
GTTATCGAACGAATGCGGATGTTCCCGCCCATTCCTTCAATGGCCCGTTTTACCACGTCCATGCCGACACCGCGCCCGGAAACCTCGGAAACTTGCTTGGCTGTGCTGAATCCGGGAAGGAAGATCAGGCCCAGCAACTGTTCGTCTGAGAGCTTTTCTATCTCCGCTTCGAAGATAAGACCTTTCTCCACAGCTTTTCTCAGCACCGCTTCCCGGTCCATTCCTCGGCCGTCATCGGATACCTCGATACAGATATGATCGCCGTCCTGATAGGCGCCGAGACGAATCAAACCCACCGGTGCTTTACCCGCTTTCAGGCGCTGCTCTCGATTCTCAATTCCGTGATCAACGGCATTACGAATCAAGTGAACCAGAGGATCACCGATACGATCCATTACTTTCTTGTCGATTTCGGTCTCCTCGCCGAATATATCCAGGGTGACCTCTTTCCTGCGATCCTTGGCCAGGTCACGAACCACCCGATAGAAACGCCTGAAGACATTGTTGACGGGCAGCATACGAACCTTCATGATGCCGTCCTGAAGATCTTTGGTGATTTTCCCCAGTCCCTCGGTCTTCTCCTCCAAATTGATTATGAGTTGATTCTTCCCGTACAAGTTTTTGAGTTCTTGGGCGACAGATATGAATCCGGAGTTTTGTATCACAAGCTCTCCGACGAGATTGAGTAGAGTATCCAGCCGTTCGGCGGAGACTCGAACCACTTCTTCGGCTTTAGCAGCCTTGGCTATCATTTCAGAAGGAGTTGCACCCGCACTACGTGCGAACTTCCCAGCACTTTCCTGCTCGTCTACTTCTCGGAGAGAAGTTACTTCAAGAAGATCAATGTTGAGTACGTCCCGCACGGAAGACTCATCCTGAGTCGTCTCGATGGTAATCGTGTACACGAAGCGTCCGCTGGATTCCCTAAGAATCTCCGGTGGAGGATCTTCGCTGAGAATGGTGGCAACTTCGGACATCCGGTTGCGAATCAGGAAGGCTCTCAGAAACGCTTCCCGTCCCGAAGACTTGATCCACAGCTCCACTTTGTAGCGGTGCGGGGTGGGGCTATTTCCCAAAGTCATAGGGGACCCCTGTGAAAAACCGGGGGGGCCTTTTGATTCAGCATCCCTGAGGTTTTCACTTGACTCACTTCCACCTGATTCGAGCTCCGTCCAATCCGATTCTTTTTGACCGACTTCTGTCTTGGTCCAGAGGTTGCTTAGAAAACCTTCAATGTCCTCTTCAAAAGCTCCACCAGAGGTGAAGCTTTCCACCATCCTGGAAGCGAGGTCCAATCCCTGAAAAAGCACATCTACTGTTCCCGGGGCAAGCGGTGTGGTTCTATCGCGTACATCCTGCAACGCAGACTCAATACCATGAGTCAACCGCTGTAACTTCTCAAAACCGATGAAGCCGGCCGAACCTTTTAACGTATGGACGGCTCGGAACATCTGATGAATCAACTCCGTGTCCCCTGGATTCTGCTCCAGGTTCAGTAGAGCCGCTTCCCACTCCTCAAGATGTTCCTTGGCCTCTTCGGCAAAGATCGTTTTGTATTCCGCTTTAACTTCCATTTTATCTCCCCACCCTCTCTACAACGCTCCAGGACTCATAGATCCTCGTACTAAAGAGCTATATTTCGCTAAGCACGTTATCCAGCGCATCGATTTCGTTCAAAGTCTCCTGTTCTTCTACGGCCACACTGATTTCAATCGGTCCGTACTGGGTGTACAATCCCAAAACCAAGGCTGGTTTGGGAATCAGATTGATGCTCAAATTATCGCCGGTGGCAATCGCCGGAGTTGTGATCTTCAAAGCATAATCCTTCCTTTGATTGAGAAGAGCGGTGGCATTTCCCGTGATCATGTTGGCCAGCTCGCCTAAGGTGTCCACAAACATGATTTTCTTCTCCTGGGGCGACCTTCCTTCCAAAAGCTTGCCCACCATTCTCTCGGCCAGGGTGTTTTCCATGCTGTATACAACCTGACCAACCAAAAAGCCGTATATACCGATGATTATTGACACTCCGAAGGACGGCTCGACCTTGGCCTTGTAGGACAGATGTCCCCGCCGTACCTCGATACCCGTGATCTGGGTCACCACCTTCATCGCCGCCTCAATAAACGGATTGACATATTTCGCATTCACCTTCATTTGTAATCTTCTCCTGTTCCTATCATTGTTACGCTAAGGCCTTTTGCACCGCCGACACGATACGATCCGGCTCAAAGGGCTTTACCACGAAATCTTTCACTCCCAGCGCCAGGCTGTCCATGAGCATCTTCTCCTGCCCCAAGGCGGTAACCATTACAATGCGGGCATCTGGATCTTGGCTCAGAATCTCCCGAGCCGCCGCCAGTCCGTCTTTCTCCTTCATGGTGATGTCCATGGTAACCAGGTCCGGCTTGAGAGCGTTATATTGGCTCACCGCTTCAATACCGTTGGCCGCCTCACCACAGATTTCAAATCCGTGTGGAGTTAGGGTGTCTTTGACGATCATGCGCATAAAATTCGCATCATCCACAATCAGTACTCGCTTTGCCATGTAGCTCCTTCCTTTCTGCCCTGCAGGCTGACTCGGCAGAACTCCAGGGCTCGAAATCGTATTGATCCATCCTTTAGGTCGGGTGGACCAGATACTGGAAAGCAAAATGCATGCCAAAAGAGGATTACATTCTTAATTGCTTAGAGACAATAGAGTTAAGGTTGATGATGTATGGCCCTGCTCCAGAGGGTGATTTTAAGCTTTATTTATGCGGGGGATAAAGCTGTAAGTTATTTCTTTCTGCTGTCGACAAATAGAAAAGTATAAAGAAAAATTTAGGAAAAACAGAAATTTAACAAGCCTGAATAACGGTGGTCTACAATCTGCTCACCGGTGGGGAGTATCTGGTAGACATCGATCTCGGTGTAGCCGTGATTACAGCCAAGCTTCCTTCGATTGACTCTTTCCCTTCGTGGTTATGGATCTTCTCCGGGAGCGTACTCTCCTGTATTTAGTTCGGGATAAAGCTGCTTGAAGCAGTCCGGGCAGAGCCCATGGCTGAACTTGGCCTCAGAGTGTTCTTCCAGGTACTGCTCGATTCTCTGCCAGTAACCATGGTCGTCTCGAATCTTCTTGCAGTGAGCACAGATGGGTAAAAGCCCCTGAAGGATCTTGAGTTCCTTTAAAACTCTCTCCAGCTTGTTCGCACGTTCTTCGGCCAGCTCGAGAAGTTGGGTGTTTTCAAGCACAAGAGGATTCGACCCGCTTTCTTCCGCCGGCGACTCGGTGGGTTCATCAACGATCTGCTCGATGCAGACCGCTGTGCGACTCTTCTCGTCAAAGCTGACAGAGTTCAGCTGCAGAGTCCTTCCCTGTATTTCGTATAGATACCTTATCACCGAGTTGAGAGGGCAAGAGAGGAAGGGATTGTCGGTGTTCTCCTGCAGCTCTTTATAAGCCCGAAACCCGTACAAATTGTGCCACGTGTATTTTCGACCGTCTTTGGTCTCTTCCACTTCGAGGGTGTCCGCCAGGCCGTTGCGTGCGAATAGCTCGATTGTTGCGTAAATATCTTTTTCGTTGCCCGTTTCAGGGAAGGGATATCCTTGCTTCTTCAAATATTCATAAATATCCTTGCCTACTTCCTTCAGAAGCAGTCTCATGGCGAAATCGCTGTATTTTGACAGAATCTTTCCCAATGCCAGTAGCGTTGCGTCGTACAGATGTTCTTTGAACTCAGTCATCAATTGATGTACCTTATTCCTCGCACGGGATGATGTTGCCGTACCTTGTAACAAGCAAATATGGTGCCAAAATTGTAAAGAGCTTATAACTCTCTACAATAGAGGAAGCTATGGGTTATGACTCTCTTCGTGAAGATTCCGGTTTTGTAAGCAACGTTTAGGCGGGCATGGAGAAGATCAGATAATTTCTTTTCATAGGAGGAACTACAGAGAAATAAACAAATCTTTAATTGAAATGTAAATTTATTCTTTTTTCCGTCCGTTTACTCGCTTTAGTCGCTGGCTCAAAGCTTGAGGAGTAATTCCCAAGATTCGTGCAGCGATTGACTGATTGGACTCTGCTCGTTTCATCGCTTCGGTCACTAGCATTTCCGTTGCCTCTTTAATGGTCGGAAGCTCTACAGCGCCGGAAAAATAGTCTTCTTTGGCGATCTTTGCTTTCCTCTTCCCTTTCCCTCTGATAGCCTCTTTGAACAGATTCAAAGACAGGATGCCGCCGCGATGATGGCTCATGGCGTCAAAAATGAGGGAGCGCAGTTCGCGGATATTACCTGGAAAGTGATGTGAGCTGAGCAGTACGTAGAGTTCCGGTGGAATCTTAGGCAAGGGTCTGCCAAACTCCTCAGCAGCTTGGTTGAAGAAGTGATCGGCAAGCGCCGGCAGGTCTTTGATCCGCTCCCGGAGGGGGGGGAGATGCACGTGGTGTGTCTTCAGGCGAAAGTAAAGGTCTTTTCGAAACACACCCTTCCCAGCCTCCGTTTCCAGATCGCGGTTGGTGGCGACCAGAATACGCGTGTTGGTCCGGCTGGGGACATCCGAGCCCAGAGGATAGTATTCTCGACTTTCCATCAGTCGCAGGAGTTTTACCTGCGACTCTATCTTAAGATCCCCAATCTCATCGAGGAAAAGAGTTCCACTTTCGGCTTTCTCCACCAGACCGGAGCGGTCCCGCTCTGCCCCGGTGTAAGCACCTTTCAGATGCCCGAATAGCGCATCCGAAAACATGTTCTCATCATATCCAGCTACATTGACCGTGACCAGTTCGCCCTTGCGACCGCTGATCCGATGAATCGCCTGAGCGATCAGCTCCTTTCCTGTTCCAGTCTCGCCGGTGATCAGTACGGTCTGTCGGCTATCGGAGATCGATTCTACATACAGAAGGAGGGCGCGCATCTGTTCATCACGAAAAATGATTTGGGCGAAAGCGTCAGGATTGTTCAACTGCCGCTCGATTAGATGCCGCCTGAGAGTAACATTTTCCCGCTGCAGTTCCCTTATCTCCAGCGCTCGGCCTACCGTGGCCTTGAGTTTGCTCTTTTCAATGGGTTTCACAAGGTAATCGAATACTCCCTGCTTCATACACTCAACAGCCAGGGCTACTTCTGTGACTCCAGAGATGATGATTATAGGAAGATCCGGGTGTTCCTCCCTGATTCTGGGTAGAAGATCCTTACCTGGAATATGGGGCATGTTCAGATCTAACAGAAGCACTCCGACATCATTCTCCTCCAGAATCCCTTCCACTTTACGGGCATCCTGGCAGCTGATCGTGTTCGTATATCCCGAAGCACCCAGAGCGGTGCTCAGAGCAGTGAGAACTGGAGCCTCGTCATCGACAACGAGAATAGGATTGTCTGGGTGTTTACGTTTTGTCATAATCGGCTCCTGCTTTGGTGTTCTGGGAAGCTCAAGACTACCTGGGTTCCTCGATTTTCTTGGGAGTGAAGCTCTATGATGCCACCATGGTCGGATAGGATTTGGAAGACCGAATTCAAACCTGGTAACTCCTCTGCAGGAAAGGAACCTTTTCCTGAAAAAAATCGGCGGATACGGGCAAGAACATCCGCCGGTATACCACGACCCTGATCACTTATCTTGCATACCACGGTGTGGCTCTTTTTATTGTGATGGGTTGATATCATGATTGACTGTTGTCTGTTGGTAAGGGAGCAACAGGCGTTGAAAATCAGGTTAAGGAGGACCTGCTCTATGTTTTGACAGTGCCCCTGGATTTGGGGAAGATTCGGAGCCAGCTCCAAAACCAAATGGTCCGTAGCTCTTCGGATCGGATTGGCCAGGAGGGTGACGGCGCTTTGAAACAGGGAATTTAGATCAAGAGAGCCACCACTGGAGCTGTCATCGGAACGAACAAAAGACCTCATCTCGGTCGTGATCTGTCGTATTTTCTCAGCGCTGCCCAAAACGCTGGTGTAATAATCCGCCAGCTCATTTCTGACTGTTGAATAGTCTAGACCCCCTACTGAAAAATCACCGTGTTCATTGAAGTAACGATCGGTGATCCTTTTTAGGCTTTCCCATACTTCAAGGAGCACCTGGTTGCTCAGCAGGATCGTCTGGTTGTTGTTGTTGATCTCGTGAGCCACCCCGGGAAGAATAGTTTCAAGGAGGTATAGCTTATTTTCCCGTAGTAGCTGAAGCGATTGATCTGCCACTATCTTCTGTCCAAAATCAGGATCGCGCCTTTCTATATAGTACTTTACCTTGTGGGGCTGTACTTTTTTTCAATATCTTCGATACCGTCCCCCGAGCCAGCTTCTTCAAACAGGGATGCCCCGCCGCCTCACAATTCTTGCGCACATGCTCCGCCAACAGCCTGTTCGTCCATGTTTCAAAGGAATATCCCCATTCCTTCGGCTTCTGGCAGGCCAGGGAGATCACCCACATCCTCGCTTCCGGTCTTATCAGCGGCGCCTTCCCAGGGCGAGGCCGATCATTCAAGCTTTCTACTACCCCTACCTCAAAGGCCCTATCTATGGCTCGTTCAACTGTCGAACGATTCACACCACAGTTCCTTGCAATCGCTGCGATAGCTTGATCCTCATTATACCCAAGCAAGATTTTCGCACGCTGAACACGGGCTGCCTTTTCCGTTCCGGATTGGCAGATCCTTCGCAACTCAGCCCGCTCCTGCGTAGTGAGTACGAGTGGACTCCTCTTCCTTAGTGTTCCCATCTCTCCCCTTCCAGTGAGACATGATTTGTTAAAGAGGATATCATATTGCCTGTACTGCGTCTATGCACTACCATGGAATCGATGCACTAGATGGATGCGGTACTTCTTGCCTCCAACAACCAATCCGCCTGTAGCCGCCGACGTTGGGGTAGAATGCCGAACGGACCACGTAAGCAACGTTTTTCTCTATGGCTTCTTTGAACATCTCGCCCGCATCCATCTGCTCGGGTAGCGCGATCCAGAGGAACATACCTGGGATGTGCAGAAGCTCCCCCCGGTTACCTCAACCACTCACTGATGATACCTTGCTCCTTGACCAGATGGTAGCGAATAAAGGCGTTCAGACAGACCATGGCGCGTTCCGCGGTAAGATAGGTGGGCACACCCCCAGAGTCCATTACCTGCCCGAACCTGTTGTACACCGCGTCGGCTCCGCTGACTACGTTCACCGAGACCACTGTCGGCTTGTTGTGCTTGTGCACGGTTTCAACGATCCTGGCGGCGATGTTCTTCTCGTAATGCTCTATTTCCTCGTCGGTGGTGTGCAGGAGCTGGGCTTGGGGAACGATCGAGATACAGAGCGCATCCACGGTCGGGGAGCTGAGCATGATGTCAATGCAGCGCTCGAACTGTTCGTCCGACACCATGGCCGTTAAGTCGAGCAGGGGCTCAGCGTTGACGTAGGGGGGGATGATACTTTTCAGTTTTTCAACTGTTTGTTTGTCCAATTTGGCCAACACCAGATCCCGCAGATTGTCCGCGGCATAGGTTTTCTCATAACCGGCATTGGCAATCACCGCCACCCGGTTTCCTGCAACTTCGAATTCATGCAGGAGGGCGAAGGTCTTCACAAAATCACCGTGATCGATCATGGAGTCGGCAACAATCAGTCCGGCCTGCTTCATCGCCGCCTTGGCCACCTCGTACTCTCCGGCAATGCTGGCCGTGTGGGAGCGGGTAGCCATCTGCCCGGCCTCGGTCCTGCCGGCCTTATAGACAACGATGGGTTTTCTGCAATGGGAGGTGATGTTGAAAAATTTCCGGCCAGCCGCGGGATTGAATCCTTCGATATAAAGGCCGATCACATCCACCATGGGATCTTCTTCGAAGTACTGCACCAGATCGGAAGGATCGATATCGAGCTGATTGCCGTAGCTAACGATTACCTTGGGACTGATCGCACTTCTCAGGTTGTAGATCTCCATGATCCCGACCGCTCCGCTCTGGCTCAGGATAGCCACGTTCTTCTCCTGCTCGAGATTAACCTTGAACTTTTCTTCCGGGATGAAGAAGGTATTCAGGCCGGGGTGGTCCTTGTCCTCCGCACAGACCACCCCCAGGCAGTTGGGCCCCATGATCCGGATGTCGTTGTGTCGAGCCACCGAGAGGATCTTCTCCTCCAGATCCCGGTTCTTCCTGGTTTCACTGAATCCACCCGGAATAAGCAGAATCGCCTTCACCCCTTTTCTGGCACAATCTTCGACCACACCGATCGTGGCTTCCGCCGGAACGGTGACGATAGCCAGATCCACGGGATCCGGGATGTCGGTAACGAATCTGTACAGGACCAAGGATCTTCCGGAGATCTTTATCTCTCCCCCCTTGATGTTCACACCGTAGACATCTTCCCGCTTGAGATCGATCAGATTCTTGACGATGATATTGCCCGCCTTGCTGCTATTAGAGGTACTGAGTCCGATTACTGCAATACCCGTGGGCTCAAACAGGGGACGCAGCGTCTCCTTCGGCTTAATGCTCATATCGGCAGGTTTTTTCTTTTTTCTGCCGAAAGTGGCATAACCGTCGATGGCGATCAGATTCCCGTTGTAGTCAAACACAAGAGGATTGATTTCAAACTCGGTCAATACGAATTTGGTTGGAGAAGAAAAAAAGTTGGAAAAGCTGCTGGCCAGGGCGCTGAACTTCATCTCCGTATCGACGATCTTGGAGATGTAATCGGCATGTCCTTCGGCCAGATACTTGCCGCTGATATGAGTGGATGCCATCAGGGCATTGGCCCACTGGCGGTCCAGTGGTGGAAGGATCAGGTTGGGCGGGGAAAAATGGCCGGCAAAATGTTCGGCATCGGTTCCCCCCTTACTAAAGGAAATGACGGGGCCGAAAGCCGTGCTTTCCCGAAAGCCCAGCAGGATCTCGTTGCCCAGATCCTTGGAGTACTCCACGTACTCCACCAGCAGCACTCCTTCGACGGCCAGCTTTTTCCCCCCGAATTTTTGCCGCATCTCCCGGACCGAGTACTTCACGAAATCGAGGTCTTTGTAGACAACCTTGATCCCACCGGCTTTCTGTTTATGCGCTATCTCGCTGGATATGACCTTGAGCACGATTCTGTCGGAAGAGAATACGGAGAGAGTGCTGTGGGTAATGTCCTTCTCATCCCTAACGATGATGTAGGTCGGCGTCTTGATTTGAAGTTCCGTCAGAATTTCATACACATCGTATTCGAATAGCTGCTGCCGTCCTTCGGCTGTGACGTTTTCTAGAATGGTCTCGACGCTATTCACCCAGGGTTGATTTTCCGCAATATTCAGTTCATTCATCCCTTTCTCCTGATCCGGTGAAGCTCCCCCATACCGGCGATAATCCGGCAAAGCACCTCCCATAGCAGGGCGACACTTGCGATCTCCACATTCTCTCCAGGCGTATGGGCCGCGCGGATTTCGGGTCCGATCGAAGCCATCTCCAGGTTCGGGGCGATCCCCATGAAGATTCCGCACTCCAATCCGGCGTGGTAGGCTTTCTGCATCACCGGCTTTCCGAGGACGGCGCGGTAGTGCTCCTGTACCAGCCGGTTGAACGGGGAGTTCGGCTTCGCCGCCCAACCGGGAAGGCGGCTGTGCTGCTTGACCCCAGCTCCGTGCTTATCACCGATGATCCTCAACCGCCTGCTCAATTCGTCCAACTCCACGGAGCTACGGCAGCTCACATTGATCTCGAATATCTCTTCTTTACTCCTGACTCCAGCCAGGTTGTTGGAGCTCTCCACCAGCTCCTCGATATCCTTGCTGAACGCCGAAGGCCCGTGGGGGATCTCTTTCAGGAGCCGGCAGATCGTATCTGTTTGTGCTATTGTATAGGCTTTTACTTTATCGACCTCGATTATGGAGATCTCCAGTCCCGGCTCGTTTACACGTAATTGCGATAGGGTTTGCTCCCGCCACTTCTTCATCAGGGAGATTCCTCGCCGCTTCGATTCCGCCGGAAGCAAAACGGTACAGTCGGCTCTGGCTGGAATCGAGTTGGTGGCTTCTCCCCCTTCAAAACGACCGATCCGAACAGGGAAGGCCTCTCGAAGGGTATCCAGTGCTTCCGTGGCCAACCTGATAGCGTTGAGTCGGGGAAGGTGGATGTCGATTCCCGAATGTCCCCCCGCCAAACCGCCGATCGAAAACGAAAGGGCTACGGACCCGGTGGTTTTCTCCGAGCGCGCGGGAACTGCGTAGTCGGTAACCTCGTAGCCGGCGGTTCCGATGGTAATGATGCCGGTTTCCTCACTGTCCAGGTTCAGCAAGTAGCTTTCCGAAAAGAAACCCGACTTCAAGCCCAGAGCTCCGGTTGCCCCATCCTCCTCGTCAACGGTGAGAAGCGCCTCGAGGGATCCATAGGAGAGCTGGGGATCGATCAGAGCTGCCAGGCAGTAGGCAATACCGATCCCGTTGTCCGCTCCCAGGGTGGTCCCTTCTGCAGACACACTCGACCCATCCAAGCGGACAGGAATCGGATCGTTGTCGAAATCTATGCTGACTCCATCATCCTTGACACAAACCATGTCCAGGTGAGCTTGTAAGACGAGGGTAGGATAGTCCTCGCAACCGGGAGAGGCAGCCCGACGGAGCAGAAGGTTCCCGACTCTGTCTTCGCTGCAGGGGATGTTCCGTTTTTTCGCCCACACTTTGATCCAGGCGCGTATCTTCTGTTCCTTTTTCGAGCAGTGCGGAATGCGAGTGAACTCTTCAAAAAGACGCCAAACCAGGGGAGGGTCAAGATCTGACAGTACGCGCTCCGCCGTCCCTTCTCCACGAGTTGCCACGGTACTTTCACTCTACAGCATAACTGCCGTTCAGTCAAGTTAGGGCAAATATTCCTCGCCTTTTTCCATATTTTTTGTATACATATTTGATAAATTCATGGAAATGCCGGCATTTTTATGATAATATGCTTAGTACTGTAGAATTGACCCTGTACTTTGGCGATTGTACACTGGAGCATGAGGATCCGCGGCGGGAATGCTGGAGCCCGCCGGGGGTGCCCGGCCAGAGGCGCTCAATCCAGCCATATTACTATGACAGCAGGAGGATGAGATGGCAAAAAAAGGAAGACTCGAATTCATGAAGATGAAGCAGGCCGGGGAGAAGCTGACCTGGATCACCGCCTACGATTATCCGATCGCCCACTTCGCCGAGAAGGTGGGGATGGACATGATTCTGGTGGGGGACTCCCTCGGCATGGTGGTCTACGGATACGACGGCACAATCCCGGTCACCATGGAGGAGTGTCTGATCCACTGCCGGGCCGTACGCCGGGGAGCACCGAACACCTTTGTAATCGGAGACATGCCCTTTCTCTCCTATCAGGTCTCCATCCCGGAGGCGGTGCGCAACGCAGGGCGCTTTCTCAAAGAGGCGAACATGGACGCGGTAAAGTTGGAAGGCGGCCGTAGGGTCATTCCGCAAATACAGGGGATCGTGGATGCGGGGATCCTGATGATCGGGCATATCGGTCTTACCCCGCAATCCAGCGGACAGCTCGGCGGTTTCAAGGCTCAAGGCCGCACGGCGGAGAGCGCCGAGGAGTTGATCAAAGACGCTTTGGCCATCGAGGAGGCGGGTGCCTTTGCCCTGCTACTCGAGGCGGTTCCGCCGGAACTGGGAAAGGCGATCGCCGAGTGCTTGAATATTCCCGTGTACGGTATCGGCGCCGGGCAGTACACCGATGGACAACTTCTGATCAATGGGGATATGTTGGGCTACTTCGAAGCCTTTACCCCCAAGTTCGTGAAGAAGTACGCCAACCTAGCCCAGGTCATCACCACCGCCCTGAAGGAATACGTGGACGACGTACATCAAGGCCGCTTTCCCGGACCGGAGCACTCCTACAGCGTTCTGAAAGAGGAGATGGACAATTTCAATAGAGTGGTAGAGCGCTACAAGAGCTCCGGGAAAAAACAGTTCCCCCAAGGAGCGCAGACATGAACCGCCATTTTCGGATCGAGACCAATCGGCTCGAAACAATCAACAAATTCTTAAGCAAATCACCCAACGCGGTGCTCGACCCGCTGCTCGAAGTGGTGGAAAAGCACGGCGGGGTTGATCGGATTAATGAAAAAGCCCGGCAGAACGGAGCCCTGCCCTCCCTGCTGGACCGGTTGAAAAAGAAAAACAGCGAGTACGCCGAGCAGCTGGACTGGCTGTTGGAGCAGCGGGAAACCAGACGCTTCATCCCCATGACGGATTATGCGGTTAAAGTTCGTTCAGATCGAGCCGCGGCCCTCGATTCCAGCTATCAGGTCACCCTGGAGATCTCCGCCCTTCAGTACTTTCCCTGGCTGATTACCCAGGCGACGCAGGCGATCGAAAAGCAAGAGCTGATGCCGGGGCGCTTCATCCGGGTGCGGGCCATGAAGGAGCAGGAGGCCGACGGCGACCTCCTGGCCGTAGCCGCGGCCATGAAGGTCCTGGGAGCCTCCTGGGTGGAAAGCCTCGACACCAAGGGAACCGACGGCTCCAACGTACATTTGGGCGGTCCGGATACGATCACCGGCTACTTCGGGGGCATCGGTCAGCCGAATCAATACCCCTATAAATGGATCGACGAGTATCTCTACTACTATACGAAGTACGGGGTCAAGCAAGTGCTGAACATCAACGGGGGCACCGTGCTGGCGGGTTACCTGCTGTACAAGCTGGGCGTGGACATCGAGTTCAAGATCTCCGTATTCATGGGGAATGACAACCCTCTCAACGTGCTGTGGACCCTGCTAACCGCCAAGCTCTTCGCCCGGGAGGATGGGACCACTTCCCTGATCGGCTTCAACCTCTCCAATGCGGTGGACAACTGGACCCTCGTGCTGACCGGCGACATCCGGCGAGACCTCGGCTTCGAACAGAACGTGCGGATCGAACACCACGTTCTGGAGAGCTATCGGCACATCGTCCGACAACCCTACGACAGACTCGAAGAGCTGGTGGAAGTGGCCAGGAAGGTCAAGAACATCTCTGCCAAACACGAGGGCGGGATCCTACAGACCGAGGCGAGCCGGGACTATCCCTCGGACATCCTGGATTACTTCCTGCCCAAACATGAGATCGAGGAGAAGGGTCTGATGCCGGCCCTCGAGCGGAACTACCTGGACAAGCACGCAGGGCTCCAGCGCACGGCCGCGGCGCTGTTGAAGGCGGGCATCCCCGTACTGGCCGCTCCACTGTTGCACCACCGGGATTGACATTTTTCACGGTCAGCCCGACGGGATCTGTAAGGTAACTATTTACCTCATAGAGAAATAGTCGACGTATCGCGAGCCTCTACCTCCCGAAGGTTTCTACCCTTTACCACTTGGGAACCATACCGGGAATCCTACTAATTCCCTGTAATACAATAACTAAGCATCACTCCACATTTATGGCACGGTTTCTGCTTTGTACACTGTAGAGTTGATTCGAGGGCGCTGTGAGTCACGGAACGCCCGCCGACGTCGATGATCGCGGTGATAGGTCCAGGTTCGAGACCTGGCACAGGCCCCGAATGGACTTTACGAGCGCTCCTGCCGAAAGCGTGGAACGCCCGGAACGGGAAAAAACAAGAGTATGTATATGCTACTATCTTCTTACCCGCGCGTTGCCTTTCCAGATGCTCCAGATTTGTTCTTCATCCGCAGGCTGGCAGTAGTCGGTCAGGAGGGTCGTGACCATTGCGCCGCATGCCCAGCCGAACTGCACCCATTTCCCCGCATCCCAGCCTTTCAGGATGGCATAGAGCATGCCCCCGACAAAACCATCTCCACCACCGATACGATCCAATACGGTAATTTCCCGCGGTTCCACAACGTGCCAGTTATCACCCTCTGCCATGACAGCACCCCAGAGATGGCTATTGGCACTGACAACCTCACGTAATGTTGTGGCAAATGCCGAAGCATTGGGGAAGGCCTGCTTGGCTCTGCCAATCATACCTTTGAAGCTGTCAATTTTCGCTGCCAGATCTTTCCCTCCGGCTTCCGGTCCTTCGATGCCCAGACAAAGCTGAAAATCCTCTTCATTCCCTACGAGTATGTCCGATATACTGGCAATTTCCCAGAAGATCTTACGCAGCTCCTCTTCCCGACCCTTCCAGAACGAAGCGCGATGGTTGAGATCAAAAGAAATCCGCGTACCATGTTTCTTTGCCTTCCGGGAAAGCTCCAAACAAAATGTCCCGGTCTGTGGTGAAAGAGCTGCGACTAGTCCCGACAGATGCATAATCTGCGTACCTTCTTTGCCGAAAATCCGATCCAGGTCGAAGTCTTCTCCATTAAGGGTCCGGCCAACCTCGCCGGCGCGATCGTTATGGACGCGTGGTCCGCGGAATCCATACCCAGTGTCGGCAATATTCATCTGATGACGATAGCCCCAGGGACCACCCTGATCCACTTCAACGCCCTCGTAGTCCATATGACGGCTGGCAAGGTTGTCCTTTATAAACCGGGCAATCGGACTGTCCTTGACAAATGTCGTGAGTATTTTAACACGCAATCCAAGATAAGAAGAAACGCTGCCCACGTTTGATTCGGCGCTGGTCGCCTGTATGATGAATGTATCACTGCAGTGTACCGGTTGTCCGTTGATGGGAGTTATACGTATTCCCATACTGGTGGGTATAAGTAGGGCATAGGTGCAGTCCTTTCGCAATTCGATCTTCATTTGAAACTCCTTTCAATCCATACCTTCGGTAAAATTGTCAGCCCGCGGGTTTTCTGCTAGAGTTCTTTTACGTGGCCAAAGAAAACCCTAGGTGTTCCACTCTAATCGAGTGGTTTGTTTGCGAGACAGAAAACTACAAAGGCTGTCCCCTATGGAGACAGCCTTTTTTCAGCGCACTATCAAATTGCAGGAAGATCGAGGTGCACCGACCAGACACCCCAATCCTAGGTGAGCTTATAGCTCGAGATTACCAGCGGTTGCGAGAACCGCCGCGGCCGCCACCGCCGCGGGGGCGGTCTTCTCGTGGCCTGCTCATGTTCACGGTCAAGCTACGCCCTTCGATCTCCGTTCCATTGAGAGCGTCAATAGCCGCCTGGCACTCTTCCGGGGTGCTCATCTCGACGAAACCAAAGCCACGCGAGCGATCCGTGTACCTGTCCGTGATTACTTTGGCGGATTCAACAGTTCCGTGAGTCGCGAAAAGCTCGTGGAGCTGTTCATCCGTTACCGAATACGGCAGGCCGCCGACATAGAGTTTTTTGTTCATTCTCTCCTCCTAGTGAGTGTTCCTGTCATCGCCCTTCGATACTCACCGTGAGAGAAGCAAAACAAGGTAGGATTCGCACCTGATACCACTGTCTGGTCGGTTGTTTCTTACGGTGTAATATGCAAGGTCAACACCATCGGGCTTGTTTATTCCTATAAATTTGACTTCAGCAAGCCCCTTCTGAAGATCTTCAGCTAAAGCTATACAATTTCTGGGTTGTAGTCAACTATACGAAAGGGGTCGTGTACGAACACCCTCCCTCGCAATGTTTGTCTTACCTGCCGGTTGCTTTATCCCCGTTGAAATTCAACCTGAATATCTGCTATGGTTGGGCAGGAGAAAAAGCGAAGATGAAAGAATACAAGATGCCCCATCCCAACCATGATAATCACCTCTGCTACCTTGAGAATATCGGCTATATTCAGGAGTTTCCTGAAGCGTATAAAGATCTGGTGAAGCGGGGAAAGTTCTTCTGTAAAGTCTGCGGGCGGGTCGCCAAGAGCGAAGAGAACCTCTGCGTACCTGAAAAGTTGTAACTACGCTACCGTGGGCTAACCAAACGTAGCCACGATTCCGGCCTCTATGGTTCGTCTGTCCCGTGACATCAAGGATGACCCTGTTACCTGAGCTGAAGGATTGTAGGATATCACCGCGGATCTGAACAGCATTCATCAATCGGTCAGATCCACTTTTTGGCGAAGGCGCTTAGGCCTTTGGAGGCCTTGGCCAGCACCATGGGGGTTGCGCACTGCCTGGCGATCTGTTCGGCTACCGTGGGAACTCCTACCTGACGCAGGAATGAGCCCGCTAATCCCAGCGCGACCAGATCGTGTTCCACCGCTTCCTGCAGCACCGCCTTGACCGGATCCATCGGGGGGGTGTCTTTCAACCGGACCTTGACCGGGTGGTGCCCGACCCGGCGGAGCAGTCTGTCCAGATATCGCTCCTCCGACCAGATGCCTCTTTGCCTGTTTGCCGCCCCCCGTACAGGCATGGCCGTGATTACCCCGTCGTTCTCCCGGACCATCCGCTCCGCCGTGTCCAAGGCGAAGGCATCGCTGGCTTCGCCGAACAGAGGAACAAGGATGTTCTTGAAGGTCTTGTTACCGCAATCCTTCAGAATTACGATGTCGCAGGGGGAGCGTGAAATCACCGGGTCCAGAGTACTTCCGATCCGAAAACGCCTGTCCCGGCCTTTCCCGTGCCAGCCCATGATCAACAAATCGATCTTTTTCTCCCGTACGGCGCTGGTAATACCCCGCGCGATATTGCGGCAGTAGCGAAAGGTCGTGGTCACCGGAAAACGCTGAACCAGGTACAGCATGGCCTCTACGATACCCTCACGTCCCTCGGTCATATACTTCTCCGCATCGCTCAAAGCCACCTGATCCGGAACCGGCACCATATGCAGCAGCTTAATGCGTGAGAGTCGGGTTCTGCCGATCTTGTGGGTGTTCCATACCAAGGATAAGGCGTTCTCCGGGTTGGCCACCGGTACCATGATCCTGTATTCATCTCCTTCTGGAGCCTCCACCTCTTCGAGGACACGGATCTCGCTTTCCGCCGGCAGAGCTCGGCTGCGGGAATAGCATCTGTAGATGAAGATACCGGCGAGGATCCAGGCGGGAGCAACGATCAGGGCGATCAGGCTCATGTGTCTGAGCTCCGCAGCCAACACCACCTGCACCGAGATGGCCAGCATGGGTATGATCGGAAACAGCGGGGTCAGATATCCGTACTGAAGCTCGTCACTCATGTTGAGACGGATCTTGATGACGCAGAGGTTCACCAGGAAGAACAGTAAGAGAAACATCATACTGGCGCTCGAGGCCACATCCATGGTCGGCAGGACCGTAGCCACCACTAGAACAATGAATCCCGTGGCCAGGAGGGCAAACCAGGGGGTCTTTCTACGTTTGGAGATTCTGGCGAAAAACTTCGGAAGCATCCGGTCCCTGCCGAGGGCGTAAGAGGCCCGGGTGGCGGAATAGATCGTGGCGTTGAGCGCCGAGGTCGAGGCGAAGATGACCGCCAGGGTAAGCAGGAAATTGCCGAAGGGGATCAGCCTGGCCACCGCTTCTCCAAAACCACGCTCCCGAAAGCTTCCAATCCACTGCCAGGGTTCACCGGCTACACCCGGAGATCCTGACTTTACAGAGATCACCGTGGCGAAGGCAACCGCCACATAGGTAATCCCCACAACATAGACAGAGTACAGCATGGCCTTGGGCAGGTTCTTTTTCGGCTCGATGGCCTCATCCCCCGCTTGAGCGATCACCTCAAACCCTTCAAAGGCTACATAGGTAAATCCCATAGTGATAAACAAGCGCGGCCAGCCGAAAGGAAGGAAGGATTGGAAGTTCTGGAGACGAGAGGGATCTCGGATCGCTATGACCAGTCCGACTACGCCGATCGCGATCAGAAACAGGGTCTGTCCTGCCGTCATGATGGCCCCGACCTTCCCCGTCTCCGATGCTCCGCGGTAGTTGATATACAGGAAGAACAGTGCAATCAGAACGGCCACCGGCTTTACTAATAGCGTGGGCATGGCCAGCCACGACAGCAGCCTGAGCTTATCCAGATAGCGAACCGTGTATATGGCAAAGGTGATGGCGTACATGCTTCCTGCCACGCTCGAGGCAAACCACTCCATCCAACCAGCCAGGAAGCTCGTCCCCCTACCGAAGCCGATACGGGCGAAGTTGTAGGCGCCTCCCGCTCTGGGAATGGCTGAGCTGAGCTCGGCATAGGACATGGCTGTGAAAAGGGCTAAAAGCGTGTTGAGGGCAAAGGTGAGAAGCACGCCACCGGGACCGGCGATACGGATGGCATTTCCTATGCCTAAGAACACACCGGCGCCGATCATCATGCCCAGACCCATCATGGTCAGATGAAAAAGGTTCAAGTCCCGGGATAGTTCGGTTGTGACTGTGGATTTATCCATGCCTGTTCTGCATGATGTCGCGGTAGGTGCTTCTTTTCATGCGGGAAATCCTGTTGATCTGCCCGCGGCTGAAGAACACCAAAACCGAAGCCGCGCCCAGGCAGAACACGATGACCGCGGCCCCGATGATAATATCCAACACTGAGTCATCCTTTCATTGAAACCAATTGAACCTTAGAGGCCCGAAGCCTGTCAAGGCTAAGGGGCCCTATGGTTGGAATCTCCAGGATCAGAGAAAACGCTCCATGAGCGACGGGATACTGGGTGCCTTACCCTTGGCACTGTAGTGCTTGAGAGCGCTCTCGTGCAGATGCCGCAGCCGTGCATCCAGGGTAGGTTTTTGAATGCTGTAGAACACACCAGTGTAGAGCGGATCGGTAGAGTAGGCCAGCTCCAGGGCTGCAGATTTGTTTCTTGGACGGTTCTCTTCCGGAAGAGGCTCGATTCGTTCCCGCAGCGCCTTCCAGGAAAGCACCGGAAAGGTTACACAGGGGGATAGGATATGAACGACGGCGAAACCGGGATGCTGCATAGCTCGACAGATCACTCCGGCCATTTCCTCGATCCGCAAACTGGTCGTACGGGCTACAAAAGAGACATCATAGGCGAGAAGAATGGGAAGCACGTCCAGGGAATCTTCGGGCGAGCCGTATGGGGAGGTTTTGGTAACGCAGCCCCATGGTGTGGTCGGGGAAGATTGGCCCTTGGTCAACCCGTAGGTATTGTTGTCGAGGATCAGAAAGGTCAAATCCACGTTCTTGCGGGCTGCATGGGGTAGATGTCCTCCGCCGATGCCCAGGCTGTCGCCGTCGCCTCCTACAACGAGCACCGTCAGATCGGGGCGGGCCGTCTTCACTCCCGTAGCGATCGGCAGGGCCCGTCCATGGGTTCCGTGCAGGGCATAGGTGTTGAGGTAGTGGGAAAAGCGCCCGGAACAACCGATCCCGGAGACAACGATCGTCTGTTCCGCCGGAATCGTCAGGTTGCCGAGAGCCTTCTCAACCCCCCGGAGCACACCGTAGTTGCCGCAGCCGGAGCACCAAACGGGGCGGATCTGTCTTCTTCTATAGTTTGGCGATGCTGTACTCATCGATGATCCCCGCCACTTTTTCGATCCCCCGCAGGATCTCCTCCGGTGTTATGGGTATGCCTTCGCACTTGTGAAGCTCGATCGCCTTGGCTCCGAAATGCGCCTTGATGTGGTGGGCGAACTGCCCCGTATAGTTTTCTTCTACAATAATTAAATGTTCCAGGCGAACGAGGAAGTTCGATATCTGCCGATGGGGCATCGGAGACAACGTGTGGGGATGCATATGTCGCACATGAATGCCCCGTTCTTCAGCCAGATAGCGAGCCTCCCGAATCGCTCCGGCGGTCGAACCCCAGCCGAGAATCCCGATCTTGGCGTCCGCCCGACCCCAGATCTCGATCGGATTTGTGTCGAAGGAACGGGTGATTACCTCCATCTTGCGAAAACGCTTCCTGCTCATTTGCAGGTGATTCTCGGGTGTGTAGTCGGGGCTTCCGGTTTCCGTGTGCTCTAGCCCGGTGGCCAAATACTGGCCGCCCGGAGTGCCGGGTCGGGCGATGGGTGAGACTCCGTCGGCGGTCACCCGGAAGCGCCGATAGTCTTCCAACTCCTTCACAGTCGGTTCTGCCCTGTCGATCAGGTTGATGAACTCCGGCCGGGGAATCTTGACCTTGGTCCGGGCGACGTGGCTGTCCAGCTGGATGATATGGGAAAGATCAGGCATCCGCACCGTAGCCTTACGCAGGCCGATTGACTGATCGGTGAGCATGATCACGGGAAGTTGATACCGTTCGGCCAGGTTAAAGGCTCGGATCGTCTGGTAGAAGCTGTCCTCCACGGAGGTGGGAGCAAGAACAATCCGAGGGGACTCTCCGGAGACGCCATAGATGGCCAGGTTCAGATCGGATTGCTCGGTCTTTGTGGGCAATCCCGTACTGGGCCCTCCCCGCTGTACGTCCACCAGTACCAGGGGAACTTCGATCATCGAGGCCAGGTTGAGTTGTTCTGTCATCAGCTGAAGTCCAGGCCCTGATGTGGGTACGAGGGCTTTTTCTCCGGCAAAGGAGGCGCCGATGGCCGCCGATGCAGCGGCGATCTCATCCTCCATCTGCAAGGCTCTGCCTTCCACCAGAGGGAACAGGCGGGTCAGAGTCTCGAAGATCGGCGTAGCCGGCGTAATAGGGTAGCTGGCTGCAAAGCGGCAGCCTGCCACCAGGGCACCGAGGGCGATCGCCTCGTTTCCCGAAAGCAGCATATACTGAGACCCCTTGGGCCTCAGATCGGCCATGAGCAGGATGCGCCACCACCCCTGCTCGGCGGCGTAGGCGTATCCCGACTGAAGGGCCGCCAGGTTCCGCTTCACGATCTCTGCACCTTTGGCTGCAAAGCGGTCGCGAACGAGGTTTTCGAGGACTTCTTGCTCCATCTCGACCAGATATCCCAGAGCCCCGAGGGCAACGATATTCTTTCCCAATACACTTCCCGTCGCCTTTTTGGACAGCTGGCTCAGAGGCAGGGCAAGAAGCGCCGCTTCCAGATCTGGGGGCAGCTGCACGGCTTGGGGATCGTACACCAAGGTACCGCCTTTTTTCAGCTCCCTGATGGTGCGGTCGAAGGCCTGCTGGTTGAACACCACCAGGCAGTCCAGTTTGCTTCCCAGGGAATAGATCGTCCAGTCCCGAACCCGGATCTGCACCATGGCAAATCCTCCCCGGATCTCCGCCGGGTAGGTCAGAAAGGTGAACACGTGATACTCGGTGCGGGCGGCGGCTCGGGCGAACAGCTCTCCGCAGCTAATCACCCCTTCGCCTCCCTCTCCGGCGATGCGGAGGATGAAGTCGACGTCTGAATGAAAGGCCTTTTTTCCCGTCGTCACGGCTCACACCGGGGCATCAGTAGTAGCTGAAGGGCATCAGATCCCGTTGGCTCGTCTTGCACTATTTCCTATTATACCCGCTGACAGGCTTTTCCGCCAGGGAATCGACGAGGTTACGGTCATTCCCCTTACCCCACCCTGCCTATCGAAATGATCCACTGATAGTCCTGTTTTTCCACTTCGAGAAAACCCGGATTGTAGATTCTCTCCGTAAGGGTACGCCAACCCAAATGGGTGCGCCATAGTTGACAAGGTTCAGGTGCGGTCCTTCGCAGGCAGCGAAATTCTTTGCTTCTCCACGAAAAAAACACTACATTTTGAACACCGAATATTGCGGCCTAACCACGGGAAGATGACAAAACGAGAGTTTCAGGTCAAAAACGAATATCAATATAATCGAAAAGGACCGCTGCGATGGGTCTTCTCGCACCTGATGCGCTACCCCCTTCTTCCTCTTGCTCTGATAGCAGGCGCGGTTACCAACAACTTAGCTTACAGCTATATCCAGGTATTCCTCGGCAGGGCTTTCGATGTCATCCGTGTGCCGGGCTTCCAGCTCTCTGCCCTGGTCATTCCCGTAATCGCAATTTTGGCATCCGCCGCCGGTCAGGGGGTAATGGGAGTCCTGCGGAACTTCTCCGTTGAGGTCCTAGCTCAAAAGGTCGAGAAAGATTCCCGGGAAGAGTTGTACGCCAGTCTGTTGGGCAAAAGCCAGACTTTTCACGGCCGCCAGCGCATCGGCGATATTATGGCCCGGGCTACGAACGACGTTCACATGCTGAACATGATGTTCAGCCCGGGGGTGATGCTGATTATAGACTCCGCCCTGGCCCTGGTGGTGCCGGTGGTCATGATCGGATTGATCGATCCCGCCCTCCTCCTCGTACCT
Source organism: uncultured Spirochaetaceae bacterium (assembly GCA_964627715.1). GTDB lineage: Bacteria > Spirochaetota > Spirochaetia > SZUA-6 > DRHE01 > JAFGQJ01. The sequence continues at coordinate 53,987 of CAZVHJ010000020.1, read as the reverse complement.
CTGATCTTCACAGTGCTCTTGGCCATCACAGTCGCCGATTACAACCGGCGTCTCAAACCGGTAAGCATCGCCCAGAGGGAACAGTTCGGTGTGATGAATGCCGGAATAACCGAAGCTGTGGCGGGTATCGAGGTGGTCAAAGCGAATGTACGGGAACGCTACGAGTGGGACAAGTTTATTGGCAACGCCCGTCGGTTCCGGGATTATTTCGTACGACAGGGTATCATCCAGGCCCGCTACCTACCCATGTTGATGTTCAGCCTCTGCTGGGGCGCGGGGCTGTTTCACGCCCTGCTTCTCTGGCGAAGCGGATCGGTGACCCTGGGTAATGTCGTCGCCTTTATGGGACTGTTTGGAACCTTGCGGTTTACGACCTTTATCTCGATCTTCTCCTTCAACCTGGCGCAGCTGGGAATGGCCAGCGCCGAACGAATCATCAACATAATCAACACGGAGACCGAGCTGGATGAAAATCAGAAAGGGGTGGATCAGGAAATCCGGGGCGAGGTGGTCTTCGACAGGGTGAGTTTCGGCTACAACGGCTCTCCCGTGCTCGAAGATATCAGTTTTCGAGCCCGCCCTGGGGAGACCATAGCTATCGTGGGACAGACGGGAAGCGGAAAAACCACCCTGACCCGGCTGATCAACCGCATCTTCGATGCCACCTCCGGGGGAGTGCTTATCGATGGCGTCAACGTGCGGGACTGGAGCCTGGAGGCCCTACGATCTCAGATCTCCACAATCGAGCAGGATGTGTTCCTCTTCTCCCGTACGCTGAGGGAGAATATCTCCTTCGGGCAGGCCGAAGCCAGCCGGGAGGAGATTGAACGGACCGCTCGAGAAGCCCAGGCCGATGATTTTATCAATTCCTTTCCCGAAGGTTACGAAACGGTTATCGGGGAACGCGGGGTAACCCTCTCCGGCGGCCAACGCCAAAGAATCGCTATTGCTCGGGCCTTCCTAACCAATCCCAAGATCCTGATCCTGGATGACTCCACCAGCGCCATCGACAGCGCTACCGAAGATCGAATCCAACAGGCCATGCGCCGAATCTCCAGCGAGCGTACGACTTTCATCATCACTCACCGGCTGAGCCAGATCCGGTGGGCGGACCGTATCCTGGTTCTGGATAAAGGCAAACTGATTGGCCAGGGAAAACACGAGGAACTGCTGGAGCGCAGTGCCGAATACCGGCGGATCTTCTCCCGCTACGAGAAAAGAGAGAACCATGCCCTTTCTTCTTGACGGACTGGACACGGAAGACTACGACCGCAACTACAAGGACTCCGAGCTGCTTCGCCGCATCGCCGGGTATTTTCGTCCTGCCCGGCGGCAAATGCTGTTGGCCTCCTTAATGCTGACGCTGAACTCCGCCGCAGGAACCGCCGGTCCCATTCTGATCGCCCGCGCGCTGGACCTGGTTGTTGAAAACCCATCGACTCAGAATTTGCTCCTCCTCTCCTTCGGCGTACTGCTTCTCGGTGTATTCGCCTGGAGTTTTAACTATATCCGCCAGGTCGTGTCGGCAAAAGTTGTTGGAAATGTGGTTCTGAAGTTGCGGGAGGATGTGTTTGACTCGGTTGTGGCCAACGACTTGTCATTTTTCGACGAACATCCCTCAGGCAAGATCGTCAGCAGGGTCACCTCGGATACCCAAGACTTCTCTAATGTGGTTACCCTCGTCCTGGACGTAGCCAGTCAGCTGCTTCTGGTACTGTTGTTGGCCGTCTGGCTGCTTTTTATCAATGTACGCCTGACTCTGCTGATCTTTGCCATGAGTCCGGTCGCCTTTGGTATTGCCCTGGCTTTTCGCCGCATCGCCCGCAAGGTAACCCGCAACGCCAAGCGGGTTACCGCGATGATCAATGCGGAGATTCAGGAGTCGATCAGCGGGATCGTGGTGGCCAAGAGCTTCCGCCAGGAACAGTCCATCTGGAATCGCTTCCTCGACAACAACAAGAAAGCCTACCGCGTAGGCCTGGCTCGCGGACTGGTCATGAACAGCATCTTCCCGATCCTCGGTACGACTTCCGGCATGGCCATGGCCTTGCTGGTGTACGCGGGCGGGACGGCGATACGCACCGGGCATTTTAGCCCCGGTGATTGGTATCTGTTTATGCAGGCGGTGACCTTTTTCTGGTGGCCTTTGATCAGCATCGCAAGCTTCTGGAGCCAGTTTCAGGACGGATTGGCCGCGGCGGAGCGGGTGTTCGCATTGATCGACGCCAAGCCCAAAGTCATGCAGACTGCCCAGGAGTCGATCGAACGAATAGCGGGAAAGATCGAGTTCAAGAAGCTCTCCTTCTCCTACACCGGCCGTGAGCAGGTGCTGTCCGATTTTACTCTCGCCATCACTTCGGGAGAAAACCTCGCGGTTGTTGGACATACCGGAGCGGGAAAGAGCTCCCTGGTCCGATTGATCGGAAGGTACTACGAGTTTCAAGGTGGGGAGCTTCTCATCGACGGCACAGACATTCGCAGGCTGGACCTCGAAGCCTACCGCCGTCAGCTCGGCTTCGTGCCCCAGGATCCCTTTTTGTTCTCAGGGACGGTTAAAGAAAACATCCGCTACGGGCTTCCCGAGGCTGCCGACGCTCAGGTCTGTGCGGCGGCGATGCGTATCTCCAATGGAAGCTGGCTAGAAGTTCTGGCCGGCGGTTTGGATACCGAAGTGGGCGTGCGGGGCGCCAATCTTTCCATGGGACAGCGTCAACTGGTGGCCCTGGCCCGTGTGTTATTGAAGGATCCGTCCATACTCATTCTCGACGAGGCTACGGCCAGCGTCGATCCCTTCACCGAAGCCCAGATCCAAGAAGGGCTGGAGATGGTCATGAGCAACCGAACCTCGATCGTCATAGCCCACCGCCTGTCTACGGTTCGACACGCCGACAGGATCGTCGTGATGCAGCAGGGCCGTATCATCGAGACCGGGACGCACGAGGAACTCCTGTCCCGGGGCGGTCACTACGCCGAGCTGTACAACACCTACTTTCGCCACCAGAGCCTGGAATACGTGGAGAGCTTCGCCCGCTGAGCCCCTCGGGCGTCTGATCCCGGATTCCAAAGATACTTGGATAGATCGATCCGGCCCGTCTCGTCCACGTCAACCCCCTCGCCCTCGAGCAGCACCTTCTGCTCTTCGAATCCTCCGCCAATCGGCAGGGAGATGCTTCCCCGGCTGTTGATGACCCGATGCCAGGGCAGGTTGTCTTTTCTGGAGGAAGAGTGCAGCAGCCAGGCTACCTGCCGGGCGGCTCTGTGATTGCCGGCGCAGGCTGCGATCTGCCCGTAGGTCGCGACCTTGCCGTAGGGAATGTCACTGATCGCCTGTTTCGCTCGATCGCTGAAAGACGGTTCTCTCATCCCCTGATTATATCTCAACGTGGTTCCAAGGCAACACTGCCTGGACCCTGTACGATCCAGCTTGCCTCCGGACAAATGCCGCAAGGTGGTACTGAAATCCGCCGAGATTCTCTGGAGGGTATAATCGAAATGGCATCAAACGGCTGAGGCTGCCGTTACTTTGCCCATCTGAAAGGCTCTGCGGTTGACCGCGACAACCTTCTCGCCCTTGCGGGAAAAAAGTTCTTCAATAGCGGCGAGCACGCTCTTCTCCTTCACGGGCAGGTACGCCGAGGCCGCACCTACCATCACCATGTTGGTTGAGCGGGCAGAGCCGGCCTGCCGGGCCAGGGCGGCGGCTTCGATCAGCTGAGCCGAGGGAAGCGCGCGAATTCTCGCCCGGATACTCTCCAGGTCCGGATAGGTTGGTATGTTCCTCACGGGGTCGGTGGAGGTAACCAGAACACCGCCGGCTTTCAAATAGTCAAGATAACGTAGTGACTCGATCGGCTCTATACTGAGAATCATGTCGGCGCTGGCCTTGCCGATCAGGTCGCTGACGATGGTCTGATCGGAGAGACGAAGATGGGCCTGAACCGCTCCCCCACGCTGGGCCATCCCATGGACTTCGGACTGACGCACCGAAAGACCGTCCTTCATCGCTCCTAAAGCGATAATCGCCGCCACGGACAACACGCCTTGGCCGCCCACTCCGGCCAGGATCACATCGTACTTCATTCCCCGGCCTCCTTCTTCTTTTTCTCCTTCAGGGTCTGAATGCAGTCCCGCAGGGCGATGATCACCGAAACACCTTCGTACTCTATCTCCCGCCGGATGATCTCAGCATTTCCCTCCGTACGCTTCTTCAGTGGTGCTATCAATTTAACGTGATCGGGATCCACTCCGATGCCGTGAACCAACTTCTCCAAACGGGAGGAGGTCAGGATCGTCTGCTGGCCGCCGGTCATGGCCGTGATACTGTTGTCCAGAATGAACAGGGTCATGTTGGCCCCTGAGGCTACAGCATCAACCAGGGGCGTGATCCCCGAATGGAGAAAGGTGCTGTCTCCGATCACCGCCACCACGGGGTGGAATCCCGCCTGGGAGGCTCCCTTGGCCATGCCTACGGAAGCGCCCATGCAGAGGCAGGTCTCGATGGCCTGATAGGGAGGGAGATAGCCCAGGGTGTAGCAGCCGATGTCGGAGGTGACGATCTTCTGCTCGAACCCTGCCACTGCCAGGTTCAGGGCGTCGTAGCTGTCCCGGTGGGGACAACCTGCACAGAGCTGAGGCGGCCGAGCAGGAACGTCCAAACCGGACACATCAATCCCCTTTTTTGGCTCCAGGCCCAAAGCTCCCCTGACATTGTCCGGCGTCAACTCTCCCGTACGGGACAGAGCCTCGTCCTCCTTGCCCGAGATCTCCACGGAGGGAGGCAGGATGCCCAGCAATGCTCTCTCCACGAAGGAGAACCCCTCCTCGATAACCACGATCCTTTTCACCCGTTCGGCCAGCCGGCGGACCTTCTCCACCGGAATCGGATACACACTGATATGCAGGTGGGAGGGTCTAACCGGAAGCTCATCCCGATTCTCCATGTAGTAGTTCCAGCCCAAACCCGCCGTGATGACCCCGAAATCGGAGAACTCATCATTCAACTCCAAGGTATTGTAGGGAGATTTTTCGGCATACTCGAGGAACTGCCCCTGCATCGCGAGAAGCTCGGCCCAGAGCTTACGGGCCGTTGCCGGTAGCAGCATCCAACCGGCCTTTTCGGTCGACTTGTTCAGGGCGTTTTGAGCCCGGCGCTTCCCGGTCTGCACCACAGCCCGGGAGTGGGCGAGCCGGGTGGTCATGCGCACCATGAGCGGGATGTGAAAACGCTCGGAAAGATCGAAGGCTTCCCGGGTCATCTCATACACTTCCCCTTGGTTCCTCGGCTCCAGGCAGATAATCCGGGCATAGTCGGCATAGAAACGGCTGTCCTGCTCGTTCTGTGAGGAGTGCATGCCCGGGTCATCGGCCACGGCCAGGACCAGTCCGCCGTGCATGGCCAGCAGGGCCGAGTTGATAAAGGGGTCGGCGGCCACGTTCAAGCCGACATGCTTCATGCTCACCAGGGCCCGCCGTCCCACCAGGGACACACCTACCCCCGCCTCGTAGGCCGTTTTTTCGTTGGAACACCACTCGGCGACAAAATCGCCGTATTTGGGAGCGGCCGCCTGCAGGTATTCCATGATCTCTGAAGAGGGGGTACCCGGATAGGCGTAAGCCGCCGAGATTCCGGAATCGATAGCCCCCATGGCCAGGGCTTCGTCTCCCAAGAGGACCATCTCAGGCATCAAGAACTCCTTTTGCTAACAGGATCGATAACCCTGGCATCATACACACTCTTTCTCAGGGAATCAATACAGGACGGACAATCTCTGGCTAATGATATTTGATTATTGGACTTGTTTATAAAATAATATTTGCTATAATTGCTGTATAATCAACGTTTATACGGGTACTGAAAATGAAACAAATCGACGAAACGAATCGCCGGATCCTGAACATACTCCAAGAACGTGGTTCAATCACCAACGCCGAACTTGCAGGCATGATCGGCCTGGCTCCGGCCACGGTCTTCGAGCGTGTGAAAAAGCTGGAAAAGAACGGGATCATCACGAACTATGTCGCTCTGGTAAACCCGCAGATGATCGGCAAGGCCATCATCGCCTTCGTCTTCATCACTATGAACGACTACACCCAAGAGACCATACAGCACCTGTCGGAGGAGATCAGCAAGATTCCGGAGGTACTGGAGTGCTACCGGCTGTCCGGAGACAAAGATTACCTCCTGAAGGTCGTGGCCGACGACATCCCCGGCTACGACGCCTTCGTGTTCAACAAGTTGGCCCGCCTGCAGAAGGTGAGCAAGTTCAGCAGCGTGTTCGTGCTCTCCACGGTGAAACATCAGACCAAGATCGAGCTGGAAGAGAGCGGCGCAGCTGTGGGCAGCGCCTCCCGCTCATGAGCCGCTGAACGTTGTAGAGCGGAGCCGACGATTCGATCGATCAACTCACGGTAGCTCATCCCGACCGCCGTAGCGATCATGGGCAGATCCGAATGGGTCGGGTGCAGACCCGCCAGAGGATTCAGCTCGAGGACGCCGGGGCTTCCCTCTGCGTTGAGGCGAATGTCGACCCGACCGGCGTCCCGGCAGCCCAAAACCCGCCAGACCCGGAGGGCGAGGGCCTCGGCAGCCCGGGTGTCTGGGTCCCGAGACAAGCGGTACTCCACCAACTCCTCACACTTCTCCTTGTTGAGGTAGGAGTACACACCCTGCTCCCCCCCTTCCTGGATGATGACCTCCAATGTCCCGAGGGCGTAGGCCTGCTCGCCGCTACCGACAATTCCCACAGTGAACTCACGACCGGGGAGGTACTCCTCCACGAGCACCGGCTGCCGGTAGCGCACTAAAAGGTCAAGACAACGCCTCCTCAGCTCCGTCGGTTTCTCGATTTTGGAGGTTGCGTTGATCCCCTTGCCCGTGCCTTCGGCTATGGGTTTGGCGAACAGGGGATAGCTTAAGTCGAGGCCATCCAGATCCGATTCCTCCCGTACCAATATAAAATCCGGAGTGGGAAGACCGGCATCCCGCAGGATGCTCTTGGTGAAACCCTTGTGCAGGCACACAGCCAAGACGCAGGGATCGGAAAAGGTATAGTCGATGCGGTAGGCATCGAGGAGCGCCGGGATCAGAGCTTCCCTGCCCAACCCGTACAGACCTTCGGCGATGTTGAACACCAGGTCCCAGCGCTCTCCGGCAACGAGCCGGCGGGTCAGCTCCTGGACATTGCCGATCTGAACCGGTAAGTGACCCAGCTCGGACAGGGCTTTGGTAATAGCCTCGACTGTGGCCGGACTGTCGAGCTCAGCGGTCTGCTCCTCCGAGTAGCCAAGCGTCAAATAATGGCTGCGCAGATCGTAGGTCAGCCCAATACACAGATTTTTTACTGATAATCGGGCGGAGCTCGGAGTGGATTCGCTGTTCATAATAGTTCCTTCAGATAGATGATTTTGGCGTCCCCCGGGGCATAAAACTCCGGGATCAGCGCTTCCCGGCGGTATCCCCGCCTGTTGTAGAACATCCGGGTCGGCTCGTACTGGCTGCGGCTTGACGTTTCAACATAGATCCGTCTTCCCCCCATACGCCGGATCGCCGCTTCGCTTTCCGCCAGCAACAGCGTTCCCAGGCCGAGACCCCGGAAGCGGTCGTGGACCGCAATCCAGTACAGGTCGAACGACGACACGGTGCAGGCAATCGGTCCAAAACAGCTGTAGCCTAAGGATTCTCCCGGTGGAGGATCTGGATCGGCGAAAAGGAAGTAGTAGCCGCTCAAGACACCCCGGGACAGCCGTGCCTGTACGAGCTCCACGGCCACCTCGATTTCCGCAGCGCTGAACAAACCAGTGGATTCGGTGATCCGGCGGACCCCGGCCAGATCATCAGAAAAGACCTGATCCCGCAGGGAGACGGAGAGTCCCCCTACAATGCGATGCGCGGGTGCGGTCAGCAGGCTCACGGCCGCCCCCCTACCCTAGGCCGCACCATCTCACCCTGGCGAAAACGCCGGGAAACATCACGTTCCACCACCGGCCGCAGTATTCTCCGCACCAGGTCCTCGTAGGACAATCCGGCCCTGGCTGCCGCCGCCGCCAGACCGGCATCCGGGGAAAGGCAGGGATTGGGGTTCACCTCCAGAACCCAGGGTTTTCCACACGAATCGACCCGGAAGTCCACCCTGGAGTAGCCTTCGATTCCCAGTTCTCTCCAGCAGGCGCGGGCCAGATCGCTCAACTCATCCAGCAAAGTCAGATCCGCACCTTCGAAGTCGAACCGGCGCACCGTGTGACGATAGTCGAAGGAAGTCGGATCCCACTTGGCGGCGTAGCCGACGATTCGCGGTTTGTCCACCGGATAGTCGACAAACAGCATTTCCGCCGGCGGGAGAACCTCCGGTTCGGAGTTTTTCTCGAGGACGGAAATGTTGAACTCCCGTCCCTCGATGTAGGATTCCACAAAGACATCCCCACGCCTGAGCGAGTGGGTTGCGGTGCTGGCCGTCCCATCGCTCAGATGATTGAGCAACCGATCCCTGTCAGTGAATAACTGATCCAGTCCCTGGGAAGCGTTGTCCCACACGGTTTTGACGAGGTAGGGGGGATCGAATCCGGGCCCGCCGGCAAGAGCCGCCTTCAACCCAGCCCATTCGGGGGTTGGAATCCCAACCCGATCAAGCAGGCGCTTGGCCAGAACCTTGTTGGAGGACAGAAACATGGCTTCGCTGCCCGATCCCGTGTAGGCAAGGCCAAGATAATCCAACAGGGCAGTTGCCAGATAAAGCAGACGGTCCTGCCCGTTGATTGATTCCACCAGATTGAACACGACAGTGGGACGTAGCTCTCGCAATCGATCGGCGGCACTGCCCAGATCGAGTGTCAGGGGAATGGAAATCGTCTCATACCCCAGAGTTCTCAGCGCACCGGAGACCTGCTCCACTTCCACCAACACGTCCTGTTCATCCGGTCCGGCATCGGCGGGAACCTGCCCGTAAAGCACCACAATCCGATTCTGTCTGTTCATGTTTTTATCGCGTGATCTAGCAGGGATGCTGTCCGGTGACAGGCTCGGAAACGGCGGCTTCTGCAGAATCCGGATAGCGAAAGATCTTTCCTTCATAGTTGCGCAGCAGCAGCTGCCCCCCTTCCCTGCCCACCACGTATTCGGGGAGAAGGGGGATCTTGCCTCCGCCGCCGGGGGCATCGATCGCGTAGGTGGGTACGGCGTATCCCGAGGTATGTCCTCTCAAACCGGCGACGATCTCCAGGCCTTTTTCTACGGGAGTGCGGAAATGGGCAGAACCGAAGATGGGATCGCACTGGTACAGGTAGTAAGGTTTGACCCGCAGGCGCAGCAGGCCGTGCACCAGGGCTTTTATTGTCTCCACGCTGTCATTGATTCCAGCCAGCAACACGGTTTGGCTGCCCAGGGGTATGCCCGCGTCGGCCAGGCGGGCGCAGGCCGTGCTCGTCTCCGGAGTAAGTTCCTGAGGGTGGGTGAAGTGGATGCTCATCCAGAGCGGGTGGTAGCGTTTGAGGACGCGCACCAGAGTGGGGGTGATACGCTGGGGAAGCACCACGGGCACCTTGGTTCCGATCCGCAGCATTTCCACGTGGGGGATCTTCCTCAAGCGGCTCAACAGCCACTCGAGTTTTTCGTCACTAAAGGTCAGGGGATCTCCACCGGATAAAAGTACGTCTCGAACCCGGGGTGTGTTCTCGATGTACTCGATTGCCCGCTGCCAGCGGCTCTTCAATCCTGCCTGGCCGTGCTCAACGCCGATGATTCTGGAACGGGTACAGTAGCGGCAGTTCGTCGAACAGAAGTGGGTGACCAGAAACAAGACCCGATCGGGATAGCGGTGCACCAGACCCGGCACGGGGCTGTCACTGTCCTCACCCAGAGGATCCTCCGCCTCTCCTGGAGACCGAAGATACTCATCGTTCACCGGCACAACCGTGCGGCGCAGCGGCTGTCGACAATCCGTCGGATCGAGAAGACCTGCGTAATAGGGAGTAACGGCCAAGGGCAGGGTTCCCCGATGACGGAGCACCGCAGTCATCTCATCCATGGTCAGCTCGAGAATCGTACCGAGCTGTTCGAGACTACGGATACGGTGCCGCAGTTGCCAGTGCCAGTCGTTCCACTCGTCTACGCTGGAATCCGGAAAAAAGGTTTTGCGGAACCTTTCCAAGGCTGAACTAATGGGGAATCTGTAAATGGTACGAGGTGAACTGGAAACTAGGGTGGGGTAATGTTCATGGACGGGGAAGCTGGACCGGTGTTCATCGATGCGTTCCCGCCGCTTTCTGCGCTGTGGACCTCTATCAATCCGAGGGTCAGACAACGGCTGTTCGGACTGGGTCGGCTCCACGTCGACGACCTCAATGAAATCCGGCTCTTGGAAGGTAGATTTTCGGGGATTCGTACCGTAATCCGGAGGTTCGTCCTCCTCGGTGGTACAACGTTGCTCTGTCTCCATGTCTTATGGGACTCCTTTGCTGTTGAAGGGTTCAAGGAAGCCTTCTCTTCCTTGAAGTCTTCGAACAACAAGTCACCACCGAGGGGCAGAAGGCAAGAAACTTCAGAACGCGATGCGTTCACACTTTTCCAACGCCTCACAGTATTTTTAACGGAGAATCATAGTATAATATACAAAAAAAACAAGGGGTCTTTCTAACTTTTTTTTAAGATTGACAGGAATATGATTTCAATTCGACGGGTCTACAGCGGAGCATTGGCCCGAGACGCCGATAATATCCGCCAGGTTCAGGAGATATTCCGCAGTAACTTTTCTTCAATCGCCTCGTACGCCGATAAGATCCCCGACCTGCTGGACAATCCCTTTACCTACGGGTATCGCACCATCCTGCTAGTCTCCCAGGGAACGGATCGGCGGGTCACCGGGTTCTCCCTGTTGCTTCATTTTCCGGAAATCAACAGCTCCCTCCTCGATTTCATCGCCATCCGTCCCAGGATAAAGGGCGGCGGGCTGGGCAGCGCTCTGTACGAAGCCACGCGGGACATGCTCCAGCGCCTCGGTTCCCGCGGTCTGTACCTGGAGGCCCTCCCCGACGATCCGAAGTTGGTGAGGGATCCGGTGGTTCTCAAGGAAAACCGTGAGCGCCTGAAGTTCTACGAGTACTACGAGGTGTACCCTATCGTTGGGACCGCGTATGAAACCCCGATCGACGAGTCTCCCGCACCCTATCTGCTGTTCGATCCTCTGGGGAGAACACAACCACTGGGCAGAAGGGAATGCCGGGCTGCGGTGCGACTGATTCTCCAGCGCAAGTACAGCCAGGTGGTGAGTCCGGAGTATATCGAGATGGTGGTTCGCTCGATCAAGGAAGATCCTGTGCGCTTCCGTGGGCCCCGCTACCACAGGATCGAAACGCCGCAGCCGACGCTGAAGCGGGGTGAACGACTGCAGCGGGGGATGGTTTTGATAAGCTCTGCGATTCATCGCGTCCACCACGTGCGCGAACGGGGGTATGTCGAGCGACCGGCTCGGATCGAGATCTTGGATCAAGTTCTCACGGACACGCAGCTCTTTGACCGCATCACCCCAAAATCCCACGGGGAAAAAGTGGTGCGGGAGGTCCACGATCCTGATTTCGTGAATTATCTGAAAACCGTATGCGAAAAACTCGCTCCCAGCCGTCCTGTGTATCCCTACGTATTTCCGATTCGTCGACCCGAACGCAAGCCAAAGGAGCTGGCCGTTCGGGCGGGATACTACTGCATCGACACCTTCACTCCATTGGATCAGAATGCCTACAGAGCCTCCAGAGCCGCTGTCGACGTCGCGGTGAGCGCGGCGGAGGAACTGCAGGAAGGGCGCCCGGTCGCCTACGCTCTCTGCCGGCCGCCGGGTCACCATGCCGGGCGGCGCGTGTTCGGAGGCTTCTGCTACTTCAACAACGCCGCCATTGCCGCTCACTGGCTGTCCAGGGAAGGAAAAGCGGCGGTTCTGGATATCGACTTCCACCACGGCAACGGCACCCAGGACATCTTCTGGACCAGATCCGATGTGCTCACCCTGTCGATCCACGGCCATCCGAACTCCGCCTATCCGTACTTCTCGGGATTCTCCGACGAGATCGGAGAAGGATTCGGTCGTGGCTTCAATAAGAACTTTCCCCTTCCCGAAAACGCCGGTGACCAGATGTATCTGGACACTCTGGACCGTGCATTGGAGCTGATCGACAGGTTCAAGCCCGTGTTCGTCGTTCTCGCCCTGGGCTACGATACAATGGCGGGAGATCCGACCGGTTCATTCGCTCTGAGTGTACAGGCGTTTCAGACCATCGGCTCCCGGGTGGCTGCGCTTCACCGGCCTCTGCTCATCGTACAGGAGGGCGGCTACAGCTTGCGCAACCTGCGGCGGGGCTCTACGGCGATTTTTCGCGGAATCAACAAAGTGCTGCTTCAAACAACGATAAGGCCGGGAGCTTAACCTTCCAACTTGTGCTGCTCGTATGCGTACAGCAATAATTGCTCGGTTTTTTCCCAGCACAGGCAGGGATCGGTGATTGAAACCCCGTATTTGAGCTGGCTCAGGTCTCGGGGAATGTCCTGCCGGCCGCCGACGAGATTGCTCTCCATCATAAAACCGATGACCTCGCGGCAGCCGGAAACCCGGGATTCGAGCAGGCTGCGCAGAACCTCTTCCTGTCGCTCTGCTTTCTTGTCGGAGTTGCCGTGGCTGCAATCTACCATGATTGCAGGCAGAAATCCCGCCTCTTTCAGCAGTTCTCCGGTGTAAACGATTTCCGGCTTGCGATAGTTGCTGCCGGTGCGGCTTCCCCTCAGAATGATGTGAGTGTCGGTGTTGCCCATTGTGCCCAAAACGCTGGTTTTTCCCTCCTGGTCGATGCCGATGAAGTGATGGGGATGCCGGGCCGAAGCCATGGCATCAATGGCGATCTGCAGATTCCCATCGGTACCGTTCTTGAAGCCGACGGGCATGGACAGTCCGCTGACCATATTGCGATGGGTCTGGCTCTCGGTTGTTCGAGCCCCGATAGCTGCCCAACTGATTAAATCGTCCACGTACTGAGGCATGATCGGATCGAGCATCTCCGTAGCGGCGGGCAGTCCCATCTCGGTGATCTCCAGAAGGAGCTGCCGCGCCAGAGCCAACCCTTCGGAGATCCTGTAGCTTCCATCGAGATGCGGATCGATGATCAAGCCTCGCCAGCCGATCGTTGTGCGTGGTTTTTCGAAGTACACCCGCATCAGGATGTAGATCCGCTCCTTTACCCGCTCGTTCAACGCCTGCAGCCGCCGGGCGTACACGATCGCAGCTTTGTAGTCGTGGATCGAACAGGGCCCTACGACCGCTAACAGACGTTCGTCCTGTCGAGCCAGGATTCTCTTGATCACCTCACGGCTTTCCACGACAGTGGCGGCGGAGCCTTCGGTCAAAGGGAGCTTTTTTTTCAGCTCCTGAGGGCTGATCAGCGGGTCAATAAACCGAATACGTAAATCACTCGTTTTTGTCAAAGGGTCACTCCATGTGTAATGGGAATTTTCAGTATGTCATGTTTGCCCCAAGCTGTACAGACGGATCCGAGCTTCCAAACAGCAGGTTGCAGACAATCGACTCCTCTCGCCATCGTCGTTGACTTTGCCGCGGATCAGATCAAAGAATAGACCTCCCGAGGGGTTACACCGAAGTTCTTCTAGACTTTTTGGTTTTTTTATATTGACAAATAATTCTAACAGTGTTATTTTAACATTGTTAATTTATGGAAGAACGAAGATGACACGGCTGGCGAACCCTGAACTACCGGAAAAACTCCTCAGCGAAGCGGAAAATATTATAGTCCGCTCCGGTCACGAAGCACTAAACATGCGGGATTTGGCCAGGCGTGTCGGCGTCACAGCCACATCCATATACCACTACTTCGACAGCAAGGAAGCTCTGCTCCTCCAGATCAAGCTGCGGGCCGCGGAAAAGTTGAATCAACGGATCCGCGGGATCGATCCCAAGCTCGATCCTATGGAGACGATTCACCGACTCGGAGAACAATACATTACTTTTGCGGAAGAGCATCCCAGGCTTTACCGGCTACTGTTCGAAGCGCCGATCGGCAGCGCGCCCCTCGGGGAAACGGATCAACCGGTGCTCTACTACACCTACTACGTGGCCCGTAACGCTCTGGAGCGGTTGGCCGCCAGGAAGATATACCCCCACGACCCACGCTACGGCGCCATGATGGGTTGGACCATGCTGCATGGATTCTGCTCTCTACTCATGTCGGGGAACCTGCAGCTGGTAGAGGGGATGAACCGGGAGGAGCTCAAAGATCTGTTTTTACGTTTTTATACCGGCGGCGGAGATCCGGAGCGACACCGGTGAGGGATAGAAATTTTGTATGCATTAAAATTTAACGATGTTATATTAACTTTGTTACATTCGAAGGAAAACAAGATGAAGATCATCGTCCTAAACGGAAGTCCGAAAGGACCGGTTAGTGTGACCATGCAGTACGTTCGCTATATTGCCAAGCGGCATCCCGAACATGAGCTGAAGGTGTTTCACGTTGCCCAGCGCGTCCATGTCCTGGAAAAGGATCTTGAGCGATTCGATGAAATCGTGCAGGAGGTTCGCTCCGCCGATGGAGTACTGTGGGCTTTTCCCCTGTACTTCCTGCTGGTCAGCTCCCAATACAAACGCTTCATCGAGCTGCTCTGGGAGCGGAAGGCAGCAGATGCCTTTCAGGGTCGCTACACCGCCGCTCTGTCCACCTCGATCAACTTCTACGACAACAGCGCTCATGCCTACATCCGGGGCATCACCGAAGACCTGGATATGAAGTACCTCGGATTCTACTCCGCCAACATGAACGACCTGATGAAGGCGGAGGAACGCAGGCGCCTCGAGCTATTCGCCGATAATCTTTTTGCTGGAATCACCCATCAAGCAGCGACATCGCGGATGTATCAGCCGCTGCAGCACCGACCGGTCTCCCTGCCGCTGCAGCCGGCGAAACACCGAGTCTCTACCGGGCGCAAGAAGGTTGCGGTTCTGACCGACGCACAACCGCATCAGGACAGCCTTCTGGCCATGATTGCCCGATTCACCGGCAGCCTGGATGGCGAGGTACAAGTATACAATCTGCACGAACTCAATATCAAAGGGGGCTGTATGGGCTGTCTGCGCTGCGGATTCGACAACCGCTGCGCCTACACCGGAAAGGACGGTTTTATAGACTTCTATAATTCCACGTTGAGGCAGGCCGACGTGATCGTGTTCGCCGGAGCAGTAGTGGACAGGCAGCTTTCCTGGAAGTGGCGGCAGTTCTTAGACAGGAGCTTCTTCAACGGCCACACCCCTTCCCTCGTGGGTAAACAAATCGCCTTTCTGGTCAGCGGTCCCCTCAGCCAGCTGCCGGAGCTGCGACAGGTCTACGAAGCCTGGATAGAGATCCAGCAGTCCAACCTGGTAGGTTTCGTCTCCGACGAAGCAAACGGCGGCAGCGGGATCGAAGAGCGCCTCGACACCCTGGCGGCCCAGCTGATCCGGCAGGCACAGAGCGGCTACATTCGACCTCAAACCTTTCTCGGCATCGCCGGCATGAAGGTCTTCCGTGACGATATCTGGGGGGGCTTGCGGATCGTGTTCCGGGCCGACCACAAAGCCTACAAGAGACTGGGTGTGTATGATTTTCCCCAAAAAAAGATCGGCCGGCGCATCCTGGTCCAACTAGGTTGGTTCGCTACCGGACTGCCCGGAATACGTAAACGATTTCCCGGCATGATCAAGCAGCAGATGATCCAGCCGTATCAGAAAGTACTGCAGAAGGTCTGATGCACGGGCTTATCTGTTACCGAAGAGATTCTCGAAAACCGGCTCCTGATCGAAGCGGGCATCCGCCAGGTGAGCGTGGGTGTCTACCAGCGTGTATGTCCGATCAAAGACAGTGAGAGGGAAGCGGCTCAGGCCAATGGCATTGAACCCGTGGAGCTACGCGTAGGCACCGATGCGGTGACGATTGTGTTCAATCCGCAAGCGGATTGGCTGGACGATATAACCGTTGAACAGCTCGCCATGATTTGGCGCCCCAACAATCCGCTGCTCGCTGGTTTTTTCTTCTTCATGATATCCAACCTCGGGGCTTCTATTCTTTCCGCATAGTGCTGTCTGGCTGACAACTTTGAGCTCCAATCTCTGGTCATCATAGCGGGTCGGCCTTTCGCAGGGAACCCTCAGCCGGAAGATTCCAGAAACGATAATATCTGTTCCCGAATTTTATTGCGGATCCGGCGCACTTCGACAAGCTTCTCCTCATGGCTACCCTTGACCTTGGAGGGATCATCGAAGGGCCAGTGGAGGCGTTTCCCTCCGCCGGGAAAAACGGGACAGCGTTCCGCGGCGTCTTTGCTGCAAACTGTAATTACATAGTCGTAGCGCCTGCCTTCGCGGTAGAAATTATAGACGCTGTTCGTGCTCTTGTCGGACAGATCGATCCCCTCTTCCTTCATCACTTCCACAACCAACGGGTTGATCGTACCCGGCTCCAAGCCTGCGCTTTCTACGACAAGCCTCTTTTCCCCGTATTTACGCAGGAACGCCTCAGCCATCTGACTCCTGGCGCTGTTGTGCACACAAATGAACAACACTCTCTCCACTTGGATTCTCCTTGTCCCTGATCAAATTTGGTAATGACTCTTATTAATATAGTAACACTCTGCTGAAACAACCATTAGGATTCGATTAGGCCGGGACACTCTTGTCCATCTCTGTAGACTCTGCCAAAATGCGGGCAAAGAGGGAAAGTCATATGAAAACTGTTTTTGCCGCAGATGGCCCTGCCTTCTCACTTTCCCGGATCCGCTTCAAGGACGTTTTGAACATCGACAGCCTGGAGATCGACGCCTGCCGGGTATCGGCCATCGTAGGTCCCAGCGGCGGGGGCAAGACAACTCTTCTGCGCATCTTGAACAGGATGACCACCCCGGACTCCGGTCGGATCCTCTTTTTCGGTGAATCTGTGGAAGACATTGATCCGGTGCAGCTGCGGCGGCGGGTAATCATGCTGACCCAGATGCCGGTGATCTTTCCCGGTACGGTTCGAGAAAACCTGCTGATTGGCTGCCGTCTGGCTGAGAAAGAGGAGCCGGCGGAGGACAGCATCCAGGCGATGATGACCCGGGTCGGCTTAGGCAAGGAAATGACCGCCGATGCGGCCCAACTTTCCGGAGGGGAGAAGCAGCGCCTTGCTTTGGCCAGGGTCATGCTGATGGACCCGGAAGTGATGCTCCTCGATGAGCCCTCCGCCTCCCTCGACGAGGAGACGGAGAAGCTGATCTTCGATCTGGTCACCGATTTCTGCCGCGAGAAATGCAAGACTCTGGTGATGGTGACCCACTCTGAGAAAGGCTTCACCGGGTACTACGATGCCCTGGTGCGAATTCGGAATGGACGGGTAGATCAGGTGACCCGGAAGAGAGGCATATAATGGGAGGAATCATTCAGATCGAGATTTTGTATTTGGCTTTAGGATATATCTTGATTCTTCTGCTGCTGCTCCTCGTACGCTTGAAGAAATTGGGCAAGGAGTGGGAGATCACCCTTGCCTCCCTGCGTATGACCGCACAGTTGGTGCTAACCGGATTCATTCTCACCTACGTGTTCTCCTGGCAGAAGATCTGGATCACCCTGATCATCTTCGCCGTTATGGAAGCCTTTGCCATCTATACTGTATTCGGGCGAGTGAAGAAGAGCCTCTTTCCCGCCTTGAGGATCGTGATTACCGGCTCCATGCTCCTCGGCACGACCGGCGCGCTTGCTTACTTTCTCTTCGTGATCGTTCGAGTGAGCCCCTGGTTCGATCCGCGCTACTTCATCCCTGTGGCGGGAATGATCATCGGCAACTCGATGAACGGCATCTCGATCGGGATCGACCGTTTGTCCAGCGGCATCCGCTCTCAGATCGATCGCATGGAAGGAGCCCTGATGCTCGGCGCTACCCCCAAGGAAGCGGTCCGGCCTTTCGTCAAGGATTCCTTTTCCGCCGGCATCATGCCGATCATCAACAACATGATGGGCATGGGCATCGTGTTCCTTCCGGGGATGATGACCGGTCAGATTCTGGCCGGCGTCGCTCCTCTCGACGCCATCAAGTACCAGATTGCCATCATGCTGGGAATCGGCGGCTCGGTGACTATAACCGTGTTCCTGGTAACCGAGTTGGGCTACCGGCGTTTTTTCAACAGCCACAGCCAGGTCCGGCAGGAGGTCCTCGATCTGAGGCTGTAAGAGCTTCATGGAGGTCAGTAATGGCAAGAGTAAAAACGAGGCAAAGAATACGAAGGGCGTCCTGCTGCTCTTTCTCATATTGTTTCCCGTGGTGTTGAACTATCTCTCTCCCTATCTGAGCATCTCCGCTTCTTCCGAGGGAATTGTCAGCGGCAGCTTGCTGGTGAACGATCGCAGGGTTCGCCGCAGGCGGCTGGATGGCTCCGTTCATGATCCTCGGGCGTAAGCTCCGGAACCTGGTTCGCTGGCCGGCGTTGCGTTTAAAGGCGAATACAGAACAATGCGTCAGCTGCAGCACCTGCACGAAGAACTGTCCGATGAGCCTGGAAGTGCAGAGTATGGTGGAGAAATCGAAAATGGAGAGTGCCGAATGCATCCTCTGCGGGCGGTGCGTCGACAACTGCCCGAACAGCGTGATTCGCTACAGTTTCAGCAAAGGAATGTGAGGTTATGGACAGATTCTTCACGATCGCGCTGCTCGTACTGTGGGTGGCAGGCACGACGGCCGCAGAAAATCCCGCCGAACGGAGGACCTTTTTAGTTTTTCAGCAGGGCCAGCTGGTGCGGACTGCGGGTCAGCATTCCACTGACACCGAAGGAATAGATCTTGAGGGTGTAGCTGCCTTCCGCCGCTGAGTCGTAGGAAGCCGTGGTGATGTAGTACTCTCCTTCGGTTTCGGCGAACAGCTCCAATCGGGAGATGTAGGTCAGTTCGTTGTAGTCATCGTTCTCGGCGTAGAAGCCATCGGGTCCTTCTATCATCAGAAGGGTGTCCAGATCTTCGGAGGTCATCTCCAGAATCAGGTGTTCCCCCTCCTCTATGTACAAGGGGTGAATCTCAAAATGACCGTATTCCTCGAGCTCGGGATCGTCAAAATCGAGATATCCACTGATCTCCTGAACATTCATCTGCTCTCCGAGCAATACACGCAGTGAGTACCCTCCCTGTTCACCTCCAGCGTACGAGGTGGCGTATACTCCGTATACCCCAGCTGTCTCGGCAACGAAATCGATGCGGCTCTCCGTTTCGTCCAGGTAGTCGTCGTTGATCATTCTCGGACCCTGCGGCGGATTAAGCACCAAGAAAGCATCGAACTGTTCCGACTGCATCGACACGATCACTCGCTGATTCCTCTGCAACTCCACTGTATAGCTGTCGTAGTGCTCTCCTTTGACGGAGATGGGATCCCGGCTGTCCAGAACGCCTGTATAGGCGTCGATTTCCCGCAGTCTTTCCCGGTTTACGGTCAGCAGGTATTCTCCCTGCTCCCCTTCCTCGTAGGACGTGACTTTGATCTTCCAGGTCCCGGTAACGTCGACCAGTACATCGAGGCGGGCATCGCTGTCGTCGCTGTAGTCGTCGTTTTCGATCTCCGTTCCGTCGGGGGACTCCAAGTGCAGATAGGCGTCGAAGTCGTAGGCGCGCAGTGTGGCGACGATTCGGTCTCCGGCGGTGAGCTGAAGCGGGTAGGTATCGAAATAACGTCCAAGCTTTGTATCCCCCGGTCCAAGCTCCCCCGAATATCTCATGGACTGGGAAAACCCCGTCGTGGCAATAAACAGGGCTGCCGCTACCACAAAGCACCGGGTACAGTTTCGGAGTGGTCTCTCACGTTGCATCATAACATCCTCTCAACCGACAAAATTTCAACAACTTTTCAGTATCGGGACTGCCAGTAGGAATGTAGCTCATATCTCAAGGGTTTTCCACCTATGAATGATCCTGTACGATTTTTTTTAGGATCAGCATTTCTTGACTTCCACCGACGTTTGTGGAGCTCGCGGCTTAACCAAGTCCGTCGAGGATTTTTAAAGCCTGATTCAGGTTGTCTTCTACAAAGGCCCTGCGCGACGGTGCGACCTTGTGCTCTCCCGGATTCCACTCCGAGTGCCAGTAGCCGATACGGCCGTCGGAGTTGTGCGACAGGAGTAGGTGCTCCCAGGCTTTCTCCACCTCGGGAGAACAGGGATGGGTCTGTTCTGCCGCCAAGATTTTTGCCCGCACCTGCTGGGTGAGCTCCCACAAAGCTGTGGCCTGCCCCTCGGTGAAGGTTTCGATCTTGGTATTCCCCAGGAAATCATCGAGAAACACCTCCCGCTGAGGCGGATGATTCTCAATAAACTCCCCGATCGTAACAAAACGAGTATCGGAAAGCTCTGCCAGCCCCGACAGGAACTCCTCGAAAACACCCTCCGTCCCGGTAAAACCGCTGTTGAAGGCATCGATGAAGATCGTCTCGGCGTCCCGTTTGAACAGAAGCAGTCCATCGGGATGCTCATCGGCAAAACGCTTCACCCCGTCGATCACCTCCTTCACGGGTTGCTGGCCCTTCGTCATCACTTTTAAAAAACGGGAAGGCAGACCGGGGAGCCGGTAGGCAGCGGGCACTACGATCATGCGGACATCCCGGCTTACAGCGGTGTAGGCCCTGTGTGTCTCCGCGCTCTTCGCTTTCCCGGGTTCATCGCCCAAATCCAAATTTAGAGATTTTTCAAGCAGGCTGGACAGTACAATGACCCACTGTAGTCCCTCGCTATGCAGGACCTTGACCATGTCGTAGGTATAGGCCATCTCCGAAGGGAGAAACCCCATGGGCTTGATTCCGAACACCTCCCTGTCGATCTCCAGACCCCTTCGGATCTGTCGGGCCATCTCCGCTGGAAGGAGCAGCTGGGGGATCGGGTGGGTGTAGGTGTAGGTGCCTAGTTCGAAGGACTCGTCGAGATTCTTTATGATGGTGGCTATCACCCCTGGTTCCATCTGCTGCAGGGTACGGGTCGAGAAACCGGAGAGAAAAAGGTCCGCCTTGGCGCCATACTTGAGAATCAGTCGAAGGAGAGGGATGTAACCCTGTTCGATGATCGGCCGCTCCTCCCCGACCTCGATGGCGCTGCGTTGAATGTTGAAGTTGAAGGCAAAGGCTATGTGAGTCATAGAGCCCATTGTAATGCACGTTCAGGTTTAGGCAAGGCTGATTCGTTTGAATTCTCAAATGATTCAACGGGGGGAAAATAACAAACAAGAATGAACGTGCAGGGGGGAAAAACCTTGACAGCAGAAATTCTGGCTTCTATAATTTTCTCACAACTATTTACGTAAGGAGGTTTTTATGAAACGACTCATTTTGCTCCTCGGTTTTCTGGCGTTTGTCGCAGGTTTAGCGTTTTCAGCCGGCGGCCAGGAAGCGGCCATGGCCGAGAAGATCGAACTCCGCTACATGATGTGGGATCCCCAGATCATCGAGAAGGAGCAGGAACTGGCGGACAAGTATCAGCAGGAGAACCCCAATATCACCATCACCGTCGAATCAGCCGCTTTCAACCAGTTCTGGGAAAAGATGCAGGCCATGGCGGCGGCTAAAAGCATGCCCGACGTGTTCTGGATGAGCTCCGGGTATGTCAAGGACTACGCCCGCCTGGACGCGATCCTCAATATCGAGGACTACGTCGCCAAGTTGGACAAAAGCAAGTACTTCCCCAGCGCTTTCGGCGTGCTGCGCGCCCCCACCTTCGAAGGGGATATGTATGCGTTCCCCTGGGCTGTGGTTACATGCATCTCCTACTACAACAAACGCATCTTCGATGAGGCCGGAGTGGCCTACCCGACCAACGACTGGACCTGGGACCAGCTGAGAAGCACAGCCAAGAAGCTGTCCAAGGACAGCGACGGCGACGGCGCCTACGATCAATGGGGTTACTGGGTGAAGGGCCGCTACACCCAACTCTACCCCTTCGTCTACAACAACGGCGTGCCGGCCGGCCCGATCTCGGCGGATTTCAAGACCTTCCAGGGGTCCAGCGGAAAAGGCCGAGAGGGCCTCAAGTTCCTGGCGGACCTGGTTGTGGTGGACAAGAGCTCTCCCACTCCGGCTCAGACCAAGGGCGTGAGCACCTTCTTCACGACCGGCAAGATAGCCATATGTACGGAGGGAAGCTGGCGGATCGACACCTACCGCAAGAGCCTGGAAGATCCTTTCGGGATCTTCTTGACTCCAAAGGGTCCCGGTTCTCCCGGCAAACACGTCGTCTACGGCTGGGCGGACGCAATGTCCATATCGGCGTATACGAAGCATCCAGATGCCGCCTGGGATTGGATGATGTACATGAGCGGCGCGGGTCGTCCGGTCGACTCGATCCTCGGCGGCAAGGTCCCGATCTGGAAGGCCAATGCCACTTCCGAGGCCTGGATGGAGAAAGACATGCTTCCGGAGAACAAGAAGCTGGTTCTGGATTCCGTCGACCTGATCGGCGAGCAGGTCACCATGGCCCCGCTGTATGACGAGTGGAACGCTGCGGTGCAGTCCGATTTCGATAAGATCATCCTCGGCGAGGGTGATTTCGACACGGTCATGTCCGAGCTGAAGGGAAAAGTTGAGAAGATCTTAGCCCGAGCTCAGTAGGGGCAATGAATAACAGGGCCGCGGCTTCCGGAAACCCCGGAAGCCGCGGTCTTATTGAACATCCGGAAAGAACGTGAAGACTGTTTTAAGCTCCCCCCGCTTTGAAAAAAGAGTCGCCCCCTACATATTCATTCTACCGATGTTGGTCGGACTCTTCGTGTTCCGTCTGGGTCCGGTTGTCTGGTCGTTCCTGTTGAGCTTCCAGAAGTATAACCCATTCCAGGGAGGAAGCTGGATCGGCCTGGAGAACTACAGGGAGCTGATCCAGGACAAAGAATTCCACCAAATCTTCCTCAACACGCTGAAGTTCACCCTTTGGTACCTGCCGTTGGGTGTAATTACATCTCTAGTTCTCGCCGTACTGGTTGACAATAAACTCCGGGGCATCGTATTAATCCGGGCGATCTACTTCTTGCCCGTGATCAGCGCAGTAGCGGCCATCGGTACCATCTGGGCCTGGCTGCTCAACCCGTTGTATGGTCTGGTCAACTTCTTCATTAAGATCATTCTCGGGGTAACAGGACCGGAATGGCTGGGCAGTCCGAAAACCGCGCTGTTCACGATCGTACTGGTAAATGTCTGGCGAAATATGGGGTACACCATGGTCATCTTTCTGGCAGGTCTTCAGGGGGTGCCCCAGGAACTGCTGGATGCGGCTTGGGTGGACGGAGCCGGAAAAGTCAAGCGCTTTTTCAGAGTCGTTTTACCCCTTCTCTCTCCGACCACATTCTTCGTAATCATCGTCACGATGATCCGTTCGTTTCAAATTTTCGATCTGGTCTATATCCTGACCGCCCCGGCTGCAGGGGAAGGAGGAACTGTGGGCGGACCGGCCGGTTCGACGAACGTGCTGGTCATCTCGATCTTTCTCAACGCCTTCAGGTACTACCGGATGGGTTACGGGGCGTCCCAGGCGTACATCTTGTTCGTGATGGTCGCCATCATCACCGCGATCCAGTTCCGATTCCAGAAACGGTGGGTCCACTACCAATGAAATCAACCTCAAGAAAAATACGAATTTACACTGGCGCCTTCCTGCACTATTTGGTGCTGCTGGTTATTGCCGCCACTGTGCTGGTTCCCTTTCTGTGGATGCTGTCGACATCCCTGAAAGGTAGAGGCGTGCTGCACGAGATTCCTCCCCGCTGGATTCCCGAAAAATTCTACTGGAGCAACTATGCGGAAGTTCTGTTCAAGCACCACTTCCTGCGCTACAGCATCAACACGATTTACATGGCACTCATGGTGGGAATCGGACAGTTGTTGACCTGCTCCTTGGCCGGCTTCGCCTTTGCCCGCCTGAAGTTCGCCGGGCGCAACTTAATCTTCGCCCTACTCCTGGCCACAATGATGATCCCCCTCCAGGTGATGATCATTCCGGAGTTCCTGATCATGCTCAAGTTGAACTGGATTGATCATCCCCTGTTTCTGGCCTTGATCGTTCCTTCCTGGCTGGCCGGCGCCTTCGGCACCTTCATGCTAAGGCAGTTTTTTATGACCATTCCCAAAGACCTGGAGGACGCCGGCCGGATTGACGGCTGCAACATCTTCGGCATCTACTGGCGGATCTTTCTGCCCCTCTCCATGCCCGCCCTGGCAACCCTGTTCATCTTCGCGGTCATGTCCTCCTGGAACGACCTCCTGCGCCCGATTCTGTATATCAGCTCGCAGCAGCGCATGACCCTTACTATCGGCCTGGCGAACTTCACCCGTCAGTACGACGTGAACGAGAACATGAAGATGGCCGGCAGCCTCTTCACCCTGCTGCCTCTGGTGATCCTCTACGCTTTCGCCCAAAAATACTTCGTGCAGGGGATTACACTGTCGGGATTGAAGGGATAGCTGGCATACCAGGTTCTGCCTCGGATTCAGTTTGAGGGACAGCCCGGAGTTTGACAGGTGGCAGTTCGACCAAGCCGAACGACTGCGGGGCGAACTCGGCTCGGCCCTGGAACGTTTGGTCCTGACGTTCACGGAGCAAGGGGACTACAATCGCTCTCTCAGGTATGCACGGAAATGGCTCACCCTGGATCCACTTCACGAGCCGGCGCACCGGATAATGATGGAGCTCTTTGCCAAACGAGGACAGCCGGCGGCTGCCCCTCCGGCTGAAGCAGCTGCTCCAGCGAACGGCCGTGATTGGCCAAACCTTCACAGAAAGAGTCGCCGAGGCGATCGCTCCACCCGCTGCGGAGCTGGAGCGGGCATTGCACGATCTAACGGATTTTGCCTTTATCTTCCAGGATAAAAGCTTCCCCGAGATCGAATATTCCTTCCGCCACGTTTTAATACAGGAAGCCGTGTATCAGAGCATACCGCAGAAACGACGTGCCGAGCTGCATCGGCTGACCGCTGATGCAATCGAAGGACTTTTTACCGGCCGCCTTGAAGAGCACTACGATCGGCTTGCCTATCACTTCAACAAAAGCAATGACATCGACAAAGCTGTGGAGTATCTGCTCAAAGCCGGAGAAAAGGCGCGTTTGAGCTACTCCAACGAAGAAGCCTGCCGCTACTACAGAGAGGTTCTGCGACGCCTGGAATCGCTTCCCCGGAGTCCAGACCGGGACAAACAGCGACTGACCGCCCTCCACGGGCTCGCCAAAGTGTATCTGCTGACCTATCAGCTGCGCGAGGCTGAAAGGTATTTTCGCCAGGCCCTCGATCTCACACCAGAGATGGGACTGGGAGCGGGGGAATTGGTGCATCTGCTCCACGGGCTGGGGCTGGTAGCCTACGATACAAACCGTTCGGAGGAGATGATTCGCATCGGCAAGCAAGGATTAGCCCTCCTGGGGAAGGAACGCGCATCCGTCGAAGTGGCCCTGATGAATCTGTCGATTGCCAGGGGCTTTCGGAACATGAGGGAAAACCGTCAGTACCTCGAGTACGTGAAGCGAAACTCGGAGTTCATCAAACGCCTGCCTTACTCTGCGGATCTCCTCTGGCCTCTCATTAATATTGCACATAGCCAATTGGACTTGAAAAATCCTGACCAGGCCATGAGCTGGTTTCTCTATACCGAGGAGCAGGCGATAAAGCACCAGGATCTGAACGCCCTGGTGATTGTACGTGGAGAAATCGGGTTGCACATCTACCGTCTCCAGGGAGACCACCGGCGGGCTCTGGAGCAGCATCGGAACAATCTGGCGCTGGATCGAAAGATCGGCTCAGGCAGACTGGCTTTCGATCTGTTCAGCGTGGGGCGGAATTGGGAGTATATCGGAGCTCTCGCGAAAGCCCTGCAATACTACCGGGAAGCCCTGCCCCACGCCGTTGGCTGGGCCAGTGAATTCGCTGGAATCATTCATAAGAATATAGGGATTATTCTACTGTGCCTGGACAGAAAAGAAGAGGTCCTGCAGAGACTCTACGAGGGGTATCGTCTCCTCCAGGAGGCAGAAGGTGAATACGATCCTGCCCGGGGAAAGGTGCAGATCGGCCAGGGTCTGCTGGTGGCAGGTGAAATCCAGGAGGCGATGGAGATGCTCAAAGACGCTCTGGATATTCTAAAAAAACCAGCGAATAATCCCACCCATGATCAGACCCCGCTGTTCGTCCGGGCTTTGAGCAGCCTGGCCGAGGAACTCAACGATGAAGGCGGGTTCCGAAAGTTCTGCAGGCGGTTTCTGCAGAAGCATCCAGAGACTGCAGGCACTCCCTTTTGCCAGTGGTACCCGGAAACGGCCGATCCTTCTTCCCCTGGCGAACTGATTTTCAAAGACACCTTCAGGAGCTCCCTTGCCGAGGGATTGTTGTGGCTGGATCCCCTGGGAGCTTCTTCCTATACGGTCGACCATTGGATCGAGATTCGGGCTGACAACGGAGGGGAACTCTGGAAGATCAATGTGAGCAGTCCCAGACTGACGCGTCCGGTCACGGGCGATTTTGCCGCCCAAACAGTCGGCAGGCCCGCCTCGAAGGACAGTCCGGCTATGGGTGGGATCGTGCTCTGGAAAGACAGAAAGAATTTTCTCACCCTGGTGAAGGGTGCAATGGGCAGAAACGAGTTCTCCTTCCGCGGCTGCCTGGGGGCCGAGGAACTGATTGTCGGCCGCGGTCGAATGCCTTCAGAGGTGCTGCACCTGCGTCTGGAATGTCAGAACAACCTTGTTCGAGCTCTATGCAGTGCCGACGGCTCGATCTGGTCTACCGTTGGCAAGATAGGTTTTTACGCTTCCGACCCGATCGAGATCGGTCTTTTCGCCGTTGGCAGGATCGATCGGTATCTCTATCCCGGTGCGTTCCTCGAAGGGTCAGCCATCCGCTTCGATGAGTTCAGGCTGTTTCAATAGAATTCGAGGAACTCTGAAGATCCTGTTCGATCCCGCCAGCGCTCGAGCTACTCTTCCAGACCCAGCAGCCGCTCCGCGTTCTTGTACAGAATCTTCTCCAGATCGCTTTCGGGAAAACCGAGGAAACGCATGATCCGGTGCTGTTCTTCCAGATAGATCATGGTAAAGGTCCTGGGAAACCAGCCGGAATCGGTGGCAAAGAGCATACGATCCGGTCCAATGGTCTCGTAAAACTTGCGGAACAGGTCCTGTAAAGTCAGAGGATAGGCCATCCAGCGCACCCACTGGTTGGAGCCCGAGCTGTCCACGTAGACATTTGGGCAGGTCCAGCAGAGGTGCAGGAGCTCCGTAGGGTACCCGGCCCCGAAGTGGGGGACGACGAAGTTGACCTGGGGATGGGCTTTGGCCGCATCGTGGAGGGCCAGAGGATTGATGTTGATATGGGAGCTCACGCCACCGGAGCTGCCGAGGACGCCAAAATGGATAAGCACGGGCACCTCGTATTTGCCGCAGATCTCCCACAGGGGGAAAAGCGCGGGATCACTGATAGGATTGTCCAGAGCTGGGCCGAGAAGCTTGTAGCCCTTCAATCCCAGGTCTTTAAGAGCCTTCTCCAGCTGTTCGGCGGCATTGGGAGCAAAAGGGTGATGATGGGCGAAGCCGAGGAAGCGGTCGGTGTGATAGCCCACGATCCGGGCCAGGCGCTCATTCCCGCCGCCGGAGACAAAAACCACTTTCTCGATATCTTTCTCTACAATATCCCGATACCAGCGGTCGGAGGCTTCCCTATCGTCGGCCACCTCCTCCCGCTCCGCGGGAAAGTTGTAAGCCTTCCTCCAGATCTCCCCCTGCACATCCCGGTTTTCCGCTTTTTTCTGCTTGGTAATTCGCCCAGAGACCTGGGCATATCCGGGGAACCAATCCCCCGATACAGGAAAATGGGAGTGGATGTCAACGACCTTGATTCCCTGAATCATGTTTTTACTCCCTCGATCAACCGCAGTATATTCGCTCCCATGATCAGGGAGATCTCTTCCCTCCCGAGCTTCAGGCCTGTCAGGATAAACAGCTGTTGGTCGAGTACCGCCTTCCGGTAGCCCCGTGAAAGCATCCGGGAATCGGTCCCGAAAATGATTCTTGCGGGGCTGAACACCTCGAGACTTCTCTCGAAAACCTGGGAAAGGGTGATCCGGTAAGGAAGGTAATCGATCCAGACGTTCTTCCCGCAGGTATCGACGTAGAGATTGTTCACGTGATAGGCCAGGAAGAGAACCTCACGGAAGTATCCCGCTCCGAAATGAGCAATAATGAATGGAACCTCCGGGAAATCCTTGAGCACGGGGTGGAGCTCGATCGGATTGGCGAAGCGAAGGTCCGACTCGTACTGAAGGGTTATTCCCAAGTGAAAAAGAACGGGAATGCCCAGAGAGCGGCATTCCTCATATACAGGATAGAGGGACCTGTCCGAGGGCAGAAATCCCATGGTGGTGGGATAGAGTTTGAGCCCGACGTATCCCTCCTCAAGGACCCTCCTTCGCAGGAGCTCCGGCGCTTCTGGATCCTTCGGATCCACCGTGGCGAAGGCGTAGAACCTCTCCCTGCTTGCCCGCACAACCTCGGTCAGCTCATCCTCCTCCGGGTACAGAGAGATGAATACGGCCTTATCCACCCCGTGGCGGTCCAGCTCCTCAGCCCAGTCCTGAGCTATCTTCTCGGGGGGATCGTTATTCTCCTCGCCAAGCTCGCTGTTGTACTTATTTTTAAATCCCTCGGACCACAGTTGAAACGCCCGCCTGTAGCCTTCGTCCCTCTCCGCCAGCCGTTGCCGGATCCTGCTGTTGGTCCGTGCCGTGAGAATATGCATATGCGCATCGACGATTTCTATGCCCTCAACCATTGCTGCTCCCGTTTTTGTTAACGCCGTTCACTATGTTGCAATGCGTCTGTACTACTTCGAAAACTCCAGGGTAGCCAGGGTACCCTCCATCTGTAAAACGATCGCCGGCATCTCTCTGTATCGATACAGGACCTTGGCGCCGCGGCTGCGGGTCAGCCGGCAGCCGTTCATCCGGATGCGCACCGGCAGTCCCGGAGAGGAGGCACGGATCTCCAGGCGATTGCCATCGAGCCACCGGTACTCCACACCGATATCGTCTTGCCGTTGAAGCGTCTCATGGGCCTCGCGGAGGGAGACGAAACGAATCCACGGGTAGTGCTTGGTTATGAAGTCGATCATATTCGCGAACTCGCTTTTAAGCTCTTCCCAGCTCATACCCCGGGAACGATGGGGATCGAAGATATCGTCTGCGTGGATGAAGTGGGCCCAGATCCCTGCACCCGAAGCCGCGGCTACAGTGAGTTGGCGTACCGCCGGGGTAAAGGGGTAGCCGCTCGATGTGCGGGGGATCAGATACACATCCTTGAAACGCGGGTGGGGACCGAACTCGCTGTGGGTCTCTTCCCCCATTCCTGAACGCAGGAATGACATCACTTTAATCGAAGGAAATACCTTGTGGACCGCGGCAATCCCCTCCTCTGAGATGATGTTGTTGGGAGCGATATAGGCATAGGGAAGTGTGTGTTCTCCGAACAGACCGACCCACTCCCGTTTGGCCGCCTCGAGGGATTGTTCCATAGCCTGCCGGGAAGGCCAGACCGCCACATTGACCTTGGTCTTGTCCCTTGTCAGAGAGATGTGGTTGTAGCCGTGAAGTCCCAGCTCCTGTCCGCTCTCCAGGATCTCCCGGGCGATCTTTACAGTAGCCTGGTTCTCGGCCACGAAAAACTCCCCACCGCCAAAGGGAGGCTCGGTATTGGCGTTGTAGTTGAACACAAGATAGCTGATGTAGGGAATACCCCGCTGGGAGAAGAACTCCTTGATGTCGGGCCAGAACTGGCGGCTGTAGTACTCCGTATCCTTTACCAAAAGAGGAGCCTTGACCACGTTGAACATCGGAATCGGCCAGTCATCCACGAACATGATACCCAATCCGGCGGTGCAGGCGATCCCGACCGGCCGCACGTAGAGAAAGGATTCCAGGATGAATCCCTGAAAGTCTCCCGTGAGAAAGCCATTCCAGTTCCAGCTAAGTACACGGCCGTTTCCCTTACTCACTGTCCACAGCAGGGGATGATTCTCCTTCTGACTGTAGGCCAGAATTTCCGCATCCGAAGCCGGGGAGGTCGTTCCGGGCAGCCACTGGAAGGTTGACTCCTCCAGAGAAAGCCCCTCGCCCAACAGGAAACCTTCCCGGAAGCGATACCCTACTTTAGCTCCCTGCTTTACCCGGGCGCGGGTCTGGCCCAGGACGGATGCCAGCTTTTGAAAGTTGCCTCCCACCAGAGAGACCACTCCCCCTCCCTGCTCGAGGAAATCCTCGAGCACCTTCGGATCAAGATCCGCGTCGCTTTTCAGGATCAATCCCGCCGCAGTGAAAGGACGCAGGTCCCCAGGGACCAGAAGGGGAAGCTCGTCTTTTTCGATAACCTCGAAGGGCAGCTTGGCCCGCCGCAGCACCGCTACAGTGTTCTCCAGGGTCCTGACGGTTGTCGTGTCGCTGCTCTCGGCGAGAAGGGCGATTCGCTCCTGCTCCGCGCGGGGAAACAGGGCTTCCGCGAGGAAAGCCTCCACGTTGAGGAGCAGCTTCACCTTGCCCCCTTCCATCCGATAGATGTAGCGGGACAGGGCGAAGCTCCCATTTCGGTTGGTTACGATAACCGGACTGGGATCGTAATCCCGATCCGTCCGCTTGATCGACAGGTACACCTTGAGATTGCGGTCGTGCTGGAGGAAACGGTAGAAGAAAGCCGAGGTCTGCAGGTCCTGCGACCCCTGATACTCGACCATGCGGGAATCCTTGCTCACGATCCTCAACACCGATGCATCCTGGGTCCAATCACCGAAGTACAGGATTCCGAGGCGGGAGAGGGTCAGGTTGAGCCGGCTGGGCTGTACGTATTTCTTGGTGTCCCGGTCCTGGTAGGCGCCGAAGTTGTCAAACACCAGCACCTTGATCCCCCCGTCCATTGCGCCCTCAAGGAACTCCAGATACTGTTCCGGGCGGGACATGGCGGCACCTCGGTACCAGCTGATCACGGCCCGGACACGATCCATGGTCCGGGAGTCCGGAATGCCTCTGTCGATATCCCAGTAACGGACGGTGAAGCCCATCTGCTTGAGGGGTCGGGAGAGGTAGAAGAAGACCTCGTTTTCCCTCTCCGTCTGTCCCTCCGAAGATTTGTAGAGGGCCAGGATCTCCTGCTCGAAGGTCAACGACAGCGCTCCCTGCACGGGAACGATCAGCAGGACGAGCAGAATGATGCCCAATAAACGTATTCGCGATCTCATCTGACTCAATCCTTTTACTACGGCGCCAGCAGCCTCGGCAGCTGAGAAGAAAAGCCAAGCCCGATGTACAGAGAGCGGTAGTCTCCCGAACTATACTCGAACGGACTGCTGCAGGCTGTTCGCAGGTAGTAGTAGGCATCGCCCCTGCTCAAGCCCAGGTTTCCCTCTATCTCGAACTTCGCCTCATCTTTACTCCCCGCCTCCCAAGCCATGCCGGCCACCGCTCTCAAACCAACATTGAGACTGCTCGCTTCGCCGGCAGGGATCCAGGCGGAGCTCGAAAGCCCGCCGACCGCCGCCATGACCCGATCGGGGGAATAATAATCCGGCTGTCCCGGTTGATCTGTTGTTTCCAAGGTAAAACTGCCCAACAAATTCAGCTCCACGTACGGCTCTTCGACGCGTAGGATGCCCAGGATCACCTCCTGGGCTGCCGCGTAGATCCAGTTGCTGTCTAGGCCGGCAAAATCAAATCCAAGATCCTGTGACACATGCTCCACCTTGCCGTAGGTGCGCATCGAGCTGTAGCGAAAGGGGTAGGCTTTGATGAAGGACAGAGCTGTACTGATATTCAGCTCGGCCGCTTCCGAATAGAACTCGGAGGTATCCGGCAGATCCGTCTCTGTTTTCCACCCCCAGGAGAGCCCGCCGTTCAAATACAGATACTGGCCGAGAGCCCAACCGAAATCCAAACCGGCGTGAGGAGCAGCTTCCAGAACACCTAGATCCGAAAAGGCTCCCAGATCCTCGCCGGAGAGATGAGCCCCGATGGCGGGAGTGAGAGTCAGCTTCGATCTATAAAAGTACAGAGGAACACCGATGTTTAAATCGTGGATCAGATAGGTCTCAGGATCGATCTCCACGGCATCCGCAGTATAGTCAAAGTTCAAGCCGACCACTGTGTTGAGCCGGGTGTTGTACGAGACCGTGCTTCGCATGGTAAGCCTGGAACTCTCGATTAGAGTATAGGCTGTCAAATCAAAGCTGTCCGCATGCTCACGGGCCAGTTGGTTGTACCGGGCGGTGACGTTTTCGTACAACGGATCGGACCAATACACCCGCTGATAGTTGTTCATGGCCTGTTTCCAATCCCCGCTCCACTCGTAAATCGTGCCCAGGCCGTAGGTCGTTTCAACATCCCAGGGATCGATGGCCAACACCTGCTTATACTGGCGAATCGCTTCGGGGAAGTTTTGCTCCCTCAGGTAGAAATCTCCCAGCTCGTTGCGGATCAGGTAGGTGTTTTCACCCAGCCTATACATGCTTCTGACCAGCCGGTTCTGGTACAAGTGCTTCAGCGTCTCTTGAATCTCCTGAAGATCGCGTGTCTGCTCCTGGGCAAGCTTCTCTGCCGCTTCCAGGTCGTTGAGGGCCGCCTCTACATCTGAGTCAACGTCTCTCACAACTGCGGTTGAACTTCCCTCGGGAATCTCTGTACTGTCGCGAAGCTCTTTCAACTGTTCCCAATAGGGAAGGAGGGAAAAGGCATCGAACTGACCCGTTTCCAGGACCTTAAAAGCCTCCGGAACTTCCGTTTGCCAGAGGAGGGTTCGAAACAGAGCGGTTTGATATTGCCGGGGCAAATTTCCGGCGTCCGCCCTGGAGAAAAAGCGACGTTCCGCGCCGTCCAGCTGTCCTTCGGCCAGATAGATCTTTCCAAGTACATAATCGGCCAGTACGCTGTCCAAAGAACCAAGCTCCTCGACGAAACTTCTGCGGTCCCATTCCCAGTGGATTGGCTTTATAATCTTCTCGAAATTTCCCGCCGCTGTGGCTTCCTCTTCCATGAACTCAGGCAGGACCTCCCAGTCCGCTTTGCACCCACTGCTCACCTCTTCAATCTGCGCGGCCAGACGCTTCGCTTTGTCCAACGCCAGAGCCAATGCCGACTCGGCAGCCTTGAGAGTGTCTTGGGGATCCTCCTCTTCCGGGACCGGCGGCGCCTCCCCCTTGTCCCGGGCCGCTTGAACCTGCTGCTGGAACTTTGCGTTGGCCTTCGCGGCATCATCATAACTGGAGCGTGCCCTGCTGATCTCGCTCCTTCGTCCTTTGATCAGCCCTGGGAGACGGTTGAAGAAATCGAGATACAGATAGCTCCTGTCGAGCAGCTCGAGGAGGCGGACGGAGCCCTGATCGAGCTGGTTGATCTCGATGAAGGCATGATTGGCCAACACATTCTGAAGCTCCCCTATAGCCTTTCTACGTTTTCCATTCCAGAAATAAGTCTGAGCCAAAGTTTCCCGCAGCTCCAGGTTGTCCGGTTGACGTTCGAGCTCTGCTTCGTACCCGGCGATTAGCTCTTCTCTCAAACTTTCCTTGGTGTAAAACAGGTCTAGATACTGAGACAGTTTGGGGGAGGACCGAAAGGAAGCAATGATCAGGTTCTGAACCTCTTCAGCCTTGTTTACCTTGTCCAGATGGGTGTAGATATTCACTAAGTGCAAATACAGTTCGAGCCTGTCTTGATATCTCCGTATGTTGTTGCGTAGAACATTGATGCTGCGTTCCGGAACGCCATTGATGTTGTACGATTCGGCCAGTTCCACGACGCTTCGATAATCCTCCGATGCAAGGCTCAAAGCCTTCTGGAACTGCTCATCCGCTTTTTGCTGTTCTCCGGCCCATTGATGTGCCAGGCCCAGATTGGCGATAAGATCGATGTTCTCGGGGTACTGCTGGAGGGCATTTCTGTAAAATACGATCGATTCCTCGTAGCGGCCGGTCCAAGCGGCGACTTTGGCCGCCTCCAGCCAAAGGTCCAACCGAGAGGGATCGAGCAGCAGGAGGGACCGATAGGTCTTCAATCCTTCGGATACATCTCCCTTCCAGATCAGGTTCTTGGCGGTTAGTAGCTGAACATCGATATCCTGCGGATCGAGAAGTCCCGCCCGCCTTAGGTTTTTGAGGGCGTTGAGATAGTCCCCCACCAGGGAGTAGATCTGAGCGATCTCCAGATAACCGGTGATATCATCCGGATCGTCACGGATGACGATCTGGTACTCCTCGAAGGGCTTGAAGGGGGCATCGATAGAGCGGTTGTTCATGTCTTTCGGGAATACCACGGGCAGAGGACCCTGATCCAGGATTTCTACGGCCTGTTTTTTTACCAGAAAGAAACAATCGAGGTAGAAGAAGAACTTCCCGTCATAACCGCGGGTGTGGCTTACCAAAAAATCTACGGTGTGCTGCCCTGCCTCCAGCCGGATGTCTCCCACGTAATTCCAGTAGTAGGATGGCGCGTACTGCTCAACCACCGCTACATTCTCCCGATCCACCGATAGTGCTTCCCCGCCGTCCAGACGGAGGGAGAAGGGAGAGGCGTAGGAGGGAAGAAGCTCGTCAGCGGGTCCAGGGGGTGTGCCACCGTACCACAGCTCGTACTCCCCCGGATCTTCGACGTACAGCACAAAGGTTGCATAGAAGGATCTGCCTCCCTGAAGGCCCATACGCCGATTGAGCTGCAGTGTGCGGAACTTCGAACAGCTGTAGTTCAGAATGGGCTCATTAGTGAAGTTCGTGGATACCGCATCTTCGCCCTCGATGAAGATTAGAGCCTCATTTTCCTCGGGAAAAACAGTTTCGACCTTCCGCTCAGGAGCAATCAAAGCCTCCTCTTCCGTTTCCTCGCCGGACTGATCCCCACTTTCCCCTTCCTGAGTCCAGCCGAGGCTGGAAACGAGAAAAAAAACAGCCAGGAGAACACAAAATGTGGTTTTGTGTGTTTTCATCGCTCCTCCCTTTGCTTGTACGTTCTCTATAGGTATAATACAGTACCCTTAAGAACATAGTACAGGATGGATGAGATCTCAGAAACCTATTACACGTATCGGCGAGCTGCTCCTTTTTTCCACCGCAATCGGCGCCGTAAACCTTTTTTTCAGAGATAATCCCGGATTTTTCCACGGTTCCTTCAATCCCTACCTCCTTTTGGCACTCATTGTGGCTGCATACTACGGGAAATACTACGGATTATTGAGTCTTCTATTCTCCTGCCTGATCATTGCCCTTCCCCTCCCCATTGCCACAGACCTCTTCCATCCCGGAACTTGGGGTCTGTCCTACTGGGTCGACCTTCGGAGCATCGCCCCGGTACCGATGGCCGTCACCCTCGTATCCGTCTATATCCTTGGATTGATCCGGGATTCCCAGGCCGGCCGGCTGGCCAAGGCAAGTGAGAGGGTACGGCTCTTCTCCCGCCAGAAGGGGGAGCTTCTCAAGCAGAAACGGATTCTCGAGACGATTAACCGGGAGCTCGAGCAGAGAGTATCCCGACAGCAAGACTCGATCACGGCGCTGCACTCGGAAATTCAGGAGCTCTACTCTGTGAATCTGGATAAAGCGCTGGAGACGATTCTTAGCACGGTGCAGCGCTTCTCCGGCGCGACTGAAGTCTCGATCTGGCAGGTACATCCGGAAACCAAGGACCTGCACCTGGTAGTAAGCCGGGGCTGGGATGAAAGCGGCCCCCGACCTGCGGTCATTCCGGTGGAGAACAGCATCGAGGGATGGGTACTGCGCAATAACACCGTTTTTTCTGTAAAGATGCTGGGACAGTACGAAAATCTCCGCCAAATGGATCGGGGGCATAACATCATGACTTTCCCGGTCGCTGCGGGACGAAAGATCTGGGGAGTTCTGAATATCGCCGATATGCCTTTCGCCAAGTACAATCTCTACACCGAGAAACTGGTTATCATGATCCTGGCTCTGGCAGCGCCCGCTCTGGAACGAGCCGTGGAGTATGAAGCAGTGGTCACCCAGGCGGAAGTCCATCCAGTCACCGGAATGCCTGCATTTGCTCAGTTCTTTTCACTGCTGAAGAACACAGTGCAACGGGCATGGAGGGACAAGGAAACCCTGAGTGTGCTGATTTTGGAATTGACCAACTTCGACAGCCTGTCAGAGAAGTTCGGTAGAGAGAATACGCTTCGGTTGATCAGTCAACTGGCCGGCCAAATGGTGATCCTGTCCAGAAACAAAGCCAATATCTTCCACTACAAAGGCGAAAATCAGATCGTCGTGCTGTACCACCACCTGGACTATGACGGAGCATCTCTGTTCAGTCTCGAAACCCTGAGTATGATCAACCAAAAGGAGTGGAAACTGAACGAACAAATAGTGAACCTAGAGGTCATGATAGGCTACGCCTCCTTGAGCGAAGAACAGCTGGAGACTGAAGGGTTACTCCAGATCGCTGAGAATATCCTGGAGATGCAGAAGGTCTGAAGGAATCGATGTTACACTTTGATTATTTTCGCCGCAGTTCGGAAGCCTATCGTCCCAAGACCGCCCATGCCGCCATGCGCGCCGCAGAGGCAAACCTTCTGCCCATGGAGGCCTGCGTATACCTGGGAACCTCGACAAAACCTCTGGACGAGGAGCCCATCGATCTCGACGATATCGAGCACATTTTGTCTCGGCCCCACCTCGATCTGGAGACAAACCTGCTGCTGATCCGTATTCTCACCAAGCTTCTGCGGAATCCTGATGCTGAGGTGGCTCTATTTGCCGCAGAGAGCATCAACAGGATCGAAAATCGCTACACCAAGCGAATAGAAGAGCTCAAGGGTAAATTAAAAGAAGAGACAAGTGTCGATGTACTCCGATCGCTGGCACAGCAGTATTACGAACTGGCTCAGATGCACCCCGGATCGATTCGCAATTTCTATCTGCGGGAAGCCTTCGGATACATCAAGAAGCTCAACAAGCTGAAACGTCTCGGTGGGCGGGATGTCATTCTTCTGGTTCGCCTTCTCCTTGCTCTTGGTCTAACAGAACAGGCCAAACGGATCATCGACCAGCTCACCGATCGAGAAGATCTCTCGTATCTGTTGCTTGAAGCGGAGGTGGCCTTCAAGAGAAAAGATATCACCAGCGTCCAGAAGCTCTGCGATCGCCTCAAAACAGAACGTCAACGCCTGGATGAGGACAGCCAGGCCTTCCTATCCTACTGGTTTGAGGGAAACCGGTGATTGAGCGGCCCACTGTCTGTTTGATCCTGGAAGGCTCCTACCCCTACATAACCGGAGGTGTTTCCGCCTGGGTACACCAGCTGATTCGCTATCTCGAGGATATCAACTTTGTTCTATACACCATTTCCCCGGCCAAGGATCAACCGCTGCGCTATGAACTTCCAGCCAACGTAGTCGATCATTCGGATATGGTCCTATCAGAGTCCATCCGCGGACGCCGACGGCGCCGACCCTCCAATGTGAGCATTATGATCGATGAGATCGTCGCCATCCATGATCCTTTTCTGCAGGGCGGTGCCCCGGAGCTGGACACCATAGTTCGGCAGATTCCGACGGGATACTCCGTGTATGCGGATGGTATCAAAAGTGCCGCCGGCTGGCGCCTTCTGACCACTCAAAACCAGAAGAAGAATCCCGCCTATGCCTTTTCCGACTACTTCTGGGCCTGGAAATCCGCCCACGACCTGATGTTCGCCGTTCTTGGCAATACCGCTCCGGAAGCAGATCTGTACCACCCCGTATCCACCGGTTATGCCGGACTGGCCGCCCTGGCGGCTAAAATTAGAACAGGAAAACCCTTCATTCTGACCGAACACGGGCTGTACCACAAGGAACGGGAGATGGAGATCCGAAAAGCGCAATTCATCCAGGGCTACCAGCGGGATATGTGGATCGGGATCTACAACAATCTAAGCCGCCTCAGCTATCGCTACGCCGATCTGATCATCGCTCTTTTTGAGCAGAACCGGAGGCTCCAAATCGAGCTCGGCGCTCCAGAGGAAAAGACACGGGTAATTCCCAACGGGATCGATGTACCCTTCTACTCTCAAGTTTCGCGACAGAAAAAGAATGGATTTCATGTCGGTCTGGTGGGACGTGTGGTGCCGATCAAAGACGTTAAAACCTTTATCTCCACGGCCAAGATCGTCAGCGAAGCGATTCCGGAGGCGGTATTTCACTGCGTCGGACCTACCGACGAGGATACCGGCTATTTTGAGGACTGCCGGATCCTGGTCGACAGCCTCAAACTGGCCGACCGTTTTCATTTCGCCGGGCGCCAGGACGTGCGGGAGTACTACTCCTTCTTGGATGTACTGCTTCTGACCAGCGTGAGAGAGGCCCAACCCTTGGTGATCCTCGAAGCTTACTGCGCGGGAGTACCGGTGGTGGCTACCCGGGTCGGCAACGTGGCGGAACTGCTGGACTACGACGAGCGCTTCATCGCCCCTTCCAAAGACCCGGAGAAACTGGCTGCCGGCGTAAAGTACATCTACGATCATCCGGAGGAGATGGATACGATCGTGGATAAGAACAGGGAACGGGTGGTCCGTTTCTACGATCGGGACAAGGTCTTCCAAACTTACGGCGATCTGTACCGGCAGCACATCAACACCGCCGTACCTGGCGTGCAAACCGGAGAATCCGGGGTCGGGTAGCCGTGGCTGGAATTGGTTTTGAGCTGCAGCGGGTCCTGCGCAAAGGAGGGATCGGCTCGTTTGTAAAGGTGGCCTTGTGCGGGATCATGATCGTAGCCGGACCCTGGCTGTTGTCCATTGCCGGGATCTTTCTGATCGGTCGTTTCGCCGATTTCACCCTTCAGGAGGGCCGCAGCCTGTTCATGGGGGTGATCATCTACAGCTACGCCTTCAGCCTGTTCATCTTCGGGGGCAGTCATTACATCTTCACCCGGTTGCTCTCCGACTTGATCTATCTGGAGAAAAACAGGCAGGCCGCCTCCCTGCTGGTGTTCTTCTCCCTGTTCGTGATGATTCTGGCCGCGGGGATTTCGGTCGTAGGAATGTCTCGGATAACTCTTCCCGGGATTTTCCGTCCGCTGTTGTTCAAGACCTTTGCCGTAGCCTTTTTCGTGATCATCAACCTGGCTTGGCTGCTGATGATCTTCATCAGCCTGCTGAAAAAGTACGTGGCCATTTTCCTCGTATTTCTCGGTGGCATGACCCTCTCGGTGACCGGAGTGCTGACCCTGGGACGAATCATGGCTTTGGGGGGGGCCATGCTCGGATTTACCGCCGGGCAGGGATTCACCGTAATCCTGCTGCTGATCCTGTCCTTTCAGGAGTACCGGCCTGGCAAGGCAAAGGAAACGATCAAGGATCTGGTGGCCTACTTTCCCAAGTATCGCTTTCTCTTCCTCTCGGGACTTTTCTACTACTGGGGCATCTGGATCGACAAGATGGTTTTTTGGGCTGCCGTGGGTCAGCCCGTTCCCGGGAGTTTTTTCAGGCTCTTCGATACCTACGATATCCCTGTATATCTGGCCAACCTGACCATGATTCCCGGCCTGGTGTACTTCATCGTAGTTCTTGAGACCGGTTTTTACACCTATCTGAGAGACTTCCTGCAATCCTTGAGTCAGGGTATCCTTGGAGACATCCAGAAGCGCAAGCAGCTTCTGTTAACCAAGCTGAGGCAGGGCTTGCGGGAGCAGAGCCTGTTCCAGGGGGTTATTACTGCGGCGTTTCTGATCCTGGTACCTTCTTTGGGAAGATTGTTCAGCGGCATCGACGTAACACTACTGCGAATCACCATGCTGGCCGTATTCTTTCAGCTGCTCTTCCTTACCGAGATGACTTTTCTCTTCTACTTCGAGCTGTACCTCCCCTCCTTCATCGCCGCCCTTGCCTACTTCGTTGTAAATTTGGCGGGTTCGCTGGCCACAGTACTTACAGGAACGGGGTTCTTCGGGCTTAGCTATTTGGGCGCGGGGATCACCGCCTCAATTGTCTGCATCCTGTTCCTCTTCAAAGCTGTGGGTAAGGCGGACCGCCTGATCCTGGCCCGTTACACAACTTGAAACACGAACAACACCGGCCGCCCTTACTCCCGGGCATCTTTCATCTTGAGAAATAGTGCGGCGGTTGCGCCAAGGACAGCGGCAACTGCTGCAGCCATAAAGGCGTAGGAGTAGGATCCGCTGACAGCGGCGATCCTGCCCGCAACAAAGGGCCCCAGGGCCTGGCCGACACTCAACAGCAAAGAGATGAAGCCGAAGGCCGCCGCAGCCATTCTGGCTCCTAACAGATCTCCCGCTGAAGCGGCCATGATGGCCGGAACACTCCAGGCGGTGAGGGAGAAAA
This sequence comes from uncultured Spirochaetaceae bacterium, assembly GCA_964627715.1. Taxonomy (GTDB): domain Bacteria; phylum Spirochaetota; class Spirochaetia; order SZUA-6; family DRHE01; genus JAFGQJ01. The sequence continues at coordinate 13,656 of CAZVHJ010000020.1, read as the reverse complement.
AGAGGGCGGACAGATAAAAACCGGGAACGCTGCGCCATAATCCGAATAGGGCATAGCTGCTCGCCTGTAGCAGAAAGACCAGAGCCAGTCCATACTTGCGGCCAAGTCGATCGCTCACCGATCCCCAGATGAAACCGCTGACAATACTGACGATTCCTATTGCCGACCAAAGCGATCCGGCCCGCTCAATGACAAAGCCGGCTTCCGAGGTGAGGTAATCGACAAAAAAGGTGGCATAAATCACATAGGAGAAGCCGAAAAGCACATAGATTCCTGCTAGGTGCCAGATCTGTCCGGATGTGTAGAGCAGACTCCAGTTTAAGGCCGGCTTGCGGACTGCGCCGGCCGGAGCTGATTTCTCTTCGGGCTGACTTCCCCTGCCGCCAACGGGGGTCAGCCCCTTTTCCGTCGGTGTGTTCCGCAAAAGGATCAGACCGACTACAGCAACGAGAAGGGTAAAAGCAGCAAAAACAAACCAGGCCTGGCGCCACCCTCCCGGACCATACATCCTCAAAATACCTGGTACCAGCAATCCGGTAACGACCAGTCCGATGCTGGCTCCGCTGACGGTGATCCCCGTAGCCAGACCTCGTCTTCTCGGCGAGAACCAGACGGCCACGAGGGCCATAACAGGAATGTTGGCTCCTGCGCTTCCGATACCGGTTGCCGTGCGGGCAATCAAGGCAACCGGATAGCTGTCGGCAAAGCCGGAGAGCAGCATGGAAGAGCTCACCACCAGCATGAAGAAGGATATGACGACCCGAGCGCCAAAGCGTGCGGCAAGAACACCGCTGATCACGGAAAAGGAGAGATATCCGATCATATTGCCGGTGGCCAGATCCGCCGCCTTCACCGCACCGATTCCCAAACCAAGCTTCATGCTGGGCAGGACCACAGTATAGCCGAAACGCCCCAATCCAAGAGCTCCGACGGCGATTGCCACGCTCAGGCCGACGATGATCCATCCGTAATGAAGTTTTCCTGCCGCGCTGCTGTGACCCAAAACAGCTCCCCTGTCAATCCCTGGTATTCTTTTGTCGCACCTATTATAGAAGATTATAAAAATAACACGGAACTGCTTTCGGGCATAGTGGCTCTCGCCGTTAATCTATAGGTTAAGGAGACATGATACCCCCACCACCAATCAACTGTTTCAGTCGTTTTTTTTTGGAATCCGCCGGAATAATGAGTATTTTCTAGTCGAGAGCAAGGGGCCGTTGTATACGGACCTTGGACATCCGGTCGCCTCGTTGGAGGGACCGACAATACGCTTTTTGGAGGTATTGGGATGACTGAAAAGACATTCACAATCGATCTGGGCAAAATCATGGACGAAGCCTTTCGGGTGGCCCAGAGCTTCGGCGAGGCCTTCGGCGAAAAGGTGGCCGAAGGCTTTCCATCAGCCGAGGAGATGCGGGAGCACTTCCGCGAAAAATTCAAGTGGCACAGCCACGGTGATTTCTACCCCTACTATTCCTACCCGCCGATGAACATCTACCTGACCAAGGACAAGAGTCTGGTCTTCGAGATCGCGCTGGCTGGATTCGAGGAGAAAGATATCGACCTGCAGCTCAGAGGCGACTATCTCTACCTCTCTGCAAAGGCACCCAAAGCAGCTGAGCAAGATGAAGGCATCCAGTATTTCAAGCGCCGGCTCAAACTGAAAAGCATCGACGAGCAGCGTTACTACGTCCCGGAGGATAAATTCGACAGAAGCAAGGTTGATGCTCGCTTCAAAAACGGCCTGCTTCGCGTTGTGATCCCCGCCCGGGAAAGAGAAGAGGAAAAGGAAGGTATCAAGGTGCGGATCGTTAAGGAAGAGACAAAACCGGGTAAGTCCGCAGATTCCTCCACCACCGCCAGATCCACGGGCAACGCCTCGGGTACGGGACCTTCCGGGAAGAGCCAGCAGTCGAAAAAATCCTGAAAAGAGGGAAACGACTATGAAACGAAAAGCGGTCCTATCGGCCGGAGTGTTGGCATGTCTACTCCTGCTCCCGACAGCTCTGCTGTCGGCCCAGGCTACGGAGATTGGCCGGATCGCAGATGCCAAGCTTGCCTTCGAAGATATTACAGCGATCCCGGAGAAGACCATTCCTGAGTTTCTGCTACAGGATGCCGCGGGAATCGCCATCATTCCGGGTGTAGTAAAAGTGGGATTCATCGTCGGCGGTGAATACGGCAAAGGTGTGCTGTTGCTCCAGGAACAGAACGGCGGTTGGAGCAATCCGATCTTCATAACCCTGTCCGGCGGAAGCATCGGCTGGCAACTCGGCGCTCAGTCCGCGGATTTCATCCTGGTGTTCAAGACAAAGAGAAGCGTCGATGGTGTCCTGAGCGGAAACTTCACCCTCGGGGTGGATGTGGCGGCGGCGGCGGGACCGCTCGGACGAAGGGCAAGGGCCAGCACCGATATGGAGCTGAAAGCGGAGATCTACTCCTATTCCCGCAGCCGGGGATTCTTCGCCGGTCTCAGCCTCGATGGGGCGATACTGCAGATCGACGATGATGCGAACGCAGCTTTCTTCGCCGTGGACTACATCAGTCCACGAGATATACAGACCCGAACGGACCTGAAGGTTCCGGGTGAGGCTGAAGAACTCAGGCAAACCGTCAAAGATTATACTCAGTCCCTTGGCCGTTAGAGGCCAAGGACTGACGCCCAATCTCTGCTCGGCTGACAAGACTGGAAAACAGTCGGTAGTTGTCAAATCAAAGCCGGCGGGATGCAGCGCGTCTTCCGCGAACTTGTCCGCAAGGTCTCACATTCTCCTCTTCACCGGCTTTGGCGAGAACCTGGAGACTCCAGCCCTGCAACGCGTATGGATCTATCTTGGCGTTGAGCCGGGCAGAGGCGGTTGCGCGAAAGAGCCCCTCGGGAACAGCTTCAAGTCCACCGATCTTATTCACGTGGGCAGAGAACGTCTCGGGGTTTTCTGCAAAGCCCAATACAACGAAGGAAACAACCTGGTCCGGAAAGTTGAAACGAAATCCTAAATCGATCTGATTTCCTGCCGCATGAACACGACATAGGAAATAGCAAAACAAATCACCGTGATCGCGATAAGGAAAATGATATAAGGCAGAACGATCAATAAGCTCTGCAGCAGCGGCAGGGGCCCGGAGAAACGCGAGATGGAATACTGTTCCATCATTCCCATCTGAACGATAAAGGGGCGCAACGTTCTCCGCAAGGGGTCAACAATGGTGGCGGTGGAGTCGGTGTAGAGCATCATGGGAGAAGTAAAAGAGAGCGTTTTCTCGATCCCATAAATGATCGGTAAGGAGTTACCTGCAGGCTCCGTATCCGTTGAGAGCAAGGCACTGATGAGAGCATTTACGCCCAGGGCGAGAAAAAAGGAGAAAAAGATCCACACGGCTAAAGCAGCCAGGGCCGAGGTGGTGATGCTCCTGAATAAAATCGAAAACAGGATGGCCACCCCCAACCAGAAGGAAATGTAGATAATGCTGATAATCAGGTAAATCAGGATACGCCATAACTCTTCGATTCCCGGTTTGACCCCTATGCTGATCAATCCCATACCGGTGATCAGTAGTATAATGGAGGTCATCATTACGGCGATGACCACGACACCAGCCAGGAATTTCCCATTGACGATCGCATCGCGGTATATCGGCTGGGCGAGGAGCTTGCTGAGGGTGCCTTCGTTTCGTTCCCGGTTGATGGTGTCAAACCCCAGGATGAGTCCGATCAAGGGGCCGAAAAAGGCTACGAACTGCACGAGGGAGAACTGGATCTTCGAGGTGGTAAAGAGCATCAGGAATACGAAACGTGGCGCCTGCATTCCCTTGATGCTTTCTCTGATACCTGCCGCAGCCATGGAGACCAGGATCAAGCTGGCCATGGCGATCAGGGCAAAGAGGATTAAAAACCGGTAGCTGCTGAAATGATCGGCCAGCTCCTTCTTTACGATCGTTCTGATGCTGTTCCTGAAGACGTACACGCCTCTGCCTCCCTGAAATACTTCATGTAAATCTCTTCCAAGCTGTGCTCTTCCTGACCCACCCCAAGTTTTTCCTCCGCCAGCTGTCCCATGGAACCCTGGGCGACCATCTGCCCATGAAACATGATCCCGACGCGAGTGCAGATTCTTTGCACTTGATACAGCAGGTGGGAGCAAAGTAACACTGTCATCCTCTTTTCCTGGCCTAATTGCCTGATGAGCTCCAGTATTTGATTCGTGCCGTCCGGATCCAGACCCTGGGTCGGCTCGTCCAAAAAGGTGATCCTGGGTTCCTTCATTAAAATTTCCGCCAGGCCAAGTCGCTGCCTCATCCCTCTGGAAAAAGCACTGATCTTCTTTTTCCCTTGATCAAGGAGGCCGACGCTTTTTAGGGCGTCTTCGATGCGCTTGTCCGCCTCCTCACCTGTTATATCATTCAGATCGGCAATAAAGCGCAGCATCTGCCAGGCGTTCAAATCCCGGTAGAAACCCATGTTCTCCTGAAGGTAGCCAACCATTCTCTTGATCTCGATCGGCTCCCGCATCGGATTAAATCCCAACACCCGGGCTTTCCCGCTGCTGGGTTCAGTCAGACCAAGGAGCATCAGCAGGGTCGTCGTTTTCCCTGCGCCATTCGGACCCAGGAATCCGAAGATCTCCCCTTCCTCGATGCTGAAGGTGAGATGGTCGACCGCCGTCTGATCCTTGTAGAGCTTCGTCAGTTCCTCCGTCTCAATGACTACCTGATTTCCCATCTCAACGCCTTCCCAGGAAGCGAAACATAACAACCAGACCCCCAAGCACAACTACGATCAAGAGAATACCGATCCAACCCCATACTGCCAAAGCTTTCACCGTCACCCGGAACTCCGCGGAGCTGCTGGACTGTTGGTCGCCCTTAGCTTCAAGATTGACAGAATAGTCCCCTACCAGCGCGTCCTTGTTGGGTGTGAGCACCACATCCACCTGCTTCATTTCGCCAGGAGCCAAGGTGTCGATCTTGTCCGGCTTGAACTCCACCTTCCAGTTCTCCGGTTTGAAGGACATGAAAGAGATGTTGGTATTCGGAGCGGTGCCGGTATTCTTGACGTAGATCGAAACGCTGGCCTCTTTTCCGGACCTGGCATCAAGAGACAGAAGCCCCGTGGCGGTGCCGAGTTTCAGCTCATAGCTGCCGGTGAGCATCAGCTTCAAAGTGATTTCCCCTTTATCATGTTCAGAGCTCACGCGGAACAGTATTGAATACTCGCCCGGAGCTGTTGAGAGCGGAGGGTTTACCTCCAAAACAATCGTACTACTCTGTCCCGCCTTCAAACTGAGGCTGGAAATGTATTTGGATTCATAAGAGGGTTTGAAGTTCACCGTCCAATCCTGCGGCGCCTGGGCAAACAGATCAAAAACAGCATCCATGTCCAACTGATTCTGAACATCCACAGAGAACTCATATTTCCCTTTGGCCGGACCGCGCAGGACAGGATAGGAGGTGCTCAATTTGATGCTGCTGCCCTTGTGTGCACCTTCTACGCTGCTGCTTACCTTGATCAGGATGGGTTGTTCCAGATTGAAACGGCCGTCAGAGCTCTGAGCATCTACGAGGAACTTGTAACTCGCGGGAGTGATTCCCGGTTTGGGTTTGGCCTCGAAGGTGAGGTTTTTGTCTTCTCCCGCCGGGACACTGATACCCGTCACTTCGTATTTAAAAGTTTTGATGTGAGCTTCCCATCCTTTGGGTATAGATGCCAGTCGCACGTTGAGACTCTCATCCTCTTTGCCCCTGTTGTGAAAGTAGAGATTCATGGTGACATCCTCGCCGGAAGCTACTTCTACTCCGGGATATTCCACTGACATGCTGATCAACCGTTCCGGCCCATTCTCGCTTCCACCCTTGCTATCATCGGCGAAGGATGAAACTGGATAGAGAATCAGCGCGGCAGATACAACCAGCCCCACCGGGAGTATTCGGAGATTTTTTTTAATGTTCATGTTTGCCCCCTCGTGACTCTCCTGTAAAGAGCATACCCTGAGTTCCCTCCTCTTTGTTCTGCAATGCTTCTGCATAAAAGGATCTCAAGAAACTCAGATCCAACGTACTAGGCAAAACTTTCCCCTAAATGACTGGAAAATTACAATTTTGCAAGGTTGGGGTGTGCCTTTTAACAACACGATACAATATCCGCCGCCGGGACGATCTTGGAACAGTAACAGAATATTAGACCGGCTGTGTTGTATGAGTAGGGAGAGGGGAGTATACTGCGCCTGTTTACAAAGATGGCGGGACGAAATATAAGAAGTGGAGGAAGTTTCGATGAAAGCGATGGTGATCTATGACTCAGTTTTCGGAAACACCGCACAAGTTGCCAGGGAGATCGGAAAAGGCCTCGGTTGTGCAGGAAGCGTCCAAACGATTCGGGTCACAACTGTGAAGCTGGATCAGTCGTCGGGATTGGAGTTGTTGGTGATCGGCTCCCCAACGCGAGCCTTTCGACCGACGGAGGGAATTATGAACTTCCTGAAAAGCGTGCCCGACGGGAGGCTCAACGGTGTCAAAGTGGCCGCCTTCGATACTCGGATCGCTGCAGAGGACATCAAATCCCCGATTCTGCGGTTTATCGTCAACACTGGAGGCTATGCGGCGAAATCCATCGCGAAACGGCTTCAGAAGAAGGGCGGCGAATTGATCGTCCCTCCCGAAGGATTCATTGTCGAAGGAACAGAAGGTCCGATGAGGAAGGGAGAATTGGAACGAGCCGCAGACTGGGGAAAGCAGTGCAGGGGGAATACATGACAGGTATGAAAACAGGTTTTCCGGCCAACGGTGTAGCCGGCAAAGCAGGCATTTTCCGGCGCTTATGGATCGTCCTCCTGTTCGTAGCTACATCCGTCCTCGTCGGTTGTGCAGGGTCCCCCGAGGAGGTGGATTTGGAGATGCCCGATCTGATGAGTGTTGCCGACGGGATTTACCGCGGTACCGCGCGCGTGCCCCCGGTTATTGCACGGGTCGAGGTGTCTGTCAGCGGCGGCAGGATCAGCGGATTCAAAGTGCTGCAACACCTGACTGGACAGGGGCAGGCAGCCGAAGCGCTGGCCGACCGGGTTGTAGAGAAGCAGACCATCGAGCTGGACGCTGTTACCGGTGCCACTTATTCCAGCAAGGCGATCCTGAAGGCGGGAGAAAAGGCGCTGTGCCGGGGTCTCAAGCGGTGAGTGCCCGAAACACCGCTTTCTGAGAACGGCAGCCGGGCACGGGAATGGCGAGAGTACGGTTCAAAGTGCGGGGACGGGAGGTCTTCAAGACGACGCTCCGGGTACGGGTGGATGATGTGAACTACGGGGGTCACCTGGGAAATGATGCGGTGTTGACCCTCTGCCACGAAGCCCGCATCCGTTTCCTTCATGAAATCGGACAAAGTGAAATGGACCTCTTTGGAAAGGCGATCATCATGACCGATGCGATGGTGATCTACAGAGCAGAGGGCAATCTGGGCGATTCGATCGAGGTCACCCTCTATCTCGACGATATCGGCAAACACGGTTTCGATTTGTACTATCTTCTAACCTGTCGAGAGCAAGAGATTGCCCGGGTCAAGACGGGGATCGCCTTTTTTGAATACGCCCAGCGCAGGATCGCTGCTTGCCCCGAGGGATTTATACAGAAGTATGGATAATACGCCCTACCAACCTTTCAAAAAAAGCCAACCTGGTGGAAGGAGTTCCGTTTTTCCTCCTCTGCCTGGGCGGATTGATCCTGGTCGTCCTGTTTTTTGGAAACCTGCGTGACAAGCGAGAAAGAGGTTCGGCCTAAGCCTGCCGGATATGTGTTTGCTTCAGTGCAAGGAAACTGTATTTTAGAAAAAAAGCAATCGTCAGCGCTGGGCTTTTAAGGAGCCCTCTTCGCGGGATTTTTGGATCTTCTCCATCTCCAGCCACAGCCGGTCGTTGAGCCGGCCCAGAGGGTTGGACTTGATGGTGTTGATCAACTGGCGACAGACAATTCAGATCCGCTTGGCCAGCAGTTGCCTCAGACGGGTGATTAACTGGGGCTGGGTTTGCACCATGCGTGGAGAGTTGGCCCGAATGACTACCATGACGGTCATGTCATCGTAGGCGATGCCCGAGGCGGACCGGGGGTTGTTCAAACCGTCCTATCCGTTGATGTCGGCCTCTGCAATGTAGGTGAACTTCCCCCAAAACAGCGTATCGTTGATATCTTTCACCGCATCCAGGGGACCGAGCTTCGATCGGTACCCAAAGCTGCATGGAAGAAAGTCCTGCTCGTAGACGGCGTTCAAAATCCTCGCTGCTGCCGATTGCGCCAGCTTTTCCTCCAAGGCCGGAATGCCCAACGGTCTTTGCCGTCCATCGGCTTACAGTATATACACCCTCCATACTAATTTCGCCTTGTACTGCTTCTCCTTCAGCCGTCCCCATCGCTCGGTCTGATCGGTTCACGCCTCTATCGCGGTCGTTTCTTCCGTCAATCGACAGGTTAACAGTTGGCGATTGTTCTCACGGAAACCAAACTTGGAGTATAATTTTTTCGCACGCTTATTGGTTCGTCCTACTTCCAGATGGACAGCTCGCACATTTCTCCTACGACATTCGGCCAATAGAGCATCAAGCCCGCAGCGGCCAAGCCCCCGCCCGCGAAAACCGGGGAGAACAAACAAATCGTCGACAAATGCATCTCGGCCACCGTATTCCATGCTGAAGCCAATGGTCAGAACGATATATCCGCCCACCCGACCGTCTTGCTCGAGCAGCCACACCTGACCCAAAGAGGGGCTATGCAGAAGCTCCGCAAGAGCCTGCTGAGAAAGCTGGCGGTTCAAGCTGTAACCAGCCTCCCGGTAGAATTCGGCCATCAGGTCCAGCAATTTCCCAATATCGCCTAACATGGCTTGTCTAACTGAATTAGCCATCTGCAGCCTCCAACGGATTCAGAATCGATCTATACTGAAAGCTTAAGAGCAAATCCGTTCGTCGACTACACCGAAGAGGCCCGGTTCGGGCAAAAACAAAACGGTAAAATACAATCTCGAAAAATTGAGGTGCTCTTCATCTCTTCTACGTGAGTAGAAATGTAACCTATAGGTTGGATGCGTACAAAAAACTTTTGAGGTCCGAACTGATGGAGGTTGGTTCAACCATTCCTCCGCTTGCACAAGTGGTCGGAGACTGGAGCGGGTTTCGCGAAGCTTTCAACCTAAGACATGTGCTCATTCATGGTCGAGGAACGTGTACCAGAATGATGGCTGCCGAACTCCCCTTATTCGGCGGCGAATTCCGGGCGGTGTCGGGCGGAGCAGGAGAATTGGGTCTGGCCTGGCGCAAGGGAGAGGCTTCCCGCAGCCTGTAGGTGGATTTGTGCAGCCGCCGTACCCTGATTGAGCACACGGACGCGGTCGAGAGGGCGGTGCACTACCGGGTCCAGAGTGCATCGCCTCTGCGGCCCTAAGGTCTTGACATTTTCCAACTCTGTGACTATATTTTCCTAAATAGTCATATAGGCACGGAGATTAGCATGCCGAAAGCGTGGAACGAAGCGGAGAGGCAGCGCGTAGACCGAATGCTGCGGAACGAGGGCCGCAAGCTCTTCGAGCGCTACGGCCTGCAGAAGACAACGGTGGACGACCTCGTCCGGGCGGCGGGGATCTCCAAGGGGGCTTTTTATCATTTCTATCCATCGAAGGAGGAGCTGTACTTCCGCATCCTCGAGGAGCTCGAGGAGTACTATCACGAGGCGATCTACGGCATCATCCGGCAGCCGGGACTGCCGAAGCGTAATTGCTTCCGGGAGTTCCTCTGCCGGTTGATCGATATGATGACGACTGTGCCCATCTACCGGCAGCTGAACACGGCGGACTACACCTACTTGCTGCGGAAGCTGCCGGAGGAGAGGGTCAAGGCTCACGTGAAGAGCGACTTCGACCAGCTGGCCCGCTATTTCGGGACGTGGATGGAACACGGGTGGATGCGGCGCATCGACTCGCAGGCTCTAAATGGGCTTTTTATGTCGCTGTTTTACTTCCTCATGCACCGCGAGGATTTCGGAGGGGCTGGCTTCGAAGCCGCCAAAGAGCTTTGGATCGATATGCTGGTCACATACCTGATTCCGGACGAGCGCGAGGAGTGAGCATCATGGATGAGGTGCTGCGAACTGAAAGCCTGTCGAAGAACTTCGGCCCGGTGTGCGCCGTCGAGAAACTCTCCGTGACCGTCCGTAAAGGGGAAATCTACGGATTCCTGGGGCTGAACGGTGCCGGCAAGACCACGACGATCCGCATGTTGCTCGGTATGATCCGCCCCTCCGCGGGTGCGGCCTACCTGCTCGGTCGCAGAGTACACGCCGGGGAGACCAAGCTGTGGCGCCAGGTTGGGTATCTCGTGGAGATCCCCTACTCGTACCCTGACCTCACGGTTCGGGAGAACCTCGAGATCACGCGGCGGCTGCGCTTCCTGGATGGGCAGGGATGGATCGAAGAGATCATCGAGCGGTTGAAGCTCTCGCCCTACCGCAACCGCAAGGCGAGAAGCCTCTCAACGGGCAACGCCCAGCGCCTCGGGCTGGCCAAGGCACTGATGCACCGACCGGAAGTCCTGGTCTTGGACGAGCCGGCCAACGGGCTCGATCCCGCGGGAATCGTCGATGTCCGTGAGTTGCTCCGGGACCTAGCCGTGAGCCACGGAGTGACCATCTTTATTTCCAGCCACATTCTGGGTGAGATCGCCCGTATGGCGACGAGGATCGGCATCATCCACGAGGGACGGCTGGTGCAGGAGCTGAACACCGATCAACTGGACCGGGAACGACGACGGCGACTCCTGGTGCGGGCGACCGACCAGGATGCTGCCAGGCACGCTCTGTCCCAAAGCGGATTCCCGGCCGGCCGCTGCAATGACGGGACCCTGCAGCTGACCCAGCAGCAGGTGGTCGAGCACCCGGATGTCGTGGCCGGCTTGCTGGTGCGGGCCGGCTGCCCGCCGACGATGCTGCGGGTAGAGGTCGAGGACCTGGAGTCCTATTTTCTGCGAGCCATCGGCCGCAACGGAGCACCGTCATGAGAAGCCTGACCGCCGCCCTCTGGACCGAAGCCCTTAAGATCCGCCGTTCCAAGATCGTCTGGATTTCCGCGGCCTTCGGTCTGTTCATGGACCTGGTGATGGGTTTCTTCATGTTCATTTTGAAGAATCCCGACTTTGCCCGCCGATATAGGTTGATCGCGGTCAAGGCATCGATCGCCGGAGAGGCCAACTGGCCGTCCTTTCTTTGGATGCTCACTCAGGGCACCGCCATCGCGGGGATGATCGGCTTCGGCTTCCTGGCCAGCTGGATCTTCGGCCGCGAGTACTCCGACCGCACACTCAAGGACCTGCTCGCCCTTCCCGCATCCCGGTCGTCGATTGTCGGGGCGAAGTTCCTGGCCATGGGAGTCTGGTGCGTACTGCTCGCCTTGCTGGTGTTCGTGCTCGGGCTGTTGACTGGCGGTATCGTGGGCCTAGAGGGGTGGGACCCGGAGATGATTCGCCTCGGGACTTGGACGTACGTCTCGACCTCTGCCCTGACGATCCTGCTGGTCACTTGCGTAGCGTTTTTCGCCAGTGTCGGGCGGGGATTCCTACCGGCATTGGGCTTCGTGGTGCTCAGCGTGCTCTTGGCTCAGGTGGTCACCGTGCTGGGCCACGGCGCATACTTTCCCTGGGCTGTTCCCGCCCTGCACTCCGGCGCGGCCGGACCGGAAGCCGCGCGCATGGGTCCGGTGAGCTACTTCACCGTGGTCGGAGCGAGCCTCGCCGGCCTACTGGGTACTTTTGCCTGGTGGCGTTTTGCCGACCAGACCTGAGCGCGCTTCGCAGCAGCTGCCGTGCGCCCGTTGCGCGCCAATCACTCGCCTATGATCTGCTGAAGATAGACTTCCGGGTGGTGGCAACGCTTTTGCCCGGCGGTGTTCCTTCCGTACTAGATGGCCTCCTCCGGACACCAGTGCAGGCAGGCCAGGCATTGCTTGCAGCGGTACAGCCACACCGGCCTCCCCTCCCGAAGCTCGATATTGTCGGCCAAGCAACATCCGGGCGCAGATCCCGCAGCTCCTGCAGTTCTCGTCGATCCGGAAGGGCCGGCCCGTGCGCGCGATGATCGGGTAAGTGGAGTGGTAGATGCCG
>CAZVHJ010000020.1:0-1521 GCA_964627715.1 uncultured Spirochaetaceae bacterium | reverse complement strand
CCCCCCCCCCCCCCCCGCGGGAGGTGTCTGAGGTGGAGTGGTAGATGCCGCTGAACAACAGATTGAGCAGGACCGGCCTGCGCTCCATGGGCAGTTCGCAGGCTTGGCGCACCGCCCCGGCGATCTCGGTCAGGCGGGAGCGTGCGGCGGAGAACAGGACCTGCTGCTCTGCGGGACTGCCCGTGTCTCCTCAAGGGATGCTGTCGGAGGGCAGTGCGATCGACAAGCCCACGACTGGGCGAACTCCCCGGCGGCGCAGCCAAATCCTTAGAGCCAGGAAACCCCGGGCAGGCGTGCCCGCGTTCACAGCCACAGCGAACGCGTAGGTGGCGGCAGCACCTCCAGGGTGTCCAACAGCTTGCGGATAGGCCCCGGCACGCCGAAGATGTGGATCGGGAAGACCAGGCCGAGGGCGTCGGCCGTGATGCGCCCTGGGCCGGGGGCAGGTGCCGCAGGGCCCGCAAATGGGCACTTCCCAGCCCGACTGGACCTGGGTGCGCTGCTGCTACGACGCCTACGGGCGGCTGGTTTACCAGGAGGCTCGCTTGCGGCCCGCAAGATGATCGGCTATCATGGTGGAACCTTGAATTGCAAAAGACGTTCTCTCTTACCGAGAGGTGGGCGTTTCTGGTACGTTTTCAGTGAGTGAATGAAACCGACCCAAGACGCGAAGGTGTTTATCTCTACCGGCGATAGGGATTCCTCTTGCTGCGAGTGCGGGGAGGCTCTTGGTCGTAGAGCCTGGATTACCCTTGTGGAAGGCAAAGGAGCCCTGTGCCTTGCCTGCGCCGACCTGGATCATCTTATCTTTCTACCTTCCGGCAACACGGCCCTCACCCGACGAGCCCGCAAGCACTCGATCCTCTCTGCGGTGGTGCTGAAGTGGAGCCGAGCCCGAAGGCGGTATGAACGGCAAGGACTGCTGGTGGAATCAGAGGCGTTGGAACGAGCTGAAGCGGAATGCCTGGCCGACAGCGAGGTGAGGGTTCGCCGAAGAGAACGGGAAGCGGAGAGGCGGGCGGAACTGGATCGTCGGTATGTGGAGCGCTTTGCCCTGCGCGTGCGTGAGCTTTTCCTTGCCTGTCCTGCCGAACGGGAGAGGGCGATAGCCGAGCATGCTTGCCGAAAATACAGCGGCCGGATCGGTCGTTCGGCGGCAGGAAAGACTCTTGATGAGGAGGCGATACGGCTGGCCGTTACAGCCCATGTTCGGCACGCTGAGACTCGGTACGACGAGCTTCTGGGCAAAGGCTACGATAGGCGAGAAGCCCGGGAACAGGTGGAGGAAGAGGTCCTGCAAGTATTAGCGAAATGGGAACGCGATCCCAATTCGGAGGCTTGACTGCGTTATCGAGTATTCCGGCATGAGGCCCGTGTCGCGGTCAATGCAGCCCTGATCAACCGGCAGATCTCCTGTTTTTCCGGAAAGCTCATCCCTGCTCAAGTGCAATCGAATCTCCACAGGAATCCCGGCGCCAAGAGCGCAAAAAAGACCGACCGATTCTTGATCGCTTGCTTTGG
>CAZVHJ010000019.1:26920-76486 GCA_964627715.1 uncultured Spirochaetaceae bacterium | reverse complement strand
TTAGATCCTCAAGTTGATACTGAAAAATATCGGCCAGCGTAAGATAAAGTATAGGCTCTCTGAATCCTTCTTCTATAATATCCTCAAGTATCTTCACTGCCTCCTTTACTTTTTCGACTTCTAAAAAGAACAAGGCTTTTAGATACATTTCCACCGGTTCATCGCTATAAATAGCTTCTGCACGGGCAAGAAGCTCTTCCACTTCGCCTAATCTTTTCTTTTCCAGTGCCTGCTCTATTTCCCTCAAGAGCTGATTATAAGATATAACCTTTAAGTATAAGACCTGATTTCTATTTAAAAAATCAAAAGAAACCGTAAGCTCCTCATATCCATCCCTGACAACCTGTATCGCATGAGTTCCCCTGCTTAAGGAGCCAATAACAAAGCGGCCATTGATATCAGTCCGCGGCCCGTCCTCTCCATTGATAACGATCAAGGCGTCGGGGCAAGGCTGGTTGTCATAATCATAAACCATACCGTATAACGGGGCTTCAGCAAAATCTCCGAATTTCTGCTTGTCTGTAAGGCAGGATAAAAGAGACAAGACCAGGGCAAAAATAATCAATAGAAATAGTTTTCTATCCATAGTATGCCCTTATTCGTTTTGTTTTATGATATACTTCTTTCCATCAAACTCAAGAAGAAATTGTTCAGAAGTTACCTCCAGCAGTCTCCAACCTTTACTCTCCACTCCTAAAGCAAGGTAAAGTATCTTTCCCGTATTACTATCTTTAAAAAGGTAACTCCTGCTGCCTTTTTCCTCACCGATAAAACCTATAGGTTTAAGCCAGGTGGCTTCTGCCGGTAATGGTTCCTTTTCCACAGAAACGTGAGCAGTTTCCTCGATTACATCTGTCTTTTTTTCCCCCCAGCCGAAAAAAGCGGCGATTTCGCGCGGTTTGGCTAGACTTTTCTGTGTCTTTTGCTCCTGAGCCTGGCTTTCTATTTCATTATTCGGAATGGGTTGATAATTAAATGAGACAGTTTTTCTGGACCGTGGAAAAAGCATAAACCCTGCCAGAACTGTAATAACCAATAGCAGTATGAGGTCAGCGAGCCGCTTCATCAATTGTTTCATAGGATATCCTAAACACCGCGTTGATCCGGCCTTGCCCCTCCCTGGAATCTATGGAAACAAATGAAACAGTCCAATACTTTTCGGAATTTGAAACCTTTTCAAGAAAGGAGAAAAAAGCAAGGGCTTCTCCGCTTACAGAAAATTCCAGCCAGGTACTTCCCCCAACTTCCAGAGTCTGATAGCGCTTTATTTCCAGACCCCCTGAAACAAGATTATTTCGAATAATGATACCGAATCGATAAGGATCTATCTCCTTACCATCATAGAACTTAACCCACTCCTTTTTAAGCTCTTCAGACAACCTCCCTTTTTTCGCTTTTAGCTTTTCTTCGTCCGCTGTTTTCATGCTGTATTTCTCTATTTGTTCCTCCATCAATCCGATCTTTTCTTGTACATCAATATTTTTCTCCATTTCCAGAAAGAAAAGAATCCCAAGACCGGCTGCAACAACAATCCAAAATAATACGTTTAATAGGAGCTTCTCCCGTTTACTCAACATTTACTCTTCCGGTAATCTTGAATAGCTCTTTATCAGAGTCTTTTATGGGAACAATCTGTACCAGCTTTACATTCTCAAACAGCGCTTTGGTTTTAAAGACTTCCATTAGTTCAAGGGGGTTGGGCCCCACTGCTTCAATCTGAAAAAAGCTCCTTTCCAGGATAAAAGATTGTATTCTTGTACCTGGTTTCAGGATGGATGAAAGCTCAGATAGGATGTGATAGGTATCAATTGGTCTTTTCTCTTTTAAGATGTTCATTTTCTCTTGCAGTTCATCAATTTCATTTTGTAAGGAAATAATCCTTGACGTTTGCTTCTCCAGTGAGCCCAGGTAATTTCTTAAGTCGTTGAAATACCTCTCCTTTTGATCGACAGATCTTTTAAAAATAAAAACACACATAAAAAGCACAACAGCAATCAGTATTTGCAGGCGTACCTTTTGATGTACCAGGATTTTGCCCTTCTTCTGTTCAAATAAAAACTCTGTCTTTCTCTTGATCTTGCCCAGAGTCTCCTGAATGGAATGAATTTTAAAACCCTCATCCCCTTCGGTCAGCCCACCGACCTGCGCTTTCAAAAACTCTTTTTCCCGGTCCGGACACAAGAGAATCACCCTAAACTTACCGTTATCCCCTGGAATCGCCTTTTTTACCTGATTAAGATCGAGGGAAATATTACTACTTCGTTCTAATACAAATGAAACCGGTGCTTTATTTTCCTGAAAGATAAGGATCTCAATCCAGAATCTGTGCCAGAATAAAAATATGATATCCTGTAAAGAATATTTTTTTAGAAATGATTGAATCAAAACAAAGGGCAGAAACAGCGGCCTACCGCCAGCGATCTTTCGGTACTCATTCAGAGTTGATTTTTGGGATAGAAAGAGGACGGCATACTCTTTCTTGTTTACAACTAAGATTCGGTAGTCTAAGACCGATTCCTCAGGCCTACCCGGATACAGACTTCTAATCCTATACTTTAAAAGACCTCCAATTTCCTTATCAGGTATAGGGGGCAGCTCTAAGAACTTAACATCAAAATCCATCCTGGACATCATCAAAGCCTGGAAGTTATGAGAAAAATCTATCTGTTCATCCGTGCTGAAGAGAAACAGGCTGTACTCTTTACCAGTTTTTTCAGCGTAGGCACAGTTATTCATGGCCTAAATGCTTCTTCAATTAATCTGAGCTCCGCCCTAGTTTCCTCCCCTTCCTGGGGTATTCGGGCGATTATCCGGGTTAGCTCCAGGTGCTCCCCTACAATATTGATCTTCCAAAACCAGGTGCGAATACCGAGGTAATGGTGAAGCAAGCTCTCCTCGTATTCTTTACCCATCAATTCTTTTACATCCTTTATGGTCAATTCTGATGCTTCTCTTAATACTATAATCCTTTCAGCCTTCTCCTTCGGAACTTCATAGTACTCACATAAACCATTCAATATCCTTTCCGGTACGAAATGAATGTTCATAACCGGCTCCGCATTGACTACTGGAAAGAGTAGATTATAGTCAGATTCGTCTAGGAACTCCTTTAGATCCTCATTTTCAATCTGCTTTTTCTTAATTCGGATTTCCTGTACCCTGGTGTGAAATCTTTCTGCCTCTTCCCAATTGAAGCTACGAATAAGATATAGCTTTCTGAGAACAAACTCATCACATATATTGATATTAAAATAATTGTAGACCGTAAAAAAACCCTTAATATAATCTTCCTCGAAAAAATTCAAGAATGAGCTCAAATCTGAATGGATTCCTGTATTTTCCCGGAATTGCTGGAGCTCTGCAGCTGTTTTTTCCACTTTCAGAACTGCCATTGTAGTCAGAAGCTCCTTTCTTACCCAATTAATTCCTAAGAAGCTTGATGCATCTTCCAGGTTAACAGTGATGCCCTCATTCATTGGGCTTTGTATCTTTTCCCATACCGGGTCTCGGGGGGAATCGGCAAAAGGGGTTGGATCTTCCAAAAGAAGCTCAACTATCCTATTCGCCTCATTTATTAATATCCGCTTTTCTCTCTCTCTTTCCTCGGCCCTTCGTAAATTCCTTAGCGAAACCGTTATAAATAGGCTTGCGCTCAGGAATAATACTGAAAGAAGCAACAATACGCCCAGAATAACAACAGAAGTTGATCCCTTATTGTTCATTCCATGCCCGATCCAGAAAAGGGAGCACTGCCAAAGTGGGCAGAGATTACCACCCTGTGATCAGCGTTGCGGATGTCCGTTATGGTTAGCTGCACTCCCCATATCTGCTCATTTCCATTTTCTTTAGGCCGTACATCAATATCAGCGAACGGACCAAAGCTTAAGAATTGTCCGGATTCTTGGTAGCCAATTAATATCGAATCATTCTGTTTTTGGAAAACCAGGAAATCTTCAGGATTACCATTGAGCCAGGGAACGACCATACGGCCGTCCTCTTCTTGTATTTCGATTTCCTTTACCCAAAAAGGGACCCTAATCTTCTGAGCAGCCTGTACTATAAAATCATCCAGTTGAAGGACCTTTGCTGAAAACGAGGCTTCGTGCAAGATCTTACCGATTAGTCCTTGAGCGTTGAAAAGACTGGACCACAGGATTAGACCTAAAATAGAAAGAAGCAGCAGAGAAACCAATATCTCAAGAAAGGTGAATCCATCCTCACTCTTTAAGTGTTTCTTCAATGAAGACAACTTTTCGATGCTCAGCATGTTCATTCCCTGCCGCAATCAACTGAATGACTCTCTCCCTGCACTGCTTGGCGGTTCTGGCGGCCAGAGCAATACCGCCTAATGCGAGCAGTAGGGCAATAGAAGCTATGAACAGGCCTGTTAAAACATCAAGAAGAACATACCCTTTTGTTCCTCTCATATTAAAAGTCCGCTGAAAAGCCGTTAATCTTCCCAAGAGACGACATCCTTATCGTTTCCTTCTCCTCCCTCCATACCATCGGACCCAAAAGACCGGATGCCAAAGGGAAGTCCGTACGGACCAGGTGATTTATACTCGTATTCGTTTCCCCAAGGATCCTTCGGTACCTTCTTGTTCAGATAGGGCCCATTCCATCCATCCGGTACAGGCTCCAATACCGGCTTTTCCCATAGCGCCTGCAGGCCCTGATCGCCTGTGGGATACCTATCACAGTCCAGAAAATAAGAGTTCAAGGCTATGGAGAAATTTTCAAGCTGATTTTTTGCTGCCACGACTCTTGCTCTGGAAACATACCTTATATAGGTGAAGCCGGCAGATCCTATTAGAATAATGAGAATCAACATAGCTACCATGATCTCTATAAAGGTAAAACCAGCTTGTTTATCTTTTTTAGGTTTCTGTTCCATCTTTGGCTCTCGTGTTAATATAGCCCCTCATAAATTGAAAAAATAGGGGTGATAAAGAAATATATGATGATAAAAATTATTATCCCTACAATCAAGATAAGGATCGGCTCTATCAGATTCATAAAACGGGAGGACCATTTTTCAATCTCCCCCTGGTAGTAGTGTCGAAGCTGGGTAAAAACCTGTTCTATCTGACCCGATCTTTCTCCGATAGCGATCCACCTGCCTAGTCTTTCTGGAAATATGGAACTCGCCAGGAAAGCCCGGGAAAGATTCTCACCCTTCATTATACTTTCCCTGGCCTGAAGAATCCCGGAACGGATAGCTCGATTACTAATCACCTTTTCGCACTCAGTCAGAGCCTCTTCTATGGTGAAACCTCCTTCGGTCAAGGTTTCCATAGTAAATAAAAGGTTCAGAACCTCTTTTAGATACCTAAGACGCCCAACAACAGGCAGTTTCAGCAGCAGCCGGTCTATTTTCTCAGAAAAAGCCGTATTCCTTCTTTTTATCAGCAATACGAGTACAATACCAATGGCAAGGACGCCTATAAGAACGGCCCCCACAACTATGGAATTGTTTAGGAGTCTTAACATGGATTCCAAACGCTGAGGCAGGAGGGCGCCAAGCTGGTAGAACATCTCCTTTATCCTGGGAAATACAAAGATAACGACTCCAGTTATCCCGATAACAGCGACGCTTAGAACCAGGACAGGATAGATAAGGGAGCTGGCAAGTTTGTCTTTGATCTTTTTCTCTTCTCTCAGATACTCAGAAAGCTGTTTGAATGTCCCTTCCAAAGAGCCGATTTTCTCCCCTATTTTTGTGAATCCTTTGAAGATCGGGGGGAAACTTGATCCAAAATCAGACAGAGCTTGGTATACGGATCGTCCTTTCTGGATCTCTTCAAGTAGACATACGACAATCTCATTTACTCTGCCCTTTAAAAAAATCGTTTGTGCTATTTCCAGGGAATCTTTAAAGGTAAGTCCCGACGAAAGAAGCAAGGCTATTGTGTTGGTAAACTCCAGGACAGCGGCTCGAGAAAATCTCTTCCCCCTGGCTATTCTTAAGGCAGTTTCTCTAGCTTCCAGCACCTTGACAGGGTAAATCGCGTCCCTGCTAAGCTCACGTATCAAGATTTCTTCTGATGGTGCTTCCCTGATGAGTGCAGTGGTTCGGCCCTCTTTGGTAACGACTCTACAAAAAAATACCGGCATTATCTTACAGCAGCCCTTTCAACTTCACCCAGTGTAGTGACACCCTGTAAAGCTTTTGTTAGGCCGTCTATTATAAGCGGTTCCATACCCGTAGAGTTTAAATAGGATTCTATTTCCGTCTCCCTCTTACCGCCAACAATCATATCTTCCAGCTTATCGTCGGAAACGAAAAGCTCAAACAATCCGGTCCTTCCATGGTATCCTGTGTTTTGGCAGGCCTTACAACCCTTTCCTCTGAACAGTATCTCTGACGGCAGATTATGGCGAGCCAGAAGTTCTTTCTCCATTCTGGAAGGCTTCACTTTTTCTCTGCACCCCTCACATATCTTCCGTACTAATCTCTGAGCTACCGCTCCTTTAAGTACCGCTGCTATAAGGTAGGGCTTAATGCCCATATTTTTTAGTCGCGGGATAACAGATACAGAATCATTGGTATGCAGGGTAGAGAGAACCAGGTGCCCAGTTAGGGCGGCCCTAATGGCAAGTTCTGCTGTTTGGATGTCTCTGATCTCTCCAACCATAATGATATTAGGGTCCTGGCGCAAAACTCTCCTCAAAAGGGAATCAAAGGTAAGACCTATTCGGTCGTTTGTTTGAATCTGATTGATTCCATCAATGACATATTCAATGGGATCCTCAATCGTGATAATCTTCTTACTGTCGGATCTAATATATTGAAGAATCGAATTCAATGTGGTGGTTTTACCGCTTCCGGTGGGCCCGGTTACCAGGACCAGCCCATTAGGGGCCTGGGAAATACGTATTAACCGGTTCCTGCCATCTTCGGATAGTCCCAAATGGTCCAGAGAAAGAAGGGCTTTTTTTTTATTGAATAGCCTAAGCACAACGGATTCACCATCGGCAATGGGCACAATCGAAACCCTGATGTCCACTGTATCGTTGTCTAGGTGTACGGTAATCCGGCCGTCCTGAGGAAGGCGTCTTTCCATGATATTCAAATTAGCCATGATCTTAATTCGAGTGGAAACTGCCGGGAAAATCTCCTTTCCCAAACGATTGACAATATGTAAATAGCCATCCAGGCGGTACCGGACTAACGTGTCTTCAGAAAAACATTCAATGTGAATATCCGACGCTTCCGATCTTATGGCTTCAATAAGAATGCTATTCACCAGATTGATGATCGGCGCATCGTTAGCCAGTCTATCTAATAGCAGCTTCTCATCGGTTGAGGTTTGGGAAGGTGCCTTCCGCTGATCAAGGTCGGAGAGCTTTTTCCCCAAATAACCGGATAATTCGCTCTTGTCAATCTCATATAAAACAACTCTCTTTTTATGAAAGTTCTTCAGGCTCTCCGTTAGGCCGGCATCGGAGGGATTACATATTCCAATATGGATTACCCCGTCATCCTCCTTAAGCTTGATAACGGAATTATACTCGATATATTCATAGGGGTACTGGTCGTTTCCTTCGGGCAGTGGTTTGAAATCAGCTAAAGACCTTTTTTCAATAAATAGATTAGAATTGAACTCATTCATATCTTCGGAAACATACCCTTTGATACAGAATTAAACCAGCAGTATTCTCTGTTGTCAATCCCAGGTACCGGCCTGCGACTTGACGGTCAACATAGTGAACCTCTGGACCCAATGTATTCTACAAGGCTTTTCTTATTGGATTTTATCTCACTATATATTAAAATTGTAATTATTTAATAAATCATTAAGATAGTATTTAAGGAAATATGACGCAATACTTCCTAAAGAAAGAAAAGGAGCAAAGGGGATTGCCTCTTTCTCAGCCATTTTACCAAATCTAATTCTTATAAATGCGACCAATAATCCAGAAAAAGAGGCCAGAAATATTGCTAGAATCCAACCCCATAGACCCAACAACAAACATATTAATGCTGAAAACTTGGCATCCCCCAAGCCAATCTTTCCTTTGGAGAATAACCAGAATAACCAGATGAAGGTGAAACCTATCAGAGTTTCGAGAAGGTTCCAAAATGAAAAGTTCTTTGTGATTAATACCCTAATAACTAGTATCACAATGAAGCACAAACATAGAAGAATGTCGGGTATCCTCTTTTCCTTTATGTCATAATACATTATGGGGATTGCAAAAACAACGAACGCTGTAAATTCAATGTCATTTATTAGAAGCATTCACCCACCTTCTCACCTGTATTCACCCAGGTACTACTGAATGCCTGAACCTTTGTATCAGAACCACCCTGTCCTGATCAATCCTAAGACTTCCGCCCTGGGACAGATTATCCCAAGAGGCGAGACCGGATAGGTAAGAGTTGCTCTTCAAGGTTGCTCTTCGCGAAGGCGCCCTGTCCCATCTTAGGTCCGTAGATCGGAAGCTATACTCGACAAACACCGAAAAATCTCTTACCTTTAATCAGTATATGAGATTGAACCTGAAGTTCTTTTTCTATCTTGTGTTACTATTCACATTAGCAACGGCTCCTCACCTGAGGTCGCAGCAGCTCGAAGAAATACAGTTTATCAACCAGCCTATAACCGATATCCTATTGGCGCTTGGTGAAATATCAGGAAAATCCATTATTCCTGATGAAACTATTCAAGGCTCGGCATCTTACTATTTTTCTGAGACAGATTTCGAGACAGCCTTTGAAGTTTTTTTAAAGACCTACAAAATGTATTACAAAAAAGAGGATGATGTTTACTATGTCTCACGCATCAGGGCCGAATACGATTTTCGAATGAATGCAATCTCGATGGATGCTGAGGATGTGGATTTTCCCTTGCTTGTTCGCGCTGCCTCTAAAGCTATTGACAAAACAATTCTCTATGATCCCTTGCCCTCGGTACCTCTCACGGTCCATGTTTCCAGGGTCAGCCCCGAGAAATTTCTGACTATACTCCTTAAACGTTTTCCTAATTATCAGGTAGAAGTCGATCAAGACTACTACTACGTAAAAAAGATCCCTACACAGCCAAGTGAAATAGAGCTGGCGAAGGCAGAGGCGGCACTGAAAATAATTGAAGTTGAAAAACAAAGGAACAGGTATTCTATCACGCTTGAAAAAGGACGTTTTAAGGAGATCATCGATGAGCTGTTTCTCAAAGCAGGATACGAGTATATACTTTTAACAAGCAAGGATTCCATTGTTGAGAATCTTCGCTATGAAGACAAAAGTTTTAGTGAGATCTTACGTCTGGTCCTCGACCAGGCAAGTGCCGATTTCACAAGAATAGGCGGAGTTTATTATATCTTCGAGATACAACAGAGAGACATTCTTAAAAAATTACACACAACGGTTAAAATCCCCCTGACATACATCTCCGCCGCAGAGCTGAGCAACCTGTTTCCGGCGGGTATGGTATCCGGCCAGATCTTTAAAATCGATCCCAATACCAATTCTATTATTTTAAGTGGAAGCCTGGAAGAGATTACTCCTGTACAGGATTTTATCAAGAAAATCGACCAACCCGTCGAAAACCAGCAGTATTTTAGATTCAACGTTAATTACCTGGATATTAAAGAGATTACGTCCTTGATACCTCCAGCCCTCAAACACATCGAGCCGATTGTCATTCCTGGTACCAACTCCTTCATTGCTCTGCTGCCGGAGGAGAAAAAGGAGACGTTAGAAGACTACTTACAACTGATCGATATACCTGCGGCTACGGTTTCAGTCAAGCTTAAATATATTAAAGCGGAAGACTTATTACAGAAATTACCTCCCTCTATCAGCAAAGAAGAGATCGTTGAAACAGGAGACCCTACTATCGTTTTTCTAAAGACCTCTTCAAAAAAGGTTGAAGATTTTCTTAGAGAGCTCAGAGTTCTGGATAAGCCCATTCCACAAATACGCTATCAACTGCTCGTTATCCAGTACACGCAAGGTGAGTCTATTGAATGGAGTGACTCTTTGGAGAGCTCATTAACCCAGGCGGGCGCCCAAACGGCTTTTCTTGGGACGATTGGGCAGTTATTATCGCTTAACTTCGATATTGTTTCCACATTCGGCTATCAGTTCGCCCTTAAATTGAATACGGAGCTGGACAAAAACAAAGCACGAGTGCTTGCTGACACAACGCTGCTTGGTCTATCCAATGAGGATATCAGTTTTCAAAACACCGAGACCTACAGATATCATGACATAGAAATCGATGAAGAAGGAAACACCACAATAACAAGTATCGTTCGGGAGATCGTTGCTGGTCTGTTCTTCAATATTAAAGGGTGGGCTTCCGGCGACAGCATGATCACCATGGAGGTAGAAGCTACTGTATCCAAACGAGGTACAGTCCCGACATCAGTTACTGGGACCATTCCTTCAACCTCCGAGAATGTAATAAAGACACGGGCACGTACTTTTTCGGGTAGACCGGTAGTGATCAGTGGACTTATCCGACAAGAGCAAAGTACGCAAATCACCAAGGTACCTATTCTCGGTAGTATTCCAATATTGGGTTATCTTTTCCAGGCTAGAGAAGAAAAAATGGAAAATTCCGAAATAGTGATATATATCGTACCTCATGTTGTTCATGAGGAGATCGAAGAAGCTTCACTCAATTCGAAATTAGAAAGAATCTATTACAAGCTTCTAAAGACCGAACACGAGTGAGAATAGATTGTGGCAAGAAGTTTTCTTGGTCTGCTACTGTTGATATGCAGTTATACGCTTACAGCTTTCGAGCCGCCGATCGACCTCGCGAATGTTGAATATGAGGAGTTCACTCAACAAGAGAAGGAAGGAAAACTTTCCGGCGGCAAGATTGTCTTTACCGAAACGGTTTCGTACTTCAACACGGTAATTGACTACAGCATCTACTTCGATAAAAACAATCCGGAGGAAAAACACGCCTTTTTCTTCAGACCAAACTCAAATCCAGAAGCATTCATTGAGTTCTATAAAGACTTCTTAACCTATTACGCCCTGCAAGCGATGATTATTCGGCCGTATATGCTCTACCGATTGGATGGAGAAACAGAGATTATACATGAATTCTATATTGCTGGACAAAAAAAGCTGCTTATCTATGCTAAAAGATCAAACATCACAGGTTTCCGGGGATTTGGTATAGTCATGGATCATAGCTCCGAGACTGTCAGCGAAGATGGGTTACAGTATCTGCAAAGATTGGCGAGCTTCTACCAAGCCGAATATCGAGACCGCTCGGAGTTCGATCCAAGTATTTTCGAAGCAAATGATATCTATATCGATATAAACCTGGCTCTGGGTTTCTTCGATGAGCAGATCACATATCAGAGATCGAATTCTGAATATTTCGGTAACCGCTGGCTGCTCAATTTCTCCCAATACACTCCTTTTACCATCGAAATCGACTCAGAAGACTCCACACATTTTGAGTATCTGCTGCTATCCACCTCTAACGGTCAAAACGTCGTAATCCAAGAGCTACCTTGGAAGATCACGTTGAGTTCTTGGAGTGACATAATAGCTCTCGATTTAAAAGGTAAATTCACAGGAGAATCAGAAGAAGTAAAAATCTCGGTGAAAATAGTTCCTCACCAGACCCAATAATAATCTACTCTACAAATTCTCCATCATACTCTTTGCTTCTCTTCCCAACTCAGAATGAGGATCTATATCCACAGCTTGTTCAAGACTATTTCTAACACTAATGGTATCTCCAAGACCCTGATAACAAAAAGCGGAGAGAATTAGAAATGCTTGAGCAATGGAACCTTCTGGATAATTCTCCAGATGTGTGTTGAACAGACTCAGTGCCTCATGAAAGGCCAAACTCTCCATGAGCAGCTGCCCGTTCAGAAGCACAAGATCGGTATACACGGAGCTTCTAGGATCCATGTTAGCAGTTGAAAGCGTTTCAAGCGCCAAGCCCACCTTTCCCATATCCGAATATGACTGAGCAATGTAGTAACGGCAGAGATCCTCTTTCTCATAGTCGGCAAGCTCCAACGCTCTCTTAAAAACCTCTACCGCTTCCTCTAGGAGGCCCTGCTTAAAGTAACCCATTCCTTGCGCAAACAGCGTATCGGCCTCCTCATCCTCCATCCATTCCAGATTAAGCTCTTCGGTCGACTTCGCGCCGCGGACGCCCATAACAGCCGTTTGTCCCCCTTCCCCCCCCCTTATGGCGACTTTTAGTTTGCCGGAAACCAAAGAGCCCAGACCCCAGGAGCTCACTTCTTTCGAAGCTCCTATCAGGTCCCTCATGGCATAGACACCATCTTCACTTACCGCAATCTTCACCGCTCCGGCGGAAAACTCTGCAAAACCATTCTCAGACACCCTGATCCTGGCATCTGCAGACAGTTCATCCCCTATATACAGTGCTTCCCAACCAGAGTCAGTGCTGATCTCTACGAAACCCTCCAGGTATTCTACCATCAGGTCTTGGGCGTATAGAGGGAAAGCTAAGATCGCAAGCGTGATAATTGTAATCAATAACCGGGGTCCCGTGCTCCTTGTCATTCTTTGAGAATTAAACAACCCGTTTAATTTAGGTTTCATTTAAAAACTTCCCTTCTTTACCCCTTCGATTAGTTCGTATATGTAGTTACGATGTAACCATCCCAATAATAGTCACCTGACCTCTTGTTCAGGTGAAGATGTGCGAAATCGCCCATACCATAGGAGTATCCAACCCAGATCTCAAAATGATTATAGGTTGATGCGTCATAAGTGAAAGTTTCACCGGCAGCGCTCGGAGATCCGTGATAGTAGGTTGAGCCTATGCGTATCCAGTAATTTAAACTGGCCGCAACCTTAGTTATTAATTGGAATTTTGTACTGGTACCGGCGCGTACCACCTTCCATTGTGGTGTTTCATAGATTACTGTTCCAGCAGTATAGGTATTAGTTGCAAAGTGTCTAATAATAATGTTTCTACTATAGCCGCCGTTGCTGGTACTTCTGCTGGTTGCCGCTCCCAAACGTAGTCCCCCCTGGGCGTACATGGAGGTACCGGAGGAACTGAGATCTATGTATCTGGAGGTGTTGTTGTAATCATAGAATGTTGCACCCCTTACTTGACCTGTTACGTAGATGTTGGCCGATTCCGTGGTGTTTTTTCGGATAAAGGAAGTATAGTGATATCCATCCACCATGTCGGCGTTCAGATTGGCCTGCACCGTTCCATTGTTAAGGGCAACATCGCCGGAAGCATTAGCTAAATACCCTTCGTCAGCGAGATCGCTGTAGGCCGAATAACGTGCCACGTTGAGCGTACCGGCGTTGATGTTGGATGCGTTCATGTAGTAGGAACCGTGCTGGCCGTCGAGGGTGTCTGCGTTAGTGGCGTTGGTAGCGTTGGTGGCGTTGGCGACGGTACCGGTCAGCGCGATCGTGATCGTGTTGTTCACGTCGTCTGAGGTAACAGAGATATTCGTGCCGCCGATCATGTCGATATTGCCCCCGACATTGCCGACACTCTCGATTGTGGAACTTTCCAGATCGAAGATACGTGCATCGTTGTCGTCTACTGCTGTCTCCACGGCTGAGAAATTGGCATTCACCTCCGCGGCGATTGCTTTGGTGCCCGCTTCGAAGGTGTTGGGAATACTAAGATCCCCAGCAAATACTGCACTACCGATGAACAGTGTGCATCCAAGAAGCAAGGAGAGAGCTATTCTTTTCATGGTAACCCCCTAGGTTTTGTTCTATTTGATTTTTTCTTCGATGATTTACTGATTAGCATATTTAATTCCATTCGTCCGCATCCCATACCATAGTATTCCAGTAGCCTTTGCTACGGGTGGTAAAGGTCCACGTCTTTGCCGTGCCCATTGCATTACCGGTGACATCTTTCACCTGGGCACTTACACTGGCCGTGTATTCCGTGCCGAAATCTAGATCGGCTTCGGGTGTAAAAAATGCTGTCTTGTTCAAATCGTTATACGTGACCGTACCTGTAATAGAGCCCGAAGCATCGGACAACGTGAACGTCGTTCCCTTGATCGTTGATGGGTTCATCGATTCGCTGAACTGAGCCCTGACAACCGTATCTACAGGAATAGCGGTCTCTTCATCGGCTGGAACCGTCAGGATGACGGTGGGTGGGTCTACGTCCTGCGGTGTGGCTGAAGTGTTTGCTCCTGAGGAATAATTGGGTGTACTGTCATAAGCAAAGGCTGTGTAGTAGTACAAGGTCCCGTTGTTGAGGCCAGTGTCGTCGAAGCCCGTCCCCGAACCGCTGTACACGAAATCACCTTGCCCGGGTGTGAGAGGCTGAGATATAGTTGAGCGCCGAATCACCACTCCGGCAAAGTCGCTGTCTGCGGGGTTGGTCCAGGACAGGGTGACATGTCCGTCCCCCGGCGTCGCAGTGAAGTTGGTAACCGCACCCGGAGGTATCGTGTCCGTTGATCCCGGTGTGATCACGAGCGACACCCCCTGCGAATAGTTCTTCGGAGTGGCCCCGTCGTAGGTAAAGGCGGCATAGTAGTATGTCGTGCCCAGGGTAATTGCAGCATCTGACGTTGAAGTACCTGTTCCGTCGTAGATCGGTGTCCCATCCTGATAATCAGTTGGGGCGCTGCCGGTCTTTCTCATAATCCTAACACCTGCGAAGTCACTGCTTGACGGATTGAACCAGCTCAAATCTACTTCACTATTACCTGAATCGTAGGATGCATAGAAATTTATGACCTCCGGTGGTGGAATTTCATCGACTACAGTGACAGATGCGGTCGCGGCGATAGAGTAGTTCAGCGCCTGGTCGTAGGTGAAGGCTCGATAGTACATTGTTGAGCCGTCATTGACGATGCCGGTTTGGGTAAAACTATCGCCGGTGCCTATGTAAAGCACCTGCACACCTGTATCCACGAAAAATCCCTCTTCGTACTCTGTTCCCGGTGTCGGTGTCCATGTTGAATCGGCTGTCCCCGTGATAATAACACCTGCAAAATCAAGGCCCGGATTTGTCCAGCTAAGGACGTTTTGACCGGTCTCGGATGTCGCCATGAAACCCGAAACAGCAGCCGGTGCTGTAGAGTCCAGAATGATGGAATCCTCATACACGTTGGATATATTCCCCGCATTATCCCTTAGCTTGATGTACACGGTTTTGTCTCCGTCCCCTGCTGTTAATGACCAGGATTTTGAAACAGCAAATGTCTCCCAATTGCCCGCCGAAAACCCGCTATCGTTGGAGATCCACATCTCCTTCACGCCGCTTCCACCATCAGATCCAAGGATGGATAAGTCGGCGCCTGTGGACGTTGCGTATGCAGCTCCACCTTCGATAGTAATCCCACCGGCGGGCTTCCTTTTATCCCACTGAAAGGTAAATGTGTCACCGGCTGAGTTTCCAGCCGCATCGGACACGAACAGCCGCAGGGTGAAAATCTTTTCGTAGTTGTTGGTTCCTTGCACCGTCGTGCTGGCCGCCTCCGCATCGCCAAAGATCACCTCGCCGCTGCCTTTGATCTTGCTCCACTTATAAGTCAAAGGACTTTCGCCGGTGATCGTCACGGACAGGGGAGCGGCGGCGTTTGTCCAGGCAATGTCATTAATTGCTGTAAAACTTGGTACGGTGGTGTCTGTATAAGCGGCCCGTGTTGCTTCATTGGAGATATTGTCCGTAGCTCCATTTATCGAAATGTCCTCTGGTACCGCACCGACTGCAGCCGAATCGGGATTGATTATTCGCTTGAAGCGGTAGACCCTGGCACTAACCTTCTCGGTATCCCCATTGGTGACATCGTTCGTCGCGCCTTCGGCATTGATACTCACTTGAGGATTGGTCGCCAAATCCTGATTGGCCGCAATCTTCAGGTAGTACGTACCGGCCGCCAGATAGGGATTGCTTTCCCAATATGAGATCGTGTACTCAGGGTCGTAGAAATATCTAATGTCAAAAGTTAGTGTAGAACTATCGTATATTACTGTGGAAGTATTAGCGGATGTCGATATATTCCCTGCCAGGTCTTTAAACTGTACATAGACTGTCCTGTTGCCGAAGAGCTCGCCTTGTGAGATGTCAAACTCGTCGTAGCTTCCAGAGTATTCGACCCAGGAAGCACTGGCAAGACCCGCTTGAGATAGAGCAAAGCGCATGAAATCGGCATCCGTGGCGTCGAGGGTCAGGGTTGGCGTGGGATCGCTAATCGGTGGTGTGCCTGAAAAGGATATCGCGGGGGCACCCAAAGTCGGGGCACTTGTGTCGGTAAAAGCGGCTTTGCTCGACCAGTTTATAGGCGGAACAAAATTTGAATCCGGAGGAGAAGTGTTGTCTCCGGATGTGTTGCCATCGGCATCCACAGCCTTCAAGAAGATGTTCTCTTTGACAGCACCCACCGCGAGTGCATCGGCGCCGATTACCCGCTCAAAAACGTATTCGTTACCGCCTACCTGTGTAAGCGGAGCAGGAGATGCAAAAGTACCGACGTCATTGGCAGACCCTTCGGCATCAATCACAATCGAAGGGAAGCCCTGAAGCGCCTCGCTGGCGGTGAATTTTATATAGTGCTTATCGGCCTGAATATGCGGATTGTCGCTCAGCGGCTGGGTGAGCTGAGCATCCGCGTAGTACTGCATATAGAACTCCGGCCCTTTTAGCGGATCAACAGCGATGTCAAAAGCAAGCACGTCTGAGCACACGCCGTTCTCACTTTTAGTTACAACCTTCACAATCGTATCGGAGGAGAGAATAATCGGTTCTGTATACGGTAACCCGTAGGCGACCGGATCGTCTCCATTGATCGTAAAGTAAATCTCCAACTCAGGGGAAGCTTCTAATGGAAAAATAACGGTCCCGGTATGTACATAAGGTGCTGTGGGGATTTCGGTGGCTATGACCGGAGGCTCGGGAATAATGGTTATATCTACACTTTTCTGATCAACAATAAAACCTGAATTATCAAAAGCAGCCGCTGTAACCGTAACATCCCCGTAAACCACCCCACGCCTGTGAACGAGTACGAACTCCTCTCTAAGAGGATCGTACCGGTACTCGGAAGATATGGGAATGTCCCTGGGATTGAGCCTGTACGTCCAACTGCCCTGTCCGAAAGCAACTGCCCAAGGACCACCGTTTATCCTCACCTTCACATCCTTGATATTCTGGATACTGGACAGATTCCCTTTCACATCGAACGTGCCTGACCTTACTTCACCGGTCGACAGATTTGTTATGCTGAGTTGCTGGGTGTATACGGGGACGATTCCCGCCAAAAGAAGGAAAAATGTAGATGACAATATGCCGATCCTTTTCATCGTTATGCCCCTATTGTTCCATGATCAAAGAATCAAAACCATAAGCCTGTCGAAAGTTGAACGGCTCTCCTTCATAGGTGAGTTGCGTCGCCAGGCCCTTACTAACGCTCTTACCGGCGTCTGCGGTAACATCCTCTCCTGTTTCGCTGTAGCTGTACTGGTCATAGCTCAGGGTATCTGCCAGTAGAGCATCCGCGTCGAAGTTCGGAAATGAGACTGCACTTAGATATAGATATATCGCGCTGGCTTGCGTGTCGATAACTGATTTAGGCATTTTGATCTCACTACCGGCCAGAATAACAGCCTGAAAAGGAATGTTGGGTTTTTCGTCCACAATTTCCAGCAAATACGTCTCATGGAATGATACTCCGGCTCCGGAGGTAAAAGACACGGTGAAGTAGTCGGCACCGCTAGCCACGGTAATCGAGGGCAGTGGGCTGTAGGATACGTTGTTGCTTCCGCCGGCGTTACCGACATACTTGCGGGAAAAGTAAGTATTTGCGGCATCATATTCCACGGACTCGACCGAAACTCCGTCGCTGGATAGAAGCCTGATATCGAAGGAATAGCTTCCGGTCCCCGCGCTGTCTTCGGCCAGGACATACCCCTCGCTTAGCTTCACCCGAAATGTGCTGTCTGTGGGCTTATCCCCGCTGAAGGTTGGTGTATCGCTAAAACTCAGGCTTAGATCTACTAGGGGATTTTCCTCTTTGAGCTCTGCCTTCTGGTAAGTAATCTGGTCAATCTCTTGATTATTGTTCAGGGTGAAAGCCGCTACTGCAATGTTTCCTACCGGTGCGAGTACGTTGAATTGTCCTTCATCATTTTGGACAGCATCAGTAATGTCGGGGATTATAGAGTTCTTCACCGTTCCCCGGGAGACATAAAATACGTCGGTATATGCGGAGCTCCCGTCACTATGAAAAACCTTTCCCTGTACGTACTGCTCAACATGGCTTTCGACTGTGGCCAATTTTTTCAGGCCGATGGTCATCTCGACATCGCTGTCTTCCACACCGAGCACAATCCCTTTTCCCCTGTACCCGTCCTTCATGATGTACACAGTACAGATTTGCTCCGGGGAAAGGGCGAAATCGAAGGTATTGGCGCCAGCCGCAGACTTAATTACCTCTCCCTCGGCAATGTACGAAAGGGTCGAGTCCGTTATCGGTTCACCGGTTTCTCTGTCGACGACGGTGATCTTGATGTGCGGGAAGACTATCTTTTTTACTTCTTCCAGTAGAGGGTTCTCGCAGCCTCCTGCCAGAATCAGAATGGCAATCAGGATCAATACAGTAAAAGACAGAGTAACAATCGATGGTCTTTTCGTTTCTATTCTTCCTCGTCCCATATAACAATCTCCTTCGATTGGCCAATCTCAGCAGCCCGGGCCGCTTCATCCCCGCGTAGTTCTAAATAGGCGAATTGTATGGCGAGATCGGGATTCAAGCTCTTCAATTTGTCATAAGTTTCACGGACCATTCCATAGTTTTCCAGCTCGTGGTTGATGCGAGCGACACAGAGAAGTACAGTCGGATTATTCGGTGCTTTGGAGAATGCTCTCTCATAGTACTCCTTCGCCTTTTCGAAATCACCCTGCAGAAAGTAGACGTTTCCCATATTCACAAGTGCTGGGACAAACTCTTCCTTTTCCAGGATTTTCTGAAACTCCTTCTCCGCCCGTTCGTACAGACCGTATTTTGAGTACAGTACGCCGAGCTTGTTTACTGATGTCGGGCTTTCGTTCGTCTTGTTGATCTCCGCCTGAATACGAGCTACCTGGGGGTAAATCTCTCTGTCTATGAAATTGATCAGTTCCTCTAAATATCTCACTGTTAATTTATCTCTATTGGGAACATCTACCCCCGAAGCGGCTTCAGGCAATCCAACAGGCTCATACAGCTTCCAGGCATCATCTGTAGGATAAAAACCGGCTTGTTCGCGTGCCTTATGCTCTCGCCATTGTTTGGCTCCAGTCTGCCAGGCTTTTATGAATCCCCCACTGATTTCCGTGATTTCAACGGGTATCCAGGTTTCTCCTTCTCTAAAAATAAGCTCATCCGCACGCAAGAATCTTTTTCTCGCCTCCTCCGGCTCCATGTCAACAGAAAACGCAGTAAAAATATGCCCCGGGATGGTTATGAAGGCGGTTTTCACGCCTACAGACTCGAGTAAGGCGTTATATAGAATCGAAAGATCGTCGCAATCTCCCGCTTTGTATTTGAGGGTGTGTCTCGGAAACTGTAAGAAATCCACTGCGGTTTCACTCTTGGAGAGCTCCTCATAGGGTGTTCGTGGATCAACCACATAGGCCATACCGTATTCCGCCAGTGCACCGTGCATACCCATTGCGATTCGAAGGTTCTTGACGACTGCCTGACTTCCTTTATTGGTGACGATTCCTGCTGTATACTTGGAGAGACTCAGAACGTCCGGGTCCTTGGCTGTTACGAAAGCGGCTACTTTTCTATCATCGTCCCAGGTTAACGAGTTGCGGTCGTACAACCTCAGAGTTGCTTCTTCGATTTTCTTAAGACGCTGACCTTGCAGAGTGTACTCGAGAATGAGTTGTGTCGCAACCTTTGTGCCTTCGGTGATTCCCAAAACCGTGTCATTAAATAGTGCATTCAGCTCGATCTCAGCCTTTTCGCCCGCCTCGAGTTTGCCCGGTGCATTACATACTTTGGGGCTGTCCATGTACTGTTTTACATAGAGGCTTACTTCAATATCTTCAATAGATTCTTCTTCCACATTATTCAGCAACGCCGTACCGATGGGATTCTCGTCGTAGTATTTGAACAGAACCGGGAATACGGTTGTGAACTCGATTTCACTTATTTCAAGGCCCCCTACACTGGCTGTCTCTTCCACAACAAGGGGTGAGGGTTTCGGCGGCACCTCAATTGCGGGTTCTGGTTTTGGTTCTGGGCGCGGTTCTTTCGGTGGTTTAGGCTTTGGAACTCTCTTCTCTTGCTGAATGTGATAAGATATGTTTAAAGACGCACCTGCTCCATTGTAAAGGCCAAGGTAATTTCTGTATAATACGTCCATCCCAATCCCTAAAGAGGGGGTAATCATATAGGTCAAACCCAAGCCTCCGCTGAAATATGGGTAGACAGACTCGATCTCAAAATTGGGGTTTACAAAGCCAAAGTATCCACCTCCAGTTCCATAAGCCTGTATCACAAATCTGGATATTTCATAGAACAGGCCTGCCCCACCTCCGACTGAAATAACAGAAACGGATTGTGATGATTTGTTTGCCAGCAGCTCCAGATCGTACAAAATCTCACCGTTAAGGCTGAGAATGGGAAGAAACGGTAGTCGAAAGGAGCCGGACAACCCTATATTTCCACCGAATGTGAAGTAATTACCACTTTCGCCCAATGGGAGCGCCACTCCGGGCATTAGTTTGAAAGACAGGTAGGATACTTTTTCTTGAGGATCAGAGGCATATGCCCCCGTACTGAGGACAAGAAGAACTGTGAGTAACCATAAACATCTTTTCATTCGCCCCCTCCTTTATCTTTTTTGGGAGGTTTATTCTGTTTACGTGATTTAATACCTTGAAGCGAAGACAAAGGAATCTGCGCCGACAAGCCGATAGATCCGCCCATGGTGAATAGAGACTCGCTGCTGCCGATCGGAATCTCTACAGCGGGTTTGAGATGCAAGGAAAGATATAATTCGACCTTCGGGGCTGATTTTTGTTCGGGTGTGGATCCAACGATTTGCCCGAAAATAAACGGGCACACAAGCAGAAATACTACCCCGACGGAAAAGCTAAGTCTCATGGCCTTCTCCCCTTACTTTTTTCCGGAGTATATGCTGCTGCAAGACTGATAGTTAGATAATCACTCAAAGATCCGATAACTAATAGAAATTCTATTCCACTAATGAATAAAAATCAAGTTTTCGTTGCATAATCTACAGTGTAAACATTCCTCGGGTGACAAGAGGGAGGCGTGTGCTTTTACGAACAAAAACGGTTCTGTTTTCTTTTTGTTTTGTCCTGCTGGCAGCTTTTATGGATACGGAGATCTCTGCCCAAGACCCAAACCTGCAGGCCGCAGGTGCGCTGAGCCCGGCAAATCTTTAGAAACTTCCGATACCTTTTGCTTAGCGTCTCCAGGACAACCAGTTGCGCATCAGCTTCTGTACGGCCGGGGTGAGCCTGGTCTTCAGGTAGGCTAAGCCGCCCCTGCTGATGCTCTCCGCCTGGGTGGGGTAGGAATGAATCGTGTAAGCCAGATCGGTCAAGCCCGTTTTTGATTTCATGGCCAAGGTGATCTCGCTGATCATCCCCCCCGTACAGCCCGACGTGGGCTACTTCCGGATCCGTGTACGTGCACCAGGGGATGGTCAGATTGCCGGTCTTGCGACTGCGGACAAATAAGGCATTCTGTACCACAATCGAACCCATCCTCCGGATAGACCCGTACATCTCAGTTATACATTATCTGTTTTGTAGTATTTCCATTGACGATATCAACCCGTTTTTTCTTACTTCCGGTGACGCCGGGGACAGCGCTTCCCGACGACTATCGCGACACAATTCGATTGACAAATCGCAAGGGTATGGTTTTATATAATATGATTACCCTGCTACGACCATGGACAATAAGATCGAAAATTGGATCACGCCGAACCCAGCAGTGGTCGATGCTGAGGAACTCCTCGTCAATGCCATTCACACGATGGCGGAAAAACAAATCGGCGCAATCCTTGTAACTCAGAACGACGAGCTCAGGGGAATCTTCACTGAACGGGACCTGCTGCGGCTGTTCTCGGACAATACGGAAACGGCTTTCAAGGAGCACCTGCTGCGGCCAATCAGGACGTTCATGACCGCATCCCCCATCTGCGCCAATTCGAAGGATGACTACAATACCGTATACATGAAGATGAAAACCCACGATGTACGTCACATCCCGATACTCGAAGATAAGAAGCTCGTGGGCATCGTTTCCATGCGTGATCTAATCCATCACTACCAGAACAAGCTGGAAACGGCGTACAACGAAGCACGACAGGAAATCGTGGATCTAAAAAAACTTGTCTCCGTGACCAACAGCGACAAGATAGAGACTCTGATCAAAGAGGTGCAGAAGTACAAAGAGCTCAGTCTGACCGATCATCTGACCGGCTTGTTTAACAAGCGCTATTTCCAAACAAGGCTCGTGGAGGAGGTTACCCGGGCTAAACGATCGTTCTATGAGCTCTCCCTGACCTTCTGCGATATCGATTATTTTAAACGCGTCAATGATCGCTTCGGTCATCACATGGGGGACGAGGTGCTGCGGAAGACCGCACAGATCCTCAGGGGAGGGGTGGATGAGCTCGATATCATATCGAGACTGCGAAAATCGGATATTATAGCCCGATATGGTGGTGAAGAGTTTGTGATCATTCTCCCTGAAACGGGTAAGCAGGGAGCGGCTGTTGCGGCCGAGCGATTGCGCCAGGAAGTAGAGAATTATACATTCCGGCTCAACGAGGAGGATGTTTATATCACGATGAGCTTCGGCGTCGCCGAGCTATCACCGGAGGACAAAGATCATACGGAAATCATCAAGAACGCCGATTACGCCATGTACAAAGCAAAAAACAGCGGCCGAAACCGGGTGATAGTCTACCCTTCCGACGAGGATCAGGTCTGAATTAACGGCGGCTTGTAGGTTTTCAACATTTCTGTCAGCGCGGTCGCGCTGACGGGTTTGCCGAAGTAATACCCCTGGAAAGATTTGCAGCTCTTGGAAACAAGATACTCCAGCTGACTTTTTGTCTCCACACCCTCAGCTACAACATCCATCAACAGGCTGTTACCGAGAGTAATAATCGTATTGATGATCTTGGTATTCCCCTTTTTAGACATGTTGGTGACAAAGGATTGGTCGATCTTCAGAATATCCACGGGGAAGTCGGAGAGGTAGCTTAGCGATGAATATCCGGTGCCAAAATCGTCGATGGCTATTCGAATTCCCGGGTGTCTTTTCTTCAGCTCCTCCATCTTCATCCTGGCTTCCCTCGGATCGGGCATAATACTGCTTTCCGTGATCTCGATTTTCAGATTCTTGGGCTTGATACCGGTACGGGCAATAATTTTGCTGAGCTTGTCGACGATATGCTCCTGGCTGAATTGCTTGACGGAGAGATTGGCCGAAACGTACAGATTCTCGAATCCTTCGGAGTTCCAGGTTTTCAGCTGCTGACAGGCTGTTTCAAAGACCCAATCTCCGAGTGGCAGGATCAGCCCTGTCTCCTCGGCAACGGGGATAAAATCGGCAGGAGAGATGAAGCCCCGTTTCCGGTCATGCCAGCGCAAGAGCGCCTCTGCACCTTCGATGAGGCCTTCTACCCCGACGATGGGCTGGTAGTACAGATCAAACTCCTTCTGGTCCAAGGCTTTTCGAATTCCGTTTTCCAGGAAAAGCCGCTCCGACGCCTGCTTGTTCAACTCCGAGGTAAAAAACATGTAGCGATTTCCCCGCTCCTTGGCCTTGTACATCGCCATATCGGCGTGTTTGATCAGCTGCATGGCCTCGAGCCCGTTTTGGGGAATCAGCGAAATTCCGACACTCACACCGATGTTGATCTTTGTGCTCGGGTCTCCCCCTTCGACGCGGTAGGGTCTTCTAATCGTGTCGATAATTTTCTGGGCTACTACGGCCGCATCGGTTGGCTTTTGCAGATGGGTGAGCAAAATCACAAATTCATCGCCACCGAAACGAAACAGGTCTTCGTGGCTGCCGTGATTGGCATCCAGCTCGGCGCTGAAGCGATATACATGATCGCTTTCCCGCAGACAGCTGCTCAACCTCCTGGCACAGGAACAGAGAAGAATATCTCCGACGTTGTGTCCCAGGGTGTCGTTTACCTTCTTGAATCCATCCAGATCGAGGAACAGCACTGCTCCGATGGTATCCTGATAGCGCTTGACGTGGGTTACGAACTGTTCGAGGGTGATATAGAACAGGTCCCGGTTGCCCAGATCGGTCAACTTGTCGTGATAGACGAGGTATTTGAGCTTTCGCTCTGTTTTTTTTCGTAGGCTGATGTCTCGGATAATGCAGGTGACCAGGCGCTCGCCGTGCACGTTTCTTGAATTGCCAAAGGATATCTCCAAGGGGACGATATCACTGTTCTTGTTCTGCCCGAGCACCTCGATCGTGTTCTCCAGCTGGGATGCCTTGCGATCCACATCATCGATCACGAAATATTTTTTAAACACTTCCTCGTATCGATTATGGACAGACGACGGGAACAATACGGAAAAATCTTTCCCCAGCAGCTCGTTCGGTGCGTATCCAAACACCCTTTCCACCGCTGTGTTGGCAAAGATGATCTGAAAGTTTTCGTTGATCTGCAAAATTGGATCGGCCACCGTTTCCGACAAGGCGGAATAGCTGCTTTTCACGGCTTCGAGCTCTTCGGTGATTTTCAACTGCTCGGACAAATCCCGGATCAAGACCATGGCTGCGGGGTCGCCGTGCCACCGGTGCGGAATAATAGTAACCTGTACGGGAAGCTGCTGCCCCTTTTTCGTTAGAGCTTTGAGATTCGAGGCGCTGCGCTCGCCGTTTATCAAGCATGCAGAAATTTTTTGTATGAATCGATCCTGCGAGCGTTGGGTAAATACTTTGTTTACCTCTTTCTTAACTACTTCTTTACCTTTATAACCGAACATCCGAACAAAAGTTGGATTAACATACAGGACTTTACCACGATCATTCAGATGAATCGCAGCTTCGGAGGTAGTCTTTGCCAACAGAGCGTGGATTTCGCTTTCTTCTCTTGCTGCTATTGCCACCAGCTGATCCTCAATCGTTGCCTGTATGGTTCAACATTTGAAGTATAGCACTGCGTGTTAACAAATCAAAAATATCTACACCTGCGCCAAGCCGATGATATCCCGGACCGAAGAAAACCCGGCCTCCTCGACATAGCCGGCGATGCCCTGTATAACTTCTTTCATCGTCATCGGATTGACGAAGTTCTGTGTCCCCACCGCCACTGCCGTTGCACCGGCCAGGAGAAACTCCACCGCATCCTGCCAGGTTGCGATCCCGCCAATGCCAATTATCGGCACTCTGGTCTTTTTAAATGTAGTGAATACGCTGTGGACCGCAAGAGGCCGTATGGCCGGACCCGTAAGTCCCCCGGTGATATTCCCCAGAATCGGCTTACGCGTCCCAATATCGATTGCCATCCCCTGATAGGAATTGATCATGGACACCACGGCAGTGCCTGCACGCTCGGCGATTACCGCCATCTGGCTGATGTCCCGGACGTTGGGGGAGAGCTTGGAAATAACGGGCAATCGCGTCACCTTGACAACGCTGGTGACTACCTTGCTCAGAGCCGCCTCGTCGGCAGCCCAAATAAACCCTTCCTCCAGATTCGGACAGGACAGATCCAACTCGATCATGTCCGCCGAACCGGTGCCGTCGATCGCGGTGGCCAGATCCTGCCACTCCTGAATTGAATTTCCCGCTATGCTGACGATCACCGGCGGCCCCAAACTTCGAAGTCTTGGCAGCTGGTCGCTAAGAAAGCACTCCAACCCTTCTGAGGGGATGCCGATGGCGTTGAGCATTCCGCAGGGTGTTTCCCATATCCGGGGAGGCGGGTTTCCGGGACGGGGATTCATGAATATCGTCTTGTTGATCACGGCTCCCAACTCCGATGGTGAAAAAAATCCCGCGTGCACCTCATCAACTTCGTAGGTTCCAGAAGCCGGGAGAACCGGATTGGATAGAGTAACTCCAGCCAGTTCAACAGATGTATCGATCATAGAACGACATCCGCAATGGGAAAGTGGGGCCCATCCCGGCAGACGAGAAAGTAGCCCCACTGCCCGTTTTTCGGCACGGCACATCCGTGACAATCACCCATACCGCAGGCCATCAATCCTTCAAGAAACACGAAGCCCTTGATCTGACCCTCCCGATCCAGCCGCTGCACGTGGCGAGCAAAGCGCCGGGACCCGCAGGTGTATACCCTGTCTACAGTTTTCCTCCGGAGCAGGTCATCGAGCAGGTCGCTGGCCAGCCCTTCATATCCTTCAGAGCCGTCATCGGTGGCGATCAGAAGTTCCGTAGATACCGGTTCAAGGTATTTTCGGCAGACGATTCGAGAAGCAGCAGAGGCGGACAGAATTGTGTACACGGCGATTCCGCTGGCTCTGGCTGCTTCAGCCAGATGCACCGCCGCCGCCGCTCCGGCTCCCCGCACCAGAAACGCCAAAGAGGAATAGGAAAAGTCCTCTATAGGTCTTCCGAGGGGGCCGGTTATCTTGACCTCGGTTCCCGGCTTCAGCGATTTTAGCAGAGCGGTGCCTCGACCCTCAACCTTTACGAACAATCGCAATGTCTGCTCCCGGGGATCACTCTTCACAATATCGAAGGGGCGGGGCAGCATCGGATCGACTCCAGGCCAAGCCCGGATCATGAGAAACTGCCCCGGTCTGGTTGTTTGAGAAATCTCGGGCTCCCGGAGCAATAGATCCAGGTAATCCCGGCCTTCCTCTGTCACCTCGAGCACCGTTGCAGATCGATATACAGGATGACCGTCCATTTCTTGAAATGATATCCATTTCCACCCAAAAAGGCTACAAACTTTCGGATCCCATTATAATGACAGCCGAAAATCTTGCTTCTCGGCTGGAAGAAGACATCGCAATCTTCCTTATCAATAGCAATCGAAGATTGCGATATGGTATGCTTGCCTCATGTTCGGTAACTCCCATTTTCAACTCAGCCGTTTTAAGACTCCTGCTGCATTCAGTGCACGACTGAAGGAGCTTTCAATAGAGCTTCCTCTGGACGAACGCATCCTCTCCGCCGCTGAAGGCTCCCCACTGGCTCGACCGATTGAGATCTTCGCCAAAACCGTGGGCAATCGGTGGTGCGTACATCCCATGGAGGGCTGGGATGGAACGGAAGACGGGAAACCCTCCGCTCACACCACCCACCGTTGGCGGAAATTCGGACGATCGGGAGCCAAGCTGATCTACGGGGGGGAGGCGGTGGCGGTCCGACACGGCGGTAGAGCCAATCCGCACCAGCTCCTGATCTCTCCGGAAAATAAGAACAGCCTTGCTGATTTACTTGGATCTTTGCGACAGGCCCACAGGGAGTCCTTCGGCAGCGATCAGGATCTGCTGGTAGGCCTGCAGCTCACCCACTCGGGCCGCTTTTCCAGGCCCGACAGAGACGGTAAGCCCAAACCGCGAATCGTATATCATCACCCGATCCTCGATCGTCGAGTCGGTATCGACCCGGCCGACGATTCGGCAGTCCTGCAGGATGAGGAGATCGAGCAGATCATTGCGGGTTATGTAAACGCCGCCGGTCTGGCGGCGGAAATCGGGTTCGAGTTCGTAGATATCAAGCACTGCCACGGATACCTTGGGCACGAGTTCTTGAGCGCACACACCCGCCCGGGCCGGTACGGCGGAAGCTTGGAGAACAGAACCCGATTCTTGCGGGAAATCATACAAGAGATCCGGCGGGAGGTGCCGGGACTGCCGATCGCCGTGCGCTTCAGCGCCTTTGACACCGTACCATTTCACCCCGGCGAGGGAGGGATTGGGATTCCCGAGGATTTCGCTAGCTGTCTCCCTTACGAATACGGGTTCGGAATCGACCGCGACAATCCTCTACAGATCGATCTGAAGGAGCCCCTTGCCCTGGTTGAGATGCTGGATCGGCTTGAAATCCAACTTATCAACGTCTCCTGTGGTAGTCCGTACTACTGCCCCCACATCTTACGCCCGGCGTACTATCCTCCCTCAGACGGATACTGGCCCCCAGAGGACCCACTGGTAGATGTGGCCAGACAAATTCACACGGCTCGAATGATCCACGAGCACTTCCCCCGTCAGGTGCACATCGGAAGCGGATACTCCTACCTTCAACAGTTCCTGCCCCTGGTCGCTCAAGCAGTGGTCCGGGAGAATTGGATAAGCTGTGTCGGGATTGGACGGGAGGTGTTGTCCTACCCGGAGCTTCCGGCGGATACCCTCGAGGGACGACCGCTTCGCCTGAAGAATCTGTGCCGAACATTTTCGGATTGCAGCACCGGCCCGAGAAACGGTCTGATCTCAGGCTGTTACCCCCTCGATCCTTACTACAAAAAGCTCACCGAAGCTCAAAATCTGAAGCGGCTGCGGCCATATTGAGCGCTCGTTAGATGTCGTCGACCGTGCAGAAAAAGAGCGAACAAGACCTGCCATCAGACATCGCCTCTCTGAACCGCCTCCTTTGGTATCTTCCTCCTTTCACACCGAACTGTAGAGTCACTGTCGTTCCTGGATTATCACGGTTCTAATATCTGAATCACACTCTTATGATTTGTCCAAACGCAATCTTGCAAACCGTCATTGGAGTGATAAAATGATCGTACTAAAACGAGGTCCATCCGGAGGTTGGCCATGCCGCTACGCCTGAAACTTGTCGACTGCACGGGCTGCCAGCTGTGCCAGTTGGCCTGCTCGGCTGTCCACGAAGGGGTATTCAATCCGCAAAAAGCCCGCATCAAGATCATCCACGAATACACAGAACAGGGGATACACATTGCCTCGAAACACTGTTATTTCTGCAAGAAGTGTGAAGAGGCCTGCCCTGTTGGTGCGATCTCCAACAACGGCCGCTGGATGATCGTCGATCACCAGATTTGTATCGGCTGTGGGGACTGCATCCGCACCTGCCCGAAAAACGTGATCTTCCTGAACGAGAACAGAAAATCGACTATCTGCGACCTATGCGGCGGATCACCGAAGTGTGTCGAATGGTGCCCGAAGTCCGTGATTACCCTGAAGGAGAAGGTTTCATGAACAGCATAATGGGAAAGATGCTTCTCGTTGATCTGGACAAAGATTTGATCCGAACGCGGGTCACTCCGAGCGAATGGATCGAGCTGTATACAGGTCAGAAAGGTTTGGCGACCCGCCTGTTGATGGAGGATCTCGACCCCTCCATCGACCCCCTCTCACCTGAAAACAGGCTGGTATTGGCCACTTCGATCATGGCCGGGACGATCGTTTCCTGTTCGGCCAAGCTGGCTATTGCCGCTAAATCCCCGCAGACCGGCACGATCTCCGACGGCTCGGTGGGGGGCCACATCGGCGCGGAGCTGAAATACGCAGGCTACGATGCGGTGAGCATTACGGGCAGGGCGAAGAACCTCAAGTTTCTGTATATCGATCCTGACCGGGTGGAGATCCGCGACGCCGAGGAGTTGAAAGGCCTGGGAGCGTTTGCCACAGAAGCGAAGATCAAAGAGAACCTCGGGGATGAGCAGGTGAAGATCCTGACCATCGGACCCGCGGGGGAGAACCTGGTCCGCTACGCCTGCATCTGCTCCGAGCGCTACCGCCAGCTGGGGCGAGGCGGTTTGGGTGCGGTCATGGGCAGCAAGAATCTGAAGGCAATCGCCATCCGGGGCTGGCTGGATGTACGGGTTGTAGACATCGAGAAATGCCTGGCTGTCGCCGCTGAAGCCCACGGGCAGGACGGCATCCTCGAGCCGGACTATGAGATGTACGAGTACGGCACCCCGGTACTAGTGGATATGGCCCAGGAGTCCGGGCTGCTTCCCACCCGCAATTTCCAGACCGGACGCTTCGAAGGTTCGAAAAATATCAACGGAGAAACCCTCAAGGGCTTGCGGAAGAACAAGAAAGCCTGCTTCTCCTGCGGCATCGCCTGCGGGAACTATGTGCAGGCGGACCAAAGTACGGTCGAAGGACCTGAGTTCGAGACCATTGCCCTCTGCGGCT
The DNA here is from genome assembly GCA_964627715.1 of uncultured Spirochaetaceae bacterium. Classification (GTDB taxonomy): domain Bacteria; phylum Spirochaetota; class Spirochaetia; order SZUA-6; family DRHE01; genus JAFGQJ01. Next base: position 46,445 of record CAZVHJ010000019.1, on the reverse strand, counting down.
CCAACATCGGCAACGGGGACCCGAAAGTTCTCATCGAATTGAACTCCCTGTGCGATGATCTGGGCCTGGATACCATTTCCACCGGGGGTGTCCTGGCCTGCATGATGGAGATCAGCGAGAAAGGCATCCACGAGTTCGGTATCCGCTTCAGCGACCCTCAAAAGGCGATCGGGCTGGTGCAGGATATCGCCAATCTGCGGGGAGTCGGAAAGGATGCCGCTTTGGGTGCGCGGGCACTGGCGGAAAAGTACGGCTCGCCGCAACTGGCCATGCAGATCAAGAGCATGGAGCTTCCCGGCTACGACCCCAGAGGATCCTGGGGCATGGGTCTGGCTTACGCCACGGCTCCCCGGGGCGGCTGCCATATGACCACCTATCCCATCGCCCTGGAAGCCTGGGGGAATCTGGATCCCTTTACCTTCGAGGGCAAAGCGCAGTTGGTTTCAAGCGGTCAAAACGCCCAGTTCGCCAAGTTCTCAATGGGGATTTGCGATTTCTGGCCGATCGAAAGCAAGACATTGGGGAAGCTGTTCGAGGCGACCTGCGGGGGCAGCTGGCCCGAGGAAAAGGTGGATCTGACCGGGGAGCGCATCTTCAATCTGCAACGGATGTTCAACGTCATGGCCGGCTTCTCCAAAGAGGATGACCGGCTTCCCGCCAGATTCCACAAGGAGACTCTGCCGGAAGGTCCGCCCAAAGGTATCGAGATGACCAAGCAGGCCTTCGATGCAGCCCTGAAGGAGTACTACACGCTACGGGGGTGGGACGATCAGGGCCGGCCCACCGTAGAGACCCTTACCCGCCTGGGCATCGAGAAGGAGCTGATCTACAGGTACCGGAACAGCCTCGGTTGATGCCCGGAATAAGAGATTGGTATGAAAGCGTCTTGCTGGCAGGGTCGAGCCAGCGGGCTTGCTCGCCGGGCGTATTTCTGTACAATATAAATCCTCCCATGGCCATCGAGGGTTCCCTGCACCTGTTCAAACCCCCAACGTTGCGAAAGATCGTTCCACGACAGCGGCTGTACGAGCGGTTGCGGCCAGCACAGGAGCGGAAACTCGTTGTTCTGTACGGAAAGGCGGGACAGGGAAAGTCCACCCTGATGGCGGAGTACCTGGATTCACGGGGAATCCGCGGGTTTTGGTGCAATCTCGATGATGAGGATGCAAATCCGCCGTTATTTCTGTCCAAGTTAGAGAGCTGTATCGCCGCTTCGGAAAGACCTATTCACACGGGCAGCCTGGAAGGGGTATTTGCTCGTCTTGAACGGGCGGACGAACCCGTATGGATTGTCCTCGACAATGTTCAAGCCGTGCATTCCCATCCGGAGGTCTGTGGGACCATCGATAAACTGATCGACCGCCTTCCTCAGCACATGCGGATCGCCGTTTTGGCCCGGGAGCATCCCATTTTTTCTCTTGCCGGTGTGCTCGCCGAACGGCAACTGGTGTTGATCGAGGATACGGAGTTGGCCTTCACCAAGGAAGAGATATCGGATCTGTTTCAATCGGTCTACAATATCGCTTTCTCCGCCCGGCAGCTATCGGAAATCCTCGAGATTAGTGAGGGATGGATCACCGCTCTGATTCACCTGGCCGAGATCCTGGATGGAAAACCGGAGACCTCCCGCAACGATACCCTCCAGCATTTTCTGGCAGCAAAACAGCTACCCTCATTGGATCAGTTCTTTTCTCGATCCGTAGTCAACGGCCTATCCGATGAGACCCGAGAGCTTCTGATTACCCTGTCCGCATTCCACTCCCTTTCTCCCGATCTGGTTTCCTGGCTGACAGGCGGAGCTGGGCAGGAGATCCTCGAGGATCTGCTAGGAAGGAATCTCTTCGTCAGCCGTCTGGATCCTCAGGGACGGCTATTCGCACTTCACCCGTTGTTCCGCCGGTATCTTTTTCGCCAATTTTCCTCTTCTCCCGAAGCCAAACGCAGGTGCGTCCATAAAGCTGCGGCAGATTTCTTCCACAGTACGGGGAATCACGAGGCGGCGGCTGACCACTTGCGTCTCAGCAGGGGTTTCGCCGAAGCGCAGAAGCTACTGCTCCAGGAAGCGGAGACCCTTTTGCAGCAGGGCGAGTACAAGAGGCTTCACGATTTACTCGAGAGCTTTCCTCCCGACATCCGGACCAGGGAACCCCTTTTGCTGTACTACTACACGATAACCACCAATCTGGTTCAACCCCTCGTGTCCCGAAAAACCCTGATGAACCTACTCCACATATTCCGGAAATCCCGGGATATCCGCAGAGAAGCAAAGATCTACTCCGTACTGCTGGTGAACTATCTGTTCTATCAGGGCAATCGTGAAGCCGTTAGCGAGATCCTGTCCACCACCGAGAGCTTCGTTTCCGAGTACAGATCCCAGATCGATCGTGACATTCGCCTGACCCTGGACACGCTGATATCCTTCGCCCGCTGGTGGATAAAACCAGACATCGACGATGCCTTCGACATCGCTCTGCGGGCGGAAGAGACGGCTCACAGAATCCACAACGAGGAGGTTCTGGTTTTCGCACTTCTCATACTGGCAAGAGTGTATATCGACCGGGGAGATTTCCAGAGATCCACCGAGGTGTTGGAAGAAACAGAGATGCTCGTTGGAAGACAGGCCGCCCTGCGCCAGTACGAACCTCTGCTTCGATTTTATCTCGGCGACACCTATTTCTATCTTGGCGAACTGAACATGGCCCTTGATCAGATCGATCAGGGCTTGAAGCACACCTTCCCGCAGTTCGCCTTCTGCCAGTACCTCAAGCTCAATCAGGTTCTCTATCTGCTGTACATCCCGGATCTGGAAAAAGCTGAACGCGTATTGGGATCGATCCGGGAGGAAAACATGGGAGAGAATCTCTACCTCCGCTACTACTCGATCTATCTCCTGCACATGCTTCTCGCCTACCGCAAGAACAACCGTGAGCGAGCAACCTTTTACTGCAGGCGGTTGATGGATCCGGAAAACGAGGATCTCCTGACAACGGACTATCCCTACAGCTATATCGCCCTGGCGGAGGTGCAGATTTATCTGGAGTGGTACGAGCTGGCCGGGCAAACCCTGGTAACTCTGCTGGAGAAAATATCCGGGGACAAGTATCCCTATCCCTGCGCAACTGCCCACGCCCTGCTCGGTTTCCTGTTCACCCGCACAGGCAATCCTGAACGAGGCAAAAATCACCTTCAGACCAGCAGTGAGATTGTTTCCCAACAGGGCTACAGAAACCTGGATATCTGCAATCCAGTTCTGCTTCACAACATCGTTTCGTATATTGCGCAGGAAGGGTTGCCCGAAGTCAAAGCATTCGCCCGGTTGAAGCACATGAGCGCTTCCCAGATCATCGACCAGTCCATGACCGGTTTGAACCTGTACACCCTTGGTGGTTTCCGCATCGTTTTGAACGGCAAAGAGCTCTCGCCGGATATCTTGTCTCGGCACAAGAAGGTCATGGATCTGCTGAAACTTCTGGTCGTGCACCGGCGAGGTGGACTGGCAAAGGAAGTTTTATACGATCTGTTCTGGGCGGGATACCTGAAAAAGAGTTCCCGGAGCAATCTCAACACGATCATCTATCGCCTACGGAAAATCTTGGGGGAGGAGACCCAATACATTCTGACCGATTCCGACACCATCAGACTGAACATGGATTTCTGTACCGTAGACATCGACGATTACTACGAGCTCATACACTCAGGGAATACCGAAGCGCAGCGGGGGAATCTGCCCGCCGCCCTAAACAGCTATTTGAAAGCAAAGGAAATCTACGGCGGCGACTTTCTTGAAAAAGATCTTTACTACGATGATATCAGGGATGGACGGGAGGCGCTGCGGGCCAGTTATCTCCATCTGCTGGTGAAGGTGATAAAAACGCTCCTGGATACGGGCAGATATCACCAAGCTCTTGAGACAAACCAGGAGCTGCTGGCGGAGGATAAGTTGTGCGAGCCCGCCTACAGGCTGCTCATGATCTGCTGCAGCCTGGTGGGCAACCGCAGTGAAATACCGCGCATCTTCAATCGTCTGCAGGAACGGCTTCTGCGCAGCTTCAATATCGAACCGGATCCATTGACGACTGCCATGAAAAACGCGCTCCTCGGGGGAGTCAGTCCGACTCCTTCGATGTGGCAGAAAGAAACAATCGTCTAGCCCGCTTTGCTCTTTTCTCTTTCCGGATGGTCGCATTTTCGACCGGCTAGCCTACGACCTCCTTCAGCGCTTCTTCGAAGGCGTTCAAGACGGTCTCCGCATCCTCATCGCTGTGGGCGGCGGAGATGAACCAGGGCTCACGGCAGTCCTTGTCCGGCATGACCCCCTTGTCAAAAAGATGGAGGACCACTTCCTCGTAGGTGTCGTGGTCCGAGTCGGCCCAGTCCCTGTATTCCCAGACGGCCTCTTTGTCGGTGAACACGATCCCGAACATCGAGGGGGGGCCCTGGACGACCGAGGGAACGCCGGCCCGCCGGAGGATCCCCTCGATTCCTTCCATCAGCTTCTTCCCGTGTGCGTCCACCCGCTCCAGCGCTCCCCCAGCGATCTCATCCAGGGTCGCGCAGGCCGCCGCCGTTGCTACGGCATTGCCCGTATAGGTACCCCCATGGGGGATCATCATCGGTCCAATCTCCCCCATGATCTCTTTTCGCCCTCCGATGGCGCCGAGGGGAAAACCGTTGGCCACAGCCTTGGCGTAGGTTAACAGATCTGATTTGATCTTGAAGTACTCTTGAGCTCCCCCTTTGGCGACTCGGAATCCCGTTTTGACCTCATCCATGATCATGACGATGCCGTATTCATCGCAGAGCTTGCGGATTGTATTCAGAAAGCCTTTACGAGGCATGATCGAGGCGGTATTGCCCATAAGGGGCTCCACGATGATACAGGCGATGTCTCCCCAGTGTTCGCGGACCTTTCGTTCCAGAAGCTCCTCGTCGTTGAAGGGCACTACGTAAACCAGTTCTCCGATCACGTGGGGGATCCCCGAACCGTGGGCCACCCGGATCGGCGCCCGGCGGTAACCGGTCCCGGGAATCGGAGGGTAGCAGTTCCAGAGAGTGTAGTCGTGGAAGCCGTGGTAGTGGCCTTCGAATTTCAAAACCTTCTCCCGTCCCGTGTAGGCTCGCGCGATTCGAATGGCGTGCATGGTCGCCTCAGTCCCCGAGTTGGCGTAGCGAACCAGGTCGACGCCTGTCAGCTTCTTGATCTTCTCGGCCGCCTCGATCTCGTACACCGTGGTCATGGCGAAGGTGTTGCCGATCTCCAGAGCTTCCCGCACCCGATTTGTAACGGCTTTGTGGGCGTGCCCCAATATCACCGGGCCGAAGCCGAGACGGTAGTCGATATAACGATTGTCGTCCTGATCCCAGATATAGGCTCCTTCGGCTCTTTTCAACACCAAGGTCTTGTCATCTCCCCAGTAGCGAAAGTTTGAAGTCACTCCTCGCGGCATGGCCTGCCGAGCCCGTTCGAACATCTGTCGGCTTAATTTTCCGCTCTTCATGGATAAACACTCCTACGAAAATTTAGTGCAAAAAGATACATTCACGTAATTTACTGCCATCTACCGGTCATATGGAACTAACATCACGATGTTTTCAGACTGATAATTGAAGACAGATCCATAAAAAAACTTGCAAATCCGTCACAGTGATCCAAGAATAGACAGTAAAACTACGATCGAAGGAGGTGTCTGGTAAAAAACATAATAATGTTAAGTTCAGCGGACACGGGATCGTGAATCCTGGGTAACAATAACTAAGGAGGTACAATCTTGGAAGCAGTTGTAAAACTTCACTGGCTGGATTACCTGGTAATCTTGGTCTACGTCGGCTTCATGCTGTACATCGGGTTCTACTTCTCCAGAAGGCGAAAGGGCTTTGATGACTACTTCATGGCCGGACGCGGGCTAACTGCCCCGCTGCTGGTCGGAACCCTGGTGTCTACCTTCTACGGCCTGGACACCCTGTTCGGCACCTCGGAGGTAGGCTTTTTCGAAGGCATCTCGGCCTTCTTCGCCTACTCCCTGCCCTACACCCTTTTGTACGTGGTCATGGCCTTCCTGGCACCGAAGTTCAAGGAAAAGTTTCCGATGGGATCAACCATGCAGGAGGTGGCCCTGAAAAAGTTCGGCAAGACCACCGGCGTGTTCACATCTATCGCCGCCTACCTGTACTCCACCAACACCATGGAGATGATGGGAATCGGCTTCGTCCTGCACCTGATTACCGGCATGCCCTTCGTTGTCGGTACCCTGATCGGTGCGGTGATCGTGGTGATTTACACCTGGACCGGGGGGCTCTGGGCGGTGACCATGACCGACTTCATCCAGTTCGTGGCTATGATGGTCACCGTGGGTCTGGCCATGATCATCGGCTGGAATGCCATCGGAGGAACTGCGGGTCTCTGGGAAGGACTGATCGAGTGGACCGGCAGCAGCGAGGATGCGATCTACTTCTTCCGTCCCGGAGCCGGATACCTGTCACCGTGGACCCTGGTGGCCTACTCGGTGACGGCCCTGGCCGTTCTCTGTGAGCCGGCCTTTTTCCAGAGGATGTTCGCGGCATCCAGTCCCAAGGAGATCAAGAGGGGCTTTGCCATCGGCGTTCCCATGTGGCTGAGCTTCGACTGGTGCGTGAGCTTTCTGGGGATCCTCGGAGCCGCCGCCATCGGCCTGGCTATCATCCCTGAGGTCGAACCGAACGAAGCCCTCTTCGCCGTGGTCGGGCAGTACCTGCCCATCGGCGTCATGGGCATTTTTGTGGCCGGTGTGCTGGCCTGCGCCATGTCCACGGCGGACTCGTATTTTCTCGTAGCAGGCGGTGTGATTGGCGTGGACCTGTACCGCAACATCATCAAGCCCGATGCGGAAGAGCGTAAAGTGGAAAGGGTCACCAAGATCGGTATGCTGGTCTCTGCGGCCATCTCGATCGCACTGGCCTTTTTCTTCGAACGGATCATGGAGGTCTGGGTCTTCCAGGCCACCCTGATCGTAACCACCTCCCTGATTCCCGTGTATTTCGGCGCCTTCTCTAAAAAACCGCAGAAAAAGGCAGCCGGAGCATGGGCCGCCGGCTTCGGGCTGATCGCTTCGATCGGCTGGTACATCTGGACCAACTTCCTCGGCGTTTGGAGCGAAGATTGGGAGGTGTACGTGATCAGGCTGGGCAACGTCGAGCTGTGGCAGGAGTACGGCATCCTGATCATCACCCCGATCGCCCTGATCATCTACCTGATCGTCAGCGCCGTGGCCAAGAAGACCGTGGAAACAGCGTGAGAGGAGGAAGAGAACCATGGATGCACCTAGCTCTACCTGGGATATATTCTGTTACATAGCGGGGGCCGTTTCGATCGTGGGACCGCTGCTCATCATCTACTTCTACTTCAGAACGGTGCGAAGGCGGCTGAAGGAGTTCAACGAGCGAAGCAGGGAGTAGCGCTACTTTGAGGGGCTCTCTGATTCGCAAATACAGAGAGCCCCAATCCCTTGCAGGGGGCCGGGGGCAATCACCGTTGCCTCCGGACTCAAGCATATGCACCGGAGTAACTGATGAAAAAGGTAATCATCATCGGGGCCGGCGCCCAGGCGACCGTCCTCTGCGGCGTGCTCTCCCAGGCGGAAGATGTCTCGCGGATCGTACTGACCGATATTAATGAAGCCCGGGCCCGGGAGATCGCCGAAACCAACCGCAGCGGCAAGATCGTCGCCGAACGCATCGACGCTTCCGATGTGGAGCAGATGAGCTCCCGCATGAAGGCCGAGGCTTTCGATCTGGTGATCAACGCCACCATCCCCATGTTCGTCCGCCAGGTATTGCAGGCCGCCTACAACTCCCGCATCGACTACCTGGACATGGCCTCCAACGAGATTTACCCTGAGCCGAACATCCCCATAGAGCAGCTCACCTACGCCGAAGCGTGGGAAAAAGAAGGGCTGCGTTGCCTGACTGGAGCCGGAGGTGATCCCGGGCTGACCAACGTCATGGCCAAAGACGCTGTGCTGGAGTTGGACGAGGTGGAGTCGATCCAGATCAAGGACTACGGCATTGTGGAGTGCGACCGACCCGTAGCACTCTGGTCCATGCGGACGTACCTGGAGGACCTGTATCTTCCCGCCACGATCTGGCAGGACGGGAAACCCAGGAAGGTCGCCCCCTTCAGCGGACAGGAGGACTACGACTTCCCGCCCCCCCTGGACGTTCGGGGCCGATGCTACTTCCACGACCACGAGGAGCCGGTCACCATACCCCTGTTCTGCGGCAAGCCTGTGAAGTACTGCGACTTCAAGATCGGCGAACCGGACATCGATACGTGGAAGTTCCTGATCCAGGGACTGGGTCTGATGGATGAAGAGCTCCTCGATATCGGGGGCTGCCGGGTAAGCTCGCGGGATGTTCTGTTTCAGAAGATCCCGGAAACCGCTTCACCCAAGAAGCAGATCGAGCTGTACTCCAGCGGTGCCTTGAGCAGCCGCCTGATGTTGCTCTGCGACGTGGAGGGGAGGAAGAACGGCAAGAAGCGGAGCTATAAACTGTGGAGTGAAAGCCCGGAGGGCAAGGAGGCCTGCGAGCGGATCAAGGGGGCCAACGACGTGTCCTGGCTGACCTCGGTCCCCGCTTCGATCTTCGCCCTGATGCTACTCCGGAACCAGGTCAAACACAAGGGGGTCTTTCCCCCCGAGGTGTTCGATCGGGAAGAAATCGACATCTTCTACGGCGGGATCCGGGAATGGGGAATCCGCGTGATCAAACAGACCCAGGCGCCGGCTGTATGAATACGCAAGCGTGCAGAGAGCGCACATGGTTCCACGATCAATCCGTTGTTTGGGCGTGGAAATCCTCTATAATCCGTAACGGGTTTTTTCTGCGACACGGGGTCATTCCACAGGAAGCTAATTCACCAGAAGAAGGAGTAGAGAGATGAAAATCGTGGTACTCGGCGTAGGTGCGCAGGGCAGCATCATCGCTAAAAGACTGAACGAGCTATCAGCGCTCAAAGAGCTGATCTGCGCGGATTACAACATCGCGACAGCGCAACGAGTGGGCGCATCCCTGAGCAAGGCTAAGTCCGTACAGGTGGACGCCGGGAATCTCGCTCAAATCCTGGAGGTATCCAAGGAGGCTGCGCTCATCGTCAACGCCCTGCCGCCTGATTACAATCCCAACGTGATGCAGGCGGCGCTGAAAAACCGCTGCTGCTACCAGGACCTGGCCTCCGGTCCCGTGGAGGATACAGATTTTATCTCCTCGGTCAGGCGCCAGCTGGAGCTGGACGGAGAGTTCAAGGCCGCCGGTCTGAGCGCCCTGTTTAACACCGGATCGGCGCCGGGTCTGGTCAGTGTACTGGCCCGGAACGCAGCCGACAAACTGGATACGGTGGACGGCATCCTGATCGCGATATACGACGGGATATGGACGAACAGGTTTATCCCTTTCTGGTGGTCACCGGAGACCGCCTTCGGTGATATGGCCTCTGAGCCCGTCAACTTCGTCAACGGCAAACTCGAGGTGGTCAAACCGTACAACGATCCGCAAATCATCGATTTCCGGGGTCTTGGTCCGCGGCGTGTAGTGGACCATGAGCACGAGGAACCGGTAACCTTCGGGCTGCTGTCCAAAGAGGCCTTCAAGGGGTGTAAGAATGTCACCTTCAAATACGGGGGTCCGGCGGTGGAATTGTCCGAGAATCTCTATAAAATGGGACTTCTCAGCCGCAAACCAATCGAGGTTGGGGGTGTCCAGGTGGTTCCACTGGATCTGGTCTGTAAACTGACTCCGCCGGCTCCCTCGGATCCTGAATCGATTCGCCGGGCCCTCTCGGAAGGCATGGCTCAGGAGGAAGGAGCAACTCTGGTTCGAGTCGACGGCACCCGGCGGGGAAAGAGGGTTCGGATCGACAGCTACGTAAACACCCCCGGCTTGACGGAAGCCTTCGAAAAGTACGGCATAACCCACGAGACTTTTTTGACAGGCCAATCGGCCTTCGCCTTCAGCAAGCTTTTCATAGAAGGCAAAATCACCCGCAAAGGGGTGTTTCCTCCCGAGCTGTTGGAACAGGAAATCCGGAATTACTATCTTTCCGATCTAGCCGGCCTAGGCATCACCGTCGATGAAGTGGTAGAAACCCGGCTATTTTGATTCCCGGGCAAAAGGCCCGGCTGGAAGGCCGGGCCTGATTCTAATCTAAGCTCAAATTAATTTGGGGAAGAATGCCGTCACGGCATCGGATAGATCGGCTTGGCCTGGCCTGCTTCCGGAGGCCAGACGGTCTTGATCACACCGTTCTGGATCTGGAAGGTGACCGTGGCGCCGGCCATGTTCTGACCCGTGGAGTCCCACTTGGTCGGTCCCCAGAAGGTGGAGCCGCTGTAGGAACGAAGAGCTTCCTGCACCTTGTCGGTCTCAAGGCTGCCGGCCTTCTCGATGGCCATCTGCAGTAGAAGGCCTCCCTGGCTGGCGGCTGCCGCCTGGTAGCTCAAGCCCTCGCCGAACTTCTGTTTATACAGATCGGCATAATCCGAAGCGCTGCCGAACAGTGCATCGGAGTAGTTCATCTGGGGCATCCACCAGGAAACGCCGAAGATATTGTCCGCATCGCTTCCCAGGTTGTCCGTGAAATCCTTTAGCTCGGGACCAGTGGTAAAACCGGCCTTGCTGAAGCGTCCTGTCATATGGGAAAAAACCATCCGATTGTACCGCTACTGCAGCAACCGTACAGTATTTTGTATCAAACCAGGGTCGAATCGCAATCCATGACCGGGAACAACTACGCGGCAATCAAGCGCTTGCAGTTTTAAAACCGCGGCTGCCCAGGTATCCGTGTTGGCGTCAGCGGTGTTGCCGACCTTGTCTCCCGCTAACATCATGCATCCCCCGAAAAGAAGTCCCCGGTTCGGAAAGTGGACCACGATGTTGTCTGGAGAATGTGTCTCACCGGGAAAGATGACCTCTATCCTTTCTCCTTCGATGGTGAGGGTTGATCCCTCGCGCAATGGAAATGTTCTAGTCGGCGCCACGTACCTCAGCGATGCATAGTGGTCATGATATCGGCGATCTTCGGGAGCGGATAGCAACTGGAGAAACAGCTGCCTTGCCTCCTCCCCCCGTTCCAAAATCAAATCCGCTGTTCTGTCGGATCCCAGCACTGGTATGTCCCGTTCGACGAACGCCCGGTTTCCTCCCAGATTATCGAAATGGAAACCGGTATTGATGGTCAGGATACTCCGCTCGCCGAATGTTTCGGCGATCCAGTCGAGAACACACGCCGTCGCCTCAGGGGTGTAGGGGGTGTCGATAAAGACCAGGTGACGATCCCCGACCAGAACGAAAAGGGAATTCGCCGGCCACGGGTAGCTGTGGGTTACTACGAACGCTTTAGGTATTACCTCCCTGATTTCAAGATCGGGAGCTAATCGAATTACTTGGGCTGTTGACTGCGCCCAGGACGCCGCCGGGAGCAACGCCCCTGTGAAAGCCCACATCGCTACCCAAAAGGCCTTCGAGGGGAAAGCCGCTCTTTTGATGAAACCGCTGCCGTGTTTTCCCGACCGTTTTCCGCACACTTCACTGCTTAATCCTTTTAAAAGGGCTTGGACGCTGGCTCAGGCACCAACCCGGGCCTTTTTCAGTCTTAGTAGAAGGAGCGCAACATCGAGGCGAGAGAACGGGGAAGTCGCGATGCGCTCCGAACAATCGTGTTGCCGGCATGTTGGTCGTGTTTTATCGCTTCCGCAAGAAGCTCCTGGTTTTTCATTTGGTTGCCTTTACTACAATCCAGCCTTTTTTATGGTCCAAATCCGTCGAAGCTATGCTGAATCCGGCGCTTCTGAGTCTGGTTGCGTATTGCCTGTCATTCTTCATGATGGCTCTCTTCCACCATTTGCTCCCTTGCTTTGGGTATCTGTTGATTATCAAAAGTGTACCGCCGTTTTTTAACACTCTCAGAACTTCGGAAAATGATTTGTCTATATCTGTCCAAAATTGAACCGTTTCGAATGCTGTTATCAAGTCGACACTGTTGCTTTCTATCGGTATGTCCGAGACAGAGGCATTGATTATCCGCACCTGCTTCCTGCCGATTCCCCGTCTGTTTACCTTTTTTGAGAGCTCGACCATTTCAGGTGAATGGTCAATACCAAGTAGCTGATAGCCGTCATCGGAGTCAGATAAATGCTTTATGATTTTGCCGCCGCCGCATCCGATATCAAGTATTACCGAATTCTCAGGGGGTGAGTGGCTATCCAGATACTTTGCATACACGCCGGTATGGAAACTGTTCATTAGTCGCCCGATAAGCTTTCCTATGCATCCTGTTGGCCTGGCACCTTGTTTTTCCATGCCCACAGTACCTCCGTAATGGCCTCGATCACCTCTTAGAAGCATCGCATTGCACCTCAACTTCCATTTTTTCCGCGATTCCACTGCACGTTGAGCTCGTACCCTCGTGGAATATTCACGATTTTTTCATCGGAGTATCCCAACGCCAAAACGCCGAGCACCTTCTGTGCTTTCGGTATCTTCAGTCTGTTCCGTATCTTCGAGTTCATGTTGATCGCTATTCTTAGCGAGTCCATCAGGCATGAACCGATCCCCAGGGATTCCGAGAAAATGATCATCGTTGCCAGCATGTATTGAGCGCTGCTCTCGGTGACAGGCACTCTTCTGTTGCCAACCATGAGTATCAGAGCCTGCGTACCCGGTTTAACTATCTTCCTTCTCGTCAGTAGATCGAATTCCATCTTTTTCTTTGACGTGAACAGGAAAGGAGAAAAGAGCGACAGGAGGGAAGTCAGCGCCTTCACCGAAAATAAAGCTCGGTACATTCTCCTGTATGTCTGCAAGGCACACAGGTCGATATGCTCGATTATCTCCCTGTCGTTGATCACGATTGCGTCGATATTCTTGTTCTGGTTGGGCGCGTATTTTGCTACCTCAACGATACTCCGCAGTTTATCCTGGGGTAATCGCCTCTCCTTGAATACCTTAATCGAACGCCTCCTCGCCAGCAATGCGAGAAGATCCGTCGGCTTCAGAGCGACTTCACCCTTGATTCTTTCCGGAGCGGTACTATTGACCATGATTGCTTGTGACGGGCATATGGCGACACATTTTTGACAAACATTGCATATCCGATAATCAATGACCGGTATGCCGTCGAGCTCGGAAATGCAGTAATCCTTGAAACGCTCGATGCACAGGCCGCAGCGAGCGCACCTGCCTGCATCGAAAGTCACCACCTTATTTTTCCTATCCATAGAATCCGGCTCCCCAAAACGTTGAAAATACATTGTAGTACATGCCGGCCTCCCTTGCCAGTAATTGTCTCTGGTGTGTCTCGCCGAGTGTCTCGCGGTGCTCTCCACCGGGAGATTACGCATATGGGGTAAGTGGGATCGGGATCTGGCAGCATTGCCGTCACCTGCAGAGCTCAAACTTCGAAGCAAGGATTTGTATGAAGGAAAGGAGAGCTGCGGTCGACCTCACCCGCCATGGCGCTCTTCAAGCAAACCAAGTAGTGGATACTGAGGTTGTGGGCTTCGAAAACACAATCAATAATCCTGACCCCTGTTCCCGGTATGGGCTCCAGTAGATCGAGAAGCTTCACGCCGCTTAGAAACCTGTCTGTTCGTAATCGTATATTGTAGAAGTAGTCATGTATGTTCGCGAAAGGCCGATGCCCCCTATCCTTGCCTTCGAAGAGTATGTCACCTTCGGCAGGTACGCTCATTTTTCTTGATTGGAAGAAATAGTCTGGAGAACCCGCCTTGTTGAGAATCCATTTGTCGATGAACTTCAGCATTTTCAGTACATATCCCTGTAACGCCATTCCGAGGAATGTGTCGTACTCGCCCCGTTTCACAGGATCGGAGAGAACACTGTAGGCGTTTTAGAGGACTCTGAATCGTGCTGCGGATTCGATACTGTTGTCGTTCCTGTCAGGATGGTGCTCTAAGGCCGATTTCCTGAACGCGGACTTGATCTGGCCGGTTGAGGCGGTCGCCGGCACACCGAGAATGTCGTACAGGTCAGTATGAATCGATGAGCTCACCAATCCTCCCGAATCGTTAATCAATGAGGTTGAACATGATGATTCCAAATAAAAAATAAGTCACCTTGTGCAGAATGATGACTCTGACAGCGAATGGCAAGAATCTCTCTGATTTCCTCATGGGTTGGCTCCTTTTTCATCTTTCATTCTTTTTGTAACGCCGATCCATCTAGGGGTCCTGTTTATATACTCCAGGTAGACTTTTTTGTATCGGGAAAGACAATATCTTTCCTCGATCAGCGCTTCGCGAGAAACGCACAACGCCATAATTATGCTTAGAAGCACAAACAGCCACGATACAGCAGCAACCCCGGAACCCAAACAGATGAAAAAAGTAGCCAAATACATTGGATGTCGTGAGAACCTGTACGCACCCTTTGTTATCAATTGATCTGTTGGTGTAGTAATGAAATTAAAAGTGGCTGTCGTCAACAAGATAAGTCCAATCGTAAAAATAAAAAGGCCAACATAAAACCATATACTGCCAGGTTGAAGAGGCAAGAAAATAGAATAAGCCAGGGCCAATATCCAGACGAAATTGCTGATGGTGCCTATATGTTTTTCAAGCGTATTTCGTCTCGCCTGTTGAGGGATGTGCGTCCTGTCCCGTACACGCTTGTCTACGAACATTATTACGAGCATCTGGAGTAGAAAAACACTCATAAATATCCAGGCGTTCCATATGCCGATTTTAAATGCTGGTATCAATGACATTTAGTTTTATCTCCTGATTTAAAAGTTCCATTACAATATAATCCGGAACCGGGTTACGCTGAGGAGTCGGATCGGCCGCTGTTTTGATTTTTTAAAAAAAGCTGTTCGATCCGGAAATCGGCTTCAAGGGCAACTCCGCTGAGAACTCGGGTTGTCCTGTTTGTTTTTTTCCATGTATACGAGCTCCAGATTCTCATTGATCCTTTCCTTCCTGAGGACTTGATAGCTGAGTTTCTGATAGAGATGGATGTTACGCTCGCTCTTGTACCCGGTGAATAATTGAAATCGCCTGGCGTTTTCGAAAGCACTCTCGATTTCCTTCATGAGCCTGGTGCCGATACCTCGATTTTGCAGGGCTGGATGAACGATCAGTCTTCCAATCAGGCAGGTTTCCCGATGGATGCGTGCTCTTACAGATCCGACTATTCTCCCATCGCGCACAGCCTTGAGGAAAACATGGTTTTCAAAATCGTTCTCTATTTCTTCAGGAGTCTGCATCAAAGGACGAATTGTATAGTCCTTGTAAATTTCCGCCTCACTTATATAGGCGAGTTTCTGCAAATCGAGTATCTCGGCAGCGTCTGCAACCGTAGCCCGTTCGATAATCAATACGCTATCCCGTTATGTAGCAGCAACCTCGACTCATCGGATCTGTAGAAAAGGGTATCACATGAGTGACCGTCTATCGATTCGGTTAGACATCTCCGTTTAATCTTGCCCTCATGTATCGCTCGAGATCGGGCGCCGCAGCCTGCTTAAGGACATTGCTCACCCAGGCATCACGCTCGTGGCTGATAAGGAATAGGTCCCATGCACAGGCGGTCAACCCGGTAGGAGTCATATACTCCAGAGTAGCGGGTTGCTCGGAAGGGGATACATACTTTCTGCTTTTAGGCCTTTTTGCTTTTTGTTGCTTCATCAAAATTACGCGAATTTTTTTATATTTTCCTTCCAACTCCTTGTTTAAACCGATTTTTTCAAAAACATCGGCAAAGGATACGCCCCGTCTCACTTTCTGCCCAAGTCCATTTGCATGGTCAATGAGCGGATCAAATCCTGTATCTTTTGATATGTAGTGTTCCGTTTCTTTCTAGTCTTTGTGGATCGCTAAATAGTATGCAATATGAAAATCAAGGGCATTTTTCCCGGAGCCATTGATTTGAATTCACTCAACATTTTTCCCCAACGGCTGAATCGTCCTGACGATACTTGTGGATAATCTTTTTTGGTTTTTTCCAATGAAAAGAAAGATCTTTGTATCGTCCAATTGTTCGATTTTTATATTTGGCACATTTTCAAAATCGATATAAATGCTTTTTCTCATTTCTCGCTTTCTTCCTGTTTTTTTCTTGGCTAATGTTCAAACAGAATATAACTCAAGCTTTCGCTGAGATCATTTTCCAATAATATAACCAATTACGGGTACTGTCATTAGTCCGATGTGGATCAACACTGACCTAGCAATAAGCCTAAGATTGCCTTTGTCAAAGAGGGAACATCTCCGTTTCTCATGCAGAGTAGTCTCGCATTGAGCGATAAAATACAAATACGATGCCACTCCGAACAGGATCGATAGAACGAAAGCCCACCTCTTGGTACTAACAGTGGTGAAGGAAGAAATAAAGACCGGAATGACGACCATGTATAGAAGTACCCAAGATCTGATTCGGAGAAACCGCCAATACCATCTTTCCATGGGCCTCAGGGGTAATTGCCTGCGCAATCTGTTTCCCATGGACGACAGAACTCTGACCAGAAGCAATATTAGAAGTGCAAGCATGACTATCAAGCCAATCGTCGCAGCGACATCCAAAATGCCGTGAAAAGAATAATGCCGTCCTCCGAAGAATATGCTGACGCGGTTGTCAGTAAAACCGATGTCGGGATTCACAGCCACGAGGAAGATTAGATAGAGCATCTCTATAATCTGGATTTCCGATCGCCTTGACAAAGACCAAGATGCAACGGCTATCACGATAACGAAACCTGTAAATGTCGAACAGAGAACAACCAACGCCCTAACCACAACGAAGCGCCAGTTTGCACATATCATTGACAAAATAAACGCCGTGAGCAGGATTATTGACGCAGATGCCATGTTCATGGGTCTCAGAAGGGAAATTTGACGCAGGAAACGTGACCTGAAACGCCTTCCACGAGGCGAGAAGTTGACAAAACACAATCGGGGTAGTGATAAGCTGATACGCAAGGTCGCCAGGGATCCAACCCACACTATATAAGCTGATAAGAGGATGAAATGAACGCTGGCGATTTGCACGGCGTCCAAAGTCGAGCCTTTTTTCGAGAGATCAATTACCAGGTAGAGATTAGCAGCTATCCGAACTAGAAAGAGCAGGGTCAGAAATGCCGTAAATGTGCCAAGAAACGGGTTCCCAAGTATTCTATGCGTTCCGCGCTGGTAAAGCACTCGGGAAAGTCTGCCTACTCTGACTTGGGTATCCATGGGATATCGATTTCTTCGCCCTGCAGTCTTGCAGACCGGAATGGATGGCCAAGGAGATCCTGCAGTTTGCGTTTGTTCGAATTGTCCATCATCACGCCGGCTGATATAGCCCAGAGGCGGTTACACAAGTTGTGCAGAAATGGAAACGAGTGCGATGCAACAAGGATGATTCGCCCTTTGCTCTTGAGGGCCACGAGAATTCTGATAAAAACAGCCATTGCTTGAACGTCCAACGAGCTGAAAGGTTCGTCAAAAAGAAACACCTCGGCATCACGAACAATCCCTATCCCGATTCCCAATCTTTTACGTATTCCGGATGAAAGCTCGTCTCCTCGATAGTCCCGATATCTGCCCAGTTCGAGCCAGTCGATGATAAGCCTCGTACGCTTGATTGACTCTTGGCGGTTGACGCCTACCAGCGCACATTGGAGGTAAATCTGTTCCTCTACGGTAAGTAGTGGAATTACTCCTCCGTCATCGAGAACATAGCTCAGTCTGCGCCGCCAATCGAGGGAATTCGGATCGACCTTGTCGCCTCTGTGGTAGATATGGCCTGAATCGCATTTTAGAACACCCGCAATGAACTGCAGTACGGTGGTTTTACCGGCGCCGTTCGGGCCAAAAACGGCAACGACATCGCCTCGATCTGCTGTTACGGATGAACTCTTGATAATGGTCCGGCCGCCGCGAGAAAGCACAATATTCTGAAGACTCAGCATGGTCGCGTTCCTGATATTGGCGTCCACACTCTTCCGCTACTCTGTGGAAATGTTTCGGCTGAAAGAAATTCGGGGTAGCTGCGTTTGATATTCATCAAGCGATTTGTAGAACGCTTCGCATGATCCTGCTGTTTACTGTTTACATTCACATCGATGCTGTTTTTTTCTTCTTTTCGACAGCATATTGATCTAGATTATCGGCGGTTTTTTGACAATCCTACCCAGATTTTACACGTGCTTCGACGGGATGTCTTGTACGCTGAAAGAAAGATAATGATTGGAAATCCCAACTTGGTATCCATTACAATGATGATACAAGTGTACATTTCTGGATGTAGCAGCCGATCCTTGCGAAAATGGATATATCCGTACTTTATGCTCTCGATACGTATCCCAAAGAATGGGATCCGCTTTCGTATCCCGGCAATTTCTATCGCAAATAGGCTGCCGACATGGTAGGTATCTCTTACAGCCGTTGACACGGTCTCCCGCATCCGCTACGCATCGTCATAAAAACCGCGGGGATCGAGTCCTTACCCTGACTTTCTTCTTCTTACCCGCTCCTCTCTGCTCTGATTTCGTAGTGCTGGGATCTTTCATCGAAATGGGAGAGTATTTCTCTTGCTTTCTCCGGAACAACCGCTGCTTCGTAGTCCTCTCCTGCGAACTCGCGTACCGCCCCCAGGGACGTAAACACCATGATCGTGATGAATTCAATCTCTTCTCCGGTTTTACGTCGAAGCAACTGAATACCTTTGAAGCCTCGAATGTGCCGGTTGTGAATGCCGATGAAAATTTCCTTCTTGAGCAAAGCCTCATACTTGTCTGCGTTGCCAGGGGTTGTCCATCCATGCCAAATTCGACTGATCATTCTTCACCTTTCTCCTTTTCTCGAATCAACACCTTCTCTTTCGTTCCCAATCTTGAGTGCGTTTTAGACGATTCGGTTTCTTGATGTGCTTTTCACAGTAGTACACCTTCTTTATCCGAAACTATCCCGAATAGTATCCGCTGATAAATGTAAGTCATCAAGCGCATCAGCAATCACTTGAGTGAGCGCAAACAAAGATTGCGAAGCGTGAGCCGAGCCTAAAGTCCGACTCGTAATCTGTACCCCATTTCAACGAGGCTTTTTTGTTGATTTCACGAATCTAGATAAATCCAACGAGAGCATGATGAACCATATTATGTACAACGGTCCCGCTGCGTATAGAATGATTTCTGCCGGAGATGCGGAAAAAATCATCCTGCAAGAGTCCGATGAGTTTGCTTTCCTTCGTCACCGCAAAATATTCAAATGCTGTAGTGGGCTTTGCTCAAAACCGGCTCTAGCTGCAATACCGGCAACAACAATAAGAAGCTGAAGCAAGGCAGAAATGCTGCTCACCCTGACAAGAGATAGAATGTTCTTATTACCACTGAGCAGCCGCACCGTATCAGAAGACGCAATTTCTATAGCCCTCCCATGCAGCCCTAATCGAACATGTGTCTATCTGTCAACTCCAACAATTTGTCCTCTACCTGTTCTGTTATTCTCAGCCGCAAACCAATCGAGGTTGGGGGTGTCCAGGTGGTTCCACTGGATCT
>CAZVHJ010000019.1:0-26820 GCA_964627715.1 uncultured Spirochaetaceae bacterium | reverse complement strand
ATCGCTTCCCAGGTTGTCCGTGAAATCCTTTAGCTCGGGACCAGTGGTAAAACCGATGGCTTTTAGCCTGACCTTCTGCTCATTGAGCTGGCGTACCGTCAGAATGGCTTCCTCCAGGTACCCGGAACCCATCAGCAGCTCGGCGCCGGAGTTTTTGATCTTCAGAATCGTGGAGGATAGGTCCTTCACACCCTTTGGGTACTCCTCGATGTAGACAACCTCAAAACCCTTCTGCTTGGCATACTCGTTCGCCCCCTTGGCCACGGCGGCGGGGAAGTTGTCATTCGGATAGATGATCGCCACCTTGGCGGGCTTGGGGCTCTGGGCGGCAAGCATGTCGATGAAACTGGCGAAGATACGGGTCGCCGGAGCCAGCACCGCATATACGTTCTGGAAGCCGCGATCGTAGATGTTGGTGGCATTGGCCAGAGTCGCCATGGTGATGATGTTGTACTTCTCGGCGATTGCCGTGGTGGCGAAGGTCGGGCCGGAACCGAAGGGTCCCAGCAGGAACTGGACCTTGTCCTCGGTGATCAGCTTCTCGGTAAGCTTGGCCGAAGTCTGGTTGTCGGACTGATCGTCGTAGTAGATGATCTCCACGGGCAGCTTTTTGCCGCCCACGTCGATTCCGCCTTGGGCGTTTACCTGCTCGGCCCACAGCTCATAGCCGCTTTTCACCATGTTGCCGAATCGGGCCAGGTTACCGCTTAGGGACACAGAAGCGCCGATCTTGATGATATCCGGTGCTTTCGTTTCCGTCTGACCGGCTGCGAAGAGAGTTCCTGCAGTGAGCAGGAACGCCATTAGAACTGCTACAGTTGTGAAGAACCTGTTTTTCATGAGTTCCTCCCTTTCTTTTTTTTAAAGTATACTGATTCTCCCGGACGAAAGCCAAGCTCAAATTCCTAAATAGGCCTTCTGAATCTCCGTATTCTTTAAAAGCTCCTCAGACTCTCCCGACATCTCCACCCGGCCGTTCACGAAGACATAACCCCTGCTGGCCAGCTCCAGAGCAATCTGGACGTCCTGATCGACGAGCAGTATTGTGATTCCCCTGTTCTCATGTATCTCTCGGAGGACCTTGATCAATCCGTCTACGATAACCGGCGCCAGACCAAGAGAAAGCTCATCGAGGAGCAATATCTTCGGATCGGCCATCAGGCCCCGAGCTACGGCACACATCTGGGCCTCTCCTCCGGAGAGGGTCCCGGCCAGCTGCTTTCGTCTTTCTTTGAGCACGGGAAGGATGCTGTATACCCATTCCAGATCCCGGCGGATTCCATTTCGATCCCGGCGGGTATAGGCTCCCATCTTCAGATTGTCTTCGACGGTCAATCCGCTGTACAACTGTCGCCCTTCCGGTACCATCATGATTCCGTGTCTCGCCCGCCACGTCTGGGGCAGGTGGATGATATTCCGCCCATCGAATAAGATCTTCCCGCTGTAGGGCTGAATAGCCCCGGCCAGAGTTCTCAAGAATGTGGTTTTGCCCACCCCGTTTGCGCCGATCAGGGCGGTAATGCTGCCGGTTTCGATTTCCACCGAGAGATCCCAGAGGATCTGCACATCCCCGTAGCCGGCGTTCAACCCTTCAGCCTTGAGCATTATTCTGCCCTCCTCTTGGCGTATCGTTCTCCCAGGTAGGCGGAAATCACCTTTTCGTCGTTGCTGATCTGCTCCGGCGTACCTTCGGCGATTCTCTGCCCATGATGCAGCACCATGACCCGGTGTGAAATACCCATGATCGCCTTCATCACATGCTCGATTACCAGGATCGTCCGCCCCTCCTTCTCGTTCAGCTTTCGGATCAGTTCCATGATCCAGTTGATCTCCACGGTATTCAAACCGGCCATGACCTCGTCGAGAAGGAGCAGCTCCGGGTCCATGGCCAAAGCCCGGGCCAACTCCAACCGCTTGCGTTCGGAGATATTGAGGTTCTCCACGGCTACGTTTTCCTGGCCGCTCAAATTGACCTTGGACAGTATTGCCCGGGTCTTTTCCCGCGCCTCATGGGCATCACGGATTTTGTCCTTTCCGAACAGTGCGCCGATCGAAACGTTTTCCAGAAGGGTCATCCCGGGAAAGGGTTTCACGATCTGAAATGTGCGGGAGATCCCCAGTTCGGCGATGCGAAAAGGTTTGAGTCCGGAGATCACCTGATCTCTGAAGGTAATCGTCCCCCGGGTCAAAGGCAGAGTGCCGTTGATCATGGACAGCAGGGTGGTCTTTCCCGCCCCGTTCGGCCCGATAATGCCGAGGATTTCACCCTTTTTTACCTCAAAGTCAACGTCCCATACCGCTTTGAGGGCGCCGAAAGTTTTCGTGACACCCCGGCCGCTCAGCATCACTTTGCTCATCGATCGACCCCCTTTGCCGTACGCCGTATTGGGATGAGATCTTTGATTCCTTTTCCCTGAGTCACCAGGCTGATAATTCCCCTCGGCATGAACAGAACCACCAGAATGATGATCAATCCAAGAATCCCCAGGTGGAGATTGATGAAGCGGGACCAGACCAGCTCGGAAATGGTCTCCAGGATGAAGGCGCCGATCACCGGTCCGAAGATGGTGCCGGCTCCTCCGATCAGAAGGATAACGAACATCTTCACCACCCACATCACGTCGAACACCGTGGGAGCATCGATATAGGTGAACCAGTAGGCGTAGACCGATCCGGTGATTCCAGTAAAAAGGGCGCTCAGCGCCCAGGCGGTAATCTTGTAGCGGGTTGTATCGATCCCCATGACCCCGGCAGCCTCCTCATTGGCTCTGATCGCCTTGAGAGCGTATCCGAGACGATTCTTGGACAGCCACCACACTACAACAAGAATGATTATCAAAAGCCCGAACATCATGAAATAGAAGAAGGTGTTGATCATCGCCGGGTTTCCCCGAAGCGGCGGTACGGTGATGCCCTGCCCGCCCCCGGTGATCTTCGTCATATTCTCCACGACGTGCTTCACAGCCTCAGCCGCCCCAAGAGTTCCCAGGGCGAAGTAGTGCCCTTTCAGACGCAAGAGAAGCATGCCCAGCACAATCGCTACGGCGACAGCTACCGCAGCGGAGCACACCAGAGCAAGCGGATAGGAAAAGCGGAGTCTGCTCATCAGCACAGCCGTGGTGTAGGCGCCCAAGCCGAAGAAGATCATATTTCCGAAGGCTGCATAGCCGGTGAATCCAGCGATGATGTTCAGAGCCGAGGCCAGGACGGCGAACATGAAGGTGAAGGTAATCAGCCGTACCCAGAATCCTGTGAGCAGAAACGGTGCGGCGATACACAACACTGCCAGGATACCGAGAACGATCAGTTTGGTCTTCATTAGTAGAACCTCTTTCCAAGCAATCCTTGAGGGCGAAATACCAGCACGAGAACCAGAACCGAGAAGCCCAGAAGCTCCTGGTAAGAGGAGGGGATAAATACGGTTCCTACGGTTTCCACCAGACCGAGCACCATACCGCCTGCCAGAGCGCCAATCGTCGAGCCCAGTCCGCCCAAGATCGAGATTACAAAGGCCTTGCCGACCAACGGCCCGCCGACGAATGGATTCACGCTCATTATCGGAGAGATCAGACAACCAGCCGCTCCGGCCAGCGCTGCGCTTACTCCGAAAGTGATGGCGTAAATATTGAAGACATCGATGCCGACCGTTTTAGCTCCTTCAAAGTTCAAGGCCGTAGCGTTGATCGCGATCCCTGTTTTGGTTTTCCTGATGAACAGATAGAACAACCCGGTCAGAACCAAGGCAACGGCGAAAATCCCCAAGCGTACCAGCGGGACGACCACGCCGCCGATCTGGAATCCGGCCGAAGAGTAGGGCAGCTTCACACTGCGATAGTCGGCACTCCAGATCAGAAGACAGACATTGGCGATCAAAATCTGCAGTCCAAAAGTAAAGGTCAGGGTGATGAATACACTGCCCCTGACAACTCGATTGAGCACGAACTTCTGAATCACGTAAGCCATAACGAAGAGCACTGCCATTACCAGCGGGATGGAGAGGAATGGATCAATTCCGAGAACCGTGTACAACGTATAAGACAGGTAGGCGCCTATCATGATAAAACTTCCATGGGCTATGTTGATGATATTCATCACACCCCAAACCAGGGAAAAACCGATTCCAATGGTGGCATATACGGCGCCAAAGAGGATTCCATTGATTACCGCCTGAAGAAACATCTTGCTTCATCCTTTTTTTAAAGGGAATTGAACCTTTTCTAACAGTTTCCTATAAAAAAAACAAGTTCGACCGGGAAGGGGATCGATTCCTTTCCACATCCCGTCGATTCGGTTAGGATGGAACCGAGTAGATTGTGCCGGGTTCGCCCGAACGGTTATAATCGGACCAGAAACATGATACCTCCCGTACTGAAGACAAAGCTCTACATTCCGTCTCTTCGCCCGGAACTGGTACACAGAACCCATCTTATTGAGCTTCTGGAGGCGGGGATCCATCGCCGGCTGACCCTGGTGTCCGCACCGGCGGGATTCGGTAAAACCACGCTGATAGGTGAGTGGGTCAACCGGAGCGAGCACCCGGCAGCCTGGCTGTCCCTCGAAGACAGCGACAACGATCCTATCCGCTTTCTGTCCTACTTCATGGCCGCTCTGCAGACGATCAAGCCGAGACTCGCTGAAGGACTTCTGGCAAATTTCCATACGCTGAAACCCGGGGCTGTTGAGTCTGTTTTGACAGGACTGCTGAATGAAATCGCCGAAATCGATAAACCCTTTGTTCTCGTACTCGACGATTACCACCTGATTCAGGACAACTCGATCCACAGTTACGTAAGCTTTCTCTTGGAACATTTGCCCGCCCAACTTCACCTCGTTCTCTCCACCCGGGCGGATCCGCCTTTTTCCCTCACCCTCCTGCGGGCGCGGGGGCAGATGACGGAACTGCGTTCCAGTGATTTACGCTTTACCGATGATGAGACCGCGGAGTTTCTGAACAAGTTGATGGGGTTGAATCTGTCGGCGGAGGATGTAACAGCCCTGGCCGCTCGCACCGAAGGGTGGATCGCGGGACTCCAGATGGCTGCGGTGTCCATTCGAGGGCGGGAGGACATATCCGAGTTTATACGCTCCCTTACCAGCAGCAATCGTTACATTCTGGACTACCTCCTGGAGGAAGTGCTTCAGCGCCAACCCGAAAGCGTCCAGACCTTCCTGTTGAAAACCTCGATTTTGGAGCGCCTGACCGGGCCGCTGTGTGAAGTCCTGTCCGGCCAGAAGGACGGACAAGAAATCCTGCAACAATTGGAAAGAGACAATCTGTTTATCTTCTCGATCGACACGGAACACCGCTGGTACCGTTATCATCGATTGTTTGCCGATTTGCTGCGGCGCCGGCTGAGGCAACTCAATTGGGACCAGGTGACCGATCTTCATCGTCGAGCCGGTGAGTGGTATGAACAGAACAACATGGTCACCGACGCTATCGAGCAAACCTTGGCGGGTCAAGATTTCGAAAGGGCGATTGAGTTGATCGAGGAAAATGCTGAAAGTTCCCTGATGCGCAGCGAATTCGCTACATTCCTTAAGTGGATCGAGACGCTGCCGGAAGAACTGGTGTGCAAACGACCCCTTCTGTGCGTGTATCATGCCTTGAGTTTACTTATGGCCGGGGCTCCTATGAACGATATTCAGGCTCGGGTAGATGCTGCTCTGCAAGGAGAATCCGCAGAGCAAGTGGCCGGACAGGTGGCCGCCTTCCGGGCTTTTCTGGCAGCCATTCAGGGGAACATCGAAGAAAGCCGGATCCAGAGCAAACAAGCATTAAAGCTCCTGCCGGAAAAGGATCAGTTTTTTCGCAGTACCGTCAACCGTGTCCTGGTGAACGTCGCCTATGCGACCAGTGGGAATATCCCGCAGTCTATTCCAATGTTCGAAGACAGCATTCGAGCCAGCAGGCAAGCGGGTAACATCACCGTTGCCGGTGCTCTGCTGTCGGAACTCGGAGAGCTTTACTTTATCCAAGGCCAGCTCCATAAAGCCCAGGCGACCTACGAAAGAGCTCTCGAGCTGGGCACGGAATCAGCGGGGATTCCCCTGCCGGTCGCCGGTTTGGCCAAGATCGGGCTTGGAAATCTACTAAGAGAGTGGAACGATCTGGAATCCGCCGAAAAAATGCTGCACAACGGAATCGAACTGGTAAAAAGACTCGGCGTAATCGGCACCTTGGATGGATACCACGCTCTTGTTCGGATCAAGCTATCACAAGGACGGCTCGTGGAGGCGGAACAGATATTGGAGAAAATCCAGAAAATCGCCATCCGCTTCGACGCAAGCGAGCTCGACGATCTGCAGGTCAACTTGCAGCGGGCGCGTCTCTGGCTTGCCCAGGGCAAGATAGAAGCAGCCGCTCACTGGCAAAGCGAGTGGGCGGATAGGAGAGCACAAACAAACAAACGAATACCCTATGTCCTCAGCGAGCTCGATCAGATCCTACAGGCTCGGATCCTGCTGGCACAGGGGAATTCAGAAGATTGTCTGACCATAGCCAGACAGCTTCAAAAGAGCGCAGAGGAATTGTGTCGATACGGGGTCGTTATCGAGACTCTCGTGCTCCAGTGCCTCGCCTCCTGGTATCAAAACAACAACGAAGAGGCTCTGAAAGCTCTGGACCAGGCGCTCGCCCTCGCCGAACCGGAGGGCTATATGCGGATTTTCCTCGACGAAGGTTCACCCATGGCGCAGCTACTCTACGAGGCGGCGAACCGGGGTATACGAAAAGAGTACACGGGTCGTATTCTCTCCAATTTCCCGCTGCATCGGGAAGCCCAGAAAGCCCTGTCCGCCACGAATGATCTGATCGAACCTCTGAGCCAACGGGAAATCGAGGTTCTTCAGCTCCTCGCTCAAGGTACATCCAATAAAGAGGTGGCGAGACGGCTTTTCATCAGTTTACCCACCGTTAAATGGCACACGAGCAATATCTACGGGAAGCTGGGAGTGCAGAATAGAACCGAAGCGGTAGCCAAGGCCAGAGCTTTAGGGCTCATCTCCGGCCCGTGAAGCCCGCGCCAAAACTATACTTTCGATTGGTTACACCCATACCGGAGTATAGATACCTTTACAGAGAGAAGACTGTTACAGGTATGGAAAAGCGCGAGGAGCCACTGATGTATCGCATCCGGGTGGGGGGAATCCTGGATCCCAACTGGTCGGAATGGTTGGAAAGCATGTCGATCGTTGCGGAACAGCAACCGAACGGATACAATACTACGGTGCTTACCGGCCGCGTAGTCGACCAGGCGGCGCTCCGGGGAATCCTGACAAGACTCTGGGATCTGAATTTGGACGTGATCTCGGTGACCCGGATCGACAGAGAAGAGGACAAACCGTGGCGCAGATGATGGAGTTCCTCGGAATCGTAAAAAATCTAGGGAGGTGGCGGAAATGAAGAAGAGGACCAGTATCGCTGACAACTTCATCACGAGAAGGATCGCAGTGGACAAGATTACCGCAAGTCTCACAGGGAAGCGGGAGGATCTGCGAAAACTGGTACATCTGGGGAGGACACCGATAGAGAATCCTGGATTGAATGCATTCTTAAAAGGCCTCGACCGTGATATCGACGAGGATGCCGGAACGGCCAAACTATTCATTCGGGTCGGCAATCTGGCCAGTCATCACTGCAAACGAAAGTTGGTGGAAAACCTGATCCTCAACTGGGGTGTAAACGGGAGTAAAATCCGCCGTACCTTGGCGGAAGAAGACATCTGGGTGCCCAGTCTGATTGTCATCAGCCCTACCATGAGATGTAATCTCAGGTGTACCGGCTGCTACTCCGGTTTGTACAATAAAGATGGAGAGCTCTCCGAACAGGAGATCGATCGTGTTCTGGCCGAATGCAAACGCCTGGGAATCTATTTCATAGTCGTGTCCGGAGGCGAGCCGTACATCATGAAAGATGTCTGGCTGGGCTTGTTCAAGAAGTACAACGACATGTACTTCCTGACCTATACCAACGGAACCCTTCTCGATGAGCCGACCGTGAAAGCCCTGGCGCGATTGGGAAACGTGGCTCCGGGAATCAGTGTTGAAGGATTCAAAGAGCATACGGACCAACGCCGCGGCCAAGGCGTATACCAGAAGGTCATGAAGGCCATGGATCTGCTCAAGACCGAAGGGGTGATCTTTGGAATCAGCGTCACCTACACCAGTGAAAACATCGATCTCATTACAACCAATGAATTCGTCCAGTACTATATCAACAAGGGCGCCCTGTTCGCCTGGTACTTCATGTTCATGCCTGTGGGAAAGGATCCGATTCTCGAACTGGTGCCGACTCCCGAGCAGAGGGTATACTGCGGCGATCGAGTTGCTGAACTTCGTACAAAGCACCCTATATTCATGGCTGATTTCTGGAACGATGGACCCGCTGTAGGGGGATGTCTGGCCGGCGCCCGGAATTACCTGCACATCTTGAACTCCGGAAGAATCGAGCCCTGTGTGTTTGCCCACTTCGGTGTGGACAACATCCGGGAGACCACGATCCTCGAGGCGTCGAACTCCCCCTTCTTCAAGGCAATCCGCAGGGAGTTTCCCTACAACGATATCGCAAACCTCAAACGCCCCTGTATGATCATCGACAATCCCCAGGTACTGCGGAAGCTGGTGCACGAGCATCTCGTGCCTCAGGGTCACAGGTACTCCGAAGATATCATCCACGATCCGGCCGTTGTGGACTGGATCGATCGGTACGCCGAGAGGTTCAAGAATCTCACCGATCCTGTCTGGCTGCAAATGATCGAGGATCCCAACTACCGGTGGTACAGGAGGGGCAAGGAATACGCGGGACTTTTCCGCTTTCAGGATTCCGGAAAGCGCCGGCACGGACGATCCGTTTCGATGAAGAGAGCGGAACAGAGGGAAGAGGTACTTGCAGGAAGTGGATCGGGACGCTGACGGACCGAAATGAAAACCAGAAAGAAAGCGGCGCGTAAATGCACCGCTCTGGTTATCTCCGGTGGAGGCGCCAAGGGTGCTTTCGCCGTAGGGGTGATCAAGCAGATCTTCAAGGAGTACCGCTCCAGCGGCTGGTTCTCCATCATCGGGGGCTGTTCTACAGGAGCCCTTGTGACCCCACTGGCCGGACTGTTGGGCGCCCCTGCGGAGGTCGCTGAAGAAGCGATAGAATTACTAATCGAACAGTACTCAACGGTTACTACAGCCGACATCCTCGATAAAAAAAGCATCATCGAGTTCATCAAACGTCAGGACTGCCTGAACAATTCCACCCCCCTGCGAAGAAGGGTGAAAGAGGTATTTCGCCCCGAGTGCTTCGAGTGGTTGAAGCGGGATGACATGCCTTACTGCTACGTCGTGTATACGAATTATCAGAGCGGCAACCTGGTGGTGGTATCACCGAAAGATCCAGGAATGACTCGGGAGCGGTTCATCGACGCTATGATCGCTTCGGCCAGCGTGCCGGTCATTATGGAGCCCACGATCATCGACGGGCAGGTCTGCTACGACGGTGGAGTGCGGGACTTGCTGCCCTTCACCCGAGCCATCAATCTCGGTGCAGAAACAATTGTTCCCATATTGCTCAACGCCGGCAAGGTCAGCCCGTCGGAGGGCCGTTTCCGACGGCTGGACAAGGTACTGTTTCGCACCCTTTCGATCATGCTCGACGAGACCGGAAAGAACGACCTGGAGATGGCAAATCTGGTGAACATCGCGATTCGAGCGAAACGGGAAGTTCTGGAGACTCTGGCAGCCAGGCCACTATGCCGGAAAAAAATCCAGGCCGTCTTCGACAGAAACGACTACAGCGACCTGTTTGGACGGGAAAAGCGCCTGGTGAAAATCGTTGAAGGACTGCGTCCCGACAAACCCCTAACCGACAATCCTCTGAATTTCGATCCACAGGTCATGCGCCGATGGATCGAGCTCGGCGAACAGAAAGCTAAATCAGTGATCACAGAAAATCCCTTCGCTTAGTACGCGCGGCGCTAAGCGGGAGGCTGCGGTTCGATTTTTCGAAGATTCCCTTGAAAGAGCTTCCCTCGTTCTCTGCGGATACCTCCCGCAGTCCCGCTTCAGCCATTAGCCGACGGATCTCCTCCGCAGGCATGCCGTGACTCTGCCGGGTGGGCTCCCAGATCCACAGTCGGCCGCGATGTTTCAGCACGCCTGCCAGAGTCAGTACCGTCTCGGCTCGCTTCTCTTTCATGATATCGTGAATCACGTGAATGATCGAAATCAGGTCGAAGGATTGCTGTGGCAGAGCCAGGTCCGTGATCGCTCCGCGCATGACCCTGGCGTTGGCATAGCCCGAGAGGCGTTTCTGCGCCTTGGCCGTGAAGTACGCGGATATATCCACCCCGGTGACTCGACCCCCTTGCGTGAGCTTGGCGGCGATGCAGCGGGTGCCGACACCGCCCCCGCAGCCGAAATCCAGAACCTCCTCGTCGCCTCGGAACCCGCCCCGGGTTTCGAAGTAGGGATGGTAAAACAGGCGCCCACCGATCAACCCCTTCAGCCAGTCCTCGAAGCGGAATAGAGCTGAAGGATTATCAAAATCGAATACACTCGGATCGAACTGTTTCATTTCTGTTCCTCTACCCTGCAATGACGCAGGCATCTACATAATTATTGTAGAGACGAATGATTCCTACCATATAAAATAAACCTGAAAAGTTGTTCCCCTGGTTCTACAGCCAACCAAGACGGCGGAGAAGATCTCCATTTGCCTGCACGGTCTCCCGACCCCGGCCACGGACAAATCCTTCAAGAACCACGGTTCCTCGATAATGAGAAGACAAGGCGCGCAAAGCCCGATCTATATCCAGAGATCCCTGACCGAGGGGGACATGGGTCACATCCCGCGAAAAATCGCTCATGTGGGCGTGGCTGATCCACTTTCTTTCTATCAAAGAGAAGAAACGCTCGTGCTCCATCACGGTTTGGATATGCGCAAGATCGACGGTCAGTCCTATGTGTTTCCATCCCTTGCTCATCATTCGCCGGATGTCAGCGGGAGAAACAAATAGTTCTTTCGACCGCTTTTCCATCGCCTCGACTCCCACCCTTACACCAATCCCTGCAGCCAGCCCATCGAGGATCTGGAACGCCTCCTCAAGCAGCTTCCAATACTCCTCTGTATCTCCCCGGCTTGAGGAAAGACGTCCCGCATGCACTACTACCGGATCGGCGCCAATATCGGCGGCCACCAGCAAAGATTCCCGGACCTGTTGCAGTGATTCCCTGCGGATTCCTGGGTTGGCTGAGGTGATGTTCACGTCGTAGGAAGCGGCGTGCAGGCTCAGGGGAAGATCAAGCGTCTTTGCCAGCCCCTCGATCTCTTTCACCTTTTCATCCGTTTTCCAGAGGTGTTCCATCCAGATCTCCGCAGCCTGGAAGCCGCACTCCTTGATCGTCTGCAGGGCGAAACAAATCGGACTGCCCTGAAAAAACCATGTCGAGCATCCGAACAGAAGACCCTTCATATCCTTCTAATTCAACCCCCGCAAACATAATAAGGCCGAAAATATTCCGGGCTCGAAGAACCTCAGGATCAGGAGAAAAATTGTTCCCCCGAAATATCCACATAGATCGTCTCATCAATCCCGAACTCCTCCCGCTGCTGGCTCTTGGCCTTCAGGATTTGCCCGTGAATGTTGAGAAGGTAGATCGTTGCATCACCGAGGAACATTTTCTGCTCGACCTTAGCCTCCAGGGCACCCCTGTTGCGGTTGAGCTGTACCTGTTCAGGCCTGACCATTAGTTTCATCCGTCCGCGACCCTTATCGCCTGGTTTTGCGACCGGAAGCGGAGTACGGGGTCCGCCAACCAGGAAGGTACCCTCCTCCCTTCTATCTACCTCCAGGAAGTTAGCCGTACCGATAAAGTCGGCAACAAACTGGTTGGTCGGTTGTTGATAGATCTCTCTCGGCGTGCCGACCTGTTGAATCACTCCGCCCTCCATCACAACCACACGGTCGGAAAGTACCATGGCTTCGAGCTGATCATGGGTGACAAAAATAATTGTATTGCCTGTTTGTTTCTGCAGCGCCTTTAGCTCCAGTCGCATCTCTTCCCGCAACTTCGCATCCAAATTGGAAAAAGGTTCATCGAGAAGGAGAACCTGGGGAGTCATAACCAAAGCCCGTGCCAAGGCCACTCTCTGCTGCTGTCCTCCTGAAAGCTGATTGGGATAGCGGTCGATCAACTCCGGCATTTTCACCAGTTCCAATGCCTGCTCCACACGGCGAACCATATCTGCGCGAGGTATTTTTTTGATCTTCAAGGGGTAGGCCACGTTCTTGAAAACGTTCATGTGCGGCCACACCGCGTAGGACTGAAAGACCATGCCCACACTCCGTTCTTCCGGGGGAACAAAAACTCCCCTACCCGCATCAGACACGGTTCGCTCGGCTATCCGGATAGATCCTCGCTCCGGTCGAATGAAACCCGCCACCAGACGCAAACTGGTGGTTTTGCCGCAGCCCGAGGGTCCCAGGAACGTAACGAACTCTCCGTCTTTCACAGTGACAGTGAATCCCTCGAGGGCTGTGATGTTTCCATAGACCTTTTGCACATCGGTCATCGTCACTTGTGCCATTGATTGTACTCCTACTCCTTCCTCATCCCCTGAACCGGAACTTCAGGCAATAGCATTGCCAGAGTATCTCCACTGTGGCTGCGGCAGCGGGTACGAATATAAATGAGAAGCCCTGGTTCGAGAGCCACAACAGGAACAGCCTGGAGGTGCTCCAGGGAGATCCAGGTTCCGATCCGCTGTCCCTTCCCGAGGATTTCTCCGAGCGTACACATTGGATAAAATGCACCCTCTTCCCAAGCCCGAATGAACTTTCTGTCATCCCGCAGGTGCACTCGATCCGGAGGCGTGGGATTCAATCTGTACTTCCTCGGCAGATATCCCCAGAAAGCGAGCAGGGAAAGAACCGATCTAACACCCCGGTCAATATCCTCAAGATACGTGGTGATCCCACCTCCCAGCTCCAGAGCCAGAGCGGGGATCCCTCGTTGAAACGCGGCCCGGGACAACATCCCCGTTTCCCTACCCTCTCGAGTTCGGCGGCGCAGCAATGCAAAGGGCAATCCGGAGGCGGCCGCGGTTGGAGCATCCTGCTCTTGAAGAAACAGGGCGTGGGGCAAGTACCGGCCTTCTCCCGCCGAGTGAAGATCTAGGAGGTGAGAAACACTCTCAAGTCGAGAGAGAATTGTCCCTGCGATGGCCTCGGTTTGTGTTACCTCCTGCCCGATGAGGTCAGAGGGTGAGAAACGTTCTCCAAGGTTCTTCCCATCCACCGGATTCTCTCGAGTCTCCGCGGCAAAGCTCTCCGGGTTGGCAACCGGCAGGATTTCGATGGTTCCGTGAATTCCGGGGATTTCGGCCAGGCGCTCTGCCAAAGCGTAGGAAACCTGGATTCCAGAATGTTCCCGGCCGTGTACGCCGGCGATGATCAGAACCCCTGGGGCGTCATCACCAAATCTGTGTACAGGCAGGTCGAGAGAATGTTCGTCCCAGGCAACGGAAAGAGTGCTCGTCGAGCACATCAAAACCCCACCCTCCCCTTGGTTAGTCTACGGGTCGTGATATTGGCGATGAGCAGCACCAGCATCATGATCACCGCCAAGGCGGCAGAAGCCACGGTATTGCCCGACTCTTGAAGATTGAACACCATTACTCCGATCGTTTCTCGTTTTGTCGACCATAGCAGGATCGAGATTGTCAGCTCTCGCAGGGTTGGCATAAACACCAGGAACCAACTGGCGAACAATCCCGGGGCGATAAGAGGCAATACTATATCCCGGAAAGTCTGAAACCAGGTTGCACCGGATATACGCGCAGCCTCTTCCATGGACTCGTGGATCTGCAGTAAAGAGGCAGAGGTGGTGCGCACCCCAAAGGCCAGGTAGCGTGCGATATAGGCAACCAGCAGGATCCAGAGAGTATTGTAGATGCTGACTCCGATCAAAGGCAGCGGTTTGAGCCAGGCCAGAATCATGGCCACCCCCACTACCGTTCCGGGAAGGGCGTAGGGCATGCTTGAGATCAGGTCGATTACTCCACGCACTCGCAGCTTCGTTTTCACTACTATGTAAGCAATCAGTGCGCCCAACAAACTGATGATGGTGGCCGAGCTCAAAGCCAGGATCAGGCTGTTACGGATCGCCCTGCGCG
The DNA here is from genome assembly GCA_964627715.1 of uncultured Spirochaetaceae bacterium. GTDB lineage: Bacteria > Spirochaetota > Spirochaetia > SZUA-6 > DRHE01 > JAFGQJ01. The sequence continues at coordinate 12,659 of CAZVHJ010000019.1, read as the reverse complement.
CGGCCCGGTGGGTGACCAGGACATCGTAGAAGTTCTGGAGAGTCCAGTTCTTGGGGACGGGGGGAATGCCCAATGCCTTGATCAGCGACGTCAGGATGACCGCAATAAGCGGAGCAAAACTCGTGACCAGAACGATCAAAACAAGAAGAGGAACCAACCAGCTCTTGTGTCCGCGGAGCAAAACGACATTCGGATGCATGCTCTTCCCGGATATGACAGTGTACTCTTTGCGCTTCAAATAGGAACGCTGCAGTATCAACCCGGCACCCGCAACCAGGCCCAGCAATACCGACAGAGAAGCGGCCAAGGACAGGCTGTTCGCCTGGGAACTCAGGACAACAGCTTCCCATATCTTTGTGGTGAGAACGTAATAATTTGCAGGAAATCCGAGGATAGCGGGAATCCCGAAATTCGCGATGCTTGCGATGAATACCAGCACCGCGCCCGAGAGAATCGACGGCATCATCAACGGCAGGGTGATGTGACGCATGACGGCAAAGACGGGGGAACCGGAGATTTGAGCCGCTTCCTCCAACTCCGGATTCATCCGTTCCAACGCACCAAGCGTTGTGATATACACCAACGGATAGATATGCAGGGTCATGACCGTGATGATCCCATCGGGTCCGTAGAAATTCCACAGCGGCGCTTCACTGCCGCTTAAAGCCATATAGGCTTTATTCAGATACCCGACCGGTCCGAGAAGGATACGCCAGGCAAAAGCGCCGATGAACGGCGGCGTGATGAAAGGAAGGATAAAGGCGGTGCGGAAGAAATTCTTCCCCGGACAGTCGGTACGGGCAACTACCCAGGCCAGGAAAGTTCCCAGCACCGTGGCGAACAGCGTGGTGAGCAGGCTGATCTCCAAACTGTGCCGAAGTGCGATAAAGTTCCCCTTTTTCGAAAATGCGCGGATGTAGTTCTGAAGGGAGAAGTACTGATCGAACTTGAAGCTCTGAATAACGATCTTGGCCAAAGGATAGGCCACGATCACTCCCAGAACCAGGATCGCCAGAAACAGTAGAAACCGTTCACGTATTCGAGAGGTATTGATCATCTAGCAAAAGGGAAACGGGGAGGTACGGCTCAAAGTCCGCTTCCTCCCCCGGTCAATCAGTAGCTGTCTACTCCTCGCCGAACAATGCAGTCCAGCGATCTTTGGTGTCCTGCCGCATCTCCTGAACCGCTGTCCAATCCGTGGGCAGCTTCTTGATCTTTCCCAAAGTGGGAGTCTCCGCAGGAGGCTCCACATCCTTTCGGACAGGAATGAAGTCTCCCAACTCGACCATGGTCTTTTGTCCTTCCTGGGAAATCACGTAGTCCACGAAAACCTTAGCTGCCTCCTGATTCTTGGAGGTGTTGAATACGGCGATCGGGCTGGGAATAAACACCGCCCCATCTTCCGGCCAAACGTAATCCATCGGTGAACCCTTGACCTTTGCTCCGCGTACCATATAGTCAAGAAGCACACCGACGGTCAGCTCGCCGGTTGCCAGCATATCTCTCACCATGGAGTTGTTGGCGATCTGTACTCCCCCGTTCGCCTTGAAATCTTCGAAATACTTCCAGTCGTACTTATCAACGAGAGTCTTTACCGCAGCCTCCGCCGCACCTGAGCGAAGGGGAGAAGGAAATCCCAATTTGCCTCCGTACTCCGGTTTGAGCAGGTCCGACCACTTCTTCGGCGGTACGGACACGCTGGTGTTGTAGCCGATGATCATGTTGATCAGTCGTCCCGCGTAGTAGTACCCTTCAGGATCTTTCATCTCCTTTGGCAAATTCTTCGCTTCGGCGGGCGTGAACTTCAAAAGCAGATCCTGGTCTTTAAAGTCCTCGTAGGTTGAAGGTTCCGCCACCCATACCAAATCGGCTTGGATCGCTCCCGCTTCCTTTTCCGTTGCGATTTTCGCCGTGACGGCACTGGTTCCGGAACGGAACACCTCCAGCGTAATGTCGGGAAACTTGCTCTGAAAGTCCGTTTGAATCTTGTCCGCTATGGGTTGGGGAACCGAGGTGTACAGGGTGATGGTTCCGCCCAAACCCTCCGGCACGGCTTCCTGACCTCCCCCGGCGAACAGCAGGGAGCCGAAAAGAAGCAGCGTCGCAAACACACACAGTTTCTTCCTCATCTCTATTCCTCCTTACTGAGTAAGATGTTGTGAGATCGTTTGCCTCTATGATTCTATCATATTAATTGGCAATTTATTAGGAAATGTTTTGATTGAAAAAGGCCGGAAGGAATTCCCGGCCTTTTTTTCTTTTCTGCCACCTCGCAAAGGGTGGTATCTTAATACTACAACTGTATCCTTACGTTCACAGCACCACCGTATGACTTGCTCAGAAGGTTGTACATGGCGCTGAGGTCCACCTTGAGGATGAGAATATTTATCGCCGTACCGCCGTAGACCCAGAAAGAGAAACCATCGGCATCGGAGGAAACCAAAATGCTTTCACTGTCTATATCTGGAACCGGTTGTCCTGCCGCCGCCAGTGCGTCTTTGATGGCGTCGATCTCTGACTGAGTAATTGGTTGGAATCCAGAACCATCATCATACTCGACCGAGCTCGACAAACCGCCTCCAGCATTCGAGACGCCGTAAGCGGCTCCTAGACCGATATGGGGAGTAAACAGGAACAGTTTCTTGCTGGCTTGGACTTTTCCCACAAAAGTGTGGGTATCCCAAGTGAAAGCCAGCTCCGGAGCCGTTGCTCTCAGGACGCCCAGTGAATAGGCCGATAGATCCACATCGTAGTCGCCCGTTCCGATCACATCCGGTACTCCCACGTTGCCTCGCATGAATGTATAACCGCCGCTCACCGATAGCGCCGGCAGCAAGCCCTTCTCTTTCAGCAGCGGTACGCGTACATCACCGCCCACCAAGAGATAATCCAGGTTGACCTTGCCCAACTTTTCCCTCATTTGATCCGGAACGAACCCGATCTTGAACCCGACATCGAAGGGCAGCATTAGACCACCGAGACGGGCATCCAGAGCGAGAGCCGGAATCGGAACTCCCCAATCCTTGAAGTAGTCAAATTCCGATGGAAGGGAAATCGTAAGCTCGTTTACCAGGGGTTCAATTTTTGCGTAAGGAATTGTGGACGCTCCAAGCGACAGCCCTACGCCGAAGTGGGGAAACTGGCCGATATAGGCCGGCGACCAGCTAAGCCCTGCGACACCTGCGGTAGCCGGCAGGGTGCTTGCTACATCATCGGCAAAACCTTGAAAAGCATCCGCGAAAGATGCGTAGTCAAGACTATATTGCGCGAATAGCCCTGTAGAAAGGAACAACAGCAAGCCCAATACAATTAGTACTCTTTTCATTCGTATATCCTCCTACGTCTCAATATATACCGTTAATGTAGTATTTCAATCATAAATGAGCAAATGGAAAATGCTTTTATTCGATCCATCTCATCAGAGTTCCGTGATTCCGGGGTAGTCTGTCCCAACTAGAAATACAGGTAGTACCGCAGGGCTACAGATCGTACCCCAGGACCAACCACAGTGCGGTCATGCTCTTCGGCTTCCCATGGTTCATCCATAGAAAAAACGAAAAAAACGCCGTTCACCTTGACTTCTGTTTCAGGATCTTCTATATTTCAATCGTTGGATTTAATCTATTGTTTTAATTATTTGTATCAAACAGTCAATTAAAACAATCGAGGGGAAGAAAATGATCAGAGAATCAAGCACGCTGTCACGGGTTGATGGCATCCGAAAATACGGTCCCGTTTCTGCCGGGCGCTTTCGCGAACAGATGCAGCAGTACTCCCTCCTCACCGGCGCCAGTCAGGGTTTGGGCAGGGCTTTGGCGGAAGAATGCGCCCGATTGGGAATGAACTTGATCCTGGTTGCCTTACCCGATACGGGCCTTCCCGAGATATCGAAGCAGCTCGCCCGCCGCTACGGTGTCGCCGTGGTGTACCAGGAAACGGATCTAATCGAACCGAACAGTCCCAAGGCAATATACAGGTGGATTGAGGACCAGAAGTTGCGGGTCAATATGCTGGTAAACAATGCGGGCATCGGCTGTCATGGACTCTTTGTTGATTCCCAACCAGAACGGAATCAGGCAATGATAAACCTGAACATCACCGCTCTGGTACAGCTGACCCATATACTTCTGCCGGAGCTCAAGCAACACGATCGATCGTATATCCTCAACGTAGCCAGCCTGGCCGCCTTCTACGCCATGCCCTTCAAGCCCGTGTATGCCCCGACCAAAGCCTTCGTGCTCAACTTTTCCCTTGCTCTGCGCGCCGAACTGACAGGGACATCCGTCAGAGTCAGCACACTTTGTCCGGGCGGTATCATGACCAACGAAGAGTGCCGGAAGCTGATCGCGGCTCAAGGGTTTTTCGGCAAGATCTCTTGTCATTACCCCCAGGAGGTAGCCCGCTACGCCATTCGGCAGCTGTTCAAGAATAAGGCGATCATCGTACCCGGTTTGGTCAACAAGATAGCCCGCTTCCTCGGCGGGATAATACCTCTACCAGTGGTCCAGCTGTTCATCCGCTCCCGGTTCGATTCCGCTAAACGTAAAAAGGAACCCGCATACAGGAATTCCATCCCCCTGTTGGAGATCAATCATGAATAAGGTGAAAGTAGCTGTCCTGCTCTGCGATCGCTACGATCCGAACACCCTCTACAGTACATTGCATCAAGGCTTCGATCTACTGGGGGGATTGCCTCGCTTCGTAAAGAAAGGGGAAAGGGTGCTTCTAAAACCAAATATCTTGGCCGGCTGTGCACCGGAACAAGGGGTGACCACTCACCCGTCGGTTCTCGAGGCGATGATCCAGATTCTGCTCGAATCCAAGGCGGGGGTTTCCTACGGTGATTCCTCCGGCATCACCAAACCACTGGCGGCTGCCCGCGATTCAGGGCTTACAGCCGTGGCGCAGAGATACGGCGTGGAGATGGGGGACTTCGAGCATGGAAGCCAGGTCCCTCTTTCTGGGAGCATTCCCGGTCGCCGGGTGCCTATTGCTCGGGCGGTGCTGGAAAGCGACGCTTTGTTCAACCTACCCAAGATGAAGACCCATCAGCTCACCCGTATCACCGGGGCTGTGAAAAACCTCTTCGGTTGTGTGCCGGGTCTGGGCAAGCCCGCTTTGCACGTCAGCCATCCGGAATCGATGGCGTTCAGCCGCATGCTCGCCGGGCTGCATCTGCTCATTCGGCCCCGTATTCACATTCTGGATGGAATCGTTGCAATGGAGGGTAACGGACCGAGGAACGGAGAACCTCGTTCCATGAACGTGCTTATCATGTCCGAAGATCCGGTCGCCGTGGATGCCGTGTTCTCCCGGCTGGTCGATTTGGATCCTGAGTTCGTCCCGACCTGCCTGGCCGGTTGTCGGGCCGGTCTGGGAACGTACAGAGACGAGGAAATCGAGATCGTCGGAGAATCCATAGGTGATCTGATTCAACCGGAGTTTCGGGTTGTCCGAACCAAGGTCAGCGGGAATGCCTTGATCAAGTACTACCCCAGGGTCAGAAGCCTTCTCGTGCCCCGGCCTGTGATCGACGAACAGCTCTGCGAGCGCTGCGGCATCTGTGTAAAGGCCTGCCCTCTACCCGAAAAAGCCCTACACTTCAACGGCGGCGGAATCCACGCGCCTCCTGTGTATGACTACCAACGCTGTATCCGCTGTTACTGTTGCCAGGAGATGTGCCCGCACCAGGCAATCCAGAGGAAAACACCTTTCTTGGGTAAGGTGCTGCTTGGAAAAGGAGGTGTATCGTGATCCCGTTACTCACCTTCGCTATCCTGCGCCTGCACGGGTTCATTCCCCTCGTCAAAGTACAGCTTAAGAACATGCTCGATCAGGGCGCGGCGTACCTTGGCTTCCCTAAATGTTTTTCCGTCATAAAAGTCTCGATACAGATCGGGCATCAGGACGGGCATGGTCACAGCCGAGAACAGATGGATCACCACCAGCTTGAGCTCTTTAACGGGTCGTTTCAACTCTAGGCTGAGTTTCTTGACCAGGTTCTGGAAAAATCCGTTCAACAGCTTCACAAACAGAGCCTCGTAGTTGTTGTTGATTAGCGGCTCCCACATGTGGGCTTTGGAGATTCCAGGGAACATGATCGCCCCCTCCATGTAGTCGGTGAACAACAGGAACAAGCGCTCTCGAACGCTGCGGCTCTCATCGTTGATGATTTCACGCCAATCCTCGAAAACATGCTCGACGGTGCTCCGCATAACTTCTTCAACCAGCTTCTCCTTGGAGCGGAAGTAGTAGTTGATCGCCGCACTGTTCACGCCGGCCAGTTTGGCGATCTTTCGAATCGTAACGGCCTGGATGCCTTCCCGTTCTATACATTCGATGGTGGCCTCGACGATCTTCCCCTGAGCGGACGCATCCTCGTTGGACATAGCAACTCTCTCCCTTTTTCTGACTATTAACTGGACGTTTCAATCATACGATTAATTTTATCAGGGAGTAAAGCGATTTTTCGATACAGCATGTTCTCGACTCAGATCTTCCTGGCCACCTCTTTGAGCGTGTCCGCCAATCGGTTCAGCACCTCATCTATCTCATCCCGGGTGATGATCAGGGGAGGTTCAAAACGCACCGTGTTGGCGCTGATGAGCGTGCCCGCCACAAGAACTTTCCGCTTGAACAGGCCGGCGGCCACCTTGTATCCGACCTCGGGGTTGTGGAAGTGCTGGCCGAGCAGAAGCCCCTTGCCGGTGATGCCGGAGTAGATCTGGGGGTATTGCCCGGCGAACTCCCGCAGCTTGCTGAGGAAGTACTCTCCAAGTCCTGCAACCCGTTCGGGCAACCGGTCCCGCAGGGTGACCCGGATGGCCGCGATTGCGGCGGCACAGCCCATTGGATTTCCGCCGGTGGTTGTGGTATGGATAAAGGGATTGGGGTCCTCGAACGCTTTCCAGATACCGCCGTTACCCATGAAGGCGCCTATGGGCATGACCCCGCCACCCAGAGACTTGGCCACGCAGAGAATGTCCGGAATCACGTCCCAATGGTTCAGCCCCCAGAGCTTCCCGGTCCGGCCCAGACCGGTCTGAACCTCATCGGCGATCAGCAGAACGCCGTAGTGAGTGCACAGCTCACGCACCCGGGGCCAATAGTCGTCGGGCGGAACAATGGCTCCGGCTTCCCCCTGAATCGGTTCGGCGACAAAGGCAGCCAGCTCCACGCCCACGGCACTGCAGATCTCCAGCTGCCGTTCCAGAGCCTCGGCATCGCCGAAGGGCACGTAGAAGGTCTGTCCTCCGTAGGGCTGCAGAGCCTTGCGGAAGTCCTTTTTCCCCATGATGCTGAGAGAACCCAAGGTTTTTCCGTGAAAGGCCCGCACGGTGGCGATGAAATTGTGCCTGCCCGTATGAAGTCTGGCGATCTTCAGAGCTCCTTCTATGGTTTCTGTACCACTGTTGACCAGGAAGGCATGGTCGATATCACCGGGGGTGATCTGGGACAGCAGATTGGCAAGCGCGCCCCGCAGAGGGTCCATCAGCTCCTGGGTGGGGATTCCGGATTTACCGACTTGGGCCTTCACCGCGGCCACAACCTCGGGATGGGACCAGCCCAAATCAAGGGCTCCGTAGCCTCCCAGGCAGTCGATGTATTTGTTGTCGAACACGTCGTAGTAGTAGATTCCTTCTCCCCGCCATTCGGTTCCGGCATAGTCTCCCGCTTCGGTGACGGACTTCCGGTATTCCACCCAACCGGCGTTGAAGTGTCTCACGAAGTTGTTGACAGTCTCACGGGAGACTGCTTTAGCGGTTTCCGGATCCAATTTCGTCTGACCGATGATACCCAACCAGCGTTCCGCATACTCCATCGCGTTTCGATAGCTGTCCATACGATTTTACTCTCCTCCTTGATACCGATTCGGAATAAATGATTACTTTTTTTGCTCAGTATATGATGTTATCGGTATCTGTCAAGGCAAAATCCGGTTGACAGACCTATACCCATCGATTAGCATCAAGCCTATCATGGCCTCCTTGTTAGAGGGCACGCCACGCAGCGACGGATTCCGGATGCCCGGGGAGTATGAGCTGCACCACGGCTGCTGGATGCTCTGGCCCGAACGGCCGGACAACTGGCGGTTAGGAGCCAAACCGGCCCAGAAGGCTTTTACCGAGGTCGCTCGCGCTATCGCCCGCTTCGAACCTGTAACCATAGGGGTTTCGGCGGCCCAATTTCAGCAGGCCCGCCACTGCCTGCCCGGTGTTGTGCGGGTTGTCGAGCTCTCTTACAACGATTCCTGGATGCGGGATGTGGGCCCCACCTTCGTGGTCAACGACAGCGGAGTCGTGCGACTTGTGGACTGGGAGTTCAACGCCTGGGGGGGCTTGCAGGGCGGGCTGTACTTCCCCTGGGATCAGGACTCCCTGGTGGCCCAGAAGGTTGGCGAGATCGCGGGAATCGACCGCTACAAGGCGCCGCTCGTGCTCGAGGGCGGATCGATTCACGTGGACGGAGAAGGCACCATAATTACCACCGAACAGTGTCTGCTCAATCCCAACCGCAATCCAGAGCTGAACCGCGGGGATATCGAGGAGCTGCTCCGGAAGTACCTCAACGTGAAAACGATCATCTGGCTCGGCCAGGGGGTCTACAACGATGAAACCGACGGACATGTAGACAATCTCTGCTGCTTTGTTCGGCCCGGGGTGGTGGCTCTGACCTGGACGGAGGATCGCAGTGATCCGCAGTACGAGCTTTCCGCCGATGCCCTGAAGCGGCTGACCGGAACAATTGATGCCCGGGGGCGGAGACTGGAGGTTCATAAAATCCAGCAGCCGAAACCGATTATCATCACGCGGGAGGAATCCGAAGGGGTGGATCATGTGGAAGGAACGCTGCCCCGCCGTGAGGGCGACCGGTTGGCTGCTTCGTACATCAACTTCTATATCGCCGACGGTGGTATGGTGGTTCCCCAGTTCGGAGATCCACAAGACCGGGCGGCCCTCGCCAAGTTTGCCGAGCTTTTACCTGATCGAGAGATTGTCGGCGTGTACGCCCGGGAGATCCTTCTGGGGGGCGGTAACATCCACTGCATCACCCAGCAGCAGCCCTTGGGGAAAGGTCGCCCGCACGATCCAGAAATATTGAAGTAGGAGTAGAGGATGCATAGTCTTACTGGAAGGGATTTTCTCAACATCGACGATTTTTCCCGAGAGGAGCTCCTCCTCAATCTGGAGACCGCCCGGCAGCTGAAGCTGGAAGCCAGACGGGGACACTACCCCCGCTATCTGGAGTACAAAGCCCTGGGCTTGCTCTTCGATCAGCCCTCTACCCGCACCCGGATCTCCTTTGAGCTCGGTATGCAGCAGCTGGGCGGGTACGTCCTTTACCTGAAACCGGGGGAGATCCACCTGGGCAAGAAGGAGACCATCGGTGACACGGCCCGGGTCCTGAGCCGCTACCTGGACGCTATCATGATCCGCTGGAACAACCACCGCGAAATGAAGGAACTGGCTGACAGAGCGGAGGTGCCTGTGATCAACGGAATGAGCGAGGTGAACCATCCCTGCCAGGCGCTGGCCGACGTGCTGACCATGATGGAGCAATTCGACACTTTAAAGGGGCTGAAGGTGGCCTTCTTCGGCGATAGAACCCAACCGGCCAATTCTCTAGGCGCCCTTTGCTCCAAACTGGGCTTGACCTTTGTGCACTGCGCCCCGAGTAAATACTCCATCGATCCGCAGTGGGTGGAAATGTTTCACCGCAATAATGCCCGTTCCGGCGGAACATTTATCCAAACCGATGACATCGATGAAGCCACCCGGGGAACCCATGTGGTCTACACCGACGTATGGTGGTGGATTGGACAGGAACAGGAGGAGGCGCAGCGGCGCAAAGCCTTCGCCCCCTACCAGGTGAATGAGGCCCTGATTGCCAGGTGCGATAAAAGCGTCATTTTCGAGCACTGCCTGCCGGCCTTCAGAGGTTTGGAAGTCACCGATGGAGTGATGGACGGGCCCCACTCGGTGGTCTTCGACCAGGCTGAGAACAGGATGCACACCGAGAAGGCGCTGCTGGTGCTGCTTCTCTCCTGATCTAAATTACGGATCGACACTTGACACTCCGTTTCGGCTGTCGCAATGTTGAGCCAATATGCCACAAGGATATACTGACTCGGAACAGACATCTCCGCAGAAACACCTGTACACGCCCTTTGATGCTCTGGATTATCGCATTTTACAGGAGCTGCATAAAAACGCCCGCGCTTCCGCGGCCGAGATTTCTCGAGCGGTGCAGGCCAACGAGCGTACGGTGCGCAAACGCATCGATCGGCTTATAGAAATGGGCGTGGGTCGGTTCACTCTGGTGCTGGAGCCCCGTGTGTTCGGATACGGCATATCCGTTGATATATTCTTGAGCATCGATCCTGCGTTCGAGAATCAAATCGTAGAGCGGCTGCTGGGAATGTCCCAGATTTCCTACCTGGCCTTCAATCTAGACAACACCGAAATTTCCATAGAAGCACGCTTTAAAACCAACGAGGAGTTCCACGAGTTTCTGAACTACACTCTTCCCGCAATCGAAGGCCTCAAGGTCAAGGATTATGCCCTCGTTCCCAGGATCATGCGCAACATCGATGAGTGGCTGCCCCCGCCCGAAATTTTTGGAATAGAGACGTCGCGATAGTTCTGATTCGGCCTCATGAATACCTGAATCTTACCTGATTCTTGTATTTTCGGTAAAAAAAAGTTGCTTCCAGCACCGACCCGTTTTATACTGTGGCATCATACAACTCTCTAAGGAGGAAAGGATGAATGGTGCGTATGAGTATGGGGGTTGGGTGCTCATCGGGCTGGCCATCTACATGGTGTTGATGCTCTTCATTGGCTGGTGGGCCTCCAAGCGCGTAAAAGACACTACGGACTTCCTCGTTGCAGGACGACGCCTGGGTCTATTCCTCTGCACGGGGACGTTGTTCGCCACCTGGTTCTGTTCGGGCACGGCCATGGGAGGTGCCGGCAACGCCTACATCTTCGGAAACCAGGGGGTGATCTTCGACCCCTGGGGCGCCGCGCTCTGTCTGATCCTGGCCGGCTTCTTCTTTGTCCGGCTCATGCGGCGGGGCAAATACCTCACCCTGGTCGATCTGTTCGTGGTGCGCTACGGAAACGGCGTAGGCCTCTGCTCTACCTTCTCTCTGATTATTGCCGAGATGGGCTGGGTGGGGGCTCAGCTGGTCGCCTTTGGAACGATCATCCACTTCTTTGCCGGTGTCTCGCTCTGGCTGGGCATCAGCATCTCGACGGTGATCCTGGTGATATATACCTTCCTGGGTGGTATGTGGGCCGTGACCTTGACCGACGCCGCCCAGATGATCATTCTGACGATCGGCATGATCATCATGATCTCCATCGCCGTTCCCCTCGTCGGAGGTTTCAAGGAGGTCTTATCCAACGATCCCGGCGGCAACTGGTTGGGCATCAACCAGTGGTCCTTCATTCCTACACCGGAAAAGGCGGCCGACCCGGAGCTGGGCAACGCCGGGTACATGTACTACACCGGATACAAGGGTTGGTTCTACTGGATCGCGGCCTGGATGGCCATCGGCCTGGGCTCCATTCCGGCCCAGGACCTGATGCAGCGGGTGCTTTCGGCCAGGAACGAGAAGGTGGCTACGGGCGCATCCTACATCGCGGGGATCCTGTACATCGTGATCGGCATGATGCCGGTGATCGTCGGCATGATCTATTTCAAGCTCAATCCGGATCTCACAATTGAAGATGCGCTGAACAAGATCCTGTTGCATATGGCCGCGGAGCATCTGCCGCCTGTTCTCACCGTAATCTTCGTCAGCGCCCTGGTGGCGGCCCTTATGTCCTCCTCGGACAGCGCCATCCTGGCCACCGCTTCGATGATCGGCTACAACGGCTACAAGCTAATCAAGCCCGACGTTACCGAAAAACAAACCCTGCGGGCCACCCGGATCTCTATTCCGATCGTGACCGCAGTCGCTCTGGCGCTGGCGCTTTGGCTTCAGCTGATCTACAACCTGATGGTCATCGCCTGGTCCCTGCTCCTCGTGTCCCTGTTCGCGCCGTACGCCGCCGCCTACTGGTGGAAAAGGGCCAACCGTACCGGTGCCTTTGCCGGATTTTTCGGCGGTTTCGCTGCCTGGGTGATCGCCTACTTTATCCATCTTCCCGCTACCATGGAGGCGAACCTAGGGATTGTAGAGGAAGGGGTCGTCTTCATGGATTGGGCCGTATGGGATTCGGTGTACATCTCTTCCGTGTGGGGCTTTATCGCCTCCGTGGTTCTCCTAATCGTGGTCTCCCTGGCGACGCAGAAGATCGATCCGCCACGGCCGCTTTTAGATATGGAAGGCAATCTGGTCGACCGGAAGCACCAGCTGGGCATCCTGTTCCGAAAGACCGGAGTGAAGTAAAACCTCTGAATAGGGGGACGGGATGCGCCGTCCCCCTTCTTGTATCCGCTTCTCTTATGTGGATTCTCGATGAAATCTTCGGTACCTCAGCCGCCACCGGCGCGAATCCTTTGGAGAAGGGATTTTTGAACTGAAATAGAGGAGGATGATCAGGAGTTGGATGTTGAACATCATTGCGTTTATAGACGCTTCAGGGCTTTTCGGAGAGACCTTTGCGGAAATGTTGGGGGTTTCAGACTTGACAAAATCAGGCGTAGGT
>CAZVHJ010000018.1:0-76498 GCA_964627715.1 uncultured Spirochaetaceae bacterium | reverse complement strand
GTTTAACCCTGGGAAGGGTGTTCTTCGGTGAATCCATGTTTTCCTTGCAGGCAAATGCCTCAAAGGTTGCTCTTTACTACCTCTGCCGCTGGTTGAAACAGCGCAACTTCCTGATGATCGACTGCCAACAGGTTACTCCCCATATCCTAAGTCTGGGCGCGGTCGAAGTTTCCCGGCACGAGTATTTGGAGCTGCTGAGGGAAGGATTAGAGGCACCTCATCACCACTACCGCTGGGAGGATGATTGAGGAGAAGGTATGGATATAGAGCTTAAAAATGAGATTCAGAACCTGGCCGGGAAGGTTAGAGCGAGTCATTATATTGTGGCCTTCACCGGGGCGGGGATCAGCACCGAAAGCGGCATCCCGGACTTTCTTAGGACCCCAGGGTATCTGGAAGCGCATGCGACCCATCAAGCTGTCCGAGTTCCTCTCCGACCCCCAAGCGCGCCGGGAGTACTGGCGGTGAAAGATCGAAAGCGGGGCAACCCTTTTGACAGCTCAGGGGGCAAATGCTCGAAATTGATCTGGCCATGCGCACTATGTAGTAGCCAAGGATCTTGGCTCGTTTGCCCTCTTCAAAGGCGAGAATCGTTACTCCGACGTTTTTCTTGAAGTTCTGCCAACCATACTTTTGTTCGGTTTTGGGGGGTTCTTAAGGATGGAGTAGAACAGATCTCCATCCCGATCGGAGAGTACAATCGCCTCGCTCTCCGAATGGAACAACCTCCGTACATCAATGCACTTTCATTTCCGTACTTTGTCCACACATGAAATTCTGAGTGGTGAACCTGGTCTCCTCTTCAACCTTTTCTCCTCCCGTGCTGATGCGATCGGCGCGCCGCTTCCTTCAGGTCCTCCAGAGCCAGGTGGGTGTAAAGCGCGGTGCTGGTGATCTAGGCATGCCCCAGGATGGCCGGCCGCCCTATCGTCTGTTCTTCTCGATGGTTTCGGCGCATTCAGGGCAATATCCGTACACGACCAACTGCTTTGCTTTCACCGCTGTGCCTTCAGGGACTTCCACAAAAGGCATCCTCTGCCCGAGGAGACAGATCATGCGTTTGCACTTGTTACACACAAAATGAGGATGGTTTCCGGGACATCCGTCTTGCTCGGAACCATGAGCACAGAATCTCCACACACCGTCTGTCCCCTGGACGGCGTGCACGATTCCCCGCTCCTGCAGGGTGAGCAGGGTTCGATAAACCGTCACCCGGTTGAAGGATCGTATTCTTTTCTTTTTCCAAAGATCGCTATGAGAGACAGGGCAGCCCATCTTTAGAAGGTGACTCAAGATCACAACCCGTACGGAAGTCACCCGAAGGGATGCGGTCTCGAGAAGACTCTGCGATGTTTTTGCATATTCGGTTTTACTCACCAGCACCTCGACGCTGAACGGATTAGCTACTTATCCCCTGTATACATTGTTTTGCAGTGTTTTCCAAGGAACGCCCTTAGCTGAAATATTCGAAGAGAAGAGTGGGGAGGGCAATTTCATATATTAAATGCAATTAAGTTGCAATTATAATTTTTTATATAACAAAAAATTAAATACTTTTTTCATCAAATTAATGTCATTTTTCCTTGACAATGCGCTGAGATATCTCTACGATCCGGAGGTACTACCTTGTAGCGATATGGGAGGACAACGTTGAAAAAAAGAATGCTTTTTCTGCTTTTGATCGTATTCGCAATTTCACCGGCTTGGTCGGAAGGATCAGAGGAAACGCCGATAATCGAGAATGTACAGCCCCCCAGGATCGTTACCTGCGGGAAGGCGCACTCACTGATCCTCAATGCCTTGTACATGTTCCCTGAAGCTCCTCAAACGGTGGTGGCCTTCGGAACGACCAGTCAAGTCGGAGGGAATTTCATTTTTCTACTGGACCCTGAGGCCAAGCGGCGTGCTCTGCTCGCCCCGGATGTCGGGGCTGAAGAGATCCTGGCCCAAAAACCCGACCGCGTAGTCTTGAAGAGCTATCTGAAAAACGGGCTCGGAAGCCAACTGGAAGATCTGGGTGTCAGGGTCCTCTATGTCGATCTGGAAAGCCCAGAGCAATACCAGCGGGATATCACGGCCATCGGAACGCTCCTGGGGAATCCGCAGCGGGCTGATGAGCTCAACCGCTTCTTTGCGGAGAACCTGCTGCAGGTTCAAGGGATGAGCGCCCGGATCCTGGAATCGCAGAAGCCTGATACATTGCTGATCTATTATGGTACGAAAAGTGGAACAGCGTCATTCAACGTACCGCCCAAACAGTGGTTGCAGGCAAGTCTCGTGCAATGGGCCGGAGGAAAGCCGGTCTGGTTTGAAACAGCTGTCGGTTCCGGATGGCAGCAGATCGGTTTCGAACAAATTGCCCTCTGGAATCCCGAATATATTTTCCTCGTCTCCTATCACGCCCCGGTCGACGAAGTCAAGACGGTACTGCTCTCAGACCCGAAATGGTTGGAGCTCGACGCGGTGAAAGAAGGGAAACTCCTCGCCTTTCCCGCGGACTACTTGAGCTGGGACCAGCCGGACCCGCGGTGGATCATCGGTCTGCACTGGCTCGCCGGTAAGCTCCATCCCGAGTGGGGTGCTGCCGCCGACATCGAGAAGAAAGTGAGAGAGTTCTACGGCGTCGTATACGGTCTTTCGACAGAGCAGATCGAGGGGGAAATTATTCCGATGATCAGGGGGGACTACCCGTAATCACCTGTGGTAAGGAGAATTAATGCCGGCTAGGATAAACGTGCGGCCGTTCCTGACCCTCCTGTCTGTGGTTCTTGTCACAGCCACCGTCCTTGCCCTGTTATTGGGTAGATATCCTCACCCCGGATTTACCTCCCCTCTGTCCCTAATTTCGGATCCTCTGGCTCAAAAGATTTTCTTTCATCTCCGATTGCCCCGGGTTCTCATGTCAGTTTTACTGGGAATGGCTCTGGCCACTTCCGGGGCCGTGTTCCAGTTGATCTTTGCCAATCCTCTGGTGGAGCCGGGCTTTCTCGGTGTAAGCCAGGGCGCCGCCTTCGGTGCGGTTCTGGCGATCCTCCTTTTCGGAGGCTCCCTCCCGCTTATCCAGGCATCATCGGCGCTATTCGGTATCCTGGGACTAGGGCTCGCCTACCAGCTGGCCAGAAAGCTCCGCTTCGGAGGGTGGATTTTACGGCTCATTCTTGCCGGTCTGGCCGTATCTGCCCTGTTCTCTGCAGGGATCGGGATCATAAAATACACCGCCGATCCTCTGACCCAATTACCGGAAATTACATTTTGGCTGCTCGGAGGGCTCTCCCACCTTTCCTGGGGCGAGCTGCTCTCTGTGCTTCCGGCGGTCTGGATCGGCCTGTCACTGCTGCTGCTGTTCCGCTGGAGGGTCAATCTGCTCACCCTCTCCGACGAGACTGCCTTCGCCTTGGGAACCCGCCCGGAATGGATGCGGCTCACCCTCGTTCTCGCCGCGGCCCTTTCGGTGGCGGCGGTGATCTCGGTGAGCGGAATTGTCCAGTGGTTGGGGTTGATCGTGCCCCACCTCTCCCGAAGGCTCTTCGGTGCCGACGGGAGGTATTCTCTGCCCGGTTCACTGCTCATGGGCGGGATCTTCGGCCTTCTATGTGACACCCTGGCTCGTATGCTCCTGCCCGGGGAGGTCCCGCTCGGCATCATGAGCTCCCTGTTGGGGGCGATCCTGTTCAGTATCATTCTTACCAGAAAAGGGTTCCGCTTATGAGCGATCGGGCGGCCCTTGCTTTCTCAGAAGTCTTTTTCACTTTCGGGGGCGGCGCGCCCAGGATTCAAAACTTCACCTTCGAGATTCCGGAAGGCTCGATTACGGCGATTCTGGGGCCCAACGGAGCCGGAAAGACGACGCTCCTCCACCTTGCCCTCGGCTGGCTGCAGCCGGAGAGAGGCAGGATACTTCTTTTCGGAAAGGATCTGAGGGCCTATACCCCCCGGGAACGGGGAACAACCCAGAGCCTTCTGCCTCAGAAGGAGCCGACCGGGTTCGAATTTTCCGTATTGGAGTATGTTCTGTTCGGCAGGGCCCCGCACCTCGAGCCTCTCGCCGCGCCGCAGGAGCATGACATCCAAATCGCCACCAATGCCCTGTCTCAGACCACGTTGCTGCCCCTGGAACATCAATCGATATCGAAACTGAGCGGCGGAGAAGCCCAGTTGCTCCTCCTGGCCCGCTCTCTTACCCAGGAACCCAAGCTGCTCCTTCTCGATGAGCCGATGAATCACCTGGACTTGAAGCACAGGAAAGACATACTTGAGTTCCTGCTGGATTGGCGAGCGGCAGGTAAGACCACGGTCTTGACCACCCACAATCCTGAAACCGCTACACTGCTGGCAGATCACTTGATCCTGGTTTTCCCAGGGACAAGAATGGTCTGCGGTACACTCTCTGATCTTTTTACCGAGGCGAACCTGTCTGCATTGTATGGGCTGCCGATTCGAACCTTCGTTCATGATAAAAGGCGTTATGTCCTGTACTGACTACAGGGCAGCGAGCCCTGGCCCGCCTGTTCGAGGCGGGATACTTGAAGACCATGATCACCCAGAATATCGATTCTGTGTGATACCTCCATACCTGAACAATCGTTCTGGGCTGGAATTGAATAGATGATCTCCCCCTTTAGATCAGTTCGTCCAGCCGTTCGCATGGGCTTCGGTATCCCTGCTCAATCATACGGGAAAGCACCGCATTAGCGTTTTCCTGGATCATCACCTCCCGTTTCACCAGCTCAATTAGCAGACCCAGCGTTCCGGTAAGTGAGACATTCCGTCTCCCGGCGGCGCATGCCGGTTGAGTACAGAAGCTCCAGAATCGAGCGGTCGCGCAGGTCCAGAACTATCGCAAGGCCAGGTTCGCAGTTGAGAACCTTGAGGAGAAACAATACCCGGAAATCAAGAGATTCGCCTGCAAGCTCAAGAGGCCGGTCCAACAACCGGCTGCAGGCGACGCGGACGAGCCGCACGCCTGAGCCGCCACGTTACAATTCGCAGTTCACCCGGCACAGCGCCACCGATCGCCAGCGTTTCGGCCTTCCCTTACCCCCATTGCCGCCTCCCTTCCCAGACCCTCCCCCCAGGCTTTACTCCCCCGCTAAGGTATCCTATTGAAGCTCCGGGAGGGGGATGCTCAAAAGGGGAGTTCGGTTTTGGTACGCGCCTCACTTCTTCGACATCCTGTCTACATCACTCGGCGCTACCAAAAGCCCTCCGCTTGCCGGATTTCGTGTCGCTTGACGTTTAGCAGACAATCGGGAATAGTGATACCAGCGTGGACTCCCGGCTTGAATTCCAGATCGACGAGCTCGCCACACTGGTGCGCTCCAGCCGCTACCTGGTGGCCTTCAGCGGCGCCGGGATCTCCACCGAAAGCGGCATCCCGGACTTCAGGGGTCCCCAGGGCATCTGGACCAAGATGCGCCCCATCGAGCTTTCCGAGTTCCTGGCCGGCCCGCAAGCCCGCCGGGAGTATTGGCGGCGAAAGATCGAAAGTTATCCACAGATGCGGGACGCCGAGCCGAATGCCGGCCACCTTGCCCTGGCCCGCCTGTTCGAGGCGGGGTACTTGAAAACCATGATCACCCAGAATATCGATGGACTTCATCAGAAAGCTGGTATCCCTGCGGACAGGGTGATCGAGCTTCACGGCAGTAGTGCCTACATCACCTGTCTGCAGTGCCGAAAGCGTTTTGAGTGGGAGGAGGTGCTGTTCTTTTTTGACAAGCATCCGGACCCATCCACCGAATGCCCCCGCTGCGATGACTGCGGCGGATGGCTGAAGCCGGCCACTATCTCCTTCGGCCAGGCTATGCCTGAGGAGGAGACGCGGCGGGCCTTTGCTGAGGCCGGGATGGCAGATCTGCTGATAACCGTGGGAACCTCCCTGCAGGTGTATCCAGCGGCGGGAATCCCGGGAGAAACCCGTCATCATGAGGGGAAGGTCGCGATCATCAACAACCAGCCAACAGGTCTGGATCACGAAGCGCAGTTCATTTTTCGCGGTGCTGCCGGACAGATTCTAAGGATGCTTGCAGAACGGGCGACCAGTGATCGGACGTGACCTGTCTCGACAGGGCGTCGTGAGGTTGAAGGTATTTAGTTTGAGAGAGGAGAATTGACTATGAAGAGACACGGACAACTCATCCGGGTGAAAGCGGAGAAGTTGGAGGAGTACAAGAGGTACCACGCGGAAGTCTGGCCGGAAATACTCGAGATGATTCGGAAGTGCAACATTCGCAACTACTCGATCTTTCACAAGGGTGGCTATCTGTTCGCCTACTTTGAGTATGTCGGTACGGATTTTGCTGCGGATATGGTGAAGATGGCGGCAGATCCGAAAACCCAGGAATGGTGGGATATCATGATGCCCATGCAGGAGCCTCTGGAGACAAGGACCGAGGGCGAGTGGTGGGCTGAGATGGAAGAGGTTTTCCACACCGATTAGGGAATCAGCAAAAAGATACCGGAACTTAACCGGCGGTTGGGGTTAGAAAAAAACTTGACAACCAGGCAGAATTGGTTAGAATTATGTTAAGCGTTTAACGTATAAGGTTTGATTATTCGACTGATCGAGGGGGGATTCATGGAACGAACGCAGAAATGCCGGGAGAAACTAGAGCGGATGACCAAAACCCTCCAGCATGAAGAGGCGGACCGGGTTCCTATCAGCGATTTTTTCTGGGGTAGCTTCATCAAGCGCTGGCAGGAGGAGCTGGGATTGCCGGCGGATACCGACATCTATACTTACTACGACCTGGACTGGATCGTAACCATTCCCAACATGGATCCCCACATCAAGAGCTTCGAGATTATCAGCGAGAACGAGGAGGAGGTGGTTGTTCGCACAGGGTTTGAGGCGGTGATTCAGAAGAAGTTCGCCGATCCCATGCCCCGTTTTCTCAAGTTCGAAACGGATACGATCGAGAAGATGCGGGCTTTCGAGTTCGACCACCCCTGGGACGATCGGCGGTACCTGAAGGGCGGGGACAACCAACTGGCCGGTGTTGGAGACGGCTTTGCCCGGGACCTTCCGGCCTGGATCGACACGGTGAAAGCTCTTCACCCTAATTTCCCCGTGTACGGCTCGGTTTGTGAAGGCCACGAGGAGTTATGGCGGATCATCGGAAGTGAAAATGTCATGCTCTGGATCGGTCTGTATCCTGAAGAGCTGGCCGCTTTCGTCCAACGAGTCAACGAGTTCAATCTCGAGCTTACCAAGGCCCAGATCCAGGCAGCTGATGGATTGCTTGACGGAATTGTGATTTGGGGGGATGTAGCCTACAGAAACGATATGCTGTTCTCCCCCGAGTATTGGCGCAAGCATTTCAAACCCGGTGTGAAGGCGATTGTCGACGTCTGCCATGAAAGCGGGCTGCCGGTGATTTATCACGGTTGCGGAAATGTCAGTCGGATATTCGAGGATTTCATAGAGATCGGTGTGGATGCCTACAATCCCTTGGAGGCGAAAGCGGGACTGGACGTGGTAGAGCTTCGCCGAACCTACGGCCATAGAATCGGATTCTGCGGCAACATGGACGTCCAGGTCTGGGCTGAGGCGAGCGAGGAGGAGTTGAAAAAGATGGTTCTGAGGAAACTGAACGCCGCCAAGGGGGGAGGCTTTATCTTCCAGTCCGATCATTCGGTTCCCAGCAACGTATCCGGAAAGAACTACGATTATGTGGTCAAGCTGGTGAGGGAGTACGGCAAATACCCGCTGAATCTCGGCGAATACGACATTCCGGAACTGGTTTGAGGGTCGAACAGGAGATTGGGGATGACTTCGCGGGAACGGATTCTTGCCGCTATTGACCACAGGGAACCGGATAGAGTACCGGTGGATCTGGGTTCCACTCCAAGCTCCGGCATTTCGGCTATTGCCTATGGTCGACTGAAGGCTCACCTGGGTGAGACCCGCGGTCACACTCGGGTGTACGACGTGGTGCAGCAGCTCGCCCAGCCGGAGGATTTTATCCTGGAGCGCTTCGGAATCGATGTTGTGGATATCGGTCGCACCTTCAACACTGCGGATTCGGACTGGTACGACGTTGAGTTGGCCGACGGTAGCAAAGCTCAGTATCCGTCCTGGTTTCAACCTGTCCTGCAGTCCGACGGAAGCTGGGAAGCCTCGGTCGGCGGGCAGGTGATTGCGAAGATGCCGTCCAAGGGTACATTCTTCGATCAGACCTATTTCCCCTATCTCAACGGCTATCCTGACTCCTTCGAGAATCTTTCCGAGGAGATGGGCAAGATCCTCTGGGCAGCCCTGGTTCACAGTCCCTGGGATCACGCTTCAGAACCGGATTTTTGGAAGACCCTTCGCAACCGCACTCTGCAGCTCAAAGATTCGATGGATCAGGCGTTGATGATCGTGGTTGGGTGCAATCTCTTCGAATGGGGGAGTTTCTTGAGGAGATTGGACAACTTCCTGATGGACCTAGTAGCGGATCAGTATAACGTGGAACGGCTGCTCGATGCGCTAATGGAGCAGCATCTCTCCTTTCTGGAAAAGGTCTGCACCGCCGTTGGGGATCTGGTGGACATCGCCCGCTTCGGGGATGACCTGGGAATGGATCAGGGACCTTTCATGCCGCCGGAGATCTATGAGAAGCTGTTCAAATCCCGGCACGCCAAATTGTGCGACTTCGTAAAAAAGCACAGTCGAATGCACACCTTCCTCCATACCTGTGGATCGATTTACGAGCTGCTCCCGCACCTGATCGAAGCAGGTTTTGAGATCATTAATCCTGTACAGACCAATGCGAGAAATATGGAACCGGCCAAACTGAAGGCTGAGTTCGGCAAAGATCTGACGTTCTGGGGGGGTGGAGTCGATACCCGTCATGTTCTGAATCGGGCCACGCCCCGGGAAGTGAAGGAACAGGTGAAGCGGCGGCTGGAGATCTTTACTCCGGGCGGTGGGTTCGTCTTCAACACGGTTCACAACATCCTCCCGGAGGTGCCCCCGGAGAATATCGTTGCCATGTTCGAGGCGGTAGTCTAATGCCCTACGCGACCCTGGCAGATATTGCCAAGCGTGCCAACAAGAGCATAGCCACGGTGTCTCGGGTTCTCAACGGCAAGGCAGATGAGGGAATCCATATTAGCGAGGAAACCAAGCAACAGATCCTCGCTTTAGCCAAGGAACTAAATTACCGACCAAACTTTCTAGCCCGTCATTTGGTACAGAAGGACAGCCGGGTCATCGGACTGCTGATCCCGGACATCATGCAGATCTTCTTTAATGAGATCTGCTATCACCTGAGTCGGAGGCTAGATGAAGCCGGCTACGACATCCTGTTGGCCCACAGCTACGAGGACCCGGAACCGGAACGTAAAGCCATTGAAATGATCCTCTCCCGGAGGGTTAATGGAATTGTCGTAGCCCCGGCTAAGGGGCAGCACAACCTGGGGCTTCTCGAGGACATCCGCAGCCGCAACATCCCGCTGATCCTTCTCGATCGTTACTTTATCGACAAGCCTTTTTATTCGGTAACCAGCGATGACGTGCAGGGCAGTTACCTCCTGGTCAATCACCTGATCGAGCAGGGTGCCCGTAAAATTCTCTTTCTCTGCGGGGACAAAGAAACCAGCGTCACTATCGAACGTATCGCCGGCTATTGGAAGGCGTTCCGCGAACACAAGATTCCTGTAGATGAGCGTCTGTTTCTCGAGAGCGGATTCTTTCAGGAAGATGGTTACAAGATTGCCCGGCGGCTTATTGCAGATGGAGCGCTGCAGGGCGTAGAGGCGGTTATGGGTGTAAACGACGAGATCGCACTGGGCGTTCTCGTAGCTCTATGGGAGCAGGATATCAAGGTTCCTCGAGATATCCTGGTCGCCGGCTACGGAGATGAGCGTTATACCAAATACCTGCGGGTGCCCATTACCTCTGTACAACAGCCCACAAGCCTGCTCGCCGAACAAACGTACAGGCTGTTGATGAAGCTCATCGAAAAAAAGAAGATCCCCAAAATCAGTACAAAGGTCCCCTGCCAACTTGTCGTCAGGGAATCGACCGTTCGAGAAAAGGATGGGGGTATTGCATGACCTCGCGGGAAAGAGTTAAGGCGGCTTTTGCCCACGAGGAGCCCGATCGAGTTCCCACCTGGTGTGGCGCATCGCAGGAGTTCTGGGACAAGGCCAAGCTTGAACTCGGGCTTGACGATGAGGCTCTGCGAATTCGATTCCACGATGATTTCCGCAGGGTCTTCTCCCGATATGCCGGACCGGAAGCTTACAGCCCGGTGGAGCATCTCAGCGAGGGTTCGATCTACCGCACCCCCTTCGGTATCGAGCGCAGCGGGATCGGCTATGGTCAGCCCCGCTCCCATCCCCTGGCCGAAGCTACTCTGCGGGAGCTCGAGGAATACGCCTGGCCGGATCCCGACTGGATCAGTATTTCCCACATGATGGATGATGCGCTGCTGTACGAGGGGAAGTATGCAATCCTGGGCGGTGAGTGGGCTCCCTACTGGCATGATGCCATCGATCTGGTGGGGATGGAGAATTTCTACTACAAGTTGTACGACGACTCTCACTTTGTCGATACATTGCTTACTCGTATCGTTGATTTCTATTTCGAAGTAAGCCGAAGAACCTTTGAGGCCGCGGCAGAGGCGATCGACATTTTCTTCATCGGCAATGATTTCGGTAGTCAGATGGGGCCGTTAGTAGGAGAAGAGCTGTTCCGACGGTTCCTCCTTCCCCACTTGAAGCGGCTGATCGATCTGGGTCATCAGTATAATCTGAAAGTGATGCTCCACTGCTGTGGCGGGTTCGCACCGTTGATCCCGGCGATGATCGAAGCCGGATTGGACGGACTGCATGCGGTCCAGTCCTCCTGTGTGGGTATGGATCTGGTTTCCCTCAAGGCTGAGTTCGGGGCCAGGATCCTGTTCAACGGATGTATCGACTCCCACCATGTCCTGATCAAGGGCACTCCAGAGCTGGTCCGTAAAAAGACGAGAGAGGTCATCGACATCATGAAGCCGGGTGGCGGTTTCGTGGCTGGTGCTAGCCACGATACCATTCTGGAGGAAACGCCCCTGGAGAACGTCTTGACCATGTTCGATACCATCGCCGAGTACGGTACCTACAGGTAGGGGCCGGTTGTTTGTAATGAGAGGAGGTGATGAAGGTACAAATTGTGGGTACAACGGGAAACGGATGATCGCCTGTGCCTCATCTGCTTCCACGAAAAAAAATTTTAAGGAGAAAAGTGTGAAAAAACTCCCAACACTCACATTGGCTCTGCTGCTTGTTGCCGGCTTTGCCTTTGCAGGCGGAAAACAGGAAGCGGCGGCGCCCTCAGTTCTGAAGTGCGCCTTTATCGGCGGCGCGAATTATGAAGAGCTCTACAAGGAGATCCCCAAGTGGGAAGCCAAGACGGGCATGAAAGTAGAGATCGTCTACAAGGGAGACGGCTTCCAGATCGACAAGAAGTTGAAGACGGATTTCGCTGCCGGATCCGTGGACTACGATGTGTGCTGGGACCACTCCAGTTTCTTCACCCAGTATATCAAGGCAGACGGGATTGTACCCCTGGATGATTATTTCAGCACGGACGATTTGAAGGATTTCATCCCCATGATCCTCAATTCGGGCAAGCGGGACGGTAAGCTGTGGATCATCCCGCGGCATTTCGACATCAGCTGCCTGCACTACCGCACCGATTTGTTCCAGGATTTTGGCCTGACAGTTCCGGAAACCTGGGACGAGTTCAAGGCCACTGCTCTGAAAGTGCAGCCGAACCTGCCAGCTGGAGTGTATGCTACGGAGTTCGCTGGAAAAGAGGAAGCTCTGACCGGTCGGTTCTACGAGGTATCGACCTGCGAAGGCGCCGAGTTCTTCGACAAGAACTGGAAGCCCGGTTTCAATGCTCCCGGTGGAGTAAAGGCCGCTACCATGTTCCAGGATCTGTATAAGGCCGGTGCCATGCCGCCCGGCATGACCAGCTTCGTGTGGGAGGACGTGGCCAAGAACTGGGTAGCCGGCAATATAGTGATGTACACCGAGTGGTACGGCTGGTACAGCTACTTCCAAGATCCTTCAGCCTCGAAGGCCGCCGGATTGTTCGACATCGCCCGCCAGCCTAGGGGGAATGCCGGTATTCACGGCGGCTGGGCTGGACAACACAGCTTCTCCATCACCAAAGCCAGTCAGCAGAAAGAGACGGCGGCGGACTTCATCAAGTTCATCACCAGTGCCGACAGCCAGATGACCGAGGCCAACCTGGGCTTTTTGGTCACCCGCAACTCGGTGTGGGACAAGATTATCGCCGACGCCAAAGCGGCCGGCAACCAGCTGGATACCAAACGCCTTGAGTTGGCTCAGTTTCAGGCCGCCAATGACTTCCGCACCCCGCCCCTGGTGGCGGAATGGTTACCCGCCTCCGACATAGTATATCCGATCGTTCAGGCCATCATCCTGGGAGACAAAGACCCCAAGGCAGGTCTGAATGAAGCGGCGACCAAAGTGGAAGCGATGATGAAGGAAAGAGGCTACTACTAAGTTTTGTAGTACGTAAAAGGTATCGGGCGATATTAAAAATCGTCCGATACCTGATCTTGTTCGTTTACGAGAATCATCCTAAAACCGGAGAGCTCCATGGTTGCCAAAGAGAAACAGAACAAAGAAAAACAAAAGCACTCCTCCGTGATGCTGGAGGAGAGGCGCCTGCCGGTTTTCCTCTTGCTTCCGGCAGCGGCGCTCATCATATTCGTCATCGCCTTTCCGATGATCTACTCCCTGTACTTGAGCTTCACCAATTTCACCCTGGTCAGCCAGTCCGCTCCAAAATTCGTAGGTTTTCGTAACTACGTTCTGCTGTTTCAGGATTCCGTGTTTTTACCCGCTTTGGGACGAACGGTGCTGTACATCATGATCACGGTAAACGTGGAACTGGTGTTGGGACTCTTTATCGCCAACGCGATGAGTCACGTGGTGCGGGGGCAGGGTATCCTGCGGACCATCCTGATGATGCCGATGATGTTTGCACCGATCCTGGTTGGATTTCAGTTCAAGTGGATCTTCAACGATCAGGTCGGCCTGGTGAACAATATCCTGTTCGAGATCTTTCAGGAGCCGATGATCATCCCCTGGCTCATCCAAAAACCCCTCGGTTTTATCACAATACTGGTCGCCGAAATATGGATGAGTACTCCTTTTATGGTGATCATTTTCCTGGCTGGAATCCTGTCGATTTCCCCCGACATCATCGATGCGGCGGAGGTGGACGGAACCACGGAGTGGCAGAAGTTCATTCACGTGACCGTGCCTTCGGTCGCACCATTCATCTACATCGCTCTGGCGGTCCGCTCTTTGGATGTAGCCCGAGCCTACGACCTGGTCAGCATCATGACAGGAGGCGGTCCGGCCCACCGTACTGAGCTGATCTGGACCTATGTATACCGCTTGGCTTTTACCAGCCAGAACTTCGCCATCGGTAGCGCGATGAGCTACATCACAGTACTGATTGCGATTGCCTTTACCTTCTATTTTTTCAAGCAGCTCATCAAGACGCGGAGAGTGAGGGGCGTATGAGCATGAAACACCATCGTTACATTTCTTCGAAAATCACGACTGGAATCGTACTCGGCCTGTTCTTCGTACCTGTACTCTGGCTGATTTCTACCTCGCTGCGCCCTAACATTGAGATCAACACCCGTCCTCCGGTATGGATCTCGAGGAACTTCAACTTCGACTCCTACTTGGCGCTTTTAGGTTTTGGGGTCAATCCGGAACGATTCGCCTTTGGCGAGAATGTCCCCTTCGGCGCCTACCTGCGCAACTCTCTGATTACCGCAGTCTTTAGCACCGCCCTGGCCCTGGTCATCGGCACTCTGGCGGCCTACGCCTTTTCCAGCTTTAAATTCAAAGGAAGGAATGGCATCTTTCTCTCCTTGATGCTGGCCAGGGCGATACCGGGGATTGCGCTGAGCCTGCCTCTGTTCTTTTTATTTACCCGGATGGGATTGGCCGACACATCCCTTGGATTGGTTCTAGCCCACGCCTCCCTGAACGTGCCGTTTACCGCTTGGTTGATGGCCGGGTTCATCGGGGAGATCCCGGAGAGCCTCAACGATGCGGCTCTGATCGACGGCTGTTCCAAGTGGACGGCCTTTCTCCGGGTTGAGCTTCCCCTGGTGGGACCGGGGTTGGCGGCCAGCGGCATATTCGCCTTCCTCACCTCTTGGAACGAGTTTGCGATTGCCAGTGTGGTCAGCAGGACCACCGCCTCGAAAACCTTTCCGGTGGGTCTGTTCGACTTTACCGGTGAGTTCGTCTCGGATTGGCGGGGTATGTGCGCAATGTCAGTGCTGATGCTCATTCCGGCGATTATCTTTGTGATCATTGTGCAACGGCAGTTGCTGCGTGGCTTGACCCTTGGAGCGGTTAAGGGATAGGAGGATTGAAGTGACATCCAAAGAACGCTTGATGTGTGCCCTAAATAAAGAAAAGCCGGATCGGCTGCCGGTTTCCGTGCATCAGTGGCAGGGTTACCATCTCGACGAGTATCTCGACGGAATCAGCGATGTCGAGGCATTCCAAAAGTTCGGGATGGACGGGCAGATCCAATACTTCGAAGACATGGGTCAGTTCTGGCTGGTGGATGCCGATTACACTAAGGCTTCCACGCCGGAGTGGCGGGACGAGGTGGCGGTGATCTCCGACGATCCGGACAACCGCATCAACCACCATACAATCACCACCCCGGAAGGCGTGTTGACCTACAAGACCGGGGGGGACCGAAAGACCACCTGGATCACAGAGTATCTGATCAAGAAGGAGGAGGATCTCGAGCTGATCCGCAAGTATATGCCCGTACCCACGCTGGATCTGAAGCCCTTGGATGAGTTTTACACCAGGGTAGCGGATACCGGCATCGTCCGCGGATTTGTCTGGGGAGATCAGGCCGGCTGCTGGCAGCACGCCGCCTGCCTGATGGACATCACCGAGCTGATCCTCAAAGCTACGGATTATCCTGACTGGGTGCACCAGCTGCTTCAGATCCTTCTGAACAAGAAGCTTGAGTTCATCGAAAGCATGAAAGGCGCCAAGTTCGATCTGGTAGAGACCGGAGGCGGTTCTGCCTCCTCTACTCTGATTTCGCCCGGGCTGCACGAGGAGTTCTGCCTGCCCTACGATCGCAAGATGCACGACGCCCTCCACAGCCTCGGTTTCAAGGTCACCTATCACACCTGCGGGGGAACTTTTGGCATCGAGGAGCATATCGTGGCCAACGGCTGCGACGCCTCCGAGACCCTGGCCGCCCCCTCGATCGGCGGCAACCAGGAGCCCTGGGACTACAAAGAGAAAATCGGCAACCGGCTGGCTTTGATTGGGGGCATGGATCAGTTCAACGTCCTGACCCGGGGAACTCACGATACGATCCGCAATCAGGTGCACACACTGTTTGAGAAGGTGGGGTACGATGGCGGCTACATACTCTCCTGCACCGACCACTTCTTCGAAACCCCGGTGGCAAACATCCAGGCCTACGCCGAGGCAGCCCGGGAGTGCGTCTATTCTTGAGGGATACAGCGGCTGAGAACGCAATTTGCTTGAAAAACGATATTTGGAGGATGATATGGCAACGGAACATTTGAAGATGAATCCGCCCCAGAACCGATTGAAGGGAAGCATGCCGAAAGTCGGTATCCGCCCTGCCATCGACGGCCGGCTTGGAGGTGTGCGGGAAAGTCTGGAAAACCAGACCATGGTAATGGCTAAGACGGCAGCCCGGATCATCACGGAGAGTCTGCGCCAGGCCAACGGCCTTCCGGTGGAATGCGTGATCGCCGATTCCTGCATCGGCGGGGTAGCGGAAGCGGCCATGGCACATGAGAAGTTCGCCCGGGAAGGAGTGGGTGTATCCCTGACCGTCACTCCCTGCTGGTGCTACGGCTCCGAAACCATGGATATGGATCCTCTGATGCCCAAGGCGGTGTGGGGGTTCAATGGCACGGAGCGGCCCGGTGCGGTCTACCTGGCTGCAGTGCTCGCGGCCCATAACCAGAAGGGATTGCCTGCCTTTGGTATTTACGGCCGGGATGTCCAGGATTCGGGGGACACATCTGTTCCCGAAGACGTCCGGGAGAGGATCCTTCGCTTTGTGCGAGCCGGTCTGGCTGTTGCGACCATGAGGGGGAAGAGCTACCTGTCTCTCGGTTCGGTGTCCATGGGAATCGCCGGGTCGATCGTTCAGGAAGATTTCTTCCAAAGTTATCTCGGCATGCGTAATGAATATGTCGATATGAGCGAGTTCGTGCGCCGTTTCGAAGAGGAGATCTACGACAGAGAGGAATTCCAGCGGGCCATGGCCTGGGTCAAGGACAATTGTAAGGAGGGTAGGGACGACAACCCGCCGGATAAGCAGCGCTCCCGCGACCAAAAGTCGAAAGATTGGGAGAGGGTAGTCCAGATGACTCTGATCGCCCGGGACCTGATGGTGGGCAATCCCCGCCTCGCCGAGTTGGGATTCGGCGAAGAGGCGCTCGGTCACAACGCCCTGGCAGCGGGTTTTCAGGGACAGCGCCAGTGGACGGATCACTTTCCCAACGGGGATTTCATGGAGGCGATTCTGAACTCCTCTTTCGACTGGAACGGCATTCGGGAGCCCCACATCCTGGCCACGGAGAATGACAGTCTCAACGGCGTGTCCATGCTGTTCGGATATCTGCTTACGGGCACCGCCCAGATTTTTGCCGATGTGCGTACCTACTGGAGCGCCGAGGCGATCAAACGAGTCACCGGAGTTGCTCCCAAAGGATTGGCCGAAGGAGGAATCATCCATCTGATCAATTCAGGACCCGCCGCCCTGGACGGAACCGGACAAATGAGCCGGGATGGGAAACCCGTGATCAAGCCCTTCTGGGAGATCACCCCCGAAGAGGTGAAGAAATGCCTCGAGGTCACAGAATGGCGGCCCGCCGATCTGGGGTACTTCCGCGGAGGCGGTTACTCCACCGACTTCCTGACCCAGGGGGGTATGCCCATAACCATGTCCCGGATCAACCTGGTACGAGGCTTGGGACCGGTTTTACAGATTGCCGAAGGTCATACTGCCGAGCTTCCCGCCAAGGTCCACGATGCTCTGGATGTCCGTACCAATCCGACCTGGCCGACTACCTGGTTCGTGCCCAGGCTCACCGGCAAAGAACCCTTCGCCGATGTCTACTCGGTGATGGCCAATTGGGGGGCAAACCACGGAGCCTTCAGCTACGGACATATCGGGGCAGAGCTGATCACTCTGGCTTCGATGCTGCGTATTCCTGTGTGTATGCACAACGTGGAGACGATCTATCGTCCCAGCGCCTGGGCGGCCTTCGGCATGGATTCAGA
Source organism: uncultured Spirochaetaceae bacterium (assembly GCA_964627715.1). Lineage (GTDB taxonomy): Bacteria > Spirochaetota > Spirochaetia > SZUA-6 > DRHE01 > JAFGQJ01. Next base: position 59,161 of record CAZVHJ010000018.1, on the reverse strand, counting down.
AGGTGCGGATTACCGGGCCTGTACGAATTTCGGGCCGCTGTACGGATAGATGATGGGTCCAGAAGGGACGATCTATAAGAAGGCGATCGAGCAATAAAGAAGGGTGTGGTGAAGAACAGATTCGAAGGGAGAAACCGTCATGGAATTTCAAGAGCTGATTCAGGCGCGATACAGCGTCCGTGCGTATAAGCGTGATCCGGTCCCGGATCCGGTATTGGCAAAAGTACTCGAAGCCGCTCGTCTGGCTCCAACCGCAGCTAATCGCCAACCTTTCAGGATCCTGGTCATACATACCGATGGCCGGGAGGAGGAGCTGAAGCGAATCTACGGAAGGGATTGGTTCGTCCAACCCCCTATTGTAATCGCCCTGTGCGGCCTTACCGACAGATGTTGGGTGCGGACCGACGGAAAGCGCTTCTGCGATATAGATGCTGCGATTGTCATGGACCATCTGATCCTGGCAGCGACCGATCAGGGCTTGGGAAGCTGCTGGATCGGGGCCTTTGACGCTCAAGCGGCCCGGCAGATCTTGAAGCTGCCCGAATCAGTCGAGCCGATTGTCTTCACACCCCTGGGGTATCCCAGCGATCGGCCGGGAGAGAAAAAGCGCAAACCCACTGTAGAACTTGTGCACTACGAGAGTTGGGGCTGATGTACAGTTGGGGCGTGACTCTGGCGATCTGTCAGCGGCGGTCAGAACGCTACCGCGGGTCTGTCCTCGCGCTTAGCCGGCCTGTTCTATGTTCTTTCCAATTTCTAGGTGGGGCCCTTCATGGGAGCGGTACTACGAATCTTCAGGGGGAATCTGACTCTGCCGGTGATTGCCCTGTTTGTGTTTGGTTCCGCCATTTTGGTAATAACCAATATGTACGGCATAGCGAAACTGCAGCTGGCCTTCCGTATTGCCAATGCCAGCCTGGCAATCCCGATTCAGCAAATCCCGATGTATCAGGATCTTGTTTTTTATTGTTTTCATTCGTGTCCCCATTTGAGTTTGTGAATCGGGTACCCGGAGTTCTCCAGATCTTTTACGATCCCATGGGCGAGCTTGTCGGTTACCCCTTTATGGAAGAGGCGAATCGTAAAGGTGATGACTATTCGATTCATCTTATAGTCTCTGCTGAAATCCAAGAACAGAATCTTCAGGTGTTTCCGTTTGACCACTTCAATCAACCCGGAGATATCAGCGTCATTTGCCGCGGTGATTTCCAGTGTTCGGTAGGAGTCCTTGGCGTACACCTTCTCAAATCTGTTCACAACCACAAGGGTAAACAGGCCAATCAGGGTCACGACGATGGCCATTTCGAAAAAACCCGCTCCGGCAGCCATGCCGACTCCGGCAGACACCCAGAGGCAGGCTGCGGTAGTCAGACCTCGAATATTGAACCCCTCTTTGATGATTGCCCCGGCACCGAGAAAGCCGATACCGGTGATGATCTGAGCAGCGATACGGCTAGGATCTACTCGCAGGCCGGTGCTTTCGGGGCCACCGGAGAAGCTTTCCGCCACAGCCACGGAGATCAGCATGAACAGGGCAGCCCCCATGCTGACCAGCATGTTCGTGCGCAAACCTGCGGCGCGGCCGTGGATATCTCGCTCGAAACCTATTACAGCGCCAAGGAGACAAGCGACTAAAAGTCTGATCAGCAAATTGTTGCTGACCGCTTCAGGAAAGATGAACGGGCCGAACATAAGATGAGAGGATAGTGTATTTTGCAGAAAAGCAAAAGCCCTATCCGCTACCCCGTCCCGGTGGGCTCTAAATTTTTGTTAGTCAGTCATACTAACAAAAATCGTATTCTAGTACTTTTTTATTAGAAATCTGTTAGGAGATACTTGCGTATCTTGTGGTTTCAGATATAATAGGAGCACAATATCTTGTGATTTAGGGTATGAAATGCCCGTTCTGCCGGCACCCGAAGACGCGGGTGGTGGATAAGCGTAACCTCGAAGAACTCGATACGATCAGGCGCAGACGAGAATGTCTGTCCTGCGGGCGGCGCTTCTCCACATACGAACGCATCGAGTGGACGGGTGTGTCGGTAATCAAGAAGGATGGGCGGCGGGAAAGCTTCGACCGGGACAAGCTTCTGGCCGGATTGCTCAAGGCCTGTGAGAAGAGGCCGATCCCGCGCGAGGAAATCGAGAAGCGGGTCAGTGGGATCGAGGCGGAACTGTACAACTACGGAAGTCGGGAGGTTCCGGCTCAGGTCATCGGGGAGCTGGTGATGGATCGGCTCAAGGCTCTCGATAAGGTGGCCTACATCCGCTTTGCATCGGTGTACAGGGAGTTCACCGATCTCAAGTCGTTTGAGAAGGAGCTGAGGACACTAAAGAAAGTCTAAAGCAGGCTTAAAGAAAAAGCTGCAACAACGGTGATTTGCTCAGACTGGGAGGGGAACTATGTTACGCAAAGTGGAATTTATCAGGAAGAGAAACGGAGAAGTCGAAGCCTTTGACCAGGGGAAGATCACCAATGCGATCTGGGCCGCTGTTCAAGCCGTAGGCGGACGAGATTTCGAAAAGGCGATAAAAGTTTCCGACCAGGTAGTCAAAGGTATACGGCGCAAGTACGAAGACGGAAGTGTTCCTTCCGTCGAACATGTCCAGGACATCGTCGAGAAGATCCTCATCGAGAACGGACATGCAAAAGTCGCCAAGGCCTACATTCTTTACCGGGAACAGCATAAAAATATTCGCGAAGTCACCAAACTTCTTCGAGATATTACCATCATCGATGATTATCTCGACGAGATGGACTGGAGGGTGCGGGAGAACAGCAACATGACCTACTCCCTGCAGGGCCTCAATGTGCACATTACCCAGAAAGTTGTCTGTAACTACTGGCTCAACAGCGTATACCCTAAAGAGATCCGGGATGCCCATATCAGTGGGGAGTTTCACATCCACGATCTGGGAACTCTCGGCCCCTACTGCGTCGGCTGGGACCTGCAGGATCTCTTGATCGAAGGATTTCGGGGTGTACGGGGAAAGGTGGAGTCCAACCCGGCGCGGCACTTCGACGTAGCTTTGATGCAGGTAGTGAACTTCCTCTACACGCTTCAGGGTGAAGCCGCCGGCGCCCAAGCCTTTTCCAACTTTGACACCCTGTTGGCTCCGTTTATCTACTATGACGGTTTGAGCTATGAGATGGTGAAGCAATGCGTACAGAAATTTCTGTACAACATGAACGTTCCGACCCGGGTGGGATTTCAAACACCGTTCACCAATATAACCCTCGACCTGAAGGCTCCCGAGTATCTTAAAAAACAGCCCGTGGTTATCGGCGGCGAGATCAAAGATAAAACATTCGGCGAGTTCCAGGAACAGATGGATATGTTCAACCGGGCCTTTGCCGAGACCATGTGCCAGGGGGATGCCACCGGTCGACCCTTTACCTTTCCAATCCCCACGTACAACGTTATCCCCGATTTCCCATGGGAGAGCACGGAACTGGATCCCGTCTGGGAGATGACCGCCAAGTACGGAATTCCTTATTTCTCGAATTTTATCAACTCCGACATGAAACCGGACGATGTTCGCAGCATGTGTTGCCGTCTGCGCCTGGACAAGCGGGAGCTGCAGAAGCGTGGCGGTGGACTGTTCGGCTCCAATCCTCTGACCGGGTCCGTCGGTGTCGTGACTCTCAATTTGCCAAGGATCGGTTACGAGGCGGATTCCGAGGAGGAGTTCCTGGAAATCCTGGGCACGAGGATGGAACTGGCAAAGGAGAGTCTGATCATCAAGCGGGAAATCTTGGAGAAGTTCACGGACAGAGGTTTGTATCCCTACAGCCGGTTTTACCTGCGCAATATCAAAGCCGGTTTCGGCAGCTACTGGAAGAACCACTTCTCCACCATCGGGATCATCGGAATGAACGACGCCGTGTACAATTTACTCGGCTTAGACCTTACCCAGCCCGAAGGAGTGGAGTTTACGGTGCGGGCTCTGGACTTCATGCGGGCAAAACTGTCAGACTTTCAGGCCGAAACGAACAGCATCTTCAATCTCGAGGCGACGCCGGCGGAAGGCACGAGTTTTCGACTGGCCCGGATCGATAAGAAGCTCTTCCCGGAAATCAAAGTGTACAGCGAGGATGTGTATGCAGCCTCTGGGCGAAACGGTAAGGATTTCCGCGCACCCTATTACACGAACAGCACCCAGCTTCCCGTCGGTTTCACCGACGATGTGTTCGCAGCCCTCAAACTTCAGGACCCGCTGCAGAGCCGGTACACCGGGGGAACCGTCCTACACGCGTTTCTGGGCGAAAAGATGCCTGCGGTGAAAGCCACAAAGATATTGGTAAAGACGATCGCCGAAAACTTTCATCTGCCCTACTATACCCTCACACCCACGTTCAGCATCTGTGAACAGCACGGATACCTCAGGGGCGAGCAGCGCACCTGTCCGAAATGCGGGGAAGCTTGCGAGGTTTGGTCCCGCTCCGTAGGGTACCTGCGCCCGGTGGATCAGTGGAATCCGGGAAAACAGGTGGAGTTCAGCGACAGGCGGACCTACGACCGGCAACTCGAGCAACAGACAATGGGTGCGGAGTTCGTGGAAGGCGCCGTCTCGGAAGACGAATCTGTGGAGTCCGTGGATGGGCAGACCCATACCCTGGAACCGGTGCCGGCGCATAACAACTCGGCGGTTCTATAAACGATACCTCTCGCATTGACTTTTAAAGGCTGGCAGAAGACCTCTCTCATCGAATACCCCGGTAAGATCGCCACGGTTTTGTTCACAGGAGGCTGCAACTTCCGCTGTCCCTTCTGCTACAACGCGGATCTGGTACAACGACCGGGGGAGCTTTCGGATCTTCCCGGAGAAAGCGTGCTGCAGTATTTGAGAATAAACAGAGAGCTTTATCAGGCCTTGGTGATCAGTGGCGGTGAGCCTACCCTGAACGAAGCAACCCCTGAGTTCCTGGCAGAAGTCAAGGTGCTTGGTCTTTGTACGGGCTTGGAAACCAACGGCACCAATCCGGATATGATCGAAAGACTTCTCGAAGAAGGTCTTGTAGACTATGTTGCCATGGATGTCAAAGCGCCGATCACCTGGCCGGCCTACCAGAAAGCCGCAGGTCTGGCCGAGGGAGACCAGGATTGGATCGAGAAGATCAGAGCTACTCTCGAGCTCCTCAAGATGACGAAGGTGGAGATCGAGCTTCGCTGTACTCTGGTTCCGAAGATCCACAATCGGGAGGATCTCCTGTATCTGGCTCGTCAGCTTCAGGGCCATCGCCGTTTCGTACTTCAGCAGTTCGTCCCCGAGAGGGCTTTAGATCCTCTCTATCGGGATGAATCGCCCTTCAGCGCGGAAACTCTAAGGGAGCTCCGCAGCCAGATCGCGGATCTGTTTGGCAGTTGCGAGGTTCGGGGGATCTAATCGGGCTGTCTTCCGTCACGAAAGAAGGGCAGCATCTCTTGGGGCGCGGCGACCAGCTCCTGAGCGCCGTGTTCGATTAGCTCTTCCTTTGAACGGAAGCCCCAGAGAACACCGACGGCGAACATCCCCCCCTGTCGAGCGGTCTGCATATCCGTGTTGGTATCTCCGGCATAAAGCACCTCCGAGGGTCCCAGTTCCCAATGCCTGCAGATCTCAAGCGCCGCTGCGGGATCCGGTTTTCTCGGTACCCCATCTCTGGCACCGAACACGGGATCGAACTGCCAATCTCTGAAGTAGCGTTCGGCGATCACCTTGGTAGAGGAATCGGGTTTGTTGGACAGGATGCCCATTCTGATCTCCCGTTTCGTCAGCTCATCGAGGAGGGCGGAAATTCCCGGATACAGGTCAGTCTTGTCCGCCCAGTGCTTGCCGTACTCCTCCTCCATCGCCGTTTGGATTTGTCGAATCGTCGCCTCATCTCGCCGTTGTTCCGGAAGGACCCGTCGTACCAGATTCTCCATGCCATCACCGACGAAATACCTGAAATCGTCGATGGGATGGGCAGCGTAGCCGGCTCGAGCCAGGACCAGGTTCATGCAATCCCCCAGATCTTCCAGGGTGTTGAGTAGTGTCCCGTCCATATCAAAGATGACAGCAGAGTACTTCTTCATTTTCTCCCTCGACGACAGCTTAGCCGATTTGCTCACCCTTTGAAACTGCCGCGCGGGAGCGACTGAGCGAATTTCCAAGACAGCGGTGTATACAGTAGCTATGGAATATGTTTGAATATATAGTACAATTGGAAGAGGAGGGAGATATGAAACACAGACCACGGAAAGAACTGCGGCAGAAAACACAAGCCCTGGAGTACGATCGAGAGCTGCTGAGGGGCAATACAGATTCTCTCCTGCTGTACCTGATCAACGAATCCGGTCGCATTCACGGTTACCGTTTGATTAAGGAGATCCAGCACAGAAGCGAGGGTTTTTTTAAATTCCGAGAGGGTACCGTATACCCTGCCCTGCATAAGCTGGAAAGCGACGGGCTGATCCAGGGAGAGTGGCAGGTTCAGCCCAACGGGCAGCAGAGGCGCTACTACAGAATCACCGCAAAAGGAGAAGAAGTCTTGCTGAACAGGATCAGCATGTGGTTCAAATTTTCCCAGGCCATGAACCTGATCCTCAGACCGGAAAACGCTTGATGTCTTGAGGCAGTGGGCCACCGATGCAGGCGATCGAGGCGTATCTAAATCAAATCAGATCTAATCTCCATCTCGATCCGAACACTGAAAATAAGGTCATCGGGGAGTTGGAGACATATTTCCAAGACAAGGTAGAGGAGCTGCAGATAGAGGGCTTCACCGAAGCGGATGCAACCAAGCAGGCGATCTGTTCCTTTGGAAGACCACGCAAGGTGGCCAAGCTACTGTACGAAGCTCACAGCCGAGGCAGCTGGCTGGAGGCTCTACTCGCGGCTCAACCCGCCCTTCTGGGCGCGGGTTTATTTGCTACCCATCTATGGTCTCAGCCTACTGCTCTTGTTACAGCCTTCTCTGTTCTGCTCATGGTTACCCTGCTTGGTTGGCTGAAAGGCAAACCGAATTGGTTGTATCCCTGGATCGGGTGTGCCTTTGCACCGGTTCTGGCGGTGGTGTTTCTTTCCCGCAATTTCGTGTATCTCTCCATCTACAAGTTGGTGATCGGCTCCGGTGTGTCTTCCGAACATGTCAGGCTTCTCCTGTTTCTCGGTTTGTACGGAGTGGCCTTCTGGATCGTGCTTGCTGTGGTTTTGCGGATCCTGAGGCGGGATTGGCTCCTGGTTTCCTTTATGCTCCTTCCTCTTCCATTGCTGGGCATTTGGATCGCCGCGATCGACGGTGTAGGACAGGTCCTCTTTACCCGGGGATTAACGGTGCATCAGTGGGATCGAAGTATGGTTCTGGCCCTCCTGCTCCTGAGTCTGTCCGCGGCACTGTTCATGCGCCTGCGTCAGCGTTTGTCGAAGATTGCCACGCTGCTGGTTATCGGGATGGGCAGCACGATAATCGCAGGCTGGAGCATGCTGGGTGCCAACGACTTCTTTAACCTGCTGTTGCTTTCCTCCATACCGGTATTCACCGTCCTCATTCCCGCCGTCTTGGAGATCCTTTTCGTTCACCAGTCCTAAGGTTGCATAACCAATGAGCAAGATCAAGAATATCCTCTTCATAACAACGGATCAGCAGCAACAGGACTCACTTCCTTCGCCGTCGGATCGAAGCCGGAGACCTTTTCCGAGGGCGGTGAAATTCAGTACCTTAACGAAATAACTGCAACCCGCACCGTCCATTTTGGGGGAGGAAGGACAGGGGAAGGAGTAAGCTCGGATGTTTCTGCTAAACAAGAAGTACAAGCTCTTCTGGGGGGATCTTCACAATCACAACGCCGTGGGATACGCTAAGGGTTCCCTTGAACGGTCCATCGAGGTTGCCCAGGAGCATCTGGATTTCTTTGCCTTTACCGGACATGCCTCCTGGCACGATATGCCGATCATGCCGGGAGAACGGCACATGCACTGGGTAAAGGGCTTCGAAGCTCATACGAAGCACTGGCCGAAGACGCGAAAACTGATTCGAGAAGCTAACGGCGACGGTTTTGTCGCCTTCCTCGGTTACGAGTGGCACTCCAGTGCTTTTGGAGACTACTGTCTGATTTTTCCGGAGGATCAACCGGATCTGTTTCTTCCCGATTCCGCAGACAAGCTGCTCGAATTCGCCAGGAACAAAGGCGCTCTGGCGATTCCCCATCATGTGGGCTATAAGCTCGGGTGGAGGGGATACAACTGGCAGCACTTCGATCCTCGGGTCAGCCCGCTTGTGGAGGTATTCTCCGAACATGGCTGTACCATGTCCGATCGAGCTCCTTACCCGATGATTCTTCATTCCAACAGCGGCCGCTCGGTGTCCCAGACGATCGAGTATCAATTAGCCAGAGGATTGCGCTTCGGCTTTGTGGCCTCCACAGACGATCATTTTGGCTTTCCCGGCGCCTACGGAGAGGGTTTGGTCGGCGTGTGGGCGGAGGATCTAAAGCGCGTTTCTCTGAACGAAGCGCTTCGTGCCCGCAGGACCGTAGCGGTTACGGGAGACAGAATCGGACTGGCCGTTACCCTGAACGGTCAACCTATGGGAATGGAACTGCCTTACACTCCGGACCGGAGCGTCGAGGTTTCTGTCGAGGGAGCCGATTCCCTGGAGATGATCGAACTTGAGCGGAACGGCAGGACCATTCAACGCTTCTTTCCTGGGGATCTGATCAGTTCGCCCTTGAAGCTTCCGGGGCGGGCTAAGTGCCGCTTTCAATATGGTTGGGGACCTTGGGCAGCTTTGGCCATGGAGAGAATCTGCCAGTGGGATGTCAGGATCGGTATCGAAGGAGGCAAGTTTGTCGGAGTGGAAAAGCACTTCCAATCCGGACCTTTCGATGAAGATCTTCGTGACCAGCTGGCTCGGCTTTCGGACATGGATCTGCACCTGAAATCCTTCACTTCCCGCAAGCAGGCCTATTTGGAGGATCCGACCAAATCCTTGGTTCTCGAACTGGAGGCGGATACGTCGGCTAAACTCATCCTGGAGTTTTCCCAACCTGCCAAGAAGCGTTTCGTGGTTCCCGTAGCCGATCTGATTCTGGAGAACGCGGTAGAGTTTACAGGAGTATTTACAACGGAGAGCTTTGTGCTTCATCGTCTGGTTTCAGGCGAAGAATACACTTCCAAAATCCACTGGCAGGACAGAGGCCGGGATAAACAGGAGGGCGGTGATATGTACTTTATCCGTGCCCGCCAGCACAACAACCAGTGGGCCTGGTCCAGCCCGATTTGGGTCGGCTGAAAGAAAATGAAATGATTCGTTTCCAGAGCTACGGTTTTGCGATCCAGCGGGAGCCATTCTTGAGGCCTTTTCACTTCAAAGGCGATTCCTTCAACGAAAAATGGTTGAACATCACTTCACTGTATCCGGCTGAGGGCAGCGGCGATACCTGCGAAAAACGGCAAACCGCCATCGGCGGTAACGCGGTTCTCTGGTCTGATCCTGCTGTGTTTTCCTCGTATTCCGAAACCGGGGGCAATCTGGTCATGGCTCTCATGGCAGAACGGGCCGTTCAGCTTATCAGAGGAAAAGTATTTCCCGATCCCATTGCGGCGGTTCAGGAGCTTATTCCCCAGCTACACGAGTTCGGCCAGGCGGTAACCTGCCGGGCTGATCTACGGCTGACTTTCACCCTCAATTCCGCAGTTTCCCTGGATTTTGCGCTTTGGAAACTGCGCGCTGTGACTGAGGGAATCAAAGTATTTTCCGAGCTGATCCCACTAGAGCTTCGCAGCGCATTTCCTGCGAGGCAGAGGGCGGTAGCCCGCATTCCCCTGATTACCTACAATCTGCCTTCCGGGGAGCTGCTCGATCTGGTCGAGGAGGGACACTTCTTGCTGAAGATCAAGATCGGTCAGGCGGGTAGCCAGCGGCAGATGCTGGAGAAGGACCTGGACCGGCTCGAGCAGCTCCACAAGCTGCTTCGGGACAAACGAACGGAGCAGACCGACAGCGGCCGTTTGGCCTACTACCTCGATGCCAACGGGCGCTATGAGGACAAAGAGACCCTTCTTGCTTTGTTATCGGGGCTGGAGAAGATGGGCGCCCTGGATCAGGTCGTTCTCCTGGAGGAACCCTTCCCCGATGACCGTGAGTTCGATGCGCACGATCTCCCGGTCCGGGTTGCCGCGGATGAGTCCCTCCACGGCATCGAGGATATGCGCCGGAAGATCGCGTTGGGCTATAGGGCGGTCGCCCTGAAGCCGGCGGGCAAGACTCTGAGCATGTCGATCCTCATGGCAGCAGAGGCCCACAAACAGGGAGTGCCGAGCTTCGTAGCCGACTCCGCCTGTGTGCCCATGCTGCTGGACTGGAACAGAAATGTGGCCGCCCATCTACCCCCTTTCCCCGGACTTGCCTCCGGTATTTTGGAATCCAATGGAGCGCAGAACTACAAAAACTGGGAAACCCTGATCCATGATCACCCCTGTGCCGGAGCCTCCTGGCTCGAACCTAAAGGGGGGATGTATTGGCTCGACGAGAGCTTCTACACCAGTGGTGGAGGTATCTTCCACTCTGCCGGCCGCTACGAAGCCTTAGTCTAGTTCTTCCCGCCGTGCTGGCGATCTTGATCATGATCATGGGTGCGGTGTTGATGGTGCAGGGATTTTTCAGCTCCAGGCGCGATGCGCCCCCGGATCTGTCCCGGGTTGTTGTGTTTCGGGTCGGACTGTCCGTGGTTTTGCTGATCCTCTACACCGTTGTCTTTCCCCGTCTCGGTTTTGTCGTAACCAGTGGGGTCTTCGTCGGGATCTGCGCCTACCTGTTCGGCTCCCGCAGTATCCTCAAGATCGCGATCAGCATGGTCGCCGTGCCGGTCGTGATCTGGCTGTTCTTCGAGCTCCTGTTTCGGATCCCTCTACCTCACGGGATCCTTTACTGAGGGATGGAGCGCTGCATCGGGCTTGAGTTTGGGGCTAATCATGCGCCGAAGATCTTGTTTGTGAAATTCTTTATAAAAAGGATCTGTCATGTTTGAGCACCTGCTTCCGGCGGCGCAGCTGTTTTTCACTTTTCAAAATTTGCTCGTCGTGGCGGCGGGACTGTTTATCGGGATAACCATAGGCGCGATTCCGGGTCTCAACGTGCCCATGACCGTAGCTCTGCTGCTGCCGATCACCTTCTACATGTCCCCGGTTGCCGGAATTAGTCTGCTCTTGGGGGTTTACAAAGGGGGAACCTACGGTGGATCAATAAATCCGGGGATATCATCTACGCCGTGTTCATCGGCTTGATCGTGGCCAATATCCTGCACTTCTTTATCGCATTTATGGGTCTACACCTGTTCACCAAGCTGTTGTCCGTCAGCCGGGCAGTTCTTTTCCCCGTCGTGATCATCATCTGTGCCGCCGGCTCCTACACCGTGAACAGCAATCTCTTCGACGTGTACGTGATGATCTTCTTCGGGGTTTTAGGCTACATCATGAAGAAGTTCAATTTTCCCGTGGCTCCGCTGATAATGGGCTATATCCTGGGCGGTCTGCTGGAGACCTCTCTTATACAAGCGCTGATCCTGAGCGACGGGTCGGTGCTCCCCATTTTCACCCGACCGATCTCCCTCGTGTTCGTGGTCCTCACGGTCTTCTTCATACTCTGGTCGCTGTTCATTCAGAAAAAGGCGTTGGACAGGCGGAAACGAAGGGAAGAGGAACGTCGCAGAAATCTCCCTTCCTGAAGCAGCACTCAGGACTCGGAGGGAAAGGACTCCTTGGAAGATAGAAGGCGGTCCAGTACCAGGCCGAAAAAAGTATCTGGTCCCCGATAGATCCAGCCAAGATGAACACGACAGCTGCGGCACACGGCGTAGCGCCAGGCGTAGCCGTTGAACCAGGAGTAGAAATCAGTGAACTCTCCTGTCTGTTCGCAGCCCTGGGCCTCCCGAAAACAGCCGATTTCGAAAACGTATCCTCCCGGATTGGTGAAGGTGTGTCTGTGGGCGCCTTCCACGGGGATGCAGTTGTGAGTCTGGGTAATGATCTCGCCGCAGATGAAGCAGTAGAGGTTCTCGTCCTTTTTCTCTTCTTCCACCTGTTGACTGCGAAGGATTTCTTCCAACCAGGCGTTGCTGTCCTGCTGCGGTTCTTCCTGGCGGTAAGCCCAGATCATGCCACCAGTATACAGCGGGGAGTAGTTTGCTGGAAGATGAACAGAGAGCTGTTAGTTTTGTTTGCGGAATACCAGACCATCTTTACCCGCATCGACGACGATTTTGCTGCCCCCTCGAACCTCACCGGCGATGATGTTCTTGGCCAATGGATTCTGAACCAGGTTCTGCAACGTGCGCTTGAGCGGCCGCGCCCCGTACAGCGGATCGAATCCAACCTCCGCCAGGTGCGCCTTTGCTTTGTCGCTGACCGTGATCGTGATATTCTGTTCCTCGAGTCGTTTGGCCAGCACCTTGAGCTGAATATCTACGATCTTCAAAATTTCCTCTTTGCCCAGCCGGTCGAAGGTGATGATCTCGTCCACCCGGTTTAGGAACTCCGGCTTGAAAGTTGCCTTGAGCAGTTCCATGATCTGATCCTTGATGTCGCCGATATTCTCGGCCTGCTGGATCAGCTGGCTTCCCAGGTTGGAGGTCATTATGATGATCGCGTTCTTGAAATCTACGATATGTCCCTGACTGTCGGTCAGCCGGCCTTCATCCAGTAGCTGAAGCAGGACGTTGAATACATCCGGATGGGCCTTTTCGATCTCGTCGAAGAGGATCACCGAGTAGGGGCGACGGCGCACCGCCTCGGTCAGCTGACCTCCCTCCTCGTAGCCAACATAGCCGGGGGGAGCCCCGATCAGGCGGCTTACGGCGAACTTCTCCATGTATTCGCTCATGTCGATCCGGGTCAGGGCTTTCTCGTCGTTGAAGAGAAACTCCGCCAGAGTCTTGGCCAGCTCGGTTTTCCCGACCCCGGTCGGACCGATGAAGATGAAAGTACCCAGAGGGCGGTTGATATCAGAGAGTCCCGATTTGTTGCGACGGATGGCGTCGGACACGGCCCGAATCGCCGGTTCCTGGCCCACCACCCGGCGGGAGAGGATCTCCTCGAGCTTGAGAAGCTTGACTTTCTCGGAGCTGAGCATCTTGGAGACGGGAATGCCCGTCCAATGGCTGACAATGCGGGCGATGTCTTCTTCGGAAACCTCTTCCCGCAGCAGCCTGGACTCACCCTGAGAGCTCTCCAGTTCTTTTGTTTTTTCGGCCAATTTTCTTTCGGTTTCAGGTACCAGGCCGTGCTTCACCTCCGCCGCCTTGTTCAGGTTTCCTTCCCGCTCGTAGCGGGTTTCCTCGATGTTGAGCTCCTCCAGCCTCTGTTTCAAGACTCTGATCTCTTCGATGATCTTCTTTTCGTTCTGCCACTGCAGCTGCATGGCATCCCGCTTGCCTTTGAGCTCCGAAAGCTCCTTGTCGATCTCCTGGCTCTTCTCCTTGGAAGCGGCGTCGGTTTCCTTGGCCAGGGCCTGTTTCTCGATGTTCAGCTGCAGAATCCGCCTCTCGATCTGATCCAGTTCGGTGGGCTGGCTCTCGATCTCCATCTTGAGACAGCTGGCCGCTTCGTCGACCAGATCGATGGCCTTGTCGGGCAGAAAGCGGCTGGTGATGTAGCGATCGGAAAGAATTGCTGCGGCGATGATCGCTTCGTCCTTGATCCGAACCCCGTGGTGCACCTCGTAGCGCTCTTTCAGTCCGCGCAAGATAGCGATCGTGTCCTCCACACTGGGCTCCGAAGTATAGATCGGCTGAAAACGACGCTCCAGAGCGGCGTCTTTCTCGATGTGTTTGCGGTACTCATCAAGGGTGGTAGCACCGATCGCCCGCAGCTCTCCCCTGGCCAAGGCTGGTTTGAGCAGATTCGAGGCGTCCACGGCGCCCTCCGCAGCTCCTGCGCCCACCAGGGTATGAAGCTCATCGATGAACAAAAATATATTCCCTTCAGCCTCTACGATTTCTTTGATCACCGCCTTGAGGCGCTCCTCGAACTCTCCCCGAAACTTGGCTCCCGCCAGCAGGGCACCCAGGTCCAGAGCCAGCACCCGCTTGTTCTTCAAGGAGTCGGGAACATCCCCGGAAACGATTCTGCGGGCCAGCCCTTCGACGATTGCGGTTTTACCGACTCCGGGTTCCCCGATCAAGACGGGATTGTTCTTGGTGCGGCGGGAGAGCACCTGCATGATCCGGCGGATTTCCTCGTCCCTCCCGATCACCGGATCGATCTTCTCTTTCCTGGCCAGATCGGTCAAATCCCTGCAGTATCGGTCTAGAACCTGATATTTATCCTCCGGAGACTGGTCGGTGACCCGCTGACTTCCCCGGATCCGCCGCAAAGCGTCAAGCACAGCGGACTTCTGCACTCCGTGGCCTCTCAGAAGCTCCCGGGTGTCGCTTTGAATGTCGAGCAGGGCCAATAGTAGATGTTCCGTGGAGATGTACTCGTCCTTGAGGTTGCTTGCCTCCATCTCAGCGTTGTGGAGCACCTTGTTCGCCTGGGGGGACAGGTGGGTCTGCGAGCTGTCCCCGTAGACTTTCGGCTTCTTGGCCAGCTGGTTCTCCAAATCCGAGCGAAGCCCGGCGCTCTGTACGCCCAGTGCGGTGAACAGCGGAGGAATCACGCCGTCCCTCTGTTCCATAAGTGCCAGGAGCAGATGATCGGTATCCAGGCTGGAATGATTGTACCTGTGGGCCGAAGATTCCGCAGCTTGGACTGCTTCCTGGGCTTTGATGGTAAACTTGTCAAATCTCATAACTGTCTCCTGTGATGGCGCGGATGGAAGGACGAATATCAAATATAAAATAAGAAAATTGAAGAGCCTGAGTCAAATTCTCCAGGCCTCGGTCGGAATTCTGCGATTCGTCAACGTTTCATCGCGTTGCCCTTCTCTTCGCTCTTGTGTCTTCGGTCCGCAGTTCCTATACTTGAAAAAAATCTTACTTGGAGAGGATAAACATGGAAGCTGTACGTTGGGGTGTGCTCGGTGTTGCCAATATCTTCACGAAGAAGGTTCTGCCGCCCTTGTCGAAATCGGATCTGCTGCGGGTCGTAGCCATCGCCTCCAGGAGTGAGGAGAAGGCGCGAGTCGTGGCAGCCACATTTGGGATTCCCAAATCATACGGGTCTTACGACAAGCTGCTCGCCGACCAGGATATCGAAGCGGTCTACATTCCCCTCCCAAACCACCTCCATGCGGAATGGATCCGCAAGGCCGCGGACGCGGGAAAACATATTCTCTGTGAAAAGCCTCTCGCTCTCAACGCCGCTGAAGCCGCCGCCTGCGTCGGGTACGCCGCCAAAGCCGGGGTGCGTCTAATGGAAGCGTTCATGTATCGATTTCATCCCCAATGGCGGCGGACGAAAGAACTGGTGCAATTGGGAGAAATCGGCGAGGTATTGGCCGTGCATACCTACTACGCCTACGATCTGAAGGATCCCGAGAATATCAGGAACAAGCTGGATATGGGAGGCGGAGGCCTGATGGATATCGGTTGCTACGCGGTTTCAGTTCCCCGGTTCATATTCGACCGGGAACCTGAGAGGGTCATCGGTCAGTTCACCCGGGATCCGGATTTCAAGACCGACATATTGACCTCGGCGATCCTCGATTTCGGACACGGGCGATCTGTATTTACGGTCGGCACGCAGGGCTTTTGTGCCCAGGCGGTAGACATCCACGGCGCCGCCGGCAGGATACACATTAAAATCCCCTTCAACATGTATCCGGATGTACCGCCGGTTCTGACGGTGAGCACCCCGGTCGGCGAGAGAAGGCCGGAATTGTCGGCGGCGGACCAGTACGGTCTGGAGGTCGAGGCGTTTTCTGTTGCCCTGCGAAAGGATCTTCCGGTTCCGACTCCTGGAGAGGATGCGGTGGCCAATCAGAAGGTGCTCGACGCACTATTTCGCTCCGAAACCTCGGGTCGGTGGGAAACTCCCTGAACTGGCCGTTGGGTCGACTTTTACAGTATTTTGTACTGGGGTGATGTATGGAGAATAAACTGAATATTAAGCAGAATATACTCGCCGAGGTGGTGAACCGTCTCTGCGATTCCGAGCACGGTATGCTCTCCTGGAAGGGAAAAGGAGGGCGGCTCCTGCCCTCCAGGGATCGAGTCATAGAAGCCGCAGAGGCTCTGCGCTCTGTCCTATTTCCGGGCTACTTCGGTATTTCGGAGCTGACAGAAGAAAACATGCGTTTTCACGTCGGCGCCGCTTTGGACCGTATCCTCAAGGTGTTGCTGGAACAGATCAAGCGTGGTCTGTGCTTCGAATGTGATCACCACGGTTTCGAGTGCCCGGCCTGTCTGGAAAAGTCGGAAGCGATCACAACGGAGTTCCTACAACGTCTGCCCGGGGTCCAGCACATCCTGGGTACGGATGTACGTGCCGCCTACTACGGGGATCCTGCAGCCAAGAGCACCGACGAGGCGATCTTTTGTTATCCCGGTATACTGGCGGTCAGTTACTATCGCCTGGCTCATGAGCTGTACTGTCTCGAGGCGCCCCTGATACCCAGGATTATTACAGAGAGGGCTCACAGTCTGACCGGAATCGATATTCACCCTGGTGCCAAGATAGGGGAGGAGTTCTTTATAGATCACGGGACGGGGGTGGTCATCGGAGAGACCTGTGTCATCGGTGAAAGAGTACGCATCTACCAGGGAGTCACCCTGGGTGCCAAGAGTTTTCCACTGGATGCAAACGGCAAGCCGATCAAGGGAATCCCGAGACATCCTGTGGTCGAAGATGACGTAGTGATCTATTCAGGAGCTACGGTCCTGGGCAGGGTCACCATAGGACGCGGCTCGGTGATCGGAGCGAACGTGTGGATCACTCGAGATGTTCCACCGGAGAGTGTGGTCACTCACAGTGTCGAGGAGGGGGCACCTATAGGTCGCTGATTCTAATCGTCGAAAGAATCGGATTTCGAGAGATAATCCTTCAGCCAGGATATATCACTTACCAACACCAGTCCAATAAGGCCGCCGAGCAGGGTGATTCCGAGAAAGAGAAAGAAGAATTGACCTAGCTCCTCCCGGAGTGCGAAAAACTCCACAATGAAGGATTGATTGGTCCCGAAGAGGACCAGCAGAAAAAGGTTGAACAGACAGAAGCTTGCCCAGAGAAGTGTTTTACGTGTCTTCCCGGGAACTTCCAAGATATCCGTCATGACACGTTCGACGAACCCGACCTTGCCGAGATATGCGGTGATATCCCTTTTCAAGCCCGGTTTCGGTTCGATGCTATCCAGGCTTTGAGCTGCATGACGCCGGTTCATCAGATGACTCCCTCCTCAAGATAGCTGAGAACATACACTCCGAGGCGGCTGCGGAGCAGTTGTTTTGTCCGGAATACATGGGACTTGATCGTGTTTACGGGAATGCTCAAGACTCGGGAGATTTCCGGATAGCTCAATCCTTCAAAAAAGTGCAGGTTGATAACCGGCTTGTAGATGTCGGGAATCTTTTTCAGCACCTTCCTGACTCTTTCTCGAAGCTCGTTTCTCAAGAGGCGGGCTTCCGGACCAATGGAAGTGTCGCGGGGCTCAACAGGCAGAGCCACCTCGACGTGAGTGCGGCGTCGTTTGTGATAGTGGTTCACGGCCATATTGTAGGCGATTTTATTGAGCCAGGAGGAGAAGGGAACTTCCCCTTTAAAGCTTTGGAGCTTTTCAAAAGCCTTGAGAAAGACCTCTTGGGCGTAATCTTCGGCGTCATGACGGTTATGAAAAAATTTCAACCCGATATAGAAGACCCGGGCTTGATAGCGAGCCACAATTTCTCGGTAGGCATCGATCTGCCCCTCGAGGATACGGCTCACCAAGAGGTTGTCATTGACTTTTCCCACGTTCCCTCTTCTTCTTCACCTGTTGGATCAGGATATAGTAGGTAATTATACCCATCCCGGATGCTGTAGGAATGATACCGCCCAGGAGGGAATTACTCAAGCCCGTTTTCAGGCCGAAGAAAACCAGCAGTCCGATTCCTACAAAAAGAGACACGATCCCTATCAGAAGCAGCTTATCGTCGATGTTTCTCGGTTTGGGAGTGATTCCCCGCTCTATCATTACACGGTGCTTTTTGTAGTCCCAGAGGATGAAAAAGAAGGTAAGAACCGCCAGCAGCGCAACCGCGACAACGGGAATCGAGGCGATCAGGATCTGGGCGGCGGAACCCAATCCAGGCCATTGCCTCGTTGTTTCCTGGAGGGCGGTGCTGCCGATCCAGCTCGATCGAATCAAACCTGCAATAACCATCTAACCCTGCATCGTAATAGGACAGCGGAACACGGCCAAAGGTTGCGGCTAGGCCTTTAGATCTTCTATATAGCCGGCGATTTTATCTTTCCTCCGCTGGAGCTCTTCTTGCTTGCCCCTCTCGTTCTGCACAACATCTTCAGGAGCCTTTTTCAAGAAGGATTGGTTGGCCAACTTGCCTTTGGTTCGTTCCAGCGCCTCTTCCAGATTTCGGAGCTCTTTATTTAGTTTTTCCATCTCCTTATCCAGGTCTATAGCATCTTTGATATAGACAAAGGCCTCAAAGCCCGAACCTACGGCGGGGATGCTTCCCTCCCTCTTGACTGCCCCACCCGTTATTTGCAGCTTTTCCGAGCCTATGAGCAGGGATATCAGATCTTTCTGTTCGTTGAACACCTGCCAGGGAGAATCATCTTTCACAGTCTTCACAGTGACCGGGATCTTTTTCCCCGCCGGTATGGTGAACTCACTACGCAGGGTGCGAACAGCCCGTACGAGCTCTTGTAGGAGGGCAAAACGATCCTGGGCCTCCTGGTCTATTCGGTGTTCTGAAAACTCCGGATAGGAGGCGGTGACGATGCTCTGACCGTGCACGGGCAGTTTCTGATAGATTTCCTCGGTCACGAAGGGGAGAAAGGGGTGCAGCAGGCGCAGCGACTCTTCCAGGATGTTCAGGCAGAGCGTAATTTTTCTGTCCTTCTCTGCCGCATCATCGGAGTCTAAAACGAGTTTCGCGGCTTCGATGTACCAGTCGCAGAAATCGTTCCAGAAATACTCATATACGGTCTGCCCGGCATCATTGAAACGGTACTGATCCAGGGCTGTTCGGGAGCTCTGGGCTGCCAGGTTCAACCTGTGCAGTATCCAGCGGTCCTCCTCGTCGAGCTTAAGCTGAGCCTCCTCAAGTAGATTGCGGTCTTCTAGATTCATCAGGATGAAGCGGGATGCGTTCCAGATCTTGTTAGCAAACTTGCTGCCCAGTTTGAAGCTCTCCTTGTCCATCAGGATATCTTGGCCTTGAGCAGCCAGGAAGGCGAGGGTAAAACGAAGGGCATCGGCACCGTATTCATCCACGACTTCCAGGGGATCGACTCCGTTGCCCAGAGACTTGGACATTTTTCTCCCCTGTGTGTCCCGCACCAGACCGTGTATGTACACATCGTGGAAGGGAACCTCTTCCATGAACTCGAGTCCCATCATGATCATGCGGGCCACCCAAAAGAAGATGATCTCGTAGGCGGTCACCAGGGTTGAAGTCGGATAGAAGCTTTTCAAATCCTCGGTTCGATCAGGCCACCCGAGGGTAGAGAAGGGCCAGAGAGCGGAGGAGAACCAGGTATCCAGTACATCCGGATCCTGTCGGATATCCGTGCTCGAGCAGTTCCGGCAGGAGGAAGGATCTTCCCGAGAGACGGTCATCTGGCCACAAGCCTCGCAGTACCAGACCGGGATGCGATGACCCCACCACAATTGCCTGGATATGCACCAGTCGCGGATGTTCCGCAGCCAGTGTACGTAGGTGTTCTCCCATTTCCGCGGGTAAAACTGGACTTCCCCCCGTTCCCAGGCAGCGAGGGCCTTGTCGGCCAGGGGACGCATGCGTACGAACCACTGGTCTGAAAGGTAGGGCTCGATCGTACTGTGGCAGCGGTAACAGTGACCCACGGTGTGCATGTGCTTTTCATCGCGGATAAACAGTCCTGCCTTTTTTATGTCCTGAACCACCTTTTTCCGAGCCTCGGCGACTTTGAGGCCTCGATAGCTTTGCGGGACGTTGCTGTTCAGGGTGTTATCAGGGTTGAGAATATTGATTCTCGGTAGATTGTGCCGTTTGCCGATCTCGTAGTCGTTGGGGTCGTGGGCCGGAGTGACCTTCACGACTCCGGAACCGAGCTCCATGTCCACATAGGTGTCAGCGACGATGGGAAGCTGCCGGTCGGTGAGGGGTAAAAGTGCGTGTTTCCCCACCAGGTGCTTGTACCGCTTATCATCGGGATGGACTGCCAGCGCGGTATCTCCCAGCATCGTCTCCGGACGAGTGGTAGCAATTTCTATAGATCCGCTTCCATCCGCCAGGGGATACCGATAGTGGTACATCCGGCCTTCGATCTCCTCGTGCTCAACTTCATCATCCGAGATCGCTGTGCCGCAGGACCAGCACCAATTGACCAGATAATTCCCCTTGTAAACAAGGCCCTTCTCGTAAAGGCTCACGAACACCTCCCGCACTGCCCGGGAAAGACCTTCATCCAGGGTAAAGCGTTCGCGCTGCCAGTCGCAGGATGAACCGATCTTTTGCAGCTGCTGTACGATAATATCGTGGTGTTTGTTGGTGACCTTCCAGGTTTCCTCCACGAACTTTTCCCGACCGATCTGCTCCCGAGAGATGCCCTGCTCTCGCAGCTGTTTTTCCACCACGGCCTGGGTAGCGATTCCGGCGTGATCGGATCCCGGCAGCCAGAGAGTAGGCTCACCCGACATCCTGTGATAACGAATCAACACATCTTGAAGGCTGTTGTTCAAGCCGTGTCCCATATGCAGGACCCCGGTTACGTTCGGTGGGGGTATCACAATCACATAAGGCTGGGCCTTTTTATCCAGATTCGGCGCAAACAGGTTGTTATCCAACCAGAACTTGTATAGTCGATCTTCGAAGTCCTTTGGGTCATATTCTGTGGCTAGCTCAATAGCCTTCATCATGGCCGCACATTTTACAGGAAATCCTTGGCCGTGACAAGAAACGAGGAGTTATGTGGGGTTTTGGGGAGTTTCAGGAGCGGTAATCCTGACCCTCGTCGTAAGCATTGCCCTTGCAATGAACTCCTTGGGGTTGTATATTCCCATTGTATTTATCTCATGCATCAGGAGGATTAACGATGGCTGAATGGTTTCCGTTGAGTGAAGTAGAGGGTCCCCACAAGGGTCATGGCAAGCACCTTTGCGTTGCTCACGTAATGAATTATATACAGACAAATCTGTCAGACTACAAAGACTTGGTACGTAACGGGAAATACGTCTGCAAACAGTGCGGGAGAGTCTCGAACAGCGCCGACTACCTCTGCGATCCGGATTCCCTGTAACCAGAACCCTTTCACACTTTTAATTTCACAAAATCTCTCCCGCTTTCGCTCTATCCGGCGAGAGGGGTTTTGTGTTTTATTTAATAAAATTCTCTTGAAGAATTGATCTTTTGTATTAAATTTATATTACTTTGTGGGAAATTGAATTCATATTCGTACCAACAAGTACAGGGGAGGGGAGATAAGAGTAAAAACCGTGAGCAACGAAAAGAAAAGGCTGCTACAAAAAGCGGTGATGAAGAACTTGCCTAAGATTGAAGTGCATAGACACCTGGAGGGAACATTTCCCGTCGATAAACTGCATGAGCTATCATTGAAGAACAACCTCGAACGACCAAGCGACTTCGAGGCGTTCAAGAAAGAAGTACAATTCCCCAAAGATTCCAGTCCGGACTTTCTCGCTTTTCTGACCAAGTTTCGAAACGACTGGTACCGTACATTTGATGACGTGTACTTCATTACTTACCACTCGGTAAAAGAGCTTGTTCAAGATGGATTGTGCTACTGCGAGCTGCGCTTTTCCCCGGAACACTTTGCCCTGGAGAATGATTTCGACCGATCTGAGATCACCAAGCTGATCGTAGAAGCCGGCAATAAAGCAGCCGCCGAAGTGGGCTTGAAGATCCGCTACCTTCTGACCTTCAACCGGAGCAAGCAAACCAGTTGGGAGATGATCGGCCTGTACAATCGATTGAAAGCACTTCAGATACCGGAAATCGTCGGGATCGACCTTGCAGGTGACGAGATCAACTTTCCACCGGAGCAATTCCGGGATTTCTTCGATTTGATCGAGTCCGACGGGCTGTATAAATCTACGATTCATGCAGGTGAGGTCAGTTCCTCCGAGCAGATTTGGGAGGCGATTCGCAACCTTCACGCCGCTCGAATCGGTCACGGCACCAGCACAATCGATGATCCGTTGCTTCAGGATTTCCTCATAGAGAAGGGGATCGTCCTTGAGTTGTGCATCACCTCCAATTACCAGACAGGTTCCTGGGAAGATGAGAGAAATCATCCGATAGGAGCTTTGTACAGAAAAGGTGTTCCGGTCACGCTGAACTCGGATGACCCCTTTATACAGAATACGGACCTTACCGACGACTATATCAAGGCTGTTGAGTACTTCGGCTTCACCCTTCAGGATCTGATTCGATTGAATCTGAACGCGATTGAAGCCAGCTTTCTGCCAAAGCAGGAGCGGGACAGACTGAGGGAGAGGTATCTGCAGAAACTAGACGCGTTCAAAGAGCAGTATTCCCTTGGAGGCGGATAATGATCGTCCGGATTATTGATGTCTACGTGAAAGAGCAGAGTATCGAGGAGTTCAAAGGAGCCACGGTAAAGAACAGACAGGGTTCGATCCAGGAGCCGGGGGTTCTGCGTTTCGATGTATTGCAGTCTGAATCCGATCCGGATCACTTCATTCTCTACGAAGTCTACCGGGATGAGCAGGCGACCAAGGACCACAAGGAGACTGCCCATTATCAGGAATGGCGCGAAGCTGTGGAGCCCATGATGGCTAGAAAGCGAGAAAGCACCGCCTGCGCCCCTGTAGCTCCAACCGACTCGACGGAGTGGTAGATGTTTCTGTATATTCTTCGTCACGGTGATGCAAAACCCAAGCACGAAGATCCGGGGCGGGGCTTAAGCGCCCGTGGTCGTCTAGAGGTCGAGGCGGTTTCCCAGGTCTTTTCCAGACTCGAACCTCAAATCGATGCGATCTGGCACAGTGGAAAAACTCGAGCGGAGCAAACCGCCGCCATACTTGCCGCCGGCTTGAGAATCGAGGAGCGGGTGCACGCCCGAAGCGGTCTGGACCCCAACGATCCGCTGCCACCGCTGGTTGAGGAGTTGGAGCGACGGGACTCCAATCTGGTGATCGTGGGGCATCTTCCTCAGCTGGGTAAACTGATCTCCGTTCTGCTGCTCGGTACCGAACAGGACCTGCTCGATCTTCCCTCGGCGGGTATGGTCTGTCTGGAAAGTAGCGCCGGCTCGTGGCTGTTGCACTGGTTTCTCACTCCGGAGCTCTGTTGAAATCACGAATCGAAATAATACCCGCCTATTATTCCGCTTGCGGTTGATTCGTTACTCGAATTGTGTTATCTTGATGGCATGACGGACTTGGCTTCTAGATTGCGCGAGCTCCGTACCGTTGCGAATCTGCGTCAAAAAGACCTGGGGGACGCTCTGGGAGTAGCGCAAACAACGATCGCCAACTATGAGCAGGGGGCTCGTTTTCCTGACGAACGAATCCTGCACCGGATAGCAGATTACTTCAATGTGTCTCTGGATTATCTGATGGGCAGGAGCGATGTGAATCGGGCAGTCCAGGACCTACAGTACCAGAGTGGCTTTTACAGAGAAGAGGAAGAAACCCTCCCGCCCATGAGTCCTCTGGCAAAACAGTACCTGGATCTTCTGCTGGCCGGAAAGCGGGAGGAGGCGAGCAATCTGGTGCACAATGCAGTGAAGGAGGGACGTGAAGTAGGGGAGATCTACAGGACCGTATTCGAGCGCACCCTCAAGGAAATTGGGTTGATGTGGATGCAGAATCAAGTGGACGTTGCCACGGAACACTACTTTTCCGCTTCCACCCAGCTCATCATGTCTCAGCTGTATCCCTATATCACAGCCGCTTCCCGGGAGAAGATAGAAACCGTGTGTCTGGCCATGGCCGTGTGCGGTGAGTTCCACGATATCGGGGTCCGCATGGTCGCAGATTTTTTGGAGATGGATGGCTGGAAGACCTTCTTCCTGGGCAGCAATCTCTGCAACGAGGATATGGTCAAAACCGTTGTGGATCACAAGGCCGATCTGCTCGCCCTTTCGGCCACGATGTTTTTCAACGTGGAATCGATCGCCCGGGCCATCCGATCGATCCGGGCCGCCGAGAGTCTGAAGGATCTTGTCATCCTGGTTGGAGGCAGGCCTTTCAATCAAGATGCGGAACTTTGCAAGAAAGTGAAGGCGGATGGCTTTGCCCGCAGCGCTGATGAAGCGGTGAAGCTGGCCAACCGCCTGGTCAAGAAACGAGCAGGTTCCTCCCATGTTCTATCTGGCCAAGAAACTCTATAGACCCGAGTTCTTTCAAGGCAACCGGCGCCTTGGCGAACCTTCCCTCCTGCTGACCGTCTTCGTCTCCGTGCTGGCAACCGGGATCGTGGTGACTCTGGCGGTGACAAGCGCTTTGACACTGAGAGATACAGCAGATCGGGGAGCGCAGACAGTTCTAGGAAAAACCTGCAAATCGGAGGATCGCCACATTTTTCGGCAACAACAGTTTTCTCGCCGGATTCAAGGAGAACCGGCGGGTCACCAGTTCTATTGGGGAGCTCCGGGTGGAATCGAGTGCATCGGACGGCGCGGAATGGGAGGTTATCGCTCCTGCGGATTCTGACGCCGCTTTGGAGGGTAGGCGGGTCGCCTTTTCCCTTCCACCTGAGAAGATCTGGATCATCCCGGAGCGGAGGCAGTGAGTTGACGCTCATCGATCCTCCTCCCCGATGCTCGATCGTCATCCCCGTATATAAAGAGTGTGAAAATATCAACGCTTGTTTCACGCATCTCCGTAAGCTTCGGGGGATAGAAGACAGCGAAATAATGCACGTGGATACGATTCTTCCTAAAGCAGGGATTGGTCTGGTAGCCAGGACGCTGGAGCCTTCTCCTTGGGGGTGATTGGCGCTAGCCCTCTGTTAAATACCTGGCTGGCCTACCTCAACGGCCGTAAGCGTCTGTCCTTCACCCCTTACGGGGACCAGTCCATCTTTATGACCCGGGATACCTTTCGCTGTGTGGGGGGGGTCCCGCCGATCCCGATCATGGAAGACCTCGAGTCGTTTCTATCTTCCGGGCTGACCTCTCCTTGTCTTGCCGAGACGCTTAAGCGCTATCTGATCGAATCCGAAGAAGAACAGGCAGCAGATCCTCCTTCTCGCCTTCATCCCCACAGACTAACAAAGGCAGAGCGCTGCTGCTGTGGTTCTACGAGCCTATTGTCTTCATTTGTTGCTGACAGATGGTGAAGCGCCTCGGAATAGTCCCGTACTCGATTCGGAAGTCTCTGAAATAGTTCATGCCGAGGAACGAGCGAAAAACATTGTTTTCGTTAGGGTAGTCAGAAAGATCGGCGATGCCGGTAGACCCATCCTCAAAGCTCAACCTTATCCTGTAATTATCGATGTATTGTGCTTCCGTAACGTCGAAGAACATGTCGTCTCTCCTATTATTCGAGGGGTTCGATCTGAAACAGGGACTGCTTCTTTCTGGCCAGATCCCATTCCTTCAGCAGGTCGTTCTTGTGCTCCCTTGCCCATTCCATCACTAGACCAACGGCCTTAGGAGGCAGGTCTCCTTCAAGTATGGCGAAGTCCTGAATAGCGATCACGGCCTTGTAGGCACTATAGATCGCATGGAAATGCGGCGGATTGTGATCGTCGTAATACATCTGTATCAATATGCCGTAGAACAACCCGGATGAACTGCCGCGGCACCTCAAGAATCGCTTTCGGTCGACGACGCCTTGCTGACAGTTGCCGGTGGGAACCTCGCGGCCGGGTACAACGTTATCTGAATTGTGGGGAAATGATAACGACTGTTAGTCTCAATACGGTCGGATGCCAGGGTGGAAGGTATGGTAGGTCAACACATCCCCGGCACCCCAAATGCCCAGAACCGCCCTTGTCAGCCCCGCGATGACCCGCTATACTAAGGCAAATCACTACGAATCTCTCGGGTTATGCTCTAGGCTGATGAAGAAGCCATCCAGACCCGTTCTGCAGCTCTGGGTGGCTTTCTTTTTCTACCACCGAGTGGAGCCGCAAAAATGGAGGGAACCATGTGGCAGCGGCTGAGTATTATTCTTGCGTATCTGGCTATCACCCTGATCATCGGGATCGTGTTTCGAAAACGTGCGTCTACAAACAAGGTTGAGTTTTTTTTGGCCGGCAGAGGGGTGGGCAGGCTTCTGCTCTTTTTCACCATGGCGGCCACCAATTTCAGCGCCTTTACCATCTTCGGGCTATCCGGCGCGGGATACAGGATCGGCTATGCCTTCTACCCGGTCATGGGCTTCGGCACCGGATTCATGGCTCTGTCCTTCCTGTTGATCGGGAAACGGATCCTTTCGTTGTCCAAAGAGCGGGGCTATATCACCCCTTCCGACTTCATTACCGATCGTTATGGGGCCCCATGGTTGAAGAAGCTTTTCTCCATCGTCATGATCGTGTTCACTCTGCCGTATATCGCCATTCAAGCCATAGCCAGCGGGAAATCCCTCAATGCTCTGGTTGGGATCCCTTACCTGTCCGGGGCCCTACTGATCACGACGTTCATCGTGGTCTACGTTGCCCTGGGGGGAATGCGCTCGATTGTGTGGACGGACCTGATCCAGGCCCTGATGATGATTGGTTTTACTCTGGCCGCCTTCATTATCATCTTTCGTAAAAGCGGGGGATTCGTGAGGGCTCACGAAGAGGTCTACGCTTCTTTTCCAGCCCTGTTCGCCCGACCGGGTCAGGACGGATCGATGCTGTTCGGGATCTGGTTCGGCTACCTCTTCCTCTGGTTCTTCGCCGATCCCATGTTTCCGCAGCTCTTCCAGCGTTTCATCGCAGCCAAGGATGAGAAGTCTCTCAAAACTACGGTGGTCCTCTATCCCTTGATCACGACCTTTCTCTTCTTCCTGACCGTGTCTATTGGGGTGCTGGGCAGGCACACCTTCGCCAATCTTTCTCCCGCCGAATCCGACGCTGTTTTTCCTCTGCTGCTGCAACGCTTCGCTGGAGTCTTTGTCAGCACTTTGCTCATCACCGGTAGTCTGGCAGCGCTGATGTCCACCATGGATTCCCAGCTGCTCACCCTGACGTCCTTGATCACGGTAGACTTCGTCCGTTTCAAAAAGAGGGAAATACTGAAAGAAAAAGGAGTCATCGTGCTTCTCGGAGCGCTGGGATTTTTAATAGCCGTCAAGCCGCCGCAGACGATCCTGGATTTTATCAGCAAAACCACTTTCAACGGGCTGGTGGTGCTTGCACCGACTGTGATCGGAGGTCTGTACTGGAAGAGGGCCAATCGGTACGCAGCGGCGGCCAGCATCGTTGCCGGGGAAGGGCTGGTATTGGCCTTCTACTTCAAGCTGTTAAGCGCTCCGGGGATTCTTCCGGTTGTCCCTATTCTCGCAGCAACGACTCTCGTATTCATTGCCGTCAGCCTTCTAAGTAACCCACCCGGAGAAAACACGGGTGTTGTCGCTCCGGTCCACCCCGGCGTTTGGCCCTGGGTGCTGGTTTTCGCGGCACTGTTCATACTAGGCAATGACTTCTGGGCCTGGAACCGACAGCCCATGCTTGTTATCGGGCTGCCCCTTTGGGTCTGGTACTATATAGGTCTGGGGATCATCCTCAGCGTAGTCTACAAGGTATTCATATTACGAGAAGCGAGAGGGCGCAAACCGAAGGGGTCTCGGAAGGTTGCCAAACCCACCTAGGCTTGCTCCTTGATGAGCACCTTGGTTGTCCCTGTCTCGTCGTTGAACCAGAATATGAGTTTGGACTCTTCGGTTGTGAAACATTCCTCAAGAGACCTCCGCGTCCGCGTCGGCAGGATTTTGCCGTGCAGCGACACGGCTTTCTTGAGAAGCTCTTTTTTGCCGCTATCCATGTTCCCCTCCCAAGGATGATTAATGATAGCATAGCAGATCAAAAGTGAGTTGTAAAGCTTTTTTTACGCTTTCGACAGCATCTCTTTTAGCAACAGGTGGCAGAACAATTGTTGCCGTGGCAGGTGGAAGGGACCTTTGAAGTAATTTCCTTTTAGATCGAGAGCCAGAGTTCCGTCACGGTGCAAATATCCGATCCATTCCCCGTGTTCTTTATCGGGGAAGTGTTTCAAAGACCAGCCGAGTATTTTTTCGAACCAGCTTGAATATTTCTCTTCACCCGTGAGAGCGTAGGCCAGCAGAGTGGCATAGATTGCCTCGTTATGGGGCCACCATAACTTCATATCCCATTCCAGCTGGATGGGCTGTCTTCCCTCGATATCAACAAAATAGAGAATCCCACCGTGTTTGGCGTCCCATCCCAATTCGAGGGACCAATCCAGTATGGGCAAAGCCCGTTTTACCAATTCTATGTCTTTCCGTTGCCGGCCTTCCTCCATGATGAACCAGGCCGTCTCGATTGCATGGCCCGGGTTCACGCAACGGCCTTCCGGCAGGGTTCCGAGGTACTCGCCGTTTTCGCCGACAGTCTCGAGGAGCACCTTCTTCTCGGGTTTGACAAAATAGCGAAATATCTCTTCGATCGCATTGTCAATCCGGGCATCGTACATCCCGTTCTTGTCGGCGCTCCTCAGTACTTGGAGTGTGTTTATCTGGATCATGGCCATGGAATGTCCCCGGGTTTTCAGGGCATCGGGATAAAACTTAGGTTCCAGTGCGCCTGGTTTGTTGTACAGATCAATAATCAGATCCATCGTCTTCTTAGCAAGTCTTAGGCAGCCATCATCATCAGATGCCCGAGCGTATTCGGCAAGAGCGATGACCCCGAAGGTCTCTGTGAACAGATATCTTCTTTTACGTAGTGGTTTTCCATCCCGCGTCACCGCGTAGAACATCCTTCCGTCTTTGTCAAAGCCGTACTTGCGGATGTACTCAATACCACGGCGGGCAAGGGTAAGCCATTCCTCTCTGTGTTCGAGATCGTTGTAGAGCCTGGAAAGCACCCAACTGATTCTACCCATCACCCACATGGATTTATCCGGACTGAGTATCTCTCCCTTCCGATCGAGGAACGTAGCAAAACCTCCGTATTGTTTATCAGTGGCGTGCTCGATCCAAAACGGCATCGTGTTGTTTACCAGTTCCGTGTAAAAGTGCTCACTCAAACTCTGCATTCGTTTTTTATTCATGAACCTCTCCCCTTTGTTCATCATTGGATTCAGTCATACCTGCAGACTTCCGCCATGATGTGGAATGATTCCGTCGCCGAGTCTCTGGGTACCAGACACCCGGTAGACATTATGTAACCGATTCTATCTGCAGCAATGTCTTTTGCCTGGAGACAGGATTGTTTTAGCTGATCAGAGAAGCCTTTCATGAATAGCCGTGGATTGATATTTCCTTTTACGGTAACATCCGGCAGTAGCATTTCGAAAGCAACGGCCAGGTCCACGGGATAATCCAGGTCAAAACCATCCGCAGAACACTTCGCTATATCGGGAAGAGCATTAGTGACATTCCCGCAAATATGAAGTAGCGACAACGCTCCGTTTTTCCGTATCTCTTCGGCAATTTCAATCTCATAGGGTAACACAAATTCTCGATATTGATCCGGGCTGATCAAACTTCCGGACCCCAGCCCCTCTCCTATCCAAATGAAGCGGGCCCCGGCAGCGCAGAGCTCCTGCACCTGCCGGATGACGATCTGGTGCCGTCTTTTAAGGACCTGGTGTACGATGTCGGGCTGATCGAGAAGCGCCATCATGAATTCCGATATTCCGGCCAGAAAGGCAACCTGAGAGAATGTTCCGGTTACTCCTACTGCAACTGCATAATTGGCCTTGATGTTATCATCGATTTTGTTGAATGTGGCCAATATACCGGGATGGAAAAGCTCGGCTTTAATGACTCTCTCGTCATCGAGGGATGTGATTTCTGTAGAGGATATGGATAGCACATCATTCTCCGGAATCACGAGATTAAGTGACTCGTCGAGTTTATTTTCACTGTCGCTGATTCGATCCCCCTGACCGGCATCTAGACAGAGATTGATGTATACGCCGTCTACGGGTAATTCCACAGCGCATTTGCTCAAAGCACTTGCGTGAAGATTGGGGTCTAATTGAACCTCCCGCATCAATTGTCCTGAGTAGGAAGAGGCAAAGGCTATGTCGATTAAGGGAAAGCAGGGAAAGCGGCTTGTTTTTTGTTTTAGAAGAGCGTTTTCAATTATTTTCGCTTTTGAATGCATTCCCCCGTATAAATCCTCGTCGTTAAAATAATTAGTGTAATATTTTTAAGTATATTAGGGTGATATTTTCATTCTGTCAATAAAATATAATTAAAATTGGATACATAATTGAATAAATGAAAAAAGTATTGACAACTTGCTGATGAGCCTCTAAAATCATAGTCATCCCAACAGAGCATTTCAGAGACAAGGAGGTGTCTATGAAAAATTCGATTCGCGCCAGTCCCGGCACGAGTAGAGCCTTAAGGGAAGCTACCCAAAGAATCCAAAATTATAAAAGGAGTTTTTCAATGAAAAAGATCCAGATACTGATAACCATCGTATTGGTAGTTGGTCTTGCCACTGTCGCCTTCGCTGGGGGAGGGAAGGAACCATCCACAGCAGTCGAGGGCAAGCCTTTCGCCGGTCAGAAAATTACCGTACTCTATTTCTCGGCAACCTATGCTGAGGCCGCCAAAAAGTATTCGGCGGAGTTCACAGAAAAAACAGGCTGCGAGATTGAAGTTGTTGACTTCCCGTACCTCACTCTGTATGAAAAAATGGGTTTAGCCCTGTCCACGGAAGACAGCACATACGATGTTGTCACGCCCGCCTGTCAGTGGGACGGTGAGTTTGAGCCTTTCATGGAGGACCTTGAGCCCTACATCAAACGGGATAACTTCGACACTTCGGACTTTTTGCCGGGGCTTTGGGAGCAGTCCGGGAAGTGGGCTGGAAAAATCATGGGCTTCCCCTTTTCCAACACACCTCAAACTTTAGCTTACCGTACGGATTTGATAGACGAGTTTCCAGAGAACTGGGATGATTTTTTTGAGGTTTGTGAGGAAATCCACGATCCCCCAAACCTCTATGCAATCGCCATTCCCGGTTTGAAGGAACAGCTCAGTGGTCTATGGATGATGGTGCAGTGGTCTCTCGGCGGTCGCTGGGCTGACGAGAATTGGAATCTTACTTTAGATTCTCCGGAAACACGGGAAGCGCTGAAGATCACGAAACGATGGTTTGACTACGCAGATCCTGCCGCTCCAGCTTGGGGTCTGCCCGAATCGGACGCCGCCTTCCTCAACGGTAATGCAGGTATTGCTTTCTCCTGGCCGACCCTGTCCATTGCTCCTAATGGGGATAACCCTGAGAAATCAAAGGTTGTGAATAAGTGGGCAATCGCTCCCATACCGTATGCGAAAAATGGAGTGACTGTACTCTCCTCCTGGGACATCGGCATCCCCAAGGCGGCCAAAAACAAAGATGCGGCCTGGGAGTGGATAAAGTTTTACACCAGTGCGGAGAAACAGCTCAAGAATTTCACGGATTACTCAATCCTGCCCTCCAGGCAGTCTGTCTGGGAGAAGCCGGAGGTAAAGAACGACAAGCTCTATCCCCACAAGAAAGCTTCCGATCAGGGCGCGATCATCTGGTGGCGGATCCCCGCCGGCACGATGGCAGAGACTACAATCAGAGACGCGGTGGCCAATTACGTTACCGGACAGTGGGACCTGGAGAGGTCGGTGCAGTTCATGGAGGCCGGTCTCGCCAAGGTTCTGGAGGAGTATCCACCTGCTCCGGGAGTGAAGAACACAGGAAGGTAGAGTCCTCTTGGACTATTGATTATAATGGTTAGACCTCTCTTTATGAGAGGTCTAACCGTTTTAGGAGGATGAGAAATCGATGCTGATTTCCAGACGCATTCACCAAACCACATCCGACCGGATCTGGTCTTGGGCGTTTCTTCTGCCCGTTGTAGTAGTACTGATGATTGCCGCTTTTATTCCCCTCGGATACGGATTGGTATTAAGCTTTCATCGTTACAAGCTGACGATTGCCACATCGAGACCGGCATTCATCGGGCTGCAGAATTACTTCAACATGTTTCGGGACGAGATTTTTATTAAATCTCTGACAAACAATATTCTTTTTGCTCTGCTCTCTGTTTCTATTGAGCTGGTAATCGGAGTCATGGTGGCCATGATGCTTTCCGACGACAACAGGATGAGCCGGGTACTTACAACCTTTTTGATGGTTCCCATGATCATAGCCCCCGTAGCTTCAGGAACGCTGTGGCGGATGATGGTTGACAGGACTTACGGGGTGGTGAACTATCTGCTCAGTTTTGTGGGGCTCCCGCCGGTGTCGTGGATCGGCGACTACCGCATCGCTCTATACACCGTGGTTTTTGTAGACTGCTGGCAGTTTATTCCGTTCGTAGCCCTGTTGGTGCTTTCATCCATCAAGTCGATTCCCCAAAGTTTCCTGGACGCTGCGCGGGTGGACGGCGCCTCTCCATGGAAAGTGTTTACAAAAGTGGTGCTGCCGATAACGTCGCCTGTAATTATCATCGTTGCCATGATTCGCTTCATCGATGCTTTCAAGATATTCGACGTGGTTTTTGTCATGACTCAGGGAGGTCCGGGCAACGCAACCGAGATGTTGCCGACCTATATTTACAGGCAAGGAATAAAATTCCTCGACGTAGGCTACTCATCTGCTACGGCGATTTTATTCATCATCGCCATGTCACTGATCGCCGGGGTGTTTATTCGCCTGAGAAGCTTTCAGTTAAAGAGGCTGGGATAACTATGCGACTTGGTTCAAGAAGAGTCAGACAGAGTTATCTAAGCAACTTCATCGGGTTCCCTACGCGGATCATCATCCTGGTCATTCTCTTTATCGTGATCCTTTTTCCTTTCTACTGGATGATCACCAATGCCTTCAAATTGGAGCAGGACTATTTCTCCAATCCTCCAGTTATGTTTCCCTCCCGCATAACAGGGCAGAATTTTCTCGATATCGTGCAGAAGTATGAAGTTTTCAAAGGATTGATAAATTCGATCATGATTGCATCCGGAGCCACGATCTTTACCGTAGTATTCGGAAGCATGGCTTCATATGCTCTTATCAACGGAGCTCTTCCCCGCAGGATAAAAGGGGTCTTTGCCAGCTGGTTTCTCGTTCAAAAGATGTATCCGGCTATCGTCGTTGCGGTCCCTGTGTTCTATATCATTCGTTCCCTCCGGCTGATGGATAACGTTCTCTCCCTTGTCATTATGAACACCAGCTTCAATCTTCCGCTTGTGATTCTCCTGATGATCGGTTTCTACCAGGAGGCTCCCTTCGAAGTGGAAGAACAGAGCATGTTGGACGGCTGCACCTTGCCGCAGAGATATCTGTACGTTACAACACCAATGGTAAAGTCCGGCTTAATTGCGACGGGGATGCTTACTTTTGTTTATAGCTGGAACGAGTTTCTCTATGCCGTCATTCTCACTGTAAACAGGTCAAAACCGCTGACCGTGCTTATAGCGGGTTTCATCACGGACAAAGCTTTGATCTGGGGACCTATGGCTGCGATGGGATGCGTCGTTGTATTTCCCGTTTTGTTGATCATGTGGTTGATGCAGAGGGATTTTATCAGCGGGATATCAGCGGGTGCCTTGAAAGGATAGATACCGGATACGACCATGTTCTCAGAATATTCGCCGATTCAGAAGAGCAGGATGAGCACTATCCTGAAGTCTATTCTGAACAACAAGAGGATAATCAGAAACCGGTTGGGAGAAATTCTAAGGCTGAGCCCTTCTTCAATAGTGAAATACATCAAGATCCTGATGGAGCTTGGATTGATTCAGGAAACAGACCGGGAATTATCGACCGGCGGTAGAAGATCGACCTTCATCGAACTTAACCCTGCGGTGGGTATCAACATAGCGGTTGTGCTTGATGTTTCGGAGATGAAAGGCGTGTTAATAAATACGATAGGTGAAATCCTCTCACAGCGCTCGATCCCCCTTTTTTTTGGTATAGACAAAGATGAGTTGATCGCAGCCTTACTGCAGCTGCTCGACGGTTTGGTATCTGAGGCTTCAAAGTTTGAGAAAAAGATTTTTGGGATCGGTATAGGCTTGGGGGGATATATTGATCCAAAGCAGGGTATATCCCATGAATACCTTTTCGCCAAAAACTGGTACGACGTCCCATTGAAAGAGCTAATTGAAAGGAAGTACAACATTCCCTGCTTTCTGGTGAATGATGCCAACGCCTGTGCTCTCGGAGAAAAATATTACGGGCGCGGTTTGGGGATCGAACATTTCCTTTGCGTGTGGTTGGGTGAAGGAATAGGGATGGGAATCATCGTAAACGGTGAAATATATGCGGGGAACAGCTACTACGCAGGAGAGTTCGGGCATACCCACGCCATCAACAATGGCCAACTCTGTTTTTGCGGGCACACCGGTTGTCTGGAGACGATCAGCTCCAAACAGTACATCCTTTCTACAGTCAGAGATGGCCTCCATCAAGGCGTGAACAGCGAAGTACTCAAGTACTGTGATAATGATTTCTCAAAACTGCAGATCGAGCATTTGGTCACAGCCGCCAACAACGGAGACCGGCTGGTCCGTAATGTTTTCGAACAAACCGGACGTCATTTAGGGGAAAAACTGGCGGATATAGCTAATATCTTTAATCCCGAGATGATCGTTCTTCGTGGTCCTGTGATAGATGGAAACCGATTTCTCTTCGAGACGATCGAAAGAATTGTGATGAACTTAAGTCTTCGGCAGATAGCAAAATTCTTGAAGATCGTATACTCGGAAGAACAATCCGACATCCGCGTTCAAGGCATCAGCAGTGTTATTCTGCACGATTACTTCACTCAGTGAATGCAGGAAAGGACATGTATGACATCCCGACAGCGAGTAGGGGCTTCTTTCAAACACCAGCAACCGGACCGAACCCCTTTTTTTGAATATGTTTTACTCCCGCCGGTGGCGGAGAAAATTCTAGGCAGATCCTTCGTGGAGTATCTTGGCGGGATGCAACCATGGCTGGCCGCGGCCGAATCTGCCGGTTTCGAACGTATGCTTCATCGGTATGCCCGAGATCGGGTGGAACTTTCCTCGAGATTGGGGCATGACCTGCTGTGTCTAAGCCCGAACCCCGTGCCGGGAGAAACGTACCTCTACGACCCGCTGGATGAATTGGGCAGCCATTTCGAGTTGAAAGAGAAAGGGGACCCTGTAGAGCGCCTTCGAGAGCGGAACCTGCGGGTTTCTGAATCTATGATGGGAGAGCTGCCCCGCGACTGTTACCTCGTTTATGAGTTCGTTCGGGAAGAAATGAAGAGCAGAGATCTGGATCTTCCGATTCTGGCTCCGGCCTATTTTCACGGGATTTGGACCGACGCAGACCTTATGCAGGTGATGGTTTTGGATCCGGAGGTAGCGAAACAACATTTCTCTTTGGCGACTCAAAGAGCAATCAAAGTAATCGATGATTATATAGAGATCGGCATTGATATGGTAGGAATCGGTGGAGATTTCGCCGGTAGGCGCCTTCTGATTTCTCCCGATTCCTACAGAGAGTTCATCGTTCCCGAGGTTCGGATATGTGCGCGACGCCTCAGAGAGGCGGGGACATATTCGGTCAACGCGACGGATGGAGATATCTGGCCTGTAATCGACGATTTCCTGTTTGGCTGCGAGGTTGATGCCTATCTGGAAATCGATATGAGCGCCGGAATGGATCTGGGAACACTAAAAAACCGCTTTGGAGACAGGATTCTTTTTTTCGGGAATATGGATTGTGGCAATGTCCTGAGTTTTGAAACGCCAGAGGGCATAAAAAAACTAACGTTTGAAGTTCTTGAAGCCGGCTGGGGACAGGGGGGACATATTTTCACGGCCAGTAATGCAATTACAGATAGCGTTCCCTTAAAAAATTATCTAGCGATGGTAAACGCATACCGGGAGTATTTTCAGCTTACAGAACTGACGTTTTAACCGTGGGAGCTAAGCTGGAGATGGATTCGAATTGTTATCTGCTTGCAAATGGTCAGAGTTTGTAATCTTCGCAAGCCTGCACCATTGCTCGTAGATTATTGAGGGGCGTCATCCGGGGCACTCCGCAGCCCGGAGACATAATGATCCCGGTTTTGAAGTTCCCACTGCGCAGGATTTGTTGAGTCGCTTCGTAAACCTCATCCGGGCTTTGTTTTAGTAAGAAAGTCGTATCCAGATTCCCCTTTATCGCGACACGGTCTCCAAGGAGTCTCCGTGCCGTCACCATTTCAACCTTTGCATCCACCTCAAATCCCTGGAAATTGAGCGGTCGTAAAAAGTGCAGGAGATGCTCGGTATTACCGCATATGTGGATCCATATGTCGCAGTCTTTCCCCGTTAAGGCGTCAACGGATTTCTGCTGGTAGGGCAGGACAAATCTCTCGTAGTGTTCGGGGCTGATCAAACTCGCCGTAGAGTCTCCGTACTGTATCCCGTGTACCCCGGTGGAAATCATCGCCCGTCCATAGGCGATTACTACTTCGCTACAGAAGTCCAGGAACTCGTGGAGATCTTTCTCATCCTCCGTTACCAGGTCCAGTAAGAACGATTGAGCACCCCGCAAGACTGCAGCAAGACTAAAAGGTCCGCAATCGATATTGGCCTGAATGTAGTACTGACCGCCGACCTTCCCTACGACTTTCCTAGCTGCGGAAAGCAGTGTTTTCATTCCTGGTGCAATTTCGGGATCCGGAATCTGCAACTTGCGAAACTCCTTGATCGAATCGAGAATTGGCTCCTTACTGTATGACTCCTCATCCTCGGGAAAGATCAGGTTTCCCCCCAAAGCCTGGTGATAAACCCAGTTGTCCCGGGACACGTATACTCCATCCGCGCCGAGTAGATCTCTCGCTTTCAACAAGGTGTCTGCCATCACATCAGGATCGAGTGAGTAATCACGCTGCTTGACCCCTATGAGTTGGCAAGCAGGAGCAATGAGAATCGGGAACGTTGGAATGCGATCGATGGGCTCCATTCGCATGGCCTTTTGCGTTCTTTCCAGACCCGTCATGTATTTTCCTTTTCAATCGGTTATATCTACTTCAATACACAAGCTGCGCTTCGAGGTGGAGTACGACAACGAAGTCATGGGAGAAAACTGAAGCGCCCTCGACTACTCTATTAGTTTTTCCACAATCCGACGAACCTCAGGGATTATCTGGGGAAGCTTGTCCTGAAGTTCCGCGGATAAGATTTCACCGAACTCGTAGATGGCGCCTGCTTCGATGCCGATCAGGTGCAACTCTTTGGGAAAGGGAAGCTGCATACGGCGGCAAAGGATCAGGGCTTCAGAAAGATTCATTCCGTGCAAATAGACATCCCCTCTGTTCGATAGAAACTCCTCTTCCCCGAACAGGGTTACCGAGCCGATCGTCCTCTTCCCCGTTGAGGTCGAGTCGATGAGAATCAATCGATCGTATCCTTGTATGTCGGATACCAGATCCATAGGAGAACCGCTGAACTCCTGAACATCTACCTCGGGGTTTGAGGAGAAAAGAGATGCGATCTGGGCGCCGACGATCAGGCCCACCTGATCGTTTTTCACGATCGGGTTTCCCAGGTAGAGGATCAGGGTGCTGGCCATTCTGCGTGACTCGGGGCCGGGGGAATAACCGCGGGCGTTGCGCCCGCCTAACGCCGGATCCGTCGGATCTCCTCGCCCGTGCTGTCGTGGATCACCAGCTCCATCGGCATCTGTCCGATGGCCGCATGGGTGGCGCAGGAGAAACAGGGATCGTAAGAGCGAAAGCCCATCTCCACCATGTTGAGGATTCCGTTTGAGATCTGCCCATCCTTGATCAGAGTTTTGGCCACGTTACGGATGTCCAGGTTCATGGCTCCGTAGTTCTGAGCGCTGGCCACGATCAGGTTCAGATCGATGATCAACCCTTTCTCATCGCTCTTGTAGTGATGGAACAGCGAACCCCGCGGCGCCTCCACGATGCCGACACCCTCGCCGGCAACCGTGGTACTGATCGTGCGGTAATCCTTGCCGAGGATCTCCGGATCGTTTGCCAGTTGCTGCAGCCGTTCCGCCGCGTAAACGCATTCGATCGCCCGTGCCCAGTGAAAGGACAGGGAGTTCTGGACCGGTTTCTGTCCCAGGGTTTCGAAAAAGCGATCGTAGGCCGCCTGGGCCTTGGGGGTGGCCATGCCGTCGGCCACGTTCATCCGGGACAGGGGCGCCACCCGGTACAGACCTGAGTCTACCCCATCGGTGAGTCCCTTCCAACCGACCTTCTTCAGGTAGGGGAACTTCAGATAGGACCAGGGCACCGTGTGTTCGGCCACGTAATCGAGGTACTCGTTCTCCGTGAAGTTGTCGACGATCTTTCCCTCCGGGCTCATGATGCGCATCTTGCCGCCGTAGAAGGCCAGCTTTCCGTTGTCGTCTACCATGCCCATGTGGTAGGAGTTGTGATAGTAGAGGTCCTTGTTCAAAATGATATCCACATAGTCTTTGTTGGACAGGATCACATCGTCCACTACGGTGAGGGTGAACTCGGTGAAATCCACCAACTTGTCCGCCAGCTCCCGGATCCGATCGACCTGCTCCCGGGTCATTGGACGGGAAACGCCTCCCGGGATGCTGAAGACCGGGTGAGTCGACTTGCCCCCGATGATGTTCTCGATCTCCACCGCGTATCCACGGTGCTTGATCACGGAGGTGCCAGTCTCCAGCCCCACCGCTTCGATCACACCGAGGACGTTGCGCTTCATCGGGTCCGCCGCCGGACCTAGTACGAAATCCGGAGCCGGACCCAGAGCGTATACGTGTTCCAGATGACTCTCCAGCATGTGGGCGCAGTAGCCTAGCTCCCGGATCTTGTGAGCCGTAGGCGGCGGGGGGGCGTCGAACAGCACGTCCAGGGCACGGCTGGAGGCGAGATGATGCGGCCAGGGACAGACCCCGCACAGACGGGTTACGATGCGGGGCATCTCCTCCGCAGGACGGCCCTTGCAGAACTCCTCGAACCCTCTCAACTCGACAACCTGGAAGTAGGTTTCCTCCACGTTGCCCTTTTCGTCGAGAAAGATATCTATTTTTGCGTGGCCCTCCAGCCGGGTGACCGGCTCGATATGGATGACCCGGCGGTCTGTCTTATGCGTTTCGTCCCAGATCTGTGGCATGCTCTTATCCTTTCGTATCGCTGACGACTCTTCCCAGCTGTGACTTTGGCAGGCTGAACCTGTAAAAACAGCCCAGAGGATCGAGGATGTTGCTCATCAACTTATCGATCTCCTCTTCGCTCATCTCACTCTCCCTGTCTGTCAGGCCGTACACTGAAGCCAGAGCGGAGAGCATCGAGGCGCCCTGTTCGGTCACCGCGGCGGTCGGTCCCATGCAGCCACGGCAGGGCATATTGGTCTCAGTACATACCGCGCCGCAGCCGGCTCGGGTGGCCGGCCCCAGGCAGATGATCCCCTGGTCGAGAAAGCACTTCTCCGGGTCGAATTCTTTTTCGTGCACCCGGTACAGCCGGTCCACCTCGACCTTCTCCCCCCGTTCCCGCTTGCACTCGTCGCAGAGGGTCTTTTCCGATGCAATCACCGTACCTTTCGGCGGCAAGGGCTTGCCTTCGGTGACAAAGGCCTTCACAACACCGAGGATCTTCATGTTCATGTCCGGTGTCGGCGGGCAGGCCGGGACGAAGTAGTCGACGTCCACCACGTCGTCGAGCGCCATAACCTGGTCGTAAAACCTGGGCAAGGTCAGCTCGTGGCCTGCCTCATCCTGCATCTTTTCCAGGGGCAGTGTGCCCTCGGGATTTACCACTGAAAAGGTCTCCTTGTAGACCTTGTTCAGGATCGCCTGTTTTGTCGATACATTGGCCAATCCTGGAATCCCTCCCATGTGGGCGCAGGCTCCGTAGGCGATGAGGATCTGGCACTTCTGACGCATGACATGGGCGAGTTCTTCATTATCAGAGTTCCGGACAGCTCCGTGGTAGAAACCGATGGTGATGGACTTGTCCGGCATCTTCTTGAGATCATCGTATTTTACATCGAGAAGAGTGGGCGCAAAGACTATATCCGCCACCTCGAGAAGAGTGAACAGCTCTTCGTTGAAGTTGACGATGGCGATATCGCAGCCCACGCAGGACGCTCCACGTTTCAGTGCTATCGTGATTTTTTCGGCCATGATCTATTCGTCCCTCCTATTGGACGGCTGCAACCGCTTCCGTTTTCTTTTCTTCTTTCAGCTTTCGGAACGGGCTGGGACCTAGCTGGGTGACCCGCTCCACGAAACTGTTTACCACTTGAGCGAACTTCTCACCTTCGGCGGCGGAAACCCACTCCAGGTGAAAACGGTCCTTGTTCAGGCCGAACTGCTGGAGCATCAGCTTGAGCAGGGCCATGCGCCGCCGGGTTCGGTAGTTGCCTCCAATGTAGTGGCAGTCGCCGGGATGGCAGCCGAGCACCATGACCCCATCGGCTCCCTGCTTGAAGGCGTGAAGGATAAACTCGGGATCCACTCGGGCGGAACAGAGCGTTCGGATGACCCGGAAGTGTGGTGTTATCTGCAGTCTGCTGACGCCGGCCAGGTCAGCCCCGGCGTAGGCGCACCAGTTGCAGCAGAATACAAGTATTTTCGGCGTAAAACTCTCGCTCATTGTTTTCCTCTTCCCTTAGAGCAGGGCGGCGTCGATTTCCGCCATGATCTGTTCATTCTTGTATCCCTTCTGCTCCATCGCACCGCTTGGACAAGCAGCCACGCAGCAGCCGCAGCCCTTGCAGGCCGCTTCGTTTAGTTTCACAATCTTGGTCCTGCGGGAAGGCTCCGCCTGCATTTGGTCGGGCTTTTCCTCGATTTCCAAGGCGTTGTACTCACACACCCCCACGCAAATGCCGCAGCCGTCGCACAGATCTTCGTTCACTGCAGCGATCGTTGCTTCAGCCAGGTATTTGTCTTTGGCGATGATCGTAGCTGCCCGGGCGGCGGCGGCGCGGCCCTGGACGATGGATTCTTCGATCGTTTTGGGATTGTGAGCCATACCCGCCAGGTATACCCCTTCGGTGGCGAAATCCACCGGACGCAGTTTGACATGAGCTTCGAGGAAGAATCCATCCTGGTTAAGGGGTACCTTGAACGCCTGGGAGATGCCTTCGTTACCCGCCTCGGCGTCGATTCTTGCCGCCAGTACCACGGCATCAGGATCGGTAATTACGATTGTTTCTGCACTCTGGATATCCTTGACCGAGATCTGAAGCTTGTCGCCCCTAATCTCTGCCACCGGCTTGGCTTCCGGTTGGTAGCGCAGGAAGATCACCCCGGCATCCCGGGCTTCCTGGTAGTAGCGTTCGGCAAAACCGTAGGTACGCATATCCCGGAACAGGATGTACACTTCCGCCTCTGATTGTTTCCTCTTCAAGGTCAGGGCATTCTTGATGCTCTGTCGGCAGCAAACCCGGCTGCAGTACATGTGACCCTCTTCCCGAGAGCCCACACACTGGATGAAGACAACCCGTTTGGGTAGTGTATCCGGCGCCGCTTTGTGCAGCAGCTCTTCGAGCTCCTGGCCGGTCAGTACCCGTTTGTCCTGCCCGTACAGATATTCGGTGGGTTTGGATTCCTGGGCTCCCGTGGCGATGATCACAACGCCGTGCTCGATTTCCTGACTGCCGCTGCCGTTTCCATTGAGCCGTGTCTTGAATTGACCGACGAATCCTTCCACCGCTTCGATCGTAGTTCCCAGATGTACGGTGATGTTTTTGTATTCTTCGATCTGATTCAGCATCTTGTCCAGCAGCACCTGTGTGTCCCGACCCTCTATGGTGGACAGAACCTTGTTCAGATTGCCGCCGAGCTTGTTCTGCCTTTCGACGATGTGTACGGGGAATCCCTGATTGGCCAGGGACAGGGCTGCAGACATTCCGGCGGGACCGCCGCCTAGAACCAGGGCGCTTTGCTGAACATCCAGAGGGATGGTCGGCAACGGCTCCACCAGCCGTACCTTGGCTAATGACATTCGCAGCAGGTCCTTGGCTTTCTCCGTTGCCTCTGCAGAAAGACCCATATGGATCCAGGAACATTGATCCCGGATGTTGGCCATTTCGAAGAGATGACGGTTCAGGCCCGCCTCCCGGATCGTCTCCTGAAACAGAGGTTCGTGGGTCCTGGGAGTACAGGAGGCCACGATGACCCTGTTCAGGCCATGTTCATCGATCATGTCTCGGATATGAGCCTGGGTGTCCTGGGAGCAGGTGTATAGGTTGGCCTCCGCATAGGCCACGTCGGGCAGGGTTTTGGCGTACTCCACCACCTCGGGAACCTGTACGGTTGCTCCGATGTTGATGCCGCAGTGGCAGACAAACACTCCAACCCGCAGAGGTTCGGCGGTTACGTCCCGTTCCTCCGGATAGGTCTTCTCCAGCACCTCGCTCCAGCGGTTTCCCGCAAGGGTCTCGGCGGCAGCTGCAGCGCCCGCGGATGCTTGCATGACGGTTTCCGGGATGTCTTTCGGTTCCTGGGCAGGGCCGCAGATGAAGATCCCCGGCACCTTCGTTTCCACCGGGTTGAAGGGATCAGTGGCGATAAAGCCGTAGCGGTTCAGGGGCACTCCCAGGCTCCGACCCAGCTCTCGCAGGCTGCTGCCGCCCTGAAAACCGATTGACAGCACCACCAGGTCGAACTCTTCATGGGCTATTCCGTTTGCCTCGTTCTCGTATTCGAGCAGCAGTTTGCCCGTTGCCTCATCCCGCACAACCCCGGATACCCGGGCGCGGGTGAACTTTATTC
The DNA here is from genome assembly GCA_964627715.1 of uncultured Spirochaetaceae bacterium. Taxonomy (GTDB): domain Bacteria; phylum Spirochaetota; class Spirochaetia; order SZUA-6; family DRHE01; genus JAFGQJ01. Next base: position 16,277 of record CAZVHJ010000018.1, on the reverse strand, counting down.
CGTATTCGCTCTTGGCTCTCTCGAAGTAGCGATCGAAATCTTTGCCATGGGCGCGGATATCCATGTAGAAGATCGTGGGTTCGATCTCGTGTTCGTGCTCTTTGGCGATCACAGCTTCCTTGATGGCGTACATGCAGCACACCGAGGAGCAGTGATCATTCCCCGCTACCGGGTCTCGAGAACCCACGCACTGAATGAAGGCCACTTTCTTGGGAAGCACTCCGTCGGAAGGCCGCTGAATATGTCCTCCGAAGGGACCGGAAGCGGAGAGGATGCGCTCGAACTGGATACTGGTTACAACATCCGGGTATTTCCCGTAGCCAAGGTGGTACATGGCCTTGGGATCGTATTTTTCACAGCCCGCGGCGACCAGAACGGCTCCGACTTTCAGCTCAAGTTCTTCATTTTTCTGGGTGTGATCAATCGCATCGGCTTCACAGTGGGCCACGCACTGCTGGCACTCGCAGCACACGCCGCAGTTCAGGCAGCGGCTGGCCTCCTCTACGGCCTGCTCTTCGCTCAAACCCAGCTCAACCTCGGCAAAATTACTGATCCGCTTGTTTACATCGAGCATTGGTACAGGGACACGAGGCTTTTTCTCGTGGAATTCCTCCGGCATGGGAGCGGTCGGGGTAGGTTCCGGAGTACGCCCTTCGTGGAGATCTTTTTTACTCAGATAGCGGTCTATGGACTGCGCCGCGGTGTGTCCGTGGGCGATGGCGTGCACCACGTATCCTCCCGCGCCAGCCACGTCTCCACCGGCGAATACACCGGGTATGCTGGTCTGTAAACTCACCGGGTCGACCTTGATGAGACCCTTCACCATGTCGAGCTTAGCGCCCTCGGCGTCTATGAAGGCCGTGTCCACTTCCTGACCGAGAGCCGAGATGATCACATCCACGTGAATGCTTTCGGTTTGACCCGGCACGGGAATGGGTCGCCGTCGATCCGAAGCGTCTGGAGCTCCCAGACGCATACGCGTACAAACAAGGTCTGTGACCTTCCCGGATTTCCCCAATATCTTTTGCGGCGCCAGGAGAAAGTAAAGTTTGATTCCCTCTTCCTCGGCAGCTTGCACTTCTTCGGCTATCGCAGGCATCTCTGCTCTGGTACGTCGATAGATCAGAAGGGCTTCTTTAGCTCCCAGCCTGCGGGCGGTACGTACCGAGTCGATGGCGGTGTTGCCTCCGCCGATGACGGCTACGATTTTGCCCTCGACTGCGGAAGATGATTTGCCGTTGTCTGCAGCTTTTAGAAAATCGAGGGCGGGAAGAATACCTTCGAGCTCCTCACCCTCGATAAAAAGTTTACGGCTCTTCTGGGTTCCCGCAGCAAGAAACACCGCTTCGAAGCCCTCTTTGCGCAGGCCTTGCACAGTCGTGCTCTTGCTGAAAGCTTCTCTTGTTCTGATATCGACACCCGCCTTTTCGATGACTCCTACCTCGTAGTCCAGAACCTCATCGGGCAGGCGATACTGAGGAATGCCGTAGCGAAGCATCCCGCCGGTTTTAGGTAGAGCTTCAAAAACCACCGGTTGGTAGCCGAGCTTGGCCAGGTCGTAGGCGGCGGTCAGACCGGCAGGTCCGGAACCCACAATCGCAACTTTTGCCTTTTTCTTTCCCGTTGGTCTGGCAGCTTCGAGGTATTCCGCCATTTCCTCCTGATGATTCATCTCCCAGTCGGAGGCAAACCGTTTCAAGGCTCGAATCTCGACGGCTTGATCGAGGTTGTTGCGGTTGCATTCATCCTCGCACAGCCCGCAGACCCTCCCGCATACGGCGGGCAGAGGGATGCGGTCGCGAATCAGCTGAAGGGCCTCCTTGAATTTGCGCTCTCGGATCAGCGAAACGTAGCCATGGGCGTTGCAGTCCGCCGGACAGGCGGCGCTGCAGGGGCTCTTGCCCTTTTTCTGGATGGCGAACACGTTGGGTGCGGCTTGGGGAAAGGGGCGGTAGATGGCGTGCCGGATTCCAAGCTTTTCGTCGAACTCATTGGGCATAGGAACGGGGCAGTACTTCTCGCACTCTCCGCAACCCGTACATTTGTCCTCGTCCACGTACCGGGCTTTACGGTGAACCTTGGCTGTGAAATCCCCCGGCTGCCCGGACACAGACTTGACTTCAGATAGGGTCAACAGATTGATATTCAGGTGCCGGGCGCAGTCAACCAGTTTGGGGCTCATGATACACATCGAGCAATCGTTGGTGGGAAAAGTCTTGTCCAACTGGGCCATGACGCCGCCGATCGTGGGAGAGGATTCGACCAGGTTTACCCGAAAGCCCGCATCGGCCAGGTCGAGGGAGGCCTGGATTCCGGCAATGCCTCCTCCAACAACCAGAACCGAGCCGCTGCCGTTTTGACTCATGACTGCTGTAACTCCTTCAGGCCTTTGGCCAGTTTGCTCTTTACGGTTTTCTCGATCTCAGCCGGATCTTTCTTTTTAGCGGTGGTCCACAGCACCTCAGCAAGCCCGTGGCGAATCTCCTGAGCCAGGACATCCACCTGCTTCACCCTCTCCCGCATATCCTTGGGTACGTATCCCTGCTCAACGGCCATATCCCGCAACACCGCCATGACGTCGGTGAAACGCACGTCTTGAGGACAGCGGGCAAAACAGGTGTAGCATTGGGTGCAGTACCACAGAAGTTCCGAAGAGAGCAGTTTTTTCTTCTCTCCCAGCAATGCCTGGCGAATGAACAGGCGGGGATTGAAGCGTTCGTCTATTTCAGAAACGGGGCAGGAAGCAGTGCAGGTGCCGCAGGAAAAGCAGCGCTTGAAAAAACTCGCTCCCGGCCGGGATGCCACCTCGTATTTGAAATCCTTGTCCAGCTCTGTCATTACGATGTCAGCCACCGTTTTCCTCCAAAAGGTTCAATTTTCTCTCTCAGCCGCTCGGCACCTTCCTCGCGGAGGACCGACCGGCTCAAGTTATTCTTCAATCGGCCTGCTTTCGCGGCTACGCCGCCTGCGGCCTGGGGAGCAATCCCGAATCCTGCACGATGCCCCGGACAGTTCGTTCCGCCTCGATGGCCATGATGTGCACTCCTGCTACACCCTCCATCTGACGGAAAATCTCAATCTGCTCGAGGGCGAACTGTTTTCCCTCTTCCTTAACATCCGCGGTGTTTTCGAAGCGCTCTACCAGGGAATCGGGAATCGAGATACCGGCTACACTGCTCTTCATGTAGCGCAGCATACCGAGGGAGCGGATCGGGGTGATTCCAGCAAGGATCTTGATCCTTTCGTGGAGACCCCGAGCGACTACCTCGTCCATCCATTGCTTAAAACAGTCCATATCGTACACGCACTGGGTCTGGACGAAATCAACTCCCGCAGCGGCCTTCTTTTCCACGCGGCTCACCCGCCACTCCAGGGGATCCGCGAAGGGATTGGCCGCCGCTCCGATGAAGAAGCGGGGCTCATGGATCTCCGACTTTGTATTGTTGCGGATCTCATCGCCGCATTGAAAAGTCTTATCGTCCCGCATCTGCTTCACAATCCGGATCAGTTGTATTGAGTCGATGTCGTAAACCTGCTTGGCCTGGGGATGATTACCGAAGCTCTGATGATCCCCGGTCAGGCAGAGCAGGTTCCGGGCTCCGTTGAGATAAGCACCGAGCAGATCCGCCTGGATGGCCAGGCGGTTGCGATCCCGACAGGTCATCTGCACCACCGGTTCCAGTCCTCTGTTCATGATATAAAAGGCCGTGCCGATCGAAGAGATGCGTACGATTGCCGTCTGATTGTCCGTGATATTCACAGCATCCACAGCACCGCGCAGGGCTTCGACCTTCTTATCCAGTACGCTCATGTCTACACTCTTCGGGGGACCCAGCTCTCCGGTGACGACGAACTCGCCCTTGGCCAATAGCTTTTCAAGTTTGCTTTCAGATTTGAGCTCTCTCACAGCTTGACATCCTCCCTGATGAGTCTTCTCGGTCCGCCGTCGTGGGATTTCGACCAGTCCTGGGGGGGTTGAATCGCCATCAGGCTGTCCAGGCGGTTCAGGCTCTTGAGCCGCTGGTAGATCAGATTCCAGCCGCAGTCCAAATTTTCCGGATCAACCTCACACTTGCCATTTTCCGATCCCCCACAGGGTCCGTTCATCAGTCCCTTGGAACAACGGGTTCGAGGGCAGATTCCCGCGGTCAGATCAAGCACACAGTCCCCACAGCCGAGACAGCGCTCCAGCCAGTACCCGGTTCCCTCATTCGAGCCCATGAACAGGGTATTTACGGCTGGTAGGACTGCCTTTTCGGGGAAGAAATCCGACACCATCTGCACGCCTGCGCCACAGGCCATCGACAGGATGATATCATACTGGGCCGCCTGTTCGCTGATTTCGGTGATAAACTCTCCATCGCACTGGCGTTCTATAGAGATTCCGGTTACCTCCGCCAGGGGTTTTTTAGCCATTCGCAGAGCAGCGGTCAAGACCTTGACCTCTTTTTCACCCCCGGCCAGGCAGACGGTCACACAGGTGTCACAGCCCACGACCAGCACCTTCTTCTGCTCGGGGAGCATCGCCAGAATTTCTTGTATCGGTTTTTGTTCGGCAACGATCATTTTCTCTTTCCCTTTGCATCAGCTGCTCGGGAGTATCCAAGCAGGGTGTTATGAAGCCTCTTTCCTTCATCCGGAGCCGTAAAAACCATTTCGACAAACTTCCCCTCTACTCCTGCCTCGGAAAGAAGTTTCTTCACTCGCGCCACCTTGCGCTCAGCTTTGAGGTTGCCGTCCATATGTTTGCAGTTTTCTTTTCGACAACCGAGCACAACAATCCCGGTCGAGCCGTCCTGCAGATTTTCCATGAGCAGGACTTCATTCACGCTTCCCGTGCAGGGCAGCTCGAAGGTCTTGAACCGAGGCGGGAGTTTATGACCTTCCTCGGACATCCGAGCCAAAGCTTTTTTGGCTCCCTCCGCACAGTGTATGATCAGGATCGAATCAGCCAATTCCAGACTCCTTTTTGTCAAAATGAACTCAAAGCAGTTTGTTCATTCCAGCCAGAACACTCTCCTGACTGAGATTGCGCAGGGTAATCGCCTCTGCCGGACACTCGGAGGCGCAGACTCCGCAGCCCTGGCAGGCTGTAGTAATCACCTGGGCGACTCGCTCTTCACTGTTCTTTCCGATGGCGCCGTAGGGGCAGACTCGCAGGCAGGTCAAGCAGTAGGCGCACTTGTCCTTATCTACCGAGGCCAGATGCTCTACAGGAGTAATACCCTCCGGATGCAAGCGTTGTTTGAGGGCCAGCACAACGGAGGCTGCGTCCTCAGCCACCCCGACGGCATCCATGTTTCCCCGTGCACTGCCGCACACCAGTACGCCGGGATGGTTCGACTCGTTGACCAGCCGCCAGAGTGAGTAGGGCTGGGTGTAAGTGTCGTTGAATAATCGAAGTCCCAGAGTTGTGGCCACCTTTAGAGCTGCTTGGGAGAGCTCACCTGTCCCGGGCAGAATCACCCGATCGGGTTTATTGATTTGGAATGCAGCGCCGGTTTGGGGATCCTTCCCATTGATCTGGAAATCTCCAAAGTCGTTTTTCAGATGTAGTGCTTGATATCTGACAAAGATGATACCCATCTCTCTGGCTAAGTCGTAGAGCTCCTGCAGTCCAGGCAGGGCAACCCTCACCTGTTTGAGAAGAATCCAGACCTCGGCATGGGAGCGTTCCTTGATCGCCTTAGCGGCTGTCAGAACATCCTGCACTACCTCCGGCGGTGTCTCGGCCTTCCGATCGAGAAGAAACACGATCTTTCCTTTGATCGATTGCCCCTCCATAAGCCGGTTGTACAGCTGGGTAAGGTTCCAAGCACCGACCTCATCCGCGGGGGCTTCGATCCGTTCGGGCGCGTAGATTACGGCGCCGTATTCCCGTCGCTGTGCTCCGTCAAAGCTGACGGTGAATCCCTTCTCCACCCTTTGGATCGGGCCCATCCGGTTGTGAGGAAAGAAGGCGATGTGCTCGCTTCTCCGGGCCTGCTCGGTCAGATCTTCGATCTGTTTGGGGAACTCGAGTGCTCCGGCCAGGCAGCCGGGAGCCACCGGTTGGTCCTCCGTTTCCACGAGATCCACCGAGGTTTTCTCGCCGGAAAGCTCGATGGCGGCTTTTAGACCAGAAAGACCGCTGCCAAAGATCAGGACATTCGGTTTCAGTTTGACCGGATGTTCTTTTACAGCAACGCTGTCGGCAAGAAGCTGAGCGAGAGATTCCAGCCTGCCGACCAGATTGTCTTCGATGGTTTCGGAGCTTTCATAGAGATCGAAAACCGTCGATTTTACATCCGTGACCAACATTTCACCAGGGCTGAGACCAAGATTTTCAGCAGCCCGAGTGTAGAATCCACTCTCTTCGAGATAGGGACAGCCGGCAAACAGGATCTTTTGTCCTGCTAAACTTTCAAGTTTCTTTTCCCCACCCTGACAGGCTTTCTGCAAAACGATGAGCTTCTCGATACTGCTGCTCTCGGCCAGCCGCTTTTGCAGTTGCGAAGCCTGAATAGGACCATTGGGACTGCACTGGTGGTCGCAAAGGACGGCAACGATCGATTGGGTACTGCTCATGGTTACACCTGTACTCCTAGACTTTGCATTACCTGGTGGGAAACAGCGGCCGCATCCTCAACGCAGTCGTCGATGCGCATCGGTCTTTTGCAGGTCCCCGCTGTGAAGATGCCGCCGGTGTTCGTGCCAGCCGATCCGTTTCCCGGGGAAACGAGAAACCCAGCCGTGTTCAGGTCCAGATTGAACAGATCGGCAAGTTTTTCCGCATCCTGAGCCGGATTGATCCCGTGAGACAGCACCACGATATCGTAGCTTTGTTCCCGACAGGCCAGTTCGGGCAGGGATTCGTAGCGTACTACAGGCAGACCCCTATCGTCGGTCTTGACGCTGATGGGATTGCTCGGAATAAGATTGATCTTTCCCTTTATCTGATCCCAGAATTGATCGAAGTTCTTCCCAAACCGCTGGATGTCCATGTAGTAGAAATCTATATTCAGATCGGGGTATTCCTGCTTCAGTCTGCCGGCCATGCGCAGAGCGTAGGCGCAGCAGACCCGGCTGCACTGTTTCTGCCCCTCCATGATGCTGCGGGAACCCACGCATTGAACAAAGGCCATGTTCTGGGCCTTCACCGGAAGGTACTTTTCTTCGAAGAAGAGGTTTTCCAACTGGCTGCCGGTAAGCACTCTCGGATTCGTTCCAAAGCCCCATTTGCGGTTGATCGCTGGATCGAAGGGTTGGTATCCGGCTGCCAGAACGATCCCGTCTACCTGCATGGTTGTCTGTTCCTGCGATCTTTTCAGGCTGATCGCTCCGACTGGGCAGGCATCGACACACCTTCCACAGGCTGTACACTGCTCGTTGACGAAATACTTCCATCCGGGAACCTTCTGGATGGCCTGCTCCGGGCAGGCGTCCACGCAGCGCCCGCATTCCACACAGGCCTGCCAATCGATTAAGTTTGCCGATGATTGAATATCGATTTCCATAGAACCGTTGTTGGAACGAAGAGCGACCGGGCGGCTGGAAAAAAAACATTCCGTCGCTGTCTTGTTCTTCAGTGTTGCCACAGCCTCCCGTACCAGACAAACACCGCAGCGGACACATTCATCCGTAGCTTTACAGCCGTAGAACACAGATTGCCCACCCGGATAGGGATTCTTATCCACTAGGAAAACATCGACCCCGGCCTGGGTAAGATCGTTAGCCACCGAGATCCCGGAAATCCCGGCGCCGACTACACACACCTTTTTTGAAGCCAATCTACTACCCTTTTCTGACAAAAATGGTTGCTTTCAGACCAATTATAGCGGATGAGAGAGAGTTGAATTTGTAAATTAATCTATTTTTTTGGTAATTTTGTACGTATTTTTGGTAATATTTACCAATATTGTAATGTTCAGTAATATTTAAGGTAGTAACGGCAGGGCGGGCTGATTTGTTGGGCTATAGGGTGTCCACCCCGCCGCGGCGGCAGTCAGAACTTAGAGACGACCATCCCGTACCGCGGAGATGTAGTTCATTCCGAACTGGTCCTGGCCGGTAAGAAACGCTTCAGTGAGTTGAAAGCTTTCCGATTTGGGATCAACAGCGGCCAATATATTATCGTTGATCTGGATCGGATCCACGATGCCGCCGTCCAGACCCCGTTGTATGCAAAGATAGGTAAAGACTTGATTGATCAACTTTCGATTCGGCATGCCGTAGCTGATGTTGCTCAAGCCAGGCGCGAAGTGAATCTCCTGGCCGTAGTCTTTACGAAGTTCTTCTATGGTTTCGAGAATCATCAGTCCATTCTTCGGGTCTACCGACACGGGAAAAACGAGCGGATCGAGGTAGATCTGGGAGTAGTTGAAGCCGGTTTTTTCGAGCAGGGCGATCAGCGACTTCAGGTTGGTGATCCGATCCTCCTTGTTGGCAGGCATGCTGGTTTCCCCGCTTCCTGCTGCGATCACTACGGCACCGGCGTCTTTGGCGACCCGGATCGCCTCCTTGCGCTCCAGGGATACTGAGTTGATCATGGGCCTGCCCTTGGCGCTCTGACAGGCATCCAGTCCCGCCTTCAGGATCTCGACATTCGAGGAATCGATGCTCAAAGGAACCGTGGAAACCTGCTGGATGATATCTGCGGCCCAGCGGATGAGCTCTTCCCTCTCGCCGATGTCGGTGCTGAACTCATCCACGTTCAGATCGAGGTACGAAGCGCCATGGGCTTCTTGATTTCGAACCATGTAATGCAGGTAATTCACTCCGGCTTGCTTTTCGGCTTCACTGCCGTGCAGTCCCTGCCACATGGCTACCGCGGCGTGCTTAACCTTGCCGTTCTTCCAGTCGCTTGCCTCGACGAAGCGTTTGGCAATGGGAAGGTGCTTCTCCTGGCCGTCCTCCTGGTAAGCGACCACATGGGTGCTCTCATCCAGGCTTTTCACGAAGGTACCGCCGACCTTGTAGATCCGGGTGCAGTGGATATTTTCTCCCACAGCGATAAACATTGTACCTCTCTCCTTTCAGATTCAGAAATCGCAAGATCGTTCGTTTGCCAAGTACAGATGAAAATCCGACGAGGCCGGATTTCGCCAACCATAGCAGGGAAAAACGGAATGTTCAAGCTGTCCGATACTTCCTTTTCGAGGTCGAGGTACAGAATATCCCGGATCAGCCGCGGATTGTCCATCAATTTTCTGCGTGGGCTTGCAAAAGTGAGCCGATACGGCGCATTATTGCGATATAGATCAGCGTGTCATTTTTAGCGCACACACAAATCAAACAAACTGAAGAGAAGAGGTTTAGCATGGCAGCAAAGATCATCGATGGAAAACAAGTAGCCGCCCAGATCCGGGGTGAGCTTCAGAAGGAAATCGACGAGCTGAAAAACAAGCATGGAGTGACTCCAGGGTTGGCGGTGGTGCTTATCGGGGAGAATCCCGCATCCCAGGTGTACGTGCGCAACAAGAACAAGGCAGCCCATGAAATCGGGATCTACTCAGAGCAACACAACTTGGACGCTTCAACACTTGAGAATGAGCTTCTCGCCCTGATCGATAAGCTCAACCAGGATCCGAAGATACATGGAATCCTGGTTCAGCTGCCCCTGCCCGAGCAGATCGACGAGAAGAAGGTCCTGAACCGGATCGACCCGGACAAGGATGTCGACGGATTTCACCCGATGAACCTCGGACGCATGATGGTAGGAGAACCGATGTTCCTGCCCTGTACGCCCTACGGCGTACAGAAGCTTCTCGTTTACTCGAATATCGAAACCGAAGGCAAGCACGTCGTGGTGGTGGGCCGCAGCAACATCGTGGGCAAACCGGTGGCCAACATGCTTCTCCAGAAAGCGAAAGACGCCAACGCCACGGTGACCGTCTGCCATTCCCGGACCAAAGATCTCCCAGCCATCACCCGGCAGGCGGACATCCTGATCGCAGCTATCGGTGTGCCGGAGTTCGTCACCGGGGATATGGTGAAAGAGGGTGTGGTAGTGATCGACGTGGGCGTGAACCGAATCGAGGATGCCAGCGCGCCTAAAGGAACTCGGCTGGTCGGAGATGTCAAGTTCGATGAAGTTTCTGAGAAAGCCGCGGCCATCACCCCCGTACCAGGAGGAGTGGGACCAATGACCATCACGATGCTTCTCTACAACACCGTACAGTCGGCACAGAATAGTCTCGAGGGATAGCTTCCGCTTTCTCTCGTCCCCGGGTCCTCGCGAGGATATGAGGCCTTCGAAGGATACAAAGGAGGGACTTGCGTGCGCCGAATAACCATCGTCATTCCCACCTATTGGTGCTGGCCGCGCGGGCACACCGGTCTACCTGAAGACTCCATCTTCGATCACCCCACACCGATCGACGGGGCGGGAACTCTCGATCGCTGCTTGGAGAGTCTGAAGGATCTGACAACTCACAGTTTCCAGGTGCTTCTGATTACAGCGCCGGTCAACCCTAAGCTCGACAGCGAGATCGAAAAAAGGGTGGAAGAGCTGATAGAACCGTTCAGGAATTCCTTTCCGATCGGACAGTTCGGTCCCTCCGATTTGAAGCGCATACGAGCAACCCTGGAGCGGGAAGGGTTGGATCCGGTGCTTGTCAGCCTGCAAGCCTACGCCCAGATCAGAAACTGCCAGATCCTGGGATCGGTCCTGCTGGACAGCGACCTGATCGTGGCGATCGACGATGATGAGATCGTACCGGCGGACTACCTCGAGAGAGCCGTAGAATCGGTGGATAAACTCCAAAACGGCGCCGCTGAGGGAGCCGGACTGGCGGGGATATACCTCGATGCAGGGGGAGAATACCATCTCAAACTGAATGCCCATGAGATCGCTTCAGAGAACAAGTTCATCCGCAAAGCGGTTCTGATCAACGAGCAGTTCGACGCCTGCTTCGCTAAGAAACAGCGTTTAGTGGAAACCCCGCTGGCCCTCGGGGGAAACATGGTGTTCCCTCCGGATCTCTTCCGCAACGTCTCCTTTGATCCGGGGATCACGCGGGGTGAGGACATCGACTACCTGATGAACTCCCGCTTATTCGGCTATTTTTGGTTTCTGGACAAAGAGCTCGTCATTACCCATCTGCCCCCGAAAGCCTCCGCCGGGGATCCGGTAACCACAACTCCCTACGCCAAGCTTCAGCGGGACGTGCTGCGCTTTATTTATCAGCGGCAGAAGATCAGGATCTCCAAGGAAGACTCCAATCTGAATCCCCTGCAGGCCGAGGATTTCGGGATCTATCCCGGCGAGTTCCTGAAGGACGATCTGGAAGCGCAAGCCCTCGAGGCCTTGAAAGCCCTGCGCCCTGCGGATGCGGACGAACGTTTCTTCCCTCCACCGGAGGTAACGCTTGAGCTTGCCCGGGAACGAGCAAAACGCGCGGAGGAGTATCCCACATTCAACGCCTCCTGGAAGAAAGTGGTGGAGGCGGTGGACGCCGACAAGGAGCTGAAGGAGATGCTGCGCCCGAAGCTCGGCTTGTGAGTTGGGAAGTAGGAGCGAACATGGCGAAAAGCCACACTTGGCAGCCCCTGGCCGCGGACAAACTTGTCGAAATCAGGAACCTTTTCTTGAGGGTTTTTCCCGCCGGAGAATACGGCAACCTGGCCGAGAAGATAAGCGACTATTGGGCCGCCATGCTCGAGAGGGTGTGGCAAAAAAAGGACCGGAGGGTAAAGGAGAAAGACCTGGGCTACGTGCCGGAGGATCCCCTGTCACGAATCGAGCAGAAGACAATGGTGATCGCCTATCCGGACAGCATTCAGCGTTCCGGAGAAAAAACGCTGATGACTCTGCAATTTTTTTTGGCGCGCTTTTTCCCGGCCATCCGGGGCGTCCATATGCTTCCCAGCTGCATGGTGGTGGAGGACCGCTTCAACGACGGCTATTTCTCCCAGGTGGTTCGTAACCGAATCCACGAACGATTCGGCAGCAACGACGAGTTCTCCGCTTTGATGCAGCGGTACTTCTCCATGGCCGATTTCGTACTCAATCACGTGGATATCCAGAATCCCCGTTTCCAGGCCTGCCTGGCGGGGGATGATGGAGCGGGGGAGGGCTTCTTCGTGTTCACGGACCCTCAATACCAGGAGCGTCTTGCCAACAGTGATTTCGCGCAGGTGTTCCGGCCGAGGCCCTTTCCCCTGTTCACTGTATTCCGCAGACATCCGAAAGACCCGGGTATCGCCTCGTTGGGCTTCGAGCATAGACTCGCGGAGATGGAGAGGAGGTTCGGGACCGCTGCGCCGTCCCGGGAGGTGCTGGCCATCCTGTTCCTGTTCAACAAGGTGAAGAACGACCAGATGCTGCTGGAGGAGGACTATCGCCATATCCTACGTTTCCGTGAATATCTGCAGAAGCACACCGAGATCGATCCGCAGTCCCTGTTCACCGTTTCAGAGACCCAGGAGGTTCAACGCCCTCCCTATATCTTCAAGCCCGAGATCCGCAGCCGGGCCGATTTGCTGCAGGCAATCGGTTTTGACCCAAAACTGGCCGAGACCTACGAACAGCACGACGAGGAGGTGTTTGGCCAGGAGATCCGGGCTCTTACCACCTTCAGTCACGTCCAGGTGGACCTGAACACCGGCACCTTAGAAGGACTGAAGATGCTGGCCGAGGATTTTTCCTGGTACCTTTCCATGGACATCAACCTGCTTCGTCTGGATGCGGCCAACTACGCGTTCAAGAAATGGAAGACCAGCTGCTTCGGACTGCCTGAAGTAAAGCACCTGATGAAGATCCTCTACCTGTCAATCGATGCGGTTTCCCCGCGGATCGTTCCCAACCTGGAGGTAAACGACCAGCTCGGTGTCGTCTTGCGGCAGATGGAGGATCGGGAAGCTCCACCCCCCATGATGTACGATTTCCACCTGCCCAGCATTCTCCTCCAGGTATTCAACTCAGGCCAGGTGACGGTGCTGCCCCGGATTTTCGCCCTCATCGACCGGTACGACATACCAAAGACCAGTATCCGTTTCAGCCTGGCGGAGAGCCACGACGGCAAGTCGGTGCGGGGCAGCATGGATTTGCTTACCCTGTCGGAACGGCAGGCGCTGGCCGACATGGTGGAAGCGGGCGGCGGTAAGATCAAGTACAAATCCGTACCGCTGCGGCAATACCCCCTGTCCGAGTTCGCCGATGTGTGCGCTGAAGTGGGAATCGATCCGGACCGGGCCGGCTCCGTTTTATTCGGCGAATTGTCCGGGGACTCCGGCTGTCTGAAGGGGGAGCTCGCGACCGAACAGGATATCATCACCGCACTGAGGCTGAATGAGGAGAAGGCCGAGCACGGGGCGGTACGCTTTTTTGTAACTAAGATCCTTCACGGCCGGGAACCCTACGAGCTGTGCTGCTCTACCCGGGATTCTCTGCTGCGATTGGAGGACGAGCAGTTGGAGGTCAAGCGGTATCTGTCCTTCTACACCCTGGCCTTCGCCCTGATGGGCCGCAACGTCAAGTCGATCTACTTCAACGATCTCATCGCACTGCCTAATGACTACGAGCGTTTCTCCCAAACCGGCGAACTGCGGGATCTGAAGCGTTCCCGGTCGGATTACCACCAACTGGAAACGCTTATCAGCGATCCTAAAACCTTCGAACACCGGATCGCCCGCGGGATCAACGGCCTGATTGCCCTGGTAGACAGCGACCCGGCTCTGCATTTCCGCGGTAACGAGGCGGAGGTGTTGGTGCCGCTCGAGGAGAGCGCTCCAGGTGCCGTGGCCGTAGTTCACTGCTCCTGCGCCAAGGATCACACTGCGATCGTGATCAACGTCAGCAAAGAGCGGCAGTGGGTACGAATCGATCTGGCCACAGGCGGCTTAGATCGAGGCAAAACGTTTTACGACAATATCGCCGGCCGGGAAGTTACCCTCGATGACAACGGTACGGTCTCCCTGACCCTAGATCCCTACCAAAGGATGTGGCTCAGCGCCGGCAAAATCGATGTAGACGGACAGTTGCTGTTCCGTCTGGACTGATCTTCTATCCAGTCGTCATTCAGCTTCGGAGGGGTAATATTTACTTTGTTGAAGACACTATTAAGAAAGAGATGGCACCAAGGTTTTTCGATCGCTGGAAAGGCTGGGCAAGAAAAGTAAAATCTCAGCTTTATACACTCTATCTGGCCTATAAGGATCCAAGGGTCCCTTGGTATGCAAAAGCCTTTGGCGCGCTGGTTCTGGCTTATGCTCTGAGCCCCCTCGATCTGATTCCCGACTTCATCCCGGTTCTCGGATATCTGGACGATATCGTACTTATTCCGCTCGGAATTACGCTGGCCATCAGAATGATTCCCAACGAGGTCATGGAAGAGAGCCGCAGGAAGGCTGGAATTGCTCTGAGCCGTGGAAGCGTAAAAACCTGGCCGGCCACTCTGGTGATTGTTTTGGCCTGGGTGATGCTGCTGGCACTGGTTGTCTGGAAGATTCTATCTAAAGCCGGTAATCGCAGCCTTTCGCACACCTTTCTGCCGGATTTCCTGGAGGCTCTTTCGTCCTTTCTTGCTCAATAGTAGAAACAAGGCCAGCCAGAGAGAGCTACTGGTTCCAATAAAAAAGGAGTACAGGAATGTCCCTGCCGGCACGCCAACAAGTGGTGTGAGCGTGTTACGCAGCACTCGTAAGGCTGTATCATCGATCATCGAATTGCCGGAGATGCCTAATATCGCCAGCAGCATGAACAGTACGGAGAGTTTCGAGTAACTCTTGAAGTGCATATTGTAGAAGCGGCCTATGGAAAGAAACAGGATACCTGTTGAGATCAGCTCCATGCCTATGATTGCCTTGCCGGATATCTGGGCTCTCCGGCCGAGCACCATGTTCATTAAAAGTCTGCAAACCGGTTTCTATTTCACTAAATGCTTGAATTGCCTCCAGCGAAGGGGCGTACCGGCCATGATCGGTTACTGCCATGAAATCCAGCCCGATACGGCGGCTTGCCCCTGCCAGGTGAGCGGGGGATTCCGACCCATCGGAATAGCTGCTGTGCAGATGAAGGTCCCCTTTGTAGGGACGCCGGCGAAACGGGTCTTCCTCTACCGCACAGATTCGAAACTCGCCAACGACGATATCCCCCTCCCGATCCTTCTCCAGCAGAAGAAGCACGTACTCCTGCTCGCTTTTAAAAAAAGATACCTGCATCACGCCGTCTTTGATCCTGGACGGCAAAGACTCACGCTCCTTCCACGAGGGCTCCCATTCGGTTCCTTGGGTAGAAAAGATAAAGATACGGAAAGATTGTCTGTGGGAGAAGTTACAGTGAGCACATAATGGTTTGATAGAAAGAGTTGCTCTGCGCGCGGTCAACACGATACGGGAAGCCGATGCTCGAAGAGCTTGATGTCTCGGAGTCCAGCAGGATCTCCATCCCGATAAATCTGGAGCTTCTTTGGCAGGTTCAGGAAAAGAAAGAGGGGCTGATGATGGAGATCCTACGGATTGGGGAGCCTCTGAAGGATCAGTGGTGGGGGTTTGCGGAAAACGGGCTACAGGCCATCATAAACATCTTTTCTATACCGGATCCTGAGTATAACGATAAGCAGTTTCTGTTGTATTATCTCATAGATGATCCTATAATCAGAAAACCGATAGCTGAACAAACCGCTGTACTTGCCTTTCAGCTTTTTCCCGGAATAAGGATCTTTGACGATTACCTCTTCAATAATCGTGAATGCGCGGCGCACTACCGTCGGATCGAGTTTCTTCAATTCCCTGAGGCATCGGTTCTCTATTTCAACTGAATACATTTAATTATAGACCGAGCTCCTCCTTGGCCTTGCTAATGGGTGTTGATTTTCCACCCCTTCTCTTTAAGGCCAGCTCAAGGTCTTCAATTTCCTCGAAATATTCTTCCAACGCTTTATTCACAAAGTAGCTTTTTTTCCGATGGGTATCCTCAGCGATCCTGGCTAGCTTTTCTGCTAATACTTCATCAATAGTTATACTGATTGGTTTCGTTGCCATCTCGTCTCTCCCAAAAACATATTAAAATGATAAATATTATTTATATGATTAAAGATAATACAACCTTCATTCATTGTCAATTGGGAAGTTTGTGTTCATCTATCATGAAAATAAGCAGAACCGCACTCTACCAATCGGTCTAATACGATTAGTAGAGATGCCAACCGAATGAGGGGCGGGGGGAAATTGGAGTTGGAGATTAGAGATAGATCTTCCCCTGAGCATTGAATTGCCCCTCCCGTTTTACCGGGGACCCGATTTTAATGTCTCATTCGGGGAATGGGAGAAAATCCCTCGCCTTTAGGCGAAGACTT
>CAZVHJ010000017.1:0-78706 GCA_964627715.1 uncultured Spirochaetaceae bacterium | reverse complement strand
AAAGTCTTCGCCTAAAGGCGAGGGATTTTCTCCCATTCCCCGAGTGGGACATTAATATTCTCCACGATTATTTTTTCCATCCTCTCGTTCGCTTCAGTTGTATCAGAGGCAACATGAGGTGTTATTACAGTATTTGGCAATTTTCTTAGATCATGTTCTGGCGAAACAGGTGCATAGGGCTCTCGGCTGAAAACATCGATTGCTGCCCCTTTCAGCTTGCCCAAGGAGAAAGCCTCATACAGAGCTCGTTCATCAATCAGAGACCCCCGGCTGGTATTGATCAGAACCGCCCCCTGCTTCAATTGACTTAGACGCTCGGAATTAAAGAAGTGCAAAGTGCGCTCGTTTGCCGGAATATGAATGCTTAATATATCAACCTCACGGGCAAATGATGCAAAATCAGTGAAATACTTGTCCACTTCATATAAAACTAAAAACTCATCAGCAGATACACCCTCCTTAGCCGCCTGATCTTTCAGAGGGACGACGTCAAAGACGTGGACCCTCATCCCGAATCCTCTGGAGGCGATCAGTGCGACCTTTTTCCCAATATTACCGAAGCCAGCAATACCGATGGCCTTGCCAGCAATCTCAAATCCTGTCTGATGATGAAACTCATTCTGCCGCATCTCCCGGTCCAGGCGGGGGATACTCCTGGCCAGGCCAAGCAAGATGCCGATTGTATGTTCTGCAACTGACTGATCCAGGGCCCCTGGGGTAATGGTGAGAAAGATATTGTGATTACCGCAGAGATCCAAATCGATGCCGTCGTAGCCCACTCCGTGACGGGCAATCAGAGCAGGACGAGATCCAGCATTATCTGCCAGTACGGTGTAGAGGTCCTTCCGGTAACTGGAAATCCCTAGAACAGTGATTCGTGCTCCTGCATCCCTCAGAGCTTGGCATACAGATACCTCATCCTCTGCACTGGGTATCCAGTTGATGGTATCCCTGTACTCGGAAAATACATGCTCGCCCTTCTTGTATTCCGCCTCGGTAATAACCACCGCTTCATTCATTTTTTGAACTTCCTCCAGATTGTTTCAGCTTCCTCTTCTCCCCTTACTACCGGCACCAGAGCCAAACCTTCCTTGTCCAGATAGCAGTTGATAAAATCAAGATCCTCTGCTGTGAGGTCACCCCAGATGATCAACGGCTTCTCGGCTAGTATTTTCTGATAGTAGGGAAATAGTTCTTCCGCCCGTGGTCCCCCAAAATCAATGTGCAGTTCGATCGCAGTCAGACTGGTCTTAATAAGAAAATCCACAGGAATATACATGCTTGGATGGAGGTGTATGATGGTTGAATCGAACCTTTCTGTAATTTCACAAAGACTGGGATAGATAAACTCATTGAAAAGCTCAGGTGAGATCAAGGCTGAGGCATCCTCCTGTAACATCGCTCCCCTACCCGGCATCCACAGGTTGTAAAAAATGGATCCTACTCCATTGTGAAAATCAGGTATCAGATCGAACTGTGCCTCTGCAAACTTGATCCAGATGGAGGTGAGCTTCCGGGCGATCTTTTTCTGCTCTTCCGGTTGATCGATGAGTTTATAGATAAAGTGTGGGCTTCCATAGATAGCCGCGAACAAATCGGATATACCGCGCATCAGGGTTATGCCGAGGGGGAATCTGCCTGCGCTCTGATCTGCCAGCATCGACAGAAACTCTTTAGCTTTCATGACCCATGAATTTCCAGGATCAAAGTCCAGGATATCTCCTGCTATTTCAACTTCTTCTGGGAGCTGGCTTCGAGATGATCCTGTTTGGTGATCTGCATAGACCCTGCAACCGATAATGGCCTCAAGCCAAGGGACACCCCAAAAGGCTGAGGAGGTCCAGATAAAATCTCCACCCAACGCCTCATAACGCTTGAAGAGACTTTCGTAATCATCCGCAAAATCCGTGACCCGGATATCTTCCGGGTGAATAAACCCTTCGCGAAGGCATTGAGCCGCACGATAGCGCTTCAGGGGATAGTAAGTATCGATAAAGAATCCCACCAGAGGTCCTTCGTTATTCTCCATAGCGTAAAACCTTTTAAATCCTTCGATACGTTCTGAAATCGATATGTGCTCCATTAACTACTCTTCAGTTCTTCGATATATTCCCGATTACAATCTAGATGCTGGCTTTAGCGGTGAGAAGGCCATACGTCCAGTCTTTGTGTTTGACTTAACAATTGCATCCCTACTTTTATGATTCACGTAGTACTCTGCTCCTCTTTGCTCAAAGAATCGTCAACATTCTGGCTTTTGGGACCTATATGGTCCGGCAGAACGGCTTTCACAGTTTTTTCACTACCATTTACTGTTACAATTTCATACCTGTAAAAGTGATCCCCTCAATTATACGAGTACGAAAAATAAGGAATACGAACAATACGGGAAGAAGTGTTATTACACACGCGGCCATTATTCCTCCGTATTCTACGATAAAATGACGCCTGAAATACATCAGGCCGATCTCCATAGTGAACATTTTTTCGGAACTCGCTACAATCAAAGGCCATAAAAAACGGCTCCAAGTGAATACCCAATTAACAATACCGATTGCTGCAAGAGCGGACTGAGATAGGGGAAGGATCACATACCAATACACTTGAAATTCTGAAGAGCCGTCGATCCGACCAGAATCAATCAGATCGTCCGGAATCATACTGATAGTCTGTCGCAGGAAAAAAATGCCGGAACTCATGATTACCAGTGGGTAGATTATGCCCGCATAGGTATTAACCCACCCCAAGGCACGAATAGTCAGATACATAGGGATAAAATAGGTGTACATGGGGATCAGAATAGTGGAGATGATCATCATGAAAAAGAAATTCTTACCGCGGAAGTTATATTTTGCAAAAATGTAACCCATGGCCGAACAACCAAAAAGTACAAAGAGGGTTGACGTACCTGAAATGATCACACTATTCAGGAAAAACCTCAAAAAAGGCGCCGCTTTGCTCAACAGAGTATAGTTGTCTATCGTCCAGACTTTCGGAATGAGGGTAGGTGTCTCAGTGATAATGTCCTGCTTCTGCTTAAACGAAGTTAGAAGTAGCCAGAGAAATGGAAATATGTTAAGGAAACTAGCAATAAAAAGGATAAGGTGTAAAACAATTCGACTCGAACTTATTAACTTTCGCCTTGCCATGTTATTTCTCCCTAAACAGCCTGAATTGAATCAGGATCAGGATCATGGATACAATAAAGAGTATTAGACATATGGCAGATGAGTATCCCATCTGATAAAATCTGAAACCTTCGATGTATATTCGATGTACCAAAACACTGATTTCTACTCCTGTAGATATATCAGTACCCTGAGTCATGATATACACCTCGGTAAACGCGGAAAGTGCCCAAATAGAAGCCATAACACTTGAAAAGAGGATGATCGGCTTCATGATAGGGAGCTCGACCCGCCAGATCATCTGCCAGGTATTTACTCCATCTGCTAGAGCGGCATCTCTGAAATCATTCGGAATGTCCTTTAGACCTACCAGAAATACCACCACGAAAAAGCCTAAATTTTTCCATACATGCACGACAATAATGGAATTTAAGGCGATTTGGGGATTAGTCAGCCATCCAATTCGCTGCATCCCCAGGGAGCCCAGCAAGAAGTTAGCTAGTCCAAAGTTACCAGGAGCATAGATCCACTGCCAGACGATCGCAGCAGGAACCATGGGTAAGATATAGGGAAGAAAAAATAACGTTTCATAGTACGATTCTATTTTTAGCTTAGTATTGAGCATCAGCGCAATTACCAGCCCTAAGATGATTTCCGCCGGGAGAGCGATGAGAACAAATTGTAGAGAGTTACGGAAAGCAATGATAAAAAAGTCATCCATAAAGAGTCGAATGAAGTTATCGAAGAATACAATAGAGGTAATAAGGCGCTGCATATGATAATTGGTAAAAGACAGCAACAGTGTGGAAATAATAGGAATTACCCGGATAACTACAAAAAGAAAGACAACTGGTAGAAACATAGCCATAATAAAATAGGCTTTATTCCTCTTTATGCTTCTGCTTTTGCCTATTAGATGATTTAACATATTCATGCTATTATTCTCTTTCACTACAATATGAAGCGTTGTTCTCATACCAACTTGCATTCTTGGCAAAAAATTCAGGATTTAGCTTCTTGAGACAAGTTATTTAAAGGAAGGCAGGTTTTTGAAAACTGCCTTCCTCAATAATAGCCAATAAGAGATCTTTATTTTGCTAACAGACCATAATCATCAAGAATTCTATTGGTCTCATCACTCATTTTATTCACAGCCTTTTTGAGTTCCGATATATCCAACATATATTCACTCTTAAAAGCAACCATCACCCTGTCCGCTAAGCGGTTATGAATTTCTGATATAGCTGGCATATTCTCATAGTCATAAACTTTATGACCAGGTGTGTCTAAAGCTTCCATAAACGTCTTTAATGCTGGTGCTTTTTCATAGAGCCTAGAATAATCAATGTTTACACGAAAAGGCTGCCAACCGGTCTCATCAAACATCTTAATTTGCATCTCATCCCCAAGAAGGAAAAGGAGGAAATCGAAGGCTTCTTTCTTGACTTTGCTTGATTTGGGAACACCTATGGCCATGGTATTTCCTACTGTTCCCCATCCGCCAGGTCCTTTAGGCATCAGAAAGACCCCATAGTTAATATTCGGTGCGTTTTCACGCAAGTATCCCACAACCCAGGACTCTCTCTGGAACATGGATGTGACGCCCAGGCCAAAGCCCTCTGCATCAGACTTGGCTTCTTGGCTCTCAACTTTATGCTTAAAAACCGCATCTATATAGTACTTGAGAGCATTATATCCGCGTTCATTTGCATAGCCGGCTTTCCATTTATCGCCAACCTTTTCTATTATATTAGCTCCATAGGGAATCATTGCCTGGCACCAATATTTTTGGGAAGTTCCAGCAGCGCCACCAGAGAGTCGAAGATCAAGTCCTACCCGGGTAATATTTCCGGCGGCATCATATTTGACCAGCTTTTTGGCGAATTCCATCTGTTCATCTATGGTTTTGGGAGTTGTTTTCAGTCCCGCTTCTGCAAAATAATCTTTGTTATAGAACATTACTTTTATTGAGGCCATCCAAGGCACACAATATAACTCTCCCTTCTCAGAAGTAACAGCTTCTACAGAGTATGCAGGGAAGTTTGACTTCACGAAATCGGTAACATTTCTAGGCATTTGCTCTAGATGGTCGTTTAAATAATAGGGATATAACTCAAATTTATCCAGCTCGATTAAATCTGCAGCTTCACCGGCAGGAAGCGCAACTGCTACCTTTTCCTCTTGAGCACGCTGGGGGAAGAGGGTTGCTTCGATAACGATATTTGGATTTCTCTCCATGTATATCTTAGCAGCTCTCTGTATAAATTCATGCAGTTCGGGAAAGGCTGTCCACATAGTTACCGTAACCTGTTCCGCTGCCTCAACACCTTCTTTTTGTCCTCCAGCAGACAGCGGCAAGCCAAGTATGCTGAAAACAATAATCAACATACCTGTACAAAATAGCCATCTTTTCATTTTGATACCTCCTAAAAACTTATGTTTTGTTTAGAATTATTATTTTAGTACCTTGTTTGCACAAGGTACTAAAATAATAATTTAGTACTGAAATTTGGATACTTTAGTACTATAACTTCAAAGAGCTGTTATTGTGGGATTATTAAAATCATTAAGTTAAATTTCTAATAAAGAGGTTTATCTTTGAAAAAAGATTTTGTAATCTCCATAATTTCAAAACGGTTTTTATTTCCAATTTTTGAATATATTATGCTTATATAATTCTTTACTGTTTGATCCGATATGAACAAGGCATCTGCAATTTGTTTATTTGTTAAACCTTGCGAAATACATTTTAAAACTTCCTTTTCTCTATTGCTTAGCTTTTTAAAAGCTTTATAAAATTCATTTTCCACATTCGAAGAATCTCTCTCTTGAGGAAACACATTTACAAGTTTTTTCGCAACAGTTGGCGATATTAATATAGAACCACTTCTTACTGCTCGTATGGAAGATATGAGTTCAATCGGTGGAATATTCTTTAACAGATAGCCCATGGCTCCATTTGAAAGCGCTTCATGTATGTATTCATCATCATTAAAAGTAGTAAGCATTATAATACCTATCCCTGGATGGTTTTTATGAATTATTTTCGTGGCCTCTACACCATTTATATTAGGCATTCTTACATCCATAAGTATTATATCAGGCTTCTGATTTTCTATTATCTTTATTGCCTCTTCACCATCATATGCAATTCCTATTACCTTTATATCTTTTGTCCTCGTTTCAAGAACATTCTTAAGACTTTCAACGAAAAGGATTTGGTCATCAGCTAAAACAACTCTAATTCTATCCATATTTATATCTCTTACAATGGTATTCTAGCAGAAATCTGGAATCCATTTAGAGCAATACCATATTTTAATTTTCCATTCATTTTTTCTATCCTTTCTTTTATTCCACATAATCCAATTCCTTCAACAATTTCTCCGCTGGCACTACCATTATCATTTACGTTTAAAATAATCTCCTTTTCGCTCTGAAACAAATGTATTCTTATTTCTGTAGCTCTTCCATGTCTAAATGCATTTGCCATACACTCTTGAATCATATGATAGATAAATTCATTTATATTATCACTATAAGTCATCGTCACATTACCATAATTAATATTTACTTCTACACCGGTTGCTATTTGAAACGCATCTACAATACGTTTAATAACCTGAATACCATTAAGAATAGGTACTTCTATAGACCTCAATTCCCTTAAAGCTCTTCTTGTTTCTTCAAAACCTATTTGAGCTTGTTCATGCATATTCTTAAGTAAGTTATTTAATTTATATCTATTTTTAGGTATTAAATCAAAAGTATTTTCCGTCATCATAATTATATTCGTTAAAGTATAGCCAATAGTGTCATGGATTTCTCTTGTTATACGTTTTCTTTCTTCTTTCACAGATTTCTCCTCAACAATATTTGCATATTGTTGAAAGCCCACATTTGCATTAGTTAATTGCAAAACTGCATTTTGAAGTCTATCACTGATAGCTTTCAGATTTGATATTTCTGACATTGATTTCTTTATGAGATTAAATATGAAAAAGATGCCAAATAGAAAGACACCAAGAAGTACTATTTCATATAATAGTGGAGTTTTAATTTTAATATTCCAGACATTAAAGGGTTGTTGTAAAATTAGTGAAAGTATTATCGAAATTGAAATAAATATTTTATTGACCGGATGTTTTAAATATATTACTATTTCAATTATCAATATTGGCAATAATATAAATTCAATTACTAGATATTTTCCAAACGGTATACCAATCGAATTAATAAGCAAAATATTAAGAGAAATAAAAAGCAAACAGTATTTTGACTTATGATAACATATTACTAGTAATGATTGAAAAAATGAAAAGAATAGCAATATATAAAAATAATAAATCCATCTATTTGGCAGATTTAGCTTTTTATATAATATTAAAAATATTAATCCAGCTAAAAGATAGCATATAATTGAAATAATAAATATCATTAAATTTACTGGGGTATGCACTTGACTCCAGTAACCACTATATCTTGTGGTCGAGGTCTTCATCGAAGTTGTCAGTGCCGACAAAAAAATACGAAGCCTGCCCCTTCAGCGTCGCTACAGGCGCAGGATCCATCATCATCGCCTGCTGAATAAGCCGATAGAAAAGCTTACCTCGAGAAGCGGAAGTCCGTCTGTTGAAGCGAAACGTAAACTCATCGAGGTAGTAGGCAAAATGGGACGGCCGAACGGCTCCCTGATACGTGCCCAAAAGCCAGCGTTTCAGCAGCGATGTAACAAGATGGGCAAGCTTCAGTTCGTGAGAATCCACAACAACATGACGATATCCACCACCATCAACCAAGTTGTTATACCCATCCCAGTCGTCGGTGCGGATAGTGCTGCCAGTCTGGGCGACTCCTTCTACGAAGGACTGTAAGATTGACTCTTGAGGCGTCCTGCAAATGCTGCAACCGAATACGCCCAATTCCTTCATCGCCTTTGTCTTCCACAGCAACGCCAACCAAGGCCTTACCTGCCGCACTGCGTCCTCGTTTGCCAGGCTTCTTCTTACCTCCGACGTACGTCTCATCGACCTCAACTATGCCGCTCAGCCGGTCCCGGCCCGGTCTGACCATAGCTCAGCGCAGCTTGTGCAACCACTGCCAAGCGGTGTGATAGCTCCCTAAGTTTAGCACCCGCTGCAACCCAAGAGCATTGGCTCCGTACTTCTGGTTAGTCATGTACCACATCGCCCGGAACCATAGGCTCAATGGTTTGCGAGTACCGTGAAGAATCGTTCCAGCAGTCACCGATATCTGCATATCGCAACCCGCACAGTGAAACAACCCTCGACGCGTTTGCCAAGCCTCCCTATCCCCACAGCGGCTACACACAAAACCTTCCGGCCAACGGACCGATTGCAGGTACTCGATACAAGCATCTTCGCTACTGAACCGTTTCTCCAGCTCCATCAGCGTTCGAGGGTAGTTTTCTTCCACGAGGAACACCACATCTTGTGGTTACTGGAGTCAAGTACATACCCCAGATGAATTTAATGACCTAGTTTGCATATTTTAATTATATAACAAAATTATGTCGTAGGTATAGGACTCAGTTTTTAGATTGAAAAAGCCATTATAAACGCGCGGGGGAGAATTATTCCATCCACAAGTAGAATCACTTTATATTTCAGCTATTTATGACCAGATCTGGATTGTGGCTCTGGAGAAATAGGGATTTCAGGTTATTATTCCCAGTAAATCCGGATATTTTCATAAATCCAAAGAGATTCTTAAGCTATCAGGGCGTTGAACGAATATGGTTTGGCTTAGCTATTGAAATAAAAATAGGTAGGGAGGATTGAATAAAAAACTTAAACTGAAAGTCTCTCGTGGAGCGGCCGACAAGACTGTGGATCTAGTGGGGTGGAAGCCCCCACTGTCAATCTACCCGGTTTGGACGGTTAGCATATCCGGGACATGGGGAGGTAACGAACCATGAGATGCTAGGTCGTAAACGTCACGGCTGCCCTGTTCTATATATTAGGCTATGAATAAGGAGAACTCTAAACGGGCACGAAGTTGGAAACGAAGGATATAGCCAAAAGATATAAAAGTGAAGGTGTTGCGGGGCTAAAAGATTACACGGACCGAAGAAAATTAACCTCTTTAATCGGATAAAGGAAAACGACATAGTCAGGCTAAACGATGAGAAGAAACTTTTTTTCGATTGGCTTAAGATGAATGCGATCTGGGCCAAGCAGGGAAATCATAGAGATAGTGAAACCTTACCACCACAATCTTCGTGATGTAAACAAGTTTGTGAAATCAATACTCACTGGACGGACGTATGTGCGCCGGAAAGAAGATTTTCTGTATATAAATATAGTTTCTGGCTGCCGGTGAGAAACCAGGCTTCCAGCGTTTTCAGCTCTTTCATTCAACACCTCTTTTCCCTTTGGGATGGTCTACCTGGCGGGGCGATACCACATCACCCCGTCCTATTCTTCTTTGATGGCGCCGGCGGTCAACCCTTCCACCAGGCGGTTCTGGACGAAATAGAAGAGAATAATCGTAGGTACGATCGTCAGGACGGTGGCTGCGGCGACCTGGCCCCAGCGGATGAGCAGGGCCGAAGAGAGCCGCTGGATGGCGAGGGTGACCGTGGCCGTTCGCTGGCTCTGGCTGATAATGGATACGATCAAGTAGTCTCCCCAGGAAACGACAAAGGAGAAGAAGGCTGCCACCATGATTCCAGGGGCCGCCACGGGAAGCACCACGAAGATGAGGCGCTGCAGGATACTGCAGCCGTCAATCCTGGCCGAGTCGTCGATGTCTTTGGAAATATTGTCGAAGTATCCTTTGAGCATCCAGATCTGAAATGGCAGAACGAGAATGATATGGCCCAACACCACCCCGATCACCCGGTCAAGCAGAAGCAGGAAAAAGATGATCAGGTAGAGGGGAATGATGAGCAGAACCTGGGGAAACATCTGGGTGGAGAAGATGCCCATTATCAACGCGTTCTTACCGCGGATATCGAAGCGGCTCAACCCGTATGCTCCGATAATCGAGCAGAGTAGGGATAACAGGGTTACCAACGTGGCGATCTGGAAGGAGTTGAGAAAGTAGCGGGGAAAATCGGTTACCGAGAGGATGGTCCGGTAGTTATCCAGGGTGAACTCCTCCAGAGGAGGTAATACCGTTCCGGTGAAGATCGAGGCCTGGGTACGGAACGAAGTGTAGATGATCCAGAGTATGGGTAGGATGAAGAAAAGCAGGGAGAGAAAAACCACGAGGTAGGCCAATAAAGCAGTGGCCACCTTATTTCGAGACTTGGTGCTCATCAACTGCCCACCCGCTTTTCGTAAACTCGAATATAGACGACAAAATAGACCATGAGAATAACCAGCATGATGGTCCCTATTGCCGCTCCGTAACTGACCGTGTAGCTGTTCCAGCACTGGCGGTATACGTACACGGGCAGCACGTCGGTGGCATTCACCGGTCCCCCTCCCGTGGCCAGGTAGACGAAATCGAAATTGTTGAAGGTCCACAACACATGGATAGTCACCATCACCATGATCATGCTGCGGATTCCAGGCAGTGTGATGTGCAGGAACTTCCTCCAGGCATTGGCTCCATCGATCTCGGCAGCCTCGTAATAGCTTTTCGGTATTGCCTGCATGGCAGCCAGGAAAGCAATGCCGTAAAAGGGGACGTTTCTCCAAAGATGCAGCATGATGATGAAGGGTAGGGCTGCGTGGAGATCCCCCAGCCAGTACCGGTTCAGGTTCTTGAAGCCGAGCAGTTTGAGAATGATATTGATCAACCCGATATCCGGCTGGGCCATGAACTTGAACATGATCACTGTGGCCGCCACCGGAATAACCCAACTGGCCATGATGATGCTTTTGAATATGCTCATCCCGGGAAGTTTCTGTTTCATAGCCCAGGCCAACACCAACCCCAGAACGAACTGCAATACAACCACGCTGAACGTCAAGATCACCGAGTGGTACAGGGAGATCCAGAAGATCTCATCGGTCAGGATCCTCTTGAAATTGGCCCCACCCACGTACCGTACCGTTTCCTTCAGCAGGTGTTTGTTGGTAAAAGCCATGCGGATACCGTCGAGAAGCGGGTACACGGTAAAGAGGGCCATGATCAGGAGAGCCGGTACAATGAGAATTAGGCCTTTTCTTATCTCTCGCATTCTGAGATCTATAATAGCGGACAGACTCTGGATGTCAACGTGATTGCCTGACTACAAACAAGGGGCTGCACCCAAACCTGCGGGCACAGCCCCTTCGCCTGATTCAAGACGTAAGCTTTCAGCTACAGCTCGTTGTTCGCCTTAAGTTCTATGATCCGATCGTACAGCCATTGGGCGGCTTCTCTCGGTGTCTTTTCGTCGTAGATGACGAAATTTACCGCCCGCAGATTGGCCTCGCTCACAGGACCCCAGTTTATCGGAGCCATGGCTACGGATTTGGGAAGCTCATTTGCGAAGCCCTGGATCCACCAGCCGATGTCGCTCTTCGTGAAGACATCCATCTGCAGTGAGTCTCTGCGAGCCGGGATCCCGCCGGATTCAGCCAACCACTCCCCCATTTTCTCCTTCGAGGTGATATACTTCACCAGCTCCCAGGCTGCGTCCTTGTTCGGTGAGAAGCTGTTCATCATGATGGGTTTGACCTCCAGGTAGGTCGCCGGGGTCCCCCCTTCCATCACAGGTAGTGCCGTGATGGCGGTATTGTTTTCCAGGATATTCCGGGCGATATCGCTTTCGTCCCTCCTGCCCCAGAGCCAGGGTCCCATAGGAGCCATTGCCCACTTTCCAGCCACGTAGCCGGGGTCCTCTACCGGCCAGCCGGTCCCGCGGACATTCGGATCGCAGGCGGGATGCGCGACTTCCCGGAACAGCTCGTCATAGAGCGTGAGAACCTTCTCGAACTGATCGACCGTGCCGTTGAACTTGATCTGATCTCCGCTAACCTCGAAAAGGTTCTTCCTGCCGCTGACCTGGTAGTACCAGGAGATGAACTCCTGGGCGGCTCGGGGATCGCCGACTTCGGTGCACACGAAGAAGCCGTGGGTCTTGCCGCCGGTTAGCTCGGTGATCTTCCTGGCCGTGATGACAAGCTCGCGCCAGGTCTGGGGAATCTTGAGGTTGTACTGCTCGAAGAGATCTTTTCTGTAGATCATTGCCCGGGCATTGGTGTTGTAGGGAATACCGTAGAGCTTACCTCCGATCCTCAGAGGTGCAAGGGTACTGTCGACAAACTGGCCGCTTTCCGCCCAGGCGGCGAATCGATCATCCAACGGCTCGATCAGACCTTTCTGGACATAGACGGCCGTGTCTTCGAGCAGACCCTCGATAACGTCGGGAGTCCCGCTCTTAGCCTGCAAAAGGAACTTGTCTCTTTGATCTTTGTATTTCCCCGGACCGTAGAAATTATCCACCGTGGCGTTCGGTATAGCGCTCACCGCGTCTTTCTCCCACTCCAGAACGTACCCGGGGGAGACCTCCTGGGTCACAAAGGGCATGTTCCAGAAGGCGAGTTGAACCTTTGCTTTTGCGGCCTCCTTTTCACCGCCGGCGAATGCCCCCAGAGTCAAACATAGGAAAGCGCATACGACAATGATGCCTATTTTCCTGGCCATACTAAACCTCCTTGCGTTATTTGGTAGAATTGCTTGTACGGTTGTACGTACATTTTTTGATTCTAACATGTTTCATCGTATTGTCAAGACAATATATTTATGATAAAGAGTCACTACTACCAAACAGCAGTGAGTCCTTTCGGTGGCAAGTGAATCACGGGAGGCGATTGGTTCAATTCCGTACGCGTTGAGAGGATCTCCTGTGATTAGTAAGAAAATTGACCCTGTCCGGATGAGTGAACAATTGTGATTGACTTCAACAGCCTCTTGCCCAAATATTATCAGCTCAAGGAGCATCTCAAGACGCAGATCCGCTCGGGAGAGATCGCCCCGGGAGAGCAGTTGCCCTCCGAGACAGAGTTGGTGGGAAAGTTTCGGTTAAGCCGCCACACGGTACGAAAAGCCTTCGCTGAGCTCGAACACGAAGGTTGGATATTCCGCGAGCAGGGACGGGGCACTTTCTGCAGCTTCAGAGAGAAAGAAACTGGAAAGGCTATTGCGGTTATCACTACATATATTTCGAACTACATCTTCCCCTCCATTATGCGGGGAATAGAGAGAACCTTGAGCTCCGCCGGCTATATCCTGATTCTGGCCAATACCTGGAACGATATCAGGAAAGAGACCCAGTGCCTTAAGAATATTCTCAATCAAGATATCGCGGGACTTATCATCGAGCCCACGAAAAGCGCCGAGAGTAAGGCGAACCGGGAGTATTTCTCCGAGCTCGAACAAAGAAAGATCCCCTTTCTCTTCCTGCACGCAACTTACCCTGATATAGACTCTGCGTACGTGGTCATGGACGATGAGGCGGGAGGATTCATGGCCACGCAGTACGTTCTGCAAATGGGGCATCGGCTCATCGCCGGGATCTTCAAGGAAGACGACTTGCAGGGTGTGCGGCGACAAGAAGGTTTTCGCCGGGCAACAAAGGAGTTCGACTGTCCCGTTCCCGAAGATTTCATCGGAAACTACAATACCGAACAGCTCTTTTCCTTTCCCTACCAGTATACCCGCTACCTTCTGCAGCAAGAGAATCCTCCCACCGCAATCGTCTGCTACAACGACGAGATCGCCATAAAAGCGATGGAAGCGATTCGAGACGCTGGACTGGAGGTTCCTCGAGATGTCTCCGTAATCGGGTACGATAACTCCCACTTGGCTGAAGCCTGCCTGCCAAAGCTAACGTCGATCAATCACCCAAAGGAAGCGATGGGTAGTCGAGCGGCGGAGTTGATTCTCGATATGGTCCTGGGTAAGGCAGATAAACCTCGATTCACTTACAAACCTGAACTAACGGTGCGTTCCTCGTGTCGGCAACTGTCCGGAGAAAGGATGCCCAACAAGCGTAAAAGCCGGCAGGTCTCACCATAATACACAGACCAGTCTCGATTCTCAAGCCTTTATCTTGTATCCCAGAAAGTGACGATTTCCCATCTTTCCCCTACCCCTCTTGCGTTCAACAGCCTGACCCAGCATTGTGCTATTGGGCGGTTTATAAACCTGGCGATGTCTTCGGATGGCCCAGTCCGATTCCTTACAAGCCTCCACCGAGAACTTCCGCACAGGCTTCCTCAAGCACCGTAACAGATTCTCTCAAGGCCTCTTCGTTGATCAGCAGGGGAGGGCTGATCTTGACGCATTCGCCTCCTACACCCACCGGTGCAAACATCAGAAGCCCCTTGTGGAAACACTTGAGGTTGATGGCCAGCGCGGTGTCTGCATCGGGTTCTTTGGTTCCCTGTTTCACAACCTGGAGGCCAGCCACCAGACCTCTGCCATGCAGGCAGCCCAACGCTTGTGGATACCTAGCCTGTATGGCAGCCAGTTCCGACATCAGAATCTCCCCCATCCCGGCTGAATGCTCCACCAGGTTTTCCCGCTCGATGATCTTCAAATTCTCGATAGCCGAGACCACCGGCAGGGGGCTGGCCGAATGAGTGGAGGTCATGGATCCCGGAGCATACAGCTCCATAATCTCTTTGCGGCCGATCACCGCCGAAATCGGAAGCGAAGACGAGATTCCCTTACCGCAGACGATCAGATCCGGCTGTACGCCGTAATGCTCGTAGCAGAACATCTTCCCCGTTCTGCCGAAGCCGGCCTGTACCTCGTCATAAATAGCGGCGATATCATGCTCCAGGCAGAAGTCCTGTAGCTTCTGAGCGTATTCGTGGGGCAGAAAGTCCGGTCCCACTCCCTGATAGCTCTCTGTGATCACCCCGGCAATCTCATCCGGCTTCACGTTGAGCTTTTTTAGGGTGCTCAAGAACAGCTCGAAGGAGGTATCCTCGTTCTTGTACTCGTCGGGAAACGGTACTTGGATAAAAGTCTTTCCCTCCTCCACGATCCACTTCTTCAAGCCCGGCAGTCCGCCTGCCAGCTGCGCTCCGAAGGTCCGGCCGTGGAAAGAGTTCTTGAAGCTGACAATTGTTCTCTTCTTCTCTCCGTGTTTCTCCAGGGCGTAGGTCTTAGCCAGCTTGATCGCGTTCTCGATAGCCTCGCTGCCTGTGGAAAGCAAAAACACCAGGTAGTTCGACGGATCCGGTGCTAGAGCCTGTAGCATTCTGGTCAGCTCAGATCGCTTTTCGTGAACAAACACGTAGGTCGAAAGCAGCGGCTTCTCCAGCTCTTCTCGAAGCGCTTTAACGATCTCTTGACGCCCGTGCCCGGCGTTGGTAATCAGTACTCCGCTGGACCAGTCGATCCACACGTTCCCCCAACGGTCCATCACCTGGAACCCTTCAGCTCGGTCCCACACCACTAGAGGCTGCCCCATCATCGATTGGGGCTCGGAAGCCTGAAGGGCTTGAAAAATCGGAAGGGATTCCGGTACAGGCAATTTGGTCCTGATCCGTCGATACTTTGAATTGACCGGCGGGACAACAACTGGTTCTAGATTGTACTTGGCTTTGCTCATCGTTTGCCTCCTTTCGTTATGCACTTAGGTGGATTTCTATATTCCCGGCTCACGCTAGTGCTTCGATGAATTTATGAAGTATTTATCGCCCCAACTGGAGATAAATTTTTTGAACCTGTATGCAGCAGTAGAAAAAGGGTAAGCATAACACAGCTCTGGGCTAGTTCGTTAATTTTGATCTGCTCGTCATCTGAATGAGCATATTCGAGTTTGCCCGGCCCGGTGGTAATGATTTCCATTTCCGGATTCATTTGGGCGAATAGGCGGGCATCGCAGGATGCCGTCCAGCCCTGAATAGGTCTGCGAATATGAATACCGGCCAGTTCGGCGCAGTTGACAGCATCGCGCATGGCAGACGAATCAGGATCACCCTCAAAGGCGTCGTTGTGCAGCTTGTCGAATGTTATTATGGGACACTGTCCTTCCAGGCCATGCCGGGCCGTATACTTCGCGTAAGCTCTTGCCGAGGCGTCACTTAATCGTGCCGTTATTTCTTTAAGCGAGTGCGTCGGAACAAAACCTTGCCCCCCTTCCAGAACAAGAGAGCCGGAAACCGTGTCGCCGGGTAGCGAGAGATCAAGGTCCAGACCGCTTTCTTTCATCGTCTCGAAGATCACGGATGCTTTAGTGATGGCATTATCGTTCTCTGAAGTCGCCGCCATGTGACCCGAGCTGCCCCATATTCTCAGAATAAACCCATCTTCCTGAGCTTCAAGATCGTAATGTCTTTCAACTTTGGGCCGTCCGGTTTCTGGATCGATTATCTTCGTCTTGTCGCCGTATATCCCCATATAAGCCTGTAAGCCCTCTTCGATGCAGTCGTTGATTTGAGAATACGGTGCACTGGTTTTCAACAGGAGTTCCAGGTACCCGCAGATTCGCGAAGGATACTCACCGAAAGGACCGATAATCCCATGACTGGTCTGAACAGGACGCTGGAGGAAAAGCGGATGAGCGCTC
The DNA here is from genome assembly GCA_964627715.1 of uncultured Spirochaetaceae bacterium. Lineage (GTDB taxonomy): Bacteria > Spirochaetota > Spirochaetia > SZUA-6 > DRHE01 > JAFGQJ01. Next base: position 62,095 of record CAZVHJ010000017.1, on the reverse strand, counting down.
TCAGACTTTATCTGCGCTCCTTCTTTCTCGAGCTCTTGAATGATTTCCATGGCCAGATCGACGGGCTGCGTAAATTGATCAGTCGGAATCTCGATCTTGTACCAGACGGCCCCGCGATTAGCAGGATGTATCTGCTGGTCACAGCACTCCAGGATAAGCAGCGAATCGTACTGACCTTTGAGATCCTTGTTTAACGCCAAGGACAGAGATCCATTGCCTCCCATCTCTTCATCGATCACAAACATGAAAATCAGATCATCACCGGGAGTTATGCCTAACTCTTCCTCTATCTCTTTCAGCAGCCTCAAGGCCGTGATCATTACCGCGCAGCCGTTCTTGTCATCACAGACACCCCTGCCCCGTACAATTACTCCCTCTCTGGCTGTCGGGAAATACGGTGCGACAGTATCGATATGGGCGTTGACGGCGACTCTTTTCCCGCTGTGAAATTTCGCAGGATTGGTCCATTTGAAAATCAAGTCGCAGCGTTCCTTGTAGACTTCTCTGCTGTCGGTGTAATTCGGTTTGGTGTAGGCCTTATGATCCTTTATTCGCGGTGCTATAGGAATTTCTTCAAAGACTCCCTGTACACCGAAACCGGAGATCAGCTTTTTGATAGCTGCAAAGCATAAATCCTCATTAACCTTTGTCGTATTCAAGTTTTGATCGGGAACCGTGTTAATCGCACAAAGCTTTATTAAACTCCCGGCCAATAGCTCAATAAAGGTGCCTTGGCTTGTCCGCTTTTTTAGGAACCGGGCAACTTGAGCTATGCTCACGATCTTCATATCCTGTTTACAAGGGATACTCTTCACCTAAATCGGCACAGCATCTCTTAAGCGCAGCTTCCACTTCCCCGGGAATGGGTATTCCCTCTTTTCTCCTGATCAGAGAAAGCTTTTCCTCCGGCTCACCCGGGATCAAGATCTCACCGACTCCCTCTTTTAGCGGTGAGTCCTTAATCATCGAGAAAAAAGCTTCCACCCTCTCAAAAAGAACTTCGCTATCGAGCAACCGGGACACGTTGAGAGCTGCCAAGCTCATAGATATCCCCTCCCCTTCATGAGGATCATCGAATAGTCCCTTCATATCGAACCCGAACAGGTGTCCCCCGAGTATCGCTGTAAAAAGCTCAACTGCGAGGGTCAACCCGTATCCTTTATGCCCACCGATCGGGATGACAGACCCGCCGTCAGCGGCTTTCGCAGGGTCGTCTGTTTTCTCTCCCCGGTTGTCCACAGCCCAACCCGGGAGCAGAGGAAGTCCTTTGTCGCGTTTGATGTAGATTTTATTCCAGGCGACGCTTCCGAGACATATATCGAGAACAAAGCGTGTTTTCTTCCCAGGAAAAGCAATCGAAATCGGAGGATTTGATATCACCCTCTTAATCCCGCCCCAGGCGAACATACTGGGAACGGTCGTCGCCATAGCCAGGCCCGCCATACCTTTGTCCAGGGCTATTCTTGAGTAACTGCTCATGGCTCCCGCGTTATTCGTATTCGCACAAATGACAAAGCCGATACCGTTACGATCCGCTTTCTCAATCGCCAGATTCATTCCTTTGATCGCTACAATCTGGCCAAGCCCGTTGTCACCGTTCAAACGCGCGGTAGAGGGATTATCCGCTTCTACTTCTATTCTTGGATTGGGATTGACCCCTCCTTCCTGAAGACGCCTGATACAGTTGGGAACAAGCCGAATCCCGTGGCTGTCGATTCCCCGCAGGTTATTGTCGATGTAGCTTTCGGCTACCACATCTGCATCCTGCTTGCGCAGACCTGCCCTGCGAAACAACGCAGAAGAAAAACCGACAAGCCGGTTATACTGTACCTTGCGTTCTTCGACCATTCTGCCCTCCGATTTTCATTGTCATTATCCTTAATGTGAAAAAAACGAATGTCCGTAACAGCCGATCTAGTGTGCTATTGCTGTATCGCGAAGATAACTCTCATTGCTACCAATGTTGTTTGAACTGAGCTCAAATGAGATTTTATAACCGGCCAGCTGCAGATCTTTTGCCATCTGCCGAATTCGATCGTTGTCCATACGTATAGCCGGCCCGGCAATACTCATCCCTCCGAAAATGATGTTTCCAGAACCAAAAATCGGCACACCTATGCATTTAACCCCGGCATAGCATTCCTCATTGTCTACCGCATATCCGGTGTTCTTGATTTCCTGTAACTCTTTCAGGTACTCCTCGACATCGGTTATCGTATTCTCCGTTTTCTTCTCCATCCGCTCTGTTTGCAGTAGTTCCCGAATGATATTTTCCGGTAGATAGGCGGCGATTACTTTTCCAATCGACATGCAGTGAAACGGCAGGGCCTGGCCGATCCTGTTTTCGATGCGGAACACATGTCTGCTGGGTTCCGAGGCAAAAAAAATGGCCTGTTTGTTGTCCAGGATCGCGAAGTTGACCGTTTCGTTGTAAGTATCTCTCAGCTCAATCATAAAGCGTTTGATGATATCGCGAACATCACGCTTGTTGTGTAACGCGGTTTTTGCCAAACTGAGCAATCTCATACTTAGCTGATACCGATTGTTATATTTATCTACATAGCCTATCCGCACCAGCCGAGTGAGGATCCTGAAAACAGTTGATTTGGACATTTCGACCTTGCTGCACACATCGTCAAGGGACAGATCATAATATGCTTCTCCCAGGCACTCCATAATGATAAAGGCTTTCTGTAGTATTCCATTTTTGTTCTCCATACATGCTCCTCCGTCACGGCATTCTATTCTCGAAAATGTGCTCTGGCAACGGACAAAGCCAGATTGGTACAGACGATACGCACATGTTGGACATCCCGGTAATCGTTGACTGTGTATTGTATCGTTCTCGCGTTGGAACGACTCACACCCGGTATAAAAGAGCATAGATGAGCCATCTCCGACAGGGAGAAGTCTATTTCCAGCTTGTAGGATTTGCACAATTCGATGGGCTTTATCTCCGGTATCCTCTTTACAGCGGTTTCAGTTGCATTCCTGACCAGCGTTCGCGCAGCCTCTACAGGAAGATTGTGGGCCGTAAACTGTGAAAGACCTTTCTTGACGACAGCCGTTTCTATCTCAGGGACCAGCATTTTGGCTTCTTGGGCTGTTTTATCATCGCCGATCACGAGAATCACGGGTGTGCCCAGATAAGCGGCCCAGAGCATGTTTAGTCCCAACTCGCCAATCGGTTCACCGTTCAATCTAATCTCCACAACATCTCTCATGACGTAGGTATGATTCATTACTCCCATGGCGGTTCCGGCTCTGGCATGACCCATAATGATCGCTCCAGAAAAACTCCCGTCCAGACCTTCCATCTGGTTATCTGCTTTAACGTAACCCGAGATAAACGAAGCCTTTGGATGCAGTAATTCAGGAAGCATGTAGTTCATAGATGCGTGCGCCTCATTCACGACCACCTCTGATACGCCGGCGGACACAGCCCCCTCCACAATAGCATTGATCTCTTCGACCCAGAGCCGGCGGGCCCGGTCAAAATCGGCATTTCCCGGAAAACACTGCTTCCTGTCAACGACGCCACAGACGCCCTCGAAATCAGCGGATGCGTACAGCTTCATAATGGTTGCCTAAAACTTCAAGTTGACCGAGACGCCGGCCAGCACATGTTTCCGGAATACAATAGCCAAAAAGAGGGGGGGCAGAAAACTCAGGGTGGCCGCCGCCGCGATCATTCCGCGGCTGGTGCTCAAGCCCTGAGCCAACGCCGCGAGCACAGCGGTTTGGGTTTTTGAAGCAATCGTCTGCGTCAGGACCGTGGCGAACACGAACTCGCCGTAAGAGGTCATAAAGGCGAAGATAAGTGCGGCGATAATCCCGGGCCTTGCCAGAGGAAAAACCACCTTCACCATCATTTTCAGGTAGCCACATCCGTCTATGCGCGCTGCTTCTTCGAATGCAATGGGGATGTTCTTGAAATAGGCCCGCAGTATCCAGACTGTAAAGGGTATGGTCATGGCCGTATAGATACAGATCAGCGCAAGCTTGGTATCCAGGAGGCCGACCCGGTTCAAGATGATATACATGGGTATGACGATGGAAATGGAGGGCAGAAGCCGTGTGGCCAGCATGAGAAAGAAGATCTTCCTGTCCGCCCAGAACTTGTACCGGGCGAACACATGACCGGCCGGGAAACCCAACACCAGATTAATGAATGTTACAAACAAGGCAATAACGATGCTGTTGATAATGGCAGGATAAACGAGGGTTCCGCTCATCGTGTACATGGACTGCAGCATCAGGGTTGAGCCGGCCGGTATCTTGCCCGTGAACAGGTAGTAGTAGTGATTCGTGCTCACTACATCCTTGGTGGGGACCAGATGCGGGGGCCGATCCTCCAAGGCTCTTTCGGTCTGAAATCCCGATACAATCACCCAGTATACCGGTGACAAAATGTAGAGAAGAGCGACAATACTCAGAGCAATGACAATCGCCTTTTTTATTCTCCTGCGTCGCGAAATCGTACTCAACAGCATCCGGCTATCCTCCTGGCGTTCTCTTGCGCTCGGGATTCAGAACCACAAGATAAACGTAAATGAAGACGATCATGATCAAAGCGAGAATTATCGCCATAGCCGTTCCCCGGCCGAAACGGGTGTAGGTGAAGGATTCCATGTATACCAGCCAGGCCAGGGTCCTGGTACTGCTTCCCGGACCCCCCTGGGTCAACACAAAGACCAGCCCAAAGTGCATGACCAAAGCGAACATGGTCTGCATTACCAGCACCAGCTGCAATACGGGCATCAGGCTGGGGATCGTGATCTGAAAGAAGATACGAAATGTCCCCGCACCGTCGATTTGGGCTGCTTCGTAGATGCTGTCCGGTATGGTAGCCAGTCCTGCCGAAAAGATGAAGGCGCTGGCGGGGACGAATTTCCATACATAGGCAAAGAGGATGGCCCACAGCGCCAGGTCGGGGTTCGAAGTGATTCCAACATATTCACTGACAATGCCGAGCTTGTACAACACTCCGTTCAACACCCCAAAGTTGGCATCGTAGATCCAGTTCCAGACGACCGCGCTGACAGCGCCCGGGATGGCGTACGGAAGAAGCAGAGCGTACTTGAGCCAGGAGCTCGTTGCACATTTCTCTTTCATGAGAAGTGCAATCCCGAGAGAAATGATCACCACTGCGACCACCGCAGACACGGTAAACTTGAAGGTGACAAAAAGGGATTGGTAGAAACCGGGCGCTACGGTTTCCCTTGTGAAGATGTCCACATAGTTCTGAAACCAGACGATTTTTCCGGTCGGCACGCCGTACCTGTAGCCTTGAAACGAAATCGAAACAGAATAGAGCAGCGGAATGAGCAGAAACAGGGCGATGAACATCAGGGAAGGAAGTATGACGGTGTAAGCAAAGATATTCTTCTTGACAGTGCCTCTGAAGCTCATAATCCAACCCTTCTTAAAAGAGGGGGAAACTGGTATACAGTCTCCCCCTTCTTCGTCTAGGGTGATGCAACAGCTTGTTCTATTCTGATTTGAGGTCTTCCCATTGTTTCTTGATCTTTTCGAGAACAGAGCTTGTCGCTTCCTCGGCCAGAATAGCCTTCTGGACCTCCGTACGCACCAAGGAGATCCACTCGGCGAACCAGGGAGCCGAAATTCCCTCTTTTGACCTGGCCTTCTCCTTCTGGGCTTTCATCACCTGGGTGTTGCCCATATTCGCAAAAACCGCGTTGACCTCCGGATCATTCCACAAAGACAGCACCGAAAAGCCCAGACCATTTTCCACCGCCCAACGTTTGGCGATATGATAAGCTTTTTTTCCATCCACCGTGGTTTCCCCACCCAAAAACTCGATCAGGGCCCACGATGCCTGTTTCACCTTCTCGCTGCGCAGGGCACTCTTTCCCATGAGATACATTCGGCTGTACCCGTCGGTGGAATGGGTCTTTCCGGGCATCATAGCCACATCCGCCTGGCCGGCCACATCGGAGATTCCCGGTGTGTTGAACTCACAGATCATGTACCCCGGAACAATGGCGAAGGCGGTGTCTCCCTTTTTAAAGGCCTGCTGAACGTCCACCGCCGTCATCTCAATCACTTTCCGCGGAACGATCTGGGTGTCGTTGATCGATTCTTCGACCCATTCGATCATATCGAAAACCGGACCGGAGTCTGTGCTGAACACCGGTTCCAGGTTTTGGTTGAACAGCGAGCCTCCTTCGGAGTAAATAAGAGCATAGAATCCCTCATCGAACCAGCTTCCGGCTTTCAGCCCGATCATCATCGGGGTTGAAGTGATACCGGCCTGCTTGATCTTCAGCGCCTGCTCGGTAACCTCCTGCCAGGTGGCGGGCGGTGCTTTGATGCCGGCGTCAGCCAGCATCTTCTTGTTGTACACGAAATACATGACATCGGTATAGTAGGGAAGCCCGTACAGCTTGCCGTTGTAGGTCATTGCCTCTACCGAGTACGGCGCTATGTCCTTTACATAGTTGCGTATCTCGGGAAAGTAATCCACTAGGGGCACTACCCAACCAGCCTCGGCCCATTTCGACAGCCAGTGATCTGAGCTGTACATCACATCGTAAGACCCTCCAGCAGCAAAGGTCGTAGTAATGTGGGTGTCGAACTCGCCGTAGCCGGCATCGTCCATGACCACGCTTATGTCCGGAAGTGGCGGGTCCGCCTGTGTGGCGACCCACTGCTCATACTTGGCTAGGTTTTCCTGAACCTTTTCCAGGTCATAGGTCCATCCGGAAAACTTCAGCGTCACCGGTCCTTCGGCTTCTTCCTTCTGCCCGCCGGCAAACAACGTGCCGGCTGCCAGTGCCAAGCAGATCATCAGGAAAAGCATCTTTCTCATATTCTCCCTCCTATTAGGATTTATTATTGAAGAAACCTACAGATCCCGCCTCCCGGTCCTCCGGGAAGCCTCGTCAGCAGGCACTCCATTCTTTAACAGTTGCCGCGTATCCGATTCATTCTCAGCCCTGGTTTCCGCCTCAATCAGGACTTCTTCAGCGATCTCCTGCGGAATGACCAAAACCCCGTCACTGTCACCAACGATGAAATCCCCCGGGCGGATGAGAATTCCGTTGAACCAGATGGGGATTTGCCAGTCCAGCAGGTGAGACCGGTAAAACCCGTCCACCGGACTGGTAAAGCGGCAGAAGATAGGAAACCCCATCTTCTTGACAAAGCCTGTATCTTTTGCGCCGCCGTTGATCACCGCTGCCTTCACACCATTTTTTATACAAACGGTTGTAGCCAGCTCTCCCCAGAAACCGGATACTTGGTCGGCACCCGTATCCACCACGATGATGCCACCCTCGGGATAGGAATCTACCATTTTGGCTGCCCGCTGTTTTTCTTTCGAAGGCAAAGGATTGAACACCCACTGAATGGTGAAGGCAAAACCGGCAACTACTTCTCCGGCCAGATCTTTGGTCCTGCATTTAATTTCAGGTCCAAGCCATTGGTTGTGCAGATCACGTTCCTGGAAAATGTCATTAATAGCTGCCGTGTAGAGCCGCTGATAGCGTTCAATCATTTCCTTTGTCGGAATTTTGTATGGATGTAATTTCATTTGCTCCCTTCCCTTCGTTCAACGGATGACTTGATATTCGGTCCAAGCTCAACCAGGCGCTCTTCGGTAATGCTCTGTTGTACAGCCTCTGCAACCTGTGTAACCCGTAGACCGTCCTTTCCTGAAGGATACCGGCCGGAAATTTCATCTAAATTACCACCTTGCTGTAGAAAGCGGACATTCATCAAGAAATCTTTGATGGGATCGACGAAGTAACCACTGACCGCCTTCCCTCCGAACACGGTTTCCGCCGTAAAAATAGCTCCGAAATTCGGGGTCAGGTTTCCCTCAGAGTCGAAGCAGTAGCGTAGGCCACGATCCTGAGCGTCGATCTCGATTATTCCTTCACTTCCGACCAGGCGAAATCCCTGATTGACTACTGCTTCGAAACTGTTCGGCAGTATCCAGTTGACGTCAATGGTGCAGGTCATGTCCCCTTCCATAAGAATAGAGGCGCTGACTGAATCGAAAGTGTCGATGCCCAGGCTTTTAAGTTTCCCTTTACGACCGTGGGCGATTACTGAGACTGCTTCCCGGCCAGAAATCCATCGTACCAGGTCATACTTATGTACTCCGATAAACCAGAAAGGAGAGGACTGAGCAGCCCAACCTGCCAGCCACTCGGAAGGAACAACAATTTTGTCCTCCATGTACGCATAGGCATATTGAAGGTTTCCAATTGCCCCGGCCTGTACTTTTCTGCGGGCATCAATGTTGTTCGGATCGTAACGCTTGTGGAAATCGACCTGCAGCAGAAGGCCGTTCTTTTCAGCAACACTCACCATTAACTGACATCCGGAAGTGGCCAGATCCATCGGTTTCTCCACGAGCACATGCTTTCCCTGCTCCAAAGCGTAGATGCTCATTTCCCGGTGCAGATGATCGGGGGTTGCTATGGTCACGGCATCGAGATCCTCACTATCGATCATAGCTTTGTAGTCGGTGTAGCCCTTTATTCCAAAGGCTTTTGCCTGCTTTTCGGCCGACTTTGATGTGCGGGTCGCAATCGCAACTAACTCTACCGCACCCTGCGCTTCCAGATCTTTGACGGCAAGGAGATGGTAGTTGCCCCAGATTCCGCCCCCTATTACACCGACACGAACCGTTTTTTGCATCATTATTGAACCTCTTTGGCCATAAAATTGAATGATTCACAATGGAGATTCATATACCAGCATAAAATACCTTTTTTTGAAATATATGCAATTAAATATTCTATTTTATAAATTAAAATTTCATTTTATAATATTTTATGTGTTATTATTTCATATGTCAAGAGGTTATTTCACATTTTTTATGTTTTTTTATGTTTGCCGGGATAATGAATAGAGACACTGTCTTTTTACAGATACAGTGCATCACGCAAAGAAAGCAGTCTCCTTTATAGGTGTCTACTCCGATGCTCTTTCCGCGTCCCCTTTTTTATTCATGGGCTGGGACAGGCGGGCTTTGGCTTTCTGGTCGGCTGCGCTGCCGGAGTGGATCGAAGATTCCGCCCTGTATCTAGCGTCGACTATATCATGCTCTCCAACCCCTCTATCTGGAAGCGCATGGAAAGATTGAATTTCTGCAGGATGTCTATCGTCAAAATCTCGATGAGATCTACCTTCGGTTAAATGATTCGGTTCAGACTGATTTACGATTTCTGGAGCATCCTTTTTCCCCCTCCGTATCAGCTGATTGGATAGGTGCGAGAGTGCTCAAAAGCATTATATAGGGCCATAAGATTCTCTGAAGGAATATTCGCTTGTACATTATGAATTGCTGCGAATACAAATCCTCCTTCCCTCGCCAAAACTCTTATTCGTTCCATCACTTGACTGCGTACTTCACTCGCATCACCAAACGGAAGGGTCTTTTGAGTATCAATACCGCCGCCCCAGAAGGTTATACTACGTCCGAATCTATCCTTCAGCTCCTTCGGATTCATGTTTGAAGCTGATAATTGAACGGGATTGAGAATATCAAAACCTGCGTCGATTATTTCAGGAATTATTTCTACAATTGAGCCGCAGGTGTGGATAAATGTGCTCCAATCGGTATTCTTGTGAACCCATTCGTTTATCGTTTTATGAAATGGTTTGTACAGCTCTCGATATGTTTCTACTGATATGAATAGACCCGTCTGCATTCCAAAGTCGGTGCCGGATATGTAAATTACCGATAGTTTATCTCCAACAGCGCTATGCAGTTTCTCGAGGTTGGCCAACCCGATTTCACATTGATGTTCGAACACCTTGCTTACATATTCTTTCCGTATTGCTGTGCTTACATACCACTCTTCTATATCTCGTATTCCTTTAGGGTCCCTGAGCCAAGGCGCAGGCACCAACGCAATGTCTCCAAAGCTCAGCCCACCAAAATTCATAAAAATCGCTTTGTCGGTTTTTTTATAAAGCTCATCTGCTCTTCGCTGATAGAATTGCAGCTCTTCATCGCAAATAAGAAGGAACTCCTCCATATTATCCTTCGGATTCAGATTCGATTCCACAATGGGTCTCTGTCTCACTATCGTATCAAAGTAATAGCCTTCTTTTGGCATACGGCCGCTGGGGGCAGCGGATGTGTCTCCTTCAGGATACATGAGAATGTCTCCGTTTTCCTCTGGTTCCGTATTAAATTTCTCAGGAACAAGAACGGGCGTGCTGTCAAACAGACTCCACTCTTTCCAGCCCTCATTCTTGAATCCAAATAATGTAGTTGGAGACAAGAGGCTGACAACATCTATATTCAGAGCCTGTATTAAATCCGGCGCGATTTCTCCAAGCATCTGATATGGTTCGATAACCTTTACCGGGGTGCCCGGAGGGTCCAAACCAAGAGCCTGTCGCATCTTGTACACGGAACTTACATGCATACCGGTAACGGTGCTTCCTCCCAAATCAAGAGGAACTCTGTCTGCCTCCTTATGCGCTAAACTCATCTGTATTCGCTCTCTTGAAGTCATGGAGTCTTACCACCTATTTCATGTTTAATAAATCAGCTTTAACAGGGAACGGAAAACAGACTTGAGACTGCGTGACAAACCTAGCCGATACCTCTTCCACAGTTCGAGAGGAAAATCAAGTGACGGAACAATCAAGATTCCTTGCTGACTTCAAGGTCGGGAGGCACTCTGCCCTCGCGGACAATGTCATACAGCCTTTCAAGCGGGATCTCACCCCTTTTATACTCCGCGATTTTTGTGCCTACATCCAAGACTGTGATTCTGTCAGCCAACTCGTGTACTTCATCGAGATCATGGGAAATGTAGATGACTGCCACGTTATGCTTACTCAAATCACCAACCAGTTCTCCCACATGGTCTCTTTCTCGTACTGAGAGGGCTATGGTCGGCTCGTCCAGAATGACCAATTCGGCCTGAAAGTATATAGCTCTTCCGATCTTAACCGCCTGTCTCTGGCCGCCGGACAGATATTGTACCACCGAGTCGGGCTCAACTCCGGACCTGATACCGGCATGCTCAAGCACCTTTCGAGCCTCTTCGCGCATTTTGGCCATGTTTAGAAATTTCAGAAGGCCGACTTTGATGATGGGTTCTGAATGCAGAAAAACATTTCTGGCTACCGTCATCGAATCCAGCAGGCCAAAGCCCTGATGCACTACTTCAATACCCAAGTCTCTGGCATGATCAGGCGAATTGATAGAGACCTTTTTGCCACCAAAATAGATCTCTCCCTGGTCGGGTTGATAAATTCCGGTTAGAATTCTTATCAAGGTGGATTTGCCTGCCCCATTGTCACCAACCACACCTACAACCTCACCGGGGTAGGCTTCAAAGTCCACGCCTTTCAGGGCTTGTACAAATCCGAACCTCTTCTTGATACCGGCCATCCTGACCAGCGGTTCTTGGCTGTTTCTATTGCTCACGGTTTCGACCTCTCTATCCTTTTCAACAACTGCTCTCTCATCTTGGTATTGAATAAAACCGCCCCGATGAGAACGACCCCGACGAAGCTGACAAACCAATACGGAGGAGCTCCCGCCATGATCAAGCCGCTCCTGATGAAAGAGAGCAACAGCGCGCCGATACCCGCCCCAAAAATCGATCCTACACCACCGAGAAGCGAAGTACCGCCTATCACGGATCCGGCTATGCTTTCCAGCTCCATGCTCTGTCCCAGGGTGGTCGATCCTGTTTTCATATCAGCTACCGTGCTGATTCCTGAAAAGGCCGCCAGGAATCCACAGATAATAAATGCCGCCATTCTCACCCGGGCCGGAGAGACACCCCGGGATAGCGCACTTCTCTCATCCGTGCCAACAGCAAAAAGCGCATTCCCGAAACGCGTCCGGTTCAAGACCACGATCATTACCGCTGCGATGAAGACCATCCAGATGATCAGATTGTTCCAACCTCCTGCGAATTTGCCTCCCAAGACGGTCAGCAGAAAATGATCTCGTACCTCTCTAGGGACCGCGTTGGCGAACCCGCCGGTGATGTAAAAGACCAGCCCCCTGAAAATCCAAAGATTGCCGAGCGTGGCAATCAAAGAGGGAACACCAAGCTTCTCCGTCAAGACACCATTGAATAGACCAATCGCTGCGCCACAGAGTAGAGCCAGGATGAATGCAGGCCATATGCCAAGCGCGGCGACCAGAGGTACGAAAAGCACGCCGCAGATGCCGTAGATCGAACCGACGGAAAGATCGAACCTGCCGGAAATCAATACCAGTGTCTGTCCGACCGCAACGATTCCCAGTTGCGCCGCCGTCCTGGTCACCACCTGGAGGTTCAACGAATTCAGCCACTTTCCGCCGGAAGCGACACCGAAAACGATCACCAGCAACACGACACCAACGATGGCACCCAACCATAAAAATTTACTCAAGTATTTAAGCATAAAAATAATGCCTCTTTTCAATGAACATAGATCAGTCCCGGTTTGGAGTCAAGCGCAACCAAACCGAGACTGCAACGAATAATCAATTCGGAAATAGCGAAGAATTACCAGAGGACGTTGTCTTGATAACCCTTATCGCCGAAAAACCCTCTGACAATCTTCTGCCACGTCTCTACATTCCCGCTATCGATAACCAGCGGTCCAGTGGCGATAAGCGATGGCGGCTCCATGCCATAGCGATTGTAGATGTACAGGGCCTCGGCTGCATACCAGACTTGCATGAACATGTTCTGGGAGTGGGTCGCTACGGCCTTGGGAACGCTCGGGTCCGGATTTCCCCACTGTGCAACCGCTTCCAGAGATGTGGGGCTGCCGTCTACGGAGACGAGGGTGATGTCTTTTGTCTTTTTAAGCTGCTCCATAACTTCCCACATCCAGGGTGTGTTGTAGGTTGCCGTCGAGAAGATGACATCCACATCCGGGTTCTTCATGACATAAGCCGTCATGGTTTCCTTGGCGTGGGCTTCAGCCGCATCTGTAGCGACTCTTTCCGCTTTGACACCATTCGCTTTCATCTCCTCTATGAAGCCCTGAGCCCTCTGCTCCAGAGAAACATGGCCGACCAGGGCAACGGCGGCCGCCGCATGCTTGGGTTTTCGCGGAGCAAACTCCTGAAGCACTCGCCTTGCCAAAGCTCGACCGGTTGCTATGCTGTCTTCACCTACAAATCCTAAATAGGGTATCTTTTCATTGAAAGGCCGGGGATCCAGAATGTTGAGAGCCATAACCGGTATTCCGCTCTTGATAGCGCTGCGCAAAGGCTCGTCAACCGCCACCGGATCTACTATAGGGACCATGATCCCGTCTGGTTTGGCAGCGATTGCCGTTTCGATGTACTGCTTAAAGGACTCGATGCTGAACTCGGTGGTCGCAAAGTATTTAATTTCCACCGGATAGAGCGCCTGGAAGTCCTCAATTGCCTTCTGCCACACCTGCATGTTGGGATCAGCTCCACCTATATGGGAAGGAAAGTAGAACACGTACTTCTCTTTAGCTGCTGCCTCCATTCGAGCAGCTTCCTCTCTCTGACCTTCTGCAAATAGAGCTCCTATCGTTACCACGAAGATAACAATAACCAGGAAAAGTTTGCGTTTCATGAATTATTTCCTCCTATTTTTTCTGTTTCTTGAAACTGAACGAGATCATCCAACCAAAAGTCTCTTAGCCGTTTCTTTCTTTGTTTCCTCCTTCGGTTTCCATTCCATAAACAGTTGAATGTTTTTAGAAAGATATGTGTGCTGCAGCTTCTAGATCATAAGGCACCACCCCCTTTCTCGCCTCCTACTGCCTCATAAGGTACGGCTAGAAAACCTCGCTTCAGGTCCCGTTCGAAATCTTTGCATTCCTCCTGACCAATAAATCGATGTTCTCTCGCAAACCAATGTCTATTTTTGTGTGTATGACCCTGTTAAGCGATTCCTTGTGTTCGATTACGTAATCGTAGAGGATCTTTACCGTCTGATAGCCCTGATAGAAGGGATCCTGTCCGATCGTCGCATGGACCTCCCCGCGTTTTAGCAATTTCACAGTTTCAGGAAACATATCGAAACAGACTACGCAAACTTGACCCTCCAATCCTGCCTCTGCTAAGGCTCGAGCCACACCAGCAGGTCCGTTGCCTGTGGTCAGGTAGACCCCATCGATCTTTCTAGATTGAGATAGGAAGCCCTTGATCTGCCGGTAGGCTTCTTCCTCGTTGTCGTGATTCTCATACACCTCTTCGATGTCAATTCCCGGGTACCGCTCTTCCATCACCATCCGGAAGGAACTGAGACGATTCCTGTGCGCCAATACGTTCTTAAAGGCAGTGATGATCACAACCTTACCCGTGCCCTTCAAAAACTTACCCATCAGCTCACCGCCAATCCTGCCGGCGACAATCGTGTCCTGCCCCACGAAGCACAGTCGCTTGCTGTCAGGTGCGTCGGTGTTCAGGGTGACTACCGCAATGTGTTTCCGGACGGCTTTGTCTATTAAGCCTGTAAGCTTTTGAGGATCAGCCGGTGCGATCCCTATTCCGTCGACTCCGCTGTCGAGCACGCTCTCCAGGATCTCGATTTCTCGCTTCGGATCGTGCACGCAGGTCTCATGCCAGTTTATGTTCACAACGTGGTTGCCCATTTCAGCGAGGAATGAATTGGCGCCCTCTTTTACTTCATTCCAGAGCGGGTCCCCTGGAGTAATCAACGCAATATTCAGGGTTTTACCGGTGACGAGAAATTGGGCCAAGCGATTCGGGGAATAACCGAGATCGCTGGCCCTGCGAATAATCCTCTTTTTTAGCTCTTTGTTGATCCCTTTTCGGTTATGCAGGGCGCGATCCACCGTTCCCCGGGAGATTCCCAGAGAATCGGCAATATCTTGTTGGGTAGGAATCTTATGGCCACGGGTGACTTTCATTTCCATTGCCGTGCACGTGCACGGCAACTAACGATAGCACGGATTGTTGCATTAGCGCAAGGGTAAAATTCATTTTTGGGCGGTTTTTTTAATATAGAAGATCGGGCTCACCGCAGAAGCGGCAAGAGAGAGCAGGCTCAAGAACGCCGCGTTCTACTACCGTGCGGTGGAAATTTATCCTCGGGCCACGCAGGCAAACTCCTGTAGAAAACGCGGGGATCGACCATGCGGCTGAGGGATTGATGTGAGGAAGAAAGGCTTTGGGGAAGCGCTGGACAGGTACCGGGGACAGAACGAGCCCTTGAAGCGAATCTAGAGGAATCTAGAGGGCGCAGAATGGCGTCTATTCCTCGCAGGTGATATACTACTTTGCTCGCCGGGACGAGCTGCAGTGTCCGTGCACAAATCCCAGGGTTTTGAAGCGGGACGGTCGGGACAGCCGTTGCCTTCATTAGAAATCAGCCGAAGGAGTCCGCCGTGAGCCTTGAAGAGAAACTTTGCGAGCATTTCGGATTTTCCACCTTTCTTCCCGGACAGCGCTGTGTCATGGAGATGCTGTTGGCCGGCCAATCCGCCGCAGCGGTGTTTCCCACAGGCGGAGGCAAGTCCCTCTGCTACCAGCTTCCCGCCCAGCTGCTGCCCGGTCTGACTCTGGTGGTCTCCCCCTTGCTGTCCCTGATGATAGATCAGCTTGAGTTCCTGCAGGCAAAGAACATCGCCGCGGCAGGGCTCGACTCAACGATGGACCGGGAGCAGTACCACCTGACCCTGGACAGAGCCAGATCCGGAGCTCTGAAGATCCTCATGGTCTCGGTGGAGCGCTTCAAGAACGAGCGCTTTCGGATGAACCTCAAACGCATGGAGGTCACACTCCTTGTAGTGGATGAAGCCCACTGCATCTCCGAGTGGGGGCACAACTTCCGGCCGGAGTATCTGAAGATCCCCCAGTACCGCAGAACCTTCGGCATGAAACAGGTCCTGTTGCTCACCGCCACCGCTACTCCCAGAGTGCTGGCGGATATGTGTGACAAATTCGACATCCCCGCGGAGAACACGGAGGTCACGGGCTTCTACCGCTCCAACCTCTTGTTAAACGTCCGGCCCACTGCAGAGCCGGAAAAAGACAGGGTCCTGAAGGAGCTGATCCGCGAAGATCCTTCCCGGCCCATGATCGTGTACGTCACCCGGCAGAAGACCGCCGAACGGATCGCCGAGCACCTGCGGGAGTTCTCCGCCAGGGCCTACCACGCCGGCATGAAGAGCGAAGATCGAAAGCACGTTCAGGAACGGTTCATGGCGGGGGAGATTCCGATCGTAGTGGCGACCATCGCCTTCGGCATGGGGATCGACAAGGCGGACATCAGGAGGATCATCCATTACGACCTGCCCAAGTCGATAGAAGGCTACAGCCAGGAGATCGGCAGGGCGGGAAGAGACGGCGGGGAGGCCCGCTGCGAGGTGCTGGCGAACCGAGACGGTATCAGTGTGCTCGAGAATTTCATCTACGGCGACACCCCAGAGAAAAGTGCGGTCCGCGAGCTGGTGCGAATGATCCGGCACAGTCCCCGTACGACCTGGGGGGTCCGGCACTATCAGCTCTGCGTCCAGCTGAACATCCGCCCCCTTCCTTTGAAGACTCTGCTGGTCCACCTGGAGATGGCGGGAATCCTGGAGCCCAGGTATTCCTACTTCGAGGAGCTTCCCTTCAAATTCCTGGTCGACAGGGAGGCGATCATAAGCCGCTTTGAGGGTGAACGCCGGGAGTTCCTCCGGAAAATCTTCGAGCACTCCCGCACGGCCAGGATCTGGACCAGACCGGATATCGAGGCCATCGTCGCCTCCTACGACACGGACAAACGCCGGATTCTCCTTGCTCTGGAGTATCTGGACGAAAAAGGATGGATCGAGCTGCAGCGCCAGCGCTCTGTGGAAATTTACGGGATCCTGCACCGGGAGTTCGACATCGAGGAACAGACCGAGGCGCTTTCCCTAATCATGAAGAACAGGGAGGAGTACGAGCTGGATCGAATCCGGCAGATGCTGGATTTCTTTGAAAGCGATACCTGCCTCAGCGGCAGACTTTCCAAATACTTCGGTGAGCAGGGGGTGGAGGCTTGCGGACACTGCTCAGTCTGTACCCGGGGGAAGGCCACCCTCGAGGTCACGGTCAAGCGGCGACCCCTGTCCGCTTTCGACTTCGGGGAAATCACTTCGCAGCTGTTTCAGACAGCCGATTTCGATCCAACTCGAAGCACGGTCACCCGCTTTTTCTGCGGCATCTCCTTTCCCGTGGCTGCACGCCTCGGTCTTTACCAGCTGGCCGACTTCGGTGTATTGGGGGACTACCCCTACCGGGAAGTGGCCGAGTGGGTCGACGAGGAGATGAAGGAGAAGGAATCGAGCCCCTGAAGCCGGCTCCAGCGCGCCTGCTCGATCCCGGCCAGGCGGACCAGAAGTCCAGCTTTGATACAAGGAGCCAGGGATATGCAAATCGTTTTTTTCCAGTGAACAGGTCAAGGCGACGAAGTGAAAAATCGTCGGGTTGTTTACTTTCTCGTTGACGAAATCTACGGTGTTCACTAAGGTAGTCCCTACCCTGACTGCAATACCCAAATTGCGAAATCCTGAGTTCTCCACGGAGAGATCATGTCAGAAAACAACAACATCCTGAAGAGAGAACACGAACAAACGAAGAAAGACAGCAACAAAGATCGGCCCGGCAGCAGCCTGAAGAGCACAGGAGAGCAGGGGCTTTCCGGTCGAGCAGAGGAAACAACCTTTCTCTGGTTCGACATCGGCTATACGCTTTTGTACAACCTCAGGGAACCGACCTACCGGCAGGTTCTCCGGGAACACGGCGTCGAGGTATCTGAAAACGATCTGGTTCACGCGTTTCACTGGGTCGACAAGGTTTTTATGCGGGAATATCCGGGTGTTCTAGGCAAAGATCCGCGGACCTACTCTCCCTGGTACCTGGGAGTGCTGAACTACCACCTTGGCCTGCGCCTCGATCTCTGCAGAGTCTTCACCCGCTGGAGGGAGCTCCAGGATGCCACCGAAGATTACTGGCGGGCCTTCGATTTCACCCCTGCTGTGCTGGAAAAGTTGAGACGAAAAGGGGTTCGCCTGGGCGTCATCTCCAACTGGGACCTTTCAGCCAGAGAGATTCTGACCCGGCAGGGTATCGCGGAGTATTTCGAGCACATCATCATATCCTCGGAGGTCGGCGTCGAAAAACCGGAGGAGGGCATCTTTCATCTTGCTCTGGAGAAGGCAGGGGTTTCAGCATCCGAATGTTTATACGTCGGCGACAACTACTACGATGATGCCGTTGGCAGCAGGAAGGTGGGCATGCCCTCCCTGATCGTCAACCGCTTCGAGCGGAAGGGAATCGGGGAGATAGAGGGGCATCCGATCATCCGGGATATCAGGGAGATCGAGAAGTACCTGTAAACATTCCCCGGGCTGAAGGTCACCCGGCCAGCAGGCTCCGCAGTCGACAAACCGACTGGTTCAGGTTCCGCCGCGCCTGCTGCTCGTATCGTTCTTGGAAGTGCTCGTATTCGTAGATCCTCGGAAGCGCCAGAAATCCTTCGAGAACGCCGATTCGCCTCTCCCAACGCTCTCTTTCCGGCACAAAGCTGTACTCCCGGTGAATCGCCTCCTCGTAGCGGTCGAACTCATTCGCAGGCTTCCCGAGGATGGACAGATCGACGTCCCGGATCAGGGCACCGTCGCGAGGGCAGAGCTCCTCTGCGCCGTTGTCCCCGGTCAGATATCGGGTCGCCAGGACGAGGTTTTCCACTTCCCGGACAGTAGCGGAGGGAAGGTTCATTAGCCCCGCGGCGTCCCGAGCCATTTGGGCACTGAGCTGCTCGTTGTCCGGGCCACCCGGAACATACACCGCATCGTGAAACCACACGGCCATCTCAACGGCGGCAGGATGAAGCGCAAGGAATCGGGCCGACTCCAGCTCGTCGAGACAGGCCGAAATATGGGTCCAATTATGATAGTAGCGGCCATCTTCACTATAGCGACAGTCGAGGTTTTCAAACACTTCATCCGGATTTCCGTGCACCTCGACCCCGGACCCACTCAGAGAGTCAATAAACTTGGCCCAGCGGCTCCGCATGCCGTGTCGGAGTTCTCCCGCCTTCATGGATGATGAGTGTACAGCAATTCAGTCAGAGAACCAACAGAGTATAAGCTATAGCGAGTTGAGGAGGCCGCAAACCTACATTGTTGAGGATCTCTGCCGGTGTCATCGGCGTATCCCATCTTGATTATTTCGACCTTGTAGGTAAAATATGCAACCTACACTGAGTCTAGAACTTATAGATGAAACTGTTGATTTTTGCGTCTCGGCGATTGGGACGACTGCTGCTGACGATATTTCTGATCTCGACGATCGTCTTCTTTGTCATTCGCATCATTCCCGGCGATCCCGCTCTGGTGGTGGCGGGAATGGACGCTACCCAGGAAGCGATCGCCGCTGTCCGTGCCAAACTGGGCACCGACCAGCCGATACCGGCGCAGTACCTCCAATGGTTGTGGAAAGTCGTCCGTTTTGACTTCGGCGAGTCGTTGATCAGCGGTCAGCCGGTTGTACAACTGGTGTTCCAGCGCTTTCCCCTCACTCTCTCTTTAGCGGTTCTGGGCATTCTGATTTCGATCATAATCGCCATTCCCCTCGGCGTGCTCTCCGCAGTAAAGCGCTGGTCTGGTTGGGACTACTCGGGGATGGCCTTCTCCCAGATCGGAATGGCGATCCCTAGCTTCTGGCTGGGAATAATGCTCCTTTTGATCTTTGCGGTAAAGATCCCGATATTCCCGTTGTTCGGAGCGGGAAGCATCGTGCACCTGATCCTGCCCGCCATTTCCCTCGGCATCGCCCGGGCGGCGATCATCCTACGGTTGACCCGGGCTTCGATGATCGAGGAGCTGAGCAAGGAGTACATTATCACGGCCCGGGCCAAGGGGCTCACCGAGCGGATGGTTAAGTACAAGCATGCTCTCAAGAACGCTCTGCTTCCGGTCATTACAATCACTGGAATCCAGCTCGGCTATATGCTGGGGGGCGCGATCATTACCGAACAGGTATTTTCCCTTCCCGGGCTGGGGCGATTGTTTCTGACAGGCATCTACCAGCGGGATTTCCCTCTGATTCAAGGGGGGGTTGTGTTTGTGGCTATCATCTTCTCCCTGATCAATTTCATCGTTGATATCCTCTACAGCGTGCTGAATCCCAGAATCCGGATCGAGTGAGATTTGAGTAAATAATGAAGCGCGATACCGAGTACACGCTGAAGAGCGAACCGATGACGGGCGGAGGGAAGAACGGAGAGCTGCTCGTGGTCCGGGACCTGGACGTGAGCTTCGAGCTCAAACGGGGCGTTGCCCGGGCTCTTCGCGGCATCGACCTGACCCTCCGACCAGGACAAATCCACGGCCTGGTGGGCGAGTCGGGCTCCGGGAAGACAGTCACCTCGACCTGCATTATGGGACTGCTTTCCATACCACCGGCAAAGATCAACAGGGGTCAGATCCTCTGTAAGGGAATCGATTTACTCAAGCTGTCCGAGACAGAACGCAGGCGGACCCGGGGACGGGAAATCGCCATGGTCTTTCAGGAGCCCGCCAAGTATTTGAATCCATCCCTAAAAGTCGGAGAACAAATCACCGAGATGTTGTGTCTGCATCTCGATATGGAGCGAAGCGAGGCGAGGCAGCGAGCAGAGGAGCTACTCGAGCTGGTGGGATTGCCGAATTCGAGGCGAATTCTTTCGGGCTACCCTCACGAGCTGTCGGGGGGAATGAAGCAGCGAATGATGATCGCCATGGCCATATCCTGTGATCCTTCGATACTGATCGCTGACGAACCGACCACGGCTCTAGATGTGACCCTGCAGCTGCAGATCCTCAAGCTGATCCTGCGGTTGCGAGAGCGTTTTTCCATGGGAGTGCTGTTCATCTCCCACAACCTGGCGGTCGTTCACGAGATATCCGAACGGGTGTCGGTGATCTATGCCGGCAAGATCGTCGAGTCCGCAGCCCGGGATCGACTATTCAACGAGCCGCTGCACCCGTACACTAAACTCTTGCTTCTCTCCATCCCTGAGGTCGAAAAACGGGGTCATCGTCTCAAGGCCATTCCGGGACGGGTACCCGATGCCGAACATATTCCAGGGGGCTGCGCATTTCATCCCCGCTGTCCGCTGGCTGAGGAGATCTGCTTGCAGGAAATTCCTGCTACGGTAGACCATACTGAGGGGCACAGCGCTGCCTGTCACATGATTGGAAAGAAATGGATCAACTCGTAGAGATACGGAATCTGGTAAAGGAGTTTCACGGCCGCAGCTTGGTCGCCCGCAGGCATAGCGTCTTCAGAGCCGTGGATCGGGTCAGTTTCGATATTGAAAGAAATACGATTTTCGGACTCGTCGGAGAATCGGGGTGTGGGAAAACCACGGTCTCACGCGCAATTCTTCACTTGGATCCGCCCACTTCCGGGGAAGTGCGTTTTGCTGGTACCACACTGGAAGGATTGTCCGGGAAAGCCCTGCGGGGCTACCGCCGGCGAATGCAAATCGTGTTTCAGGACCCCAACAGCGCCCTCAACCCGAAGCTGAGGATTGGGGCCAGCCTCGAGGAAGGCCTGATTAATCTCAGCGTACCAAAAAGAGAGCGACTGGTGCGCGTAGAAGAGATGCTAGAGCTCGTCGGTATCCCACCATCCCAGCGAACCCGTTATCCTCACGAGTTTTCGGGAGGACAAAAACAGCGTATCGTCGTAGCCCGGGCTTTGACCATGCAGCCGGAGTTCCTCATTCTTGACGAACCGGTTTCAAATCTCGATGTTTCCATTCAGGCTCAGATCATCAATCTTCTACTGGACGTGAAAGACCGGTTGTCCCTCACCTATCTGTTCATCTCACACGATCTCAATCTGGTTGCCTACCTCAGCGACCGGATCGCTGTTATGTACAAAGGCCGATTTGTCGAGCTTGGTTCCACCGAACAGATCATGGAGCGACCTGTGCATCCCTACACCCTCAGGCTTTTCTCAGCCAGTCCGAGCCTGCGCGCAACGATGCAGTCGAGTGAAAGAATACAAGAAAATGAGTCGACTGTTGGCATTACAGCCGGATGTCCCTATGCGGGACAGTGCGAATGGAAAGATTCGCATTGCTTAAAAGAGGAGCCTGAGCTACGAGATATAGGCGATGGCCACCTGGCGGCCTGCATACACAGCAAAGAACATACCCCTGCGTAGCGGGGGAATAAAATCATCTGCAAAAAGATGCAGAAGGAGGATTACATGAAACGCGCGCATCTGTGGAAAACCGCTGTTGCGGTTTTGGTACTGCTCGCCCTGGCGGGTGGCACGGCGGCGGCGACGGGTCAGCCGGAAAAGAAGGTGCTGGAGTTCGCCCTGCAGGGAAACCCGGACACTCTTGATCCACACAAGACCGCCGGTACGTTGACTTTTCAAACCCTTAAAAGTATCTACGACACGCTGGTGGAGCCGAACCCGACGGGGAAGATCATACCTGCGCTGGCGGACAAATGGGAGATTTCTTCGGACGGTCTAACCTGGACCTTCAGCTTGAGAAAAGGAGTGAAGTTCCACAACGGTGACACCCTCAGCTCGGCGGACGTCAAGGCGACATTCGAAAGGTTGATGAAAGAAGAGACGGCCTGCCCCAAGGCAGCTGACTACAAGGCGATCTCCTCCATCGAAGCGCCCAACGATAGCACTGTAGTGTTCAAGCTCTCCCAACCCAACTCCCCGCTTCTGGCCACCCTGGCCTCGGGCTGGAGCGCCATCCTGCCCAAGAGTCGGATCGACGCAGGTCATGACTTCACCAACCAGCCGGTGGGAACCGGACCGTTTCGCTTCGTTGAGTGGGTCCGTGACAGCCGGGTCGTGCTCGAGAAGAATCCCGAATACTGGATGAAAGGCTTGCCCAAGCTGGACGGAGTCAACATAAACATCATTACCGAGCAAACAGTGGCGGTCCAAGGCCTCTTGTCCGAACAACTCGATGTCGCCTACCGGATCGATCCGGATGCAGTACCCCAGCTTGAGTCGAATCCGGATACCAAGGTGGAGACCCGATTGACCGCCCTCACGCTGGTCATGTCCATCAACTGCAGCCGTCCTCCGCTGAACGATCTACGGGTCCGCCAAGCCATAAACTACGCCATCGATAAGCAGAAAGTTTTGGACACGGTCTATGGTGGAGGCGAGCCGATCGGCACCTTCATGGATCACGACAACGCCTATTACAAGGATTTCACAGATCTATATCCCTACAATCCCGCCAAAGCCCGCCAGCTCCTGCAGGAGGCCGGGGTGGGACCGGACCGGGTGTTCGAGCTGTTCCTTCCCCAAAACTACGAGCTCCATGTAAAAGCCGGAGAGATGTACCAGGCCATGCTCAGTGAAGTCGGCATGAACGTTCAGATCCGGCTGGTGGATTGGTCTACCTGGCTCAGCGACGTGTACAGCAAGGCGAATTACGATCTGACCGTGATCGGTCACACGGGCAAGCTCGATCCCGACGGCACTCTCGGGGGATACGGCATCCCGGAGAAACGCTACGTGCGCTGGGACAACCCCAGAGCCGCTGAATTAATCGGTCAGGGATCTAAAGTAGCGGGGTACGAAAATCGGAAGAAGATTTACGACGAGGTACTGGAGCTCATGGCCCGGGAAGTTCCCTTCATGTTCCTGGGGTCCAACTACGAGTTCAACGCCATGGGCATCGATGTATATGATTTCCGCATTACCCCGAAGCTGGACACCTTCGACTTCCGCTGGACGGAGTTGAGATAGACTTTTCGCAATATCGATGCTTCGAGGTTCGGCAGCCACTCGGCTGTACTACATTGCAGTTGCATTTCTGTTGATTCTGGGAGCCGCCGCAGTGGCGGCTCCCTGGATCGCTCCCCACGACCCGGTGGCCCAAAATGTCGATAATCGATTTCACCCGCCCAGCCTCTCTCACCCATTGGGTACGGACAACTTCGGACGAGACGTCTTGAGCCGAATCATCTTCGGTTCCCGCTCGGCGTTGATGGTTGGGCTGGTATCCGTCTCCATCGCCACTACCTTGGGAATGATCGTAGGTCTGGCTGCTGGATTGGGAGGACTCTGGACGGACAACACCTTGATGCTGCTCATGGACAGTCTCCTCTCTTTTCCCACGATCCTTCTTGCCATCACCGTTGTGTCTTTCCTGGGTTATGGCCTGCTCCAGGTGATGCTGGCCATCGGCATCATCTACAGCCCGGTATTCGCGCGGCTGGTTCGGGCGGAGACACTGGCCCTTCGCAACGAAGGATATGTTGAAGCATCCCGCGCTCTGGGCACCCCGATTCTGAAGATCGTGTTCAAGCACATCATCCCGAACCTGCTCGGCCGGGTGATCGTGCAGGGCTCGATCACCTTCGCCCTGTCCGTGGTGATCGAAGCATCCCTCTCCTACCTCGGCCTGGGCACCCAACCGCCCACACCAAGCTGGGGACTGATGCTCAAGGACTCTCGGAACTACCTCGTTCAGGCTCCCTGGATGGCCCTGTATCCAGGGCTTGCGATCGCCTTGACCGTGCTGTGCTTCAACATCATTGGGGACACTCTGTCCGAACGACTCAACCCCCGTCTTCAGCAGAAGTAAACAATCCTCATGAAGATCGGGATACCCTCAGACATTCACGTTGACCTGAACGGAGACGAGGCGGTGGTCAATAGACTGCTCGCAGCCATGCTTCGCCAAGGCGTTGAGGTAATGGTTGATCGCCGGCGATGTCTCCAACGATTACCGGGTAACCTTGGATAGTCTGGAACAGCTTCAAAAGCGCTCCGGGACACGGATCTTGTTCGTTCCAGGCAACCACGACATCTGGAACGAAGCTCATCCGGATATCACCGCCTGGCAGGCGTGGCTCGGAAAACGTGGTTCACCGACAATGGGAATTTTTTGTCCGCAATATATGCATTGTTTATCTGGACTTATGTTATAACTGACTATGCTAAAACCGTAACGTTCAATCAACGATTGCTTGCAGCGGGGACAATAAGTATTTTCATATGAATGCCCGGGTACATTTCCGATATACACGAACTTGAGTCCCTCTGTCATACCTATATCTCTGGCCATCTCCAAAGTGCCCAATGGCGTAGGAGGAAGGTAGGATTCATTTCTGAACTTATAAGCCGGATAGTAGCCTGTAACGTGCCAAGGAGCGTCGCTTCCAAGCTCCCCTTTGATTCTACGGGCAATCTTGTGTAATCCCCCGTCATCATCATTTACCCCAGGTATAATCAGAGTTGTCAGCTCAATCCATATTCCCTGTCCTTTTGCCCAGGCAGCATTCCTCCAGACTTTATTTACATCGGCATCGCTGTACCTTTTGACCGCATCAGCCTCGCCTTTTATATCGATGTTCATTGCATCCAGGCCGTTAGCAACCAGCATTTCCAAAGCCTGCCTGGTCATGTAGCCGTTGGTAACATAAGTATTGTAATAGCCTCTGTCCTTGGCCAGTTTGAACACATCCAGAGAATATTCAAGGAGTAAAGTGGGCTCATTAAGGGAAATACTTGTGCCCTGGCAGGAGTATCTCTTGACGTATTCGATAAATCCTTGCGGGCTTATGTATTGGCCATGGCCTATGTTCTGAGGTGATTTGCTTATATCGTGGTTTTGACACCACGGACAAGTGAAGTTACACGACCAACTACCGACAGTTAAGGCCTTTGTTCCTGGGTAGAAGTGAAAGAAAGGTTTCTTTTCAATAGGGTTGGCGCTGATTGAGGAGATATCGCCATATTCAAGCGTATAAAGCTGCCCGCCGATATTCTTCCGGGTAGCGCAGAAACCCGCCTTTCCTTCAGGGACCAGGCAACGCCTTTCGCAAGTGTGACACCGAATCTTGTCGTCTCCCAAAGATTCATAAAGAAGAGCCTTCCTGATCCGATCTTTAACCATCAGGATCCCGATCGGGAGGCGATGCGGCCGAGTACAGAGGCCAGCGTATCCAGGATGGACTCGTCCGGGAAGCTCACCGTCAGTTGCAGGCTGCCGTCCTCCCGCTTCTCCAGGCACTCCTCGAGGAGCTTTCGGTACTCGGCGTTCCCGCGGTCCGTCACAATACCCTGATCCGCGGAAGCGCCCTCCGCCGCCGAAATGCCCGCCGAGGCGGACTCCTGGGCGCCCAATAGCTCCCCGACAAACTGGAAGGCCGCGCCCACCAGCCGGCCCCCGGCCCGGGCGATCTGCTCCCGCCGCTCCCTGCGCCGAAGCTCCCGCTCCACCTCCTGCCGCCGGCTCTCGTCCACAGCGGCCGGAGGCTTCTCCCCGATCAACACCTCCAGACGTCGTTTGAGCGCTTCAATACCGCCGCTTATGGCAACCTCGGTGACCTCGGACTCCAGGTCCAGGGCGGCCAAGGCCAGCTCGCGCTTGGCCTCCAGGGTGTTCAGCATTCCTTCCTCGATGGTATCCTCCGTGACCAGCAAGTACACCTGGACGGGCCGTTTCTGCCCCATCCGGTGCACCCGGCTGATGCGCTGTTCGAGCACCGCCGGGTTCCAGGGCAGGTCCACGTTGATGACCGTATCGGCGGCCTGAAGATTCAGCCCCGTGGCTCCGGCGTTAGTGGTGAGGAACAGCCTGCACCGCGGATCCTCACGGAAGCGCTGCATCAGACCCTGCCTCTTCTTCTGCGGCACCGAGCCGTCCAGCCGCACAAAATCGATCCGCCGCTTGAGCAGCAGCGGTTCGATCAAATCCAGCATCGTGGTCCATTCGGAGAACAGCACGATCTTGCGTTCCTCCTCCGAGGCGAGCTCGTCCAAAAGTATGTCCAGCTCCTCGAGCTTGCTGGAGTAGGAAGGCTCGAGCTTGTCCACCAGAAAGGTCGAGTCCGCGGCCAGCCGGCAGGTGAGCAGCTCTTTCTGCAGGCGCAGCAGATCCATCTCCGAGAGATACTTTTTGTTCAGGATCGTAGAGATGACCCTCCTGTGGCCGTCGTGCATCTCCGCCTGCTCCTCTGTGGGCGGGATCCGCCGGATCTCGGTTGAGCGCTCCGGAAGCTGGCGGATGACCTCGCCCCGGGTACGGCGAAGCAGAACGGCCCTAAGCCGCTCCCGCAGCTCATCGAGGTTCTTGTAGCCGAGCAGCCGTCCCTCCTCGCTGACCACCCGGTGGCGCTGGTAGAAGCGGAAAGCCGGTCCGAGGCGGCGGTTGTCGATGAACTGCACCACCGAGTACAGCTCCTCCAGCCGGTTTTCCAGCGGTGTGCCGGATAGCACCAGGGCGTAGGGGGAAACCAGCCCCTTGATCATCCGGCTGGTCTTGGCTTCCCAGTTCTTGATCCGTTGCCCCTCGTCCAGGACGATAAGGTCCCAGGCAACCCGTTCGATCGCCTCTAAGTCCCGCAGCACCTGCTCGTAGTTGCACACGGTGAAAAAACTCCCGTCAGTGTACTGAAGAGCCCGTTCGGCGGCGCTCCCCAGCACCAGGCGGCAGTCCCGGCCTGTGAAACGCTCGATCTCCAGGCGCCACTGACTCTTGACCGAAGCTGGACACACCACCAGCACCCGCTCGATCCCGGCCAGGCGGGCCAGAAGCTCGGCGGTGCCGATGCCCTGCACCGTCTTGCCCAGTCCCATGTCGTCGGCCAGGATCGCCCTTCCGGCCGCAGCGGCGAAGGCGATACCGTCCAGCTGGTAGGGCAGAAGCTCCTGCCTTAGCAGTTCCTTGCGTAGGGGATGCTTTAGCGGGTCTTTGCGGATCTCCTCGATCTGCCTGCGGATCCTGTCACGAAGCAGGATCGCTTCTATATACTCCTCCGCATCCTGATAGATAGTGACCTGCTCCCCAAGAGCTTCGAGCCGGCGAATCCGTTCCAAAAGATCCCGTACGTCCTGCACCGGCCTGTTCTTCAGAGGTGCAATCAGCTCGGCCGCCGCCCCCTCCAACTGCTCATGGGGCGGCAGGACCCTCAGCTCAACATCCTTTCCATAGAGCAGCACCACACTGACATGCGTTCGCCTGTAGGGCTGCTGAAGCTGCGCATCGGAGAAACGACGCTTCACCTCCTGCTGGACGTACATGATGTGTTTGCAGGTTCCCAAGGTGTTGACCTTGAAGTCCGGGCAGGAGCAGTAGGATTCCCCCCGTTTGAAACCCCGTAAAGCCACCCGGTAGGTCTTGCCGGAAGCGTGGCTGGTGACGCTGTAGTCGGTCCAAACCGCTTCAGGATCTGCCGACTCCAGGCTCATCCTGTCCTTGCGCATGCGCTCGGCCCGCTCCTCTAAAGCCCGCTGAATGAGCTCCTCGTCATCGAGGGTCTCCAGCGGCGCCTTGTCCGGCGGCGGGATAGCCAACCCCAGGGCCAGCTTCTCTTCCAGGATGAGGGAGAGTGCCGCTCCTGCGTGCTCGCAGGGAAGATCGCAGCTGCTGCAACGGTAAAGCAGTTTCCGGTTGCGGAAGGGGTCCAGCTCGATGACAACTTCCGAACCGTTCAGGCGCGCCCGGAAACGGTTTGCATCCAGCTCCACCTGGGCGGCGATGTCAATCTCGTAGCGTCCCCCCTGCCGGATCAGGCGGTCTCCCTTGGGACCGAGAAGCTTCCGGGCTTCCTGAAAGCTGAGATGGGACAGCCTGTCTTTAAGATTCACTGCTTACCCTCCTTTCCGTCCTGCAGTCTTCCATGGTATCGAAGGATCGATACTCCGCACTTCACCATCATAGGCGGCGGGCAAATACCTGTCTATACATTGCTTCGTTACCTGATGTGCTTTGCTCTCCTGCCGACATTCCGATAACGACCCCGTGGCGGTCCAGGAGAGGATCAAAGCATAGAGTCTTCTGGTCTTGGCTCCACCATCTTGTTTGAAAACCATCAAAAAAATCCAAAAATTTCCCCCGTAAAATTGCATTCTCCCCACACTGAGGTATAATCCGTAGAAACGTGAAAAGATTCTCTGCTATATTTCTGTGCGCTCTTCTCTTTCTCTTTTCTGCGAACGCCTTCGGCCAGACGATCACGGTCCACGACGGTACCTCTGCGACCATCGATGTCGACTGGTGGTCGGACACGGATTTCTTCTACGCCAACTGGTCATCCGTCGACTGGAGTTCAGCTTCCACGGACAACAAGTGGTACCACGTCGACCTGCAGATAAAAAGCGGATCGACCTGGACCGTAGACCAGGAGCGGGATGTTCCGAGCTCATCCTCAACAGCTATCCCACCCACCACGGTCACCTTTTCCGACGCCAATCTGACCGAGGGAGAGAAATACAGGGTGCGGGTCATAGCCCGCCATCAATCTCCAACCGGCGGTACGGTCTACGACATCGGCGAGGGCGTCTCCGACGGCGCTATTATCGGCAGCCCACCTGAGTTGCCGATCACCGCCACCCCGAGTTCTCTAAGCTTCTCTTCCACAGAAACCTCCCTGAGCGTGGATCTGCAGATCCTGGCTTTGGCCACAGGCACCATCGAGATCACCTCGATCCAAGAGGAAAGGGACTACCCCTCTTGGGGTACCGAAACCGGCCTACCTCAGTCGTTGAGCCTGACCATTCCCGGGGGCACCAGCAGTACCTTGAGCCGTACCGTATCCCTTACCTCTCTGCAGCGTAGCAAGGCCTTGGGTACAAGCACGGTAGGGGGTTTCTCTCTTGATTACACGATTCACGGAGTGGACACGTTGGGAACTCCGGTGGAGGGGCGAGTCAGCATCCCAGTGACCGTGCACGGCGGTCTTCCGTCCACTCTTTCGGTAACCGATGTATCGGTGGCCCTGCCACCCTCCCCTTACTACGTGGGGGACGTTATCTCCAATCCGACGGTCACCATCCACGCTACCGGCTCAGGAGTGGTTCAGGGGCACGTCATGGTGGACGGCTCCCTGGGCTGGAGCTCAACCCCCAGCTTCACCGTCAGCGTAACCGGCACCACCTCCTTCCCCATCTCCGGGAGCATTCCGACGACAACAGCAGGATCTCACACTGTGCGCGTCGAGCTGACCGCGCCTGGCAGTTTTTCCGACGAACAAACCTACACTGTGTCTGCAGAAACTCCGCCCTTCCCGCCGACTACTCTGGTGCTGGTCCCCGGCGTGGCAGAGTTGACCGATCTGTCCGGAAGCGCTTTTGCCACCAGCGCTCCGGGTTACGAGGAATACAGCTTCTCCGGCACGGCTACCTTACGGCTGCCCTCACTGGGTGGTGTCGAGCTCCCCAGTGCGACCGTTACCAACCTCGAGGTGCGCTACGAAGATACAGCTCCAACGGTCGCTCAGATCCGAGGTGGCACGGTGGAGAAGCTCGCTGGCGGACCGGAGGTGTTGGCGTACTTTGCCGACAACACCCTGCGGATAAAAAGAGTGTTCTTCGAGGGCGATTCGAGCTCAGTGACGGATCACATCCTCGTGGACGCCATGTTGATACTCCCCGAGCTGGGCAGCACAGAGCTGCTGTCCGTCGAGAACCTGATCGTACGCACCGATGGCGTCGAGGCACAGGACTTACGCTGGGCTCCCGGGGACGGCAAGAGCTTCACCGCCTTCGGCCTGGAGTTCAAGGTCCACGATGTCAGCACGATCCCCGCCTTCCGCTTTGCCGAAGACACGACGCACGGCTACGCCTACACCCTGGCGGGCAGCCTTTACATGGACGAGAAGGTTACGGTCACTCCGGTACAGCAGCAGCTGACTCAATTTACGAATGTTCGCCTGTACTCAGACGGGGCCGTGGACGCAAACCTGCCCTTCAGCAGCAGCTACGAGGTTATCCCGGGAATCCTGAGTCTGGAGGAGGCCTGGATCGTCGAACAGAGCGGAAGCCTGGTCCTGGCCCTGGACGGCAGGATCGAAAATCTTCCCGAGCCCTTTCAGTACCTTCCGGCCACGGACTATTCCCTGATCCTGGACCTGATGGGAGACAGCCAGGGACCGGCAGAAGCGATCGCCGAGCTTGCCGGAGGCCACAGTTTGGACGGGAGCTCGGATTCCAGCGAATGGGAGTACAGCCTGGCCAGCTTGGACATCACCTACCTGGGGATTGATCTTGTCTTCAACCACGGTACCTTCGAAAAGAACCAAAGCTCCGTTCTGATCGGCAGCGATTTTTACATCAACTGCCGAAATGTCAGCGGCGGCGCGGTGCCAGCGGACAACGACCGGCGCATCAGCTACGGCGAGTGGTCGGGGGGAGCGCTTGCCGGTGGCGTAGAGTTGGCCATGGACGGATCGAGCTTCTGGAATCCCCCGGACTATCCCCTTGATTTCAGCGCAGCCTTCGGGGACAAGAAGATCCAAGCCTCCTCCCTGACCATCAGCATCGACAACCTGCTACCCGTACCGGATCCCTTCCTCTTCCACTGCTCCGGTTCGATCATCCTGGTGGATCTTCCGGGCATCGAGGGGGACATCGACTTCGACGAGCTTCACCTGGGATTGAACGGTTCCACCCACCTGCCCCCGGACGCGGACACCAGCGGCGCTCTGTCCATCATGTCGGTGATCGACGTTTCGGTTGATGAGGTGGAGTGGAGCGAGTCCCCGGCCACCATAGCTTTTAGCAAAGACACCTCCCTGGATGACGGCATCAACCGCAGTTTCCAGGCCGACGAGACCCACACGATCAGTGTGGACAACTACGTCCGGCTCATGGGGGCCACGATCAACTTCGACTTGGTTTCCAGTCTGTCCGCCGGAACCTTCGAAGAGCTCACCGTATACGAGCAGTCGGGGGACCACAACTTCGTGCTCAAGCAGGCTCACATCGCTTTGAGTGAGGTGGACCTCAAGGCGGATGTCGAGTACGTGAGCAATGTGCTCCGCCTGGCCGGCGAGCTCAAGATACCGGGGCCGGACGGAGAGATCAAAGCGATCGCTGTCGGCAAGATCGGGGTGGAGGGGGGACAGCCCACGATGGGCCTGTTCGTGGCCGCCTCCAACCTGTCCATCGCCGTGGCGCCGGGGGTTTTTCTGGACGAAGTGGGTGGGGGGCTGTTCATCAATCCCGTCACCCGGGACATCGACGACGTGAAGCGCCTGGCCCGCTTCGAACGCCCCGACATGGGTCTGGACGACAAGATCATGGAGAAGAAACCCGGAGGCGCTGGCAATCCGGGGGGCTTCGCCCTGATGTTCGTGGGCGGCTTCTACGTCACCAGCAAAGATGTGTTCAAAGGCCGGGCCTTGTTCGTCGTCACCCAGAACTACTTCAGCCTCGACGCCGAGGCGGAGTACGGCAAGGGTCTGGTGGAGGCATACGCCTTCATGGAGATCGGCTGGGATCCGGCCTACGCCGAAGGCTATCTCGAGGTGGAGATGGATTTCGTGAAGATCCTCCAGGGGGAGGGCAACCTGGGTTTCTACGCCTATGCCTCCGATACCTGGGGAGTGTTCGGTGAGTTCAACATCGAGTTCCTCTCCATGGAGATCGCCTCGGGCAGCATGTTCATCGGTCCACCCGGCTTCATGTTGGAAACCGAGGTCTCCGTTGGCGTGGATATCGTGATCGTTTCCGGGTACATCAAGTTCGGAGGGATGTTCTGGTACAACAAAGCGGTTGACCCGACCACCTGGGGCGCCTATGCCATGGTTGAGGTCAAAGGCGAGCTGTTGAGAGGCCTACTCTCGGCGTCAGCTAAACTGGAAGGCGCCCTGATCGGGGCTCCGGAGTTCGTGATCTACGCAGTGGGCAGCGTCAAATTCAAGGTCTGCTGGGTCACCGTGTTCGAGGGCAGCCTCTGGGTCTCCGCGGGGGAGAGAGGCCTGGACGGGGGAACCGGGCGCAACTCCAAGTACGATCAGCTCATCGAGGATGCCCGCAATATGGCTAACCAGATGAACCAAGCCCGTGACGAGCTACTCGACGCCCTCGAGCAGGCCAGGCTGGAGATGGCCGCTTTGAGCGACGAGCAGCTTGAGGCGGCGGGCCTTTCCCTGATTGAACGATCCGGCCTGGGAGGTGCCTTTGTAAGCATCGGCTTCGCCTTCCTGGAAGAAGACCACTGGCAACCCGGCGGTCTACCCAGCGAGCTGAATACGATCCGGGAGATGATGTTCGGAACCGGACAGGAGAATATCGTGGCCCGACGATCCGATCTGGCGCAGCGTGCCGACCAGATCGAGGACGATTTAGAAACTCTCACCGTCCTGCAGGAGGCGGTGGCGCAACGATTGGAGCTGTACGAGGACATCCTCTTGGATGACCTTCCCAGTGTGGCTGAGATGGGCAGAGTCAACAATCCTCTGGACATGGAAACCCGGACGGTAACCGTGGAAGGCGGAACAGTCACTGAAATTGTCGACTTTAGCGTGAACGAGTCTCAGGCGCAGGCTCAGCGGGACAATCTGTCTTCGATCCGGGAGGAGTTTGCCGCCTATCAGGAGTCCTTCATCGAACAGGCCGGAATGATTGATGCCCGCCTACAGCAACTGGATGAGATCCTATTCCAGGATACGGAGAATCTCAGTGCCCTGAACAAGGACTACGCGAGCACTTTCCTGCAGATGACCCAGTACCTGGACGAGTACATCGATTTCCAAGACGCCGCCAAGATTACCGCCGACATCATGATAGGCCTAATGGATCTGACCACCTCGGAAGAGGATGTGAAGAGCTTGCTGATCACCAAGGGAACATCGCTCAGCGCCGCCGACAGGAACGACTGGATCGACGACCGCATCGTTCTGATTGATACCCTGGTCAATCTGGGTGGTGTGGAGGAGGGCTACAGTGTTGAGACCGATCCCACAGACGATACCTACCAGATCGCCCTCTTTGGAATAACCGGGGCACAGCTGTGGTGGCAGATTCCCAGACAGGGCTTCAGCTCGATGTCCGCCAACGCTCCCGGGAAGAAGGCCTACGCCCTCCAGACCTTCTCTGACAACGCCCGCAGCTTCCGGTTGAAGTGGACCCAAGCCTCCCAGATCACCGATGCCTACTTCGAACGGAAGTCCATACTCTACGATATTCTTTTCGAGATTTACGACCAGCTGGCTACCTACGGCTCGGGCCTGATTGGGATCACCGGCGAGGGAAATGCCGCCGGCTTCGAAGGTCTGATCGGTTCGGGTTTGAGCTTCAGAACCAGCGGCATAGCCGAGACATTGACCGGTGAAGGGTCCTATATCCCACCCGATTCGATTCCAAAGAAGAGCCGCACTCTCGATCCGCTGTTCACACCCAAGGGCGGGCCCGGCTCGGGCTTCCCTCGGCCGAGCACCCCAGGCGGGACTACCCCCCGTGTAGAGATCCCCCTGCCCCGCGGTGGCAAACTGCCGGAAGGCGAAATGCCGGGAGGAACTACCAATATAGCTATCACTTCCGGAGAGCTCTCCGAGCCATCGACCGGTGGAGGAGATCTTGCCTTCCTGCTCAAAGGTCTGGAGCTCTCCTTGCTCACAGCAGGAGGCACTGGTACCACAGGAAGTAAGAGCCTATCCGGAACGGCTCTCAGCTCCGGTTCGATTGTCTCCAGCGGGACCAAGGGGGCGATCTCCCTGGATCTTTCCCTCGATTCGGAAACCAAAGGACTTCCTTCGGCCGGGGCGTTCGACCGCGATCTGAGCGGCCTGCTGCCGCCGAGCGAACCTGTCTCCTGGGTGCCGGTAACGCGCTACTTCGCGGCTAAGCGGGCTGAGATTACCCCGTATACGGAGATCCCCGCGGTGGAAGCTTTTACCGGAAGCGTGAGAAGCGAAGACTCCAATGCGGCAATCCTTTCCGCTGTCTTTACGGGGAGCCATCCTGTTGGGGTGGTGGAGTACGCCTACCGAATCGAGCCGGCAAACACCGGTATAACCCGGATTGATGATCCGCCGAAGCGAGAGCTCGATCTGCTCCCTGTACCCTACGTCGGCCAGACTTCGGGTATCAGCTCCAGCGTCACCGGACCGCTGGTCTCAAGCGGTGCTTTAACGCCGAGTCAGGCTATGGCGGTGAATAACCATCTTCAGAGCCTGCAGTCTACGATGCTCGGCCCGGAGACCCTGTTTCGATTCGAAACGCCCTCTCTGTTGGCGCTGACTCCTCTTCAGATCGTGATCCCCTGGTTTTCCCTTGGAGACCGCCAGGAGATCCTGGAACCGTTTTTTCCGGATCTGCACGAGGAGGGCAGCTACTACCTGTACCTGCGGGTACGCGGAGCCGGCGGAAAAACCATCGTTCGTCGAGCCACTTTAAGCCTGGAGTACTTCGACACCACCAGCCACTCGGGGCCGGTGGTGTCCGACATCGACGCCAGTGACAAAACACCTCCCTCTACACCGATCGTAACACCGGGCGCTCTGTACAGCTCCCGGCAGGATATGCTGTACGCCGGCTGGGATTCAGAGGATCCGGAATCGGGCATTCAGAGCTTTGAGTATGCCGTGGGCACCCATACTGTCGAATCGAGCGGCGGGGGCAAGAGCACCGGCCTGCTAGAACCCACTTTGGGCTCCACTCTGGAGGATATCGAGGGAACCTTCGGCAAGATCGTGACTTCAGTATCGGTGCCGACGGACATCCTGGATTGGACCTCGACGGGCGGCCGGAGGGAGGCCAATATCCGAGGTCTGGCTCTGGAGCACGGCGGCGAGTACGTAATCAGTGTACGGGCAACCAACGGTGTCGATCTGGAGAGTGTGGGTAGCTCCGAGCCGATACTGATCGACACGACTCCGCCGGAAGAGCCCACGATTACCAGCTTGCTGCAGGTCAGCGCCGACGGCTACGCCAACTCTGTTCAATTCGCCTTCGCTGAGTCGGTAGACCCGGAATCCGGTGTCCTGTCCTACCAGATCGCCCTGGGAACTACACCCGAGTTGGACAATCTATTTCCCTGGACACCGATCAGCGGACCCAGCGGTACGGTGGTCAACCTGCCCGTGCTCGAAGGATCGACGGTCTATCTGCTGGTAAAAGCCACCAATGGGGCGGAGCTGGACACCACCGCCATTGACAGCCTGATCATCCTGTTCGGGGACGGCAGCCCGCCGCCACAGGCAACGGTTGCGACTGATCCGGCTCTGTATCTGGCCAACGGTTCGGAGCTTGGCATCAGCTGGGCCGCGGTAGGGGATCCTGAATCGGGGATTATCGGCTATGAATACGGTATTGGCACTTCTGCCACCACGGCAAACGTGCTGTCCTGGATCCCGGTAAGCTCTCCCCGAACTCCTTACCTTCTGGGCCAGGGCTCCATCCCAGGTTCCGGCGGCGCAGGCAGCGTGGAAATCGAAGCCACCGATCTCTTCCTCGCGGCCGGTCAGACCTACTACGCTGTGGTGAAGACCATCAACGGCAGCGGCCTTGAGTCCATAGGAGCTTCGGAGGCCTTCATCATCGATTCGACCGCCCCCGTGGACACCTTATTGAGCGCACCGGAAACCTCGACCGACAGAGACTCTCTCTCGATCCACCTGAGCGCCCGGGACAGCGAGTCCGGGATCGCCGCCTATCGTTTTGCTCTATGGGAAATCACTTCTCTTTCGGAAGCCGAAAGTCCTGTCGAGTACCTGCCCGTAGGCGGTTTCATCACCGGCGGTCAATTTAAGGGCACACTGAACATCACCGGAGATGTAATCACCGATGAAAGCTACTCAGGTATGTTTTCTGGAGAGGGCGTGTACTCCGGAGAAGGATCGGGCCCCGCCCTGGAAATGGAAGGGGGAGAGTTCGAAGTTCCGCCGTGGGCGGGAGATCTGGAAATGAGCACACCGCCCTGGTTTGAATCGGATTGGAGCTTGGTCACCACCGGCGCCCCGCCGGAAAGCGTGGACCTGGACATTACCGTCAGTGGTTTTCCCCGCCTGAGCTACAACAAGATCTACCGTATCAAGGTCTGGGTGAAAAACGGAGCGGGACGGGCCAGCGAAGCGGGAAGCGTGAACATCGATGTGCTGCGGCCCAGACAGTTCAAGGGCCGTAGTGGATCAAGTCTACCGAAAACCGACACCGGAGCACCGCAGACCGGCACGCTCCAGTTGGACTTGTAAGGAATGAATGTGGGACCGATCATTGGCCGCATCTTGGCGATTCTCTTTCTTTTCGCAGCAGTGCTCGCCTTCTCTCAAGAAGGCCCTGCCGCCTTTATTCTGCCGGCCGGGAACAGCGTAGTCATCGTACTGGGAGACACCCCGAGGTTGATGGCCAGCTTCCGGGTATACCGTCAGGATCCCGGCAAGCGGGAATTTGTCCTTCTGACTGTTGAGCCGGTTCGACTGATCGCCGATCCCTATCAAGCCGCGGAGGCGATGGGACCGGATTTCAGGTGGGTAGCCAAGAAAGTGGGCAGCCTGGATCCGGCTCTGGTCTGGAGGAAACTGCGGGCAGACCGGGACCAGTCTCTGGCTCTCTGCCTGGTAAGCCACGGCCTGCGCAAGGCCATGGGCAGAACATTCATCGATAGTACGGTTACACCGGGCACAACCTACCGCTATCGGGTGGAGCTGCTCAACATGTACGGTCAGGTTATCGAGAGGGTGGAACGGAGAGTTCAGGCTGCCATGCCCTTGCTTCCCGATCCGCCGGAGGATATCGAAGCCACGGCTGAAGACGGGGAAGTCATCTTGAGCTGGAACTACCGCCCCTACCGGAACCGGGAGGACGATCTGACCGTGGGGTTCAGGATCTACCGTCGGGAGGCCGGCGGGGAAGTGATCAACCGTACCCCAACACCGGTGCTGCGGATAGAGGGCTGGCTGTCCTTCCTCGACACGGATGTGGAGAATGGAAAAACCTACACTTACCTCGTCGAAGCCGTGGACCTGATCGGAGCGGTCAGTGCCCGGGTAGCTTCCGAATCCGTGACTCCAATAGACAAACAACCCCCTCTGGTCCCCTCCGGACTTCGAGCCGTGGACGGCGAGGAAGGGGTGCTGCTGCTCTGGCGTTTATCGCCTGACTTGGACTTGGCCTCGTACAATGTGCTGCGAAGTGAACGCGTAGAGGGAGAGTACTCCAGGATCAATTCCCAGCCTATTCCTATGGATCAGGCCCGCTTCCTGGACCGGGACATCGTACGCGGGACCTCCTACTACTACAGGGTTACAGCGGTTGACCGAAGCGGCAACGAGAGCGCCTCCTGCGGTCCCACATCGATCATACCGGCAGACACCGAACCGCCGCCGGAAGTATCAGGTCTTCGTTTCGAGGTGGATCAGGATAAGCGCCAGGTTACCCTGAGCTGGAATCACCTCGAGCTGCCGGACCTGCAGGGCTACTTCGTGTACAGAGAGGAGGAAGGGGGAAAGCCGATTCGATTAATCGCGGATCCTCTGCCGGATTCCAAAGAACCCCGTTACCTCGACGCAGGCTACAAGGAAAGAGGCCTGGCCCCGGGCGGCCGCTACAGCTACGGGGTGTCGGCCGTGGACAGCTCCTACAATGAAGGTACCATCGTCTTCGTCCAGGTCACCGTTCCCGATAACGAGCCTCCGAAGGCGCCCCTGTCGATATCGGCTCGTCCGACCGAGGAAGGCGCCGTCAAGCTGAGGTGGCAGCCCGGTCTGGAAAAGGACCTGGCAAAGCATCGGATTTACAGGAAGGTGGACAGATCCCTCGAGATGATCGCGGAACTGGAGCGGGTAGAAACATCCTGGATCGACGATCGGGTGACAGCGGGAAAAGCGTACCGCTACTACATCACGGAGCTCGACGAATCAGGCAACGAAAGCGGCCCCTCCGGGGAGGTCGAAGTCATTCCTGCCGATACCATCGCCCCGCTGCCGCCCGGGGCGCTTGAGGTTCGTGCTGCGAGGAAGGGGTTCAATCTCAGCTGGCAGGAGTCCTCTTCCCCGGATGTGGCCGGATACCTGGTCTACCGGGCGGTCTACCCCGGCGCTCCGTGGCGGAAGCTGACCCGCAGTCTTCTGCAAACCGTTTCGTTCAGCGACCGCCAGGGCAGCGATGGAAATCTCTACGGTGTATCCGCCGTCGACACCTCCGGAAATGAGGGCCGGATGAGCACGGCCGCTGCCGAGAAGGGGGAGGACAACCGGTGAGAAAGTTCGCCCCGATCACGATCATCCTCCTTCTGCTCTGCTCCGCAGCCTGGACCGAGGTCACTCTGATCAGGAAAATTCCGGATGCGGGGGAACACCAGATTGACGCTCAATGGACCAAGCCTCGTCCTCAGCCCGAACAAGCTCCGGGGCAAACGGAGTTTTCGATGAGGATCATTCTCGGCGGCCAGGGTGGTGTAAGCGCCGGGGGGGAGCAGGACTACGACGTGTACACAGATTCTACTTTCTCCCTGGCCCAGCCCCTCGGCAGTGCCGCCACCCTGAATATCGGGGGAAGCGCCTTGCGAAAGCGCTATCTCGACGGCCGGGAACAGTCCTACTCAACAGGAGTGGATATCCGGGCGCAACGGTGGTCTCTGGATCTTAGCGGCTCCTACGAGGACGGCGAGCGGATCTTGAGCGAGGAGAGTGGATTGAGCACAGTCGACGTCGACAAGGAGGACATGGATTTACAGATCGCCTCAAACTTGAGCCTCGGCTTGATCCCTACACTGCCGATGAGCCTGTCCTACGAGCACAGCTGGATTCAAGCATCCGAAGACGCCGCCGATATCGAAGACCAACAGAGTGACTCCCTGGTTTTCCTGGCCGAAGGGATGCTGGGCACCGTCGGCCTGAAGCTCGGCGGTTCCGTGGAAAACACCGTCGACGGTCTCACGGATATGGCAACCTTCAGCTCCAGCGGGAATCTGATGGTGAATATCCCCCTGTTGAACTTTCTCCATCTGCGCCCTGAAATAGCTCCCGTATACACCCGGACCGAGTATGTCAACGGGGATTACACCCTTTCCACGACCCTGGACACTAATCTCGGCTTCTACTTTCCCCTCTCCGAGGCGCTCGAGCTGAGATTGGTGGCGGGGATCGCCAACATCTGGTCCAGCGATCGGGAATCGGGGGTGGTCACGGAAAACCCGTCCCTCGCCACCTGGCAGGGCGAAACCGGCCTGGACTGGCAAAGAGAAAACGGTTTTTTCTCGAGCCTCGAATACTCCCTATCCTCGACATTCCATAGCGGCGCCGAGCCGAACCAGTCCCATCAGAGCGCCCTTTCCGCAGGTTGGCGAAACCCGCGGGAACGGGGGGTGCTTCAGAGCCTGGAAGCCGGGACCGATCTCAGCGTGCAGATCGATGACAACGGTAACGTCGACAGCGGTGAAGGCCACTGGAACGCCGGGATGAACCTCCAGCCTCTGAAAACCATGACCGTAAGCGGCGGATACAACGGAAGCATCAGTAAAGGAGAGACCCCCGTCTCCTGGACTCATCAACTTGAGACCGAGCTGTCCCATGCCCCGGATCCCCTTCTGAACTACCAGTTGGCCGCCTCCGTGATTGACACCACCTCCGAGGGAACACGAACCCTGACCACCGACGGTCTGGGACAGGTGACCCTCCTGCCGGTGTGGAACCTCAAGGTCTACACGATCACTCTCGGGGAGAACCTGGTGCTCTCCCAGGAACTACCTGGCGGGACCAACCGGGACATTCTGGCTAAAACGCTCAGTTCTGTGGCCATTCCCCTGTTCTCCTTCCTTCAAGTGCGCTACAACTTCATCTGGGAGTGGGTCAACCGGACCAGCGAAAGCGGCCCGCCGGGAAACGCCTTCCAACACCTCACCGGATTAACCCTGTCCGGCGAGGATCTGCCCTTCTCTCTGAGTACGGACTACCAGCTTACCCACGGTTTCCGAGGGTTGCGCCACGACCTGAGCACCAACCTCGACGTCCCTTTCCAAAGGGGATTCGGCCTGAAGGGGGAGGCGAGCTTCAGCCGTTACAGCGAAGAGGGAAACACCGTGAGCCCATTCCTCGTCGGCCTGCACGGGGTGTATGAGTATTAAGCGATCGTACCTGGCGGTCGTCCTGCTGTTTTTCATCCTTATACCGGCCTTTTCCCAGAGCGAGCGCTCCTTCGCGATCAAGCTGTATAACGAAGGGATGTTCGAGGAATCCGCACGGCTCCTGGAACAAGCGCTGGCCGAAGCCAAGGCCGAACCCTTCGATCAGGCCCTTCTCGGTCTCTGCTACCTCCGCCTGGACAGACTGGAAGAAGCCGAAGCGATCCTGGAACAGGTCCGCCGCCGGGACCCCGATTTGAGCATCGTTAACCTGGGCCTGGGGCAGCTAAGGTTCGAGCAGCGGCGTTTCGAAGAGGCCTACCGGGCTTTCAGCCGGGCTGCGGAGCTGGACCCGGGGTCGCGGGATGCCAAGGAGGGCATGGCGGCGTCACTGATCAACCAGGGTGCC
The DNA here is from genome assembly GCA_964627715.1 of uncultured Spirochaetaceae bacterium. Classification (GTDB taxonomy): domain Bacteria; phylum Spirochaetota; class Spirochaetia; order SZUA-6; family DRHE01; genus JAFGQJ01. The sequence goes on along the minus strand of CAZVHJ010000017.1, from coordinate 20,941 downwards.
AAGCACTTCTCCGAAGGAGAGGAGCAGTCCGCCGAACAAAAGTTTCTGGATGCCTTGGAGCTCAACCCGGATTCCGTTCCCGCGCTGAAGAATCTGGGCATTCTCGAGCTCGAACGGGGGAATCCCGATCGGGCGGCGGTGTATCTGGAACGAGCACGACCCCTGGCTCCAACCGACGCCCAGCTTCAAATTCTTCTAGTCAGAGTCCGGGAGGAGCAGGGGGACAGGGATGGCTTGATGAGAGAGCTCCAACGTCTGGTCAACCTTCAGCCCCGGAATCCCGACGCCTGGGCCAAACTCGGCGTACTCTACGAACAACACGGAAACGACGCCCAGGCGGAACAGGCCTTCGCCCAGGCGGAACAGTGGGGAAGCAGTGAACCCTACCCCTACTACTGGTTGGCCAGACAGAAGCGAAGCGTCAGTTTGGCCCACCTGGCCGTGGGCAAGGCGGTGCAGAAGGCGGGCCTTCTGCGTTTTCAAGCTGCCCAAACCATCGAGGACAAGGGTAGCGAGCTGGAGGAGCAAGACCTGCTGAAGCTGAAGGAGCTTTCCGTCAAAATCAACGAACCCCTGCAGATTCTTGAAGACACCCTGGTCCTGCTGCAGGAGCTGCGCGACAGTCCCGCCGCCTTCCGGGAAGATTTGCTTCTGCTCAACGACTGGTATCCCCACAGCGTGGAGCTGAAAGAGGCTTTGGCGGAGTTCTATCAAAACCAGGACGCCTGGGCCGAAGCCCTGACGATTTGGGAGAGGGTTCTCCGCACTCACCCCTCCTCGGTGAAAGCCCAGACCGGCCGGGCTGCAGCGCTTGAGATGCTCGATCGCCCGGAGGAGGCTCTGCTGGCCTATCGCAGGGCTCTGGACCTGGATCCTCGCGGTGCACAGCACTACGAGGACCTGTTTCGGCTTTGCCGCAAACTGGGCAGGGAAGAGGAGCTCCTGTCACTGTTGAGAGAGCAGAGTTTGCGGGACACCCGCAATCCGGTGCTTTTCGGCAAGCTGGCCGAGTTGGAAGACCGCCTCGGTTTCCCCGATCAAGCTGCAGCCCACCGCCATAGACAGGGTGAGTTGGAAGCAGCGGCTCAGTAAGCTGTCGGCACATAGATTACCACTTTAAAAAGATCAACCCATTTGAGAAGCAGCAAAGCATTTATTATCGTGTTATACTAGGCGGGCCTGTAAAGCTACACCAGTAAAACAAGGAGGCATACAATGCCAGCGGTCGCGTCTTTGGAGGAGTTGAAAGCGGTTGAAGAAGACCTCAGCCAACTAAAAACCAGGTATCCAGATGCCTACGCCGTTGTCGTCGAGCTGTTACACCGTCATCGTAAGGTTGGCTACAAGAACATCTGCAAGATGATGATGGGCGAGGCCACGGCGGAGAAGCTCAAGGGTTTGGAATAGCTTACCTGGAGTTTTCCTCCCACAGTTTCTTCCTGATTTTGGACCCTCGTTTGTGTATTCAACGATCCAGCCCTCCGTACCGTAGTACTGCAGCTTACCCTGCTTTGTCATGACACCGATTCCCAGCCTGCCGCTGGACATAGCGGAGGGAGCGAAGGAGACACGCATGTTGTTGGCCGGTGATATCGGCGGTACAAAAACGGTCCTCGCACTGTATGAGGAAACCTCGAGCGCCACTACACCGTTCACCGAAGCAACCTATCCAAGTGGTCGGTATGACTGCCTGGAGCAGATCGTAGAAGAGTTTCTGCAGGCCAAGCAAGTACGGGTACATCGAGCCAGCTTCGGAGTCGCCGGGCCCGTGGTCGGCGGAAAAGCCACCCTGCCCAATCTGCCATGGGTGATCGAAGAAGCAAAACTGAAGGAGAAGTTCGATCTCGAGACGATAGCCGTAGTCAACGACTTGGAAGCGATCGGCCAGGCCGTTCCCGTGCTGCCGGCCGCCGACTTGGCAACGGTCAAGGAGGGAACCCCGGAACCGTGGGGCAACATCGCCGTGATCGCCCCTGGCACGGGCTTGGGAGAGACCTTCCTGAGCTGGGACGGAAAGAAATACATCGTCCATCCTTCCGAAGGGGGGCACGCGGATTTCGCGCCAGTGGACGGCCTTCAGATGGGGCTCTTGGAATACCTGCTCGAGCGCTACAATCATGTGAGCTATGAGCGGGTTTGCTCGGGAACCGGCATCCCCAACATCTACGCCTATATCAAGGACAGGGGACTGGCCGAGGAACCAGCTTGGCTGACCGAAGAGCTGAGCAAGGCCGAGGATCTGAATGCGGTAATCATCAACGCCGCTTTAAAGAATCAGGGGATGTGCCGGATCTGCACGCTGACGGTCGAGATGTTCGTCTCGATCCTGGCAGCGGAGGCGGGAAACATGGTGCTCCGCAACATGGCCACCGGCGGGCTGTACCTGGGAGGCGGGATTTCACCCCGAATTCTTCCCTTCCTTAAGAAACCCGCTTTCACGAAGTGGTTCGTCCGAAAAGGGCGTCTGTCCCCGTTGCCCGAAAAGGTTCCAGTTCGGGTTATCCTCAATTCAAAAGCGGCATTGGTAGGAGTGGCCTCCTTGGGCTTGCAGGAAGCGGGGGAACAGCAGGACTCCTTGCCCGGAAGCTGATCCGCCCGGCATTCGCTTCTCCCGGAACCTCATAACCTCGGTGAGGTGGGTCTCGGATTCTAGGTTTTCAGCTTCCGGGCCCGCTTCTCGATCAGACCTTTGATTTTTTCGAATGAGGGCGGTGGTCCGGTTCTGACCTCTTTTCCGTTTACGAACAGCCCGTCGGAGATCCCCCACTCCTCGAACACGTCCCGATCCAGGGTATCATATTTCTGGAAGAGAACCTTGTCGCCGAACTGCTCGGCGGCCCGGCGGGCCCGTTCAAAAGACAGGTTTTGAGCCGGACACCAGCCGTTCACAAAGGCGCTGACCGTGACCTTGCCGGCGGTCTTCCCGGGTTTCTTCTTCCGGCGTATCCATCTGGGGGCTACCGCATCCTCGCTGAAGGGTTTCCACAGCAGCACCATGATTCCATCCCTGTCCACCGGCCTGTAGCCCTGCTTTTTAAACCAGGAAGCCTTCATGAAAAATGGAAGTGCTATACCCCAGGCCGCGATCCCTTTCTTGCCCATCGCTCGGCTGTCCTCCTCCGCAGCGCGCAACAGGGCCTGGCCCATGCCCCGTTTCTGAAAATTCCCCCGGCCTTGCTTATGGCCGTGGACCCAAATACAAAGGATGAAATAAAGATCCTCCCCCTGGAGATGGTACTCTTCGATCGGAAGATACTGGATCATGCCGCCGACGACGCCGTTCTCATCCAGGGCAAGCTTGACCCGCACCCCTCGGTCTTTCATGCAGGCATACCATGTTTCTTTGTGGTTCCCCGCTTCCTTCATCTCCTCCGACCAGTCTTCCAGACACCGAAAATACAGGCCCTCGTGGTCGGGAGTCAAATCGATGACATCCATAGGCTTCCTCCTTGTGGCTCCGTCGCGCCCACAACTTCAATCATAAACCCACTTGCAGGAGGAAGAAAGTCCATATGTTGAGCAGTACAAATACAGGCAAGTTTCCTAATACATTGGAGTAACGATTACGGCGGCGAAATCTCGGCTCAAGTGATGCTTGTATCACAGTCATTTTTCAAAATCACCCTACCGTTGCTCAAACCAGCTACGGTTTTTGTTGTGATTACCACGATCATCGGGGCTTTTCAGGTGTTTACCCAGGTCTGGGTGCTCTCGGGACTCGCGTTGGGTATACACAACGTCGGCGGACCGGGACACGCCAGTCGGGTGCTGGTGCTATACATCTATCAAACGGCCTTCAACTCGCTAAAAATGGGCGTCGGCTCCGCCATGGCAATGATCCTGTTCATCGTGATATTGCTGTTCACCTTGCTCCAGCTGCGACTATTCCGCTCTGAAGAGGTGTATTAGCCATGTATCGACAAAAAGCAGGCAGTTATATCTATGCCGGCGTATTTGTTCTGATGGGTGTTGTCTGGCTTCTGCCGATCTTTTTCCAGGTAATGACCTCCTTCAAGTCCATCGAAGAAACCTACCTGGCCGTGCAGACTGTCTTTCCTCAGAAGTGGACCATCTAGCCGTATATCGAGGCCCTCACCTTCGTGAATCTGGGACGCTACTATTTGAACAGCATCATCGTCGCCACAGGAGTCACCCTCAGCGTTGTGTTTCTTTCAGCTTTGGCGGGTTTCTCCTTTTCCAAACATCGTTTTATAGGAAGAAAATTTTTGTTTATCCTCGTTCTGGCCACCATGATGGTTCCCTTCCAGGTAACCATGATTCCGATCTACATCCTTGTCACACGTCTGAAGCTTCACAACTCTTATCTCGGCTTGATACTCCCGAATCTGGTGACTGCTTTCGGGATATTCATGATGAGGCAGTTTATGAGCACGATACCCGATGATCTTGTCGACGCGGCGCGTATCGACGGGATCATTTCACCTTCCTCTGGAACTGGGATTCATTTCTATGCTCGGTGATGGGCATGTTTCCTATTATGATCATCTTTCTCGCTCTTCAGAAGTATTTCGTGAAAGCCATCATCATGACCGGGCTGAAAGGATAGGGGGCAGTACGTGACTACAGCGATGCACCGAACATCTCTGGCGTTGGCAACAGTCGTGCAGGTGATCGGATGTGCCGCACCGCCCGCTATATCAGAGCCGGTTGCGGTCATCCTGGACTCCGACATCGGACCGGACTGCGATGATGCCGGTGCAGCGGCGGTCCTGAACGCTCTGGCGGACAACGGTGAGGCTGAAATACTTGCGATGATGTGCTGCATTTCCTCTCCTTGGGGCGCTCCGTGCCTGCAGGCAATCAACACCTATTACGGAAGGGGTACTACTCCGATCGGAACTCTCAAAACCGAGGGATTCTTGTCTGAGCCCAAAGACGAGAAATACAACAAATACATAGCCCACCACTATCCCAACAGTCTGAAAAGCTGCGTCAGCGCCCCGGACGCTATCGATTTGTACAGGCAGATCCTAAGCGCTCGACCTGATAAAAGTGTGGTCATCGTGGCAATCGGACCGCTGGTCAACCTGAAGAACCTGCTTGCTTCCGGACCGGATCGACACAGCCATCTGAGCGGTCGGGATCTGGTGGATCAGAAGGTCAAACTGCTGTCGGTCATGGGCGGTGCTTTTCCGGCTGGGACGGAGTGGAACTTCCAGCAAGATCCCGAGGCTGCTCGAGTTGTGACCCAACATTGGCCCTCCCCGATCATCTTCAGCGGATTCGAAATCGGATACCCCATCATGACCGGAAAGTCCCTCTCACGGAAAAGCGGGCCGGACAATCCTGTCCGCAAAGCGTATGAGCTCTATACAGAAGGAATGGACAGACAAAGCTGGAACCAGACAGCTGTCCTGGCGGGTGTCCACGGGACAAAAAGAGTACTGGAATCTTTCTGCCAACGGCAGAGCCGTAGTAGCCGCCGACGGGAGCAATACTTGGGAAGAAAACCCGGATTCCAAGCAGCGCTATCTTCGTCCCAAGATGAAAACAGGCAACATTCGAAGCGTTATTGAGAAATTGATGGTTCAACCACCCGAGAGATCCAGACAGAACCGGTAAAGTGTCGCCACCCAGGTATCCGGAAAGTAGCCATGTCACGGGGCGATTGCTGCCGCTGCCCCATGCCCTACCCCGAATAGTATGTTACTGCCCGGCCGCACCCTGCAGAACAGATCGAAGCTCCCGAATCAGGCTTCGAAGCTCACGGATGTCCGCCCGAAGCTCGCTGTGGAGCTCCGTCTGCAGGTCCGAGAGCTCTTCCAGGCGTCCGTTCACCGAGGCAAAGGCCGTGTCGATTCGACTCTCCAGCGCCTCCAGGCTGCTTCCGTAGCGCTCAAGTGCCTCCGACAGCCCTTCCGCATTATTGAGCAATGCCTCATCGATGTGCTCCCGGGCTTCCGCCTCTCCGGCGACCAAACGTTCCACCTGGAGGAGCCGGCCAGCCAGGTGCTCCTCCATCCCTTTCAGGTCGCTTTCGATACTCTGTCGCAGGGAGTTAAAAAACAGGGCGCCAATCAGGACCAACGCCCCGACTGAAATCCCCAGCACGCCAAAAGGCAGCACCGTCCGCCTTCGCTGGGCGTAGTACTGCAGCCCGAACCAGGCGGCCGGGTTTTCCGGCTCCAGACTCAATGCCTGCTCGAAGCGCCTGCGGGAGGAGGAGAAACGCCTCAGGTAGTATTCCACCTTTCCCAGGAGGATGAGCGAAGGCACATGCCGCGGATGCTCTCGAAGAAGCTCGGAAAGCCTGGCCGCAGCTTCCCGGTATTGCGTTTTCAGGGCCAGGCTCAGGGCTTCCCGGTAGGCTTCTTGCTCAGACACGTTCGGCGTCCTCGACGGAGTTCAATGCCCACTGTTCTTCGACGTTCGCGCCGCGGCTTTTTTCTTTTTTCCTGCGGCGCGGTTGAGATCCACCGCGAGCTTTCTACGCCTGCCGCTGCTTCTCTCCAGGGCACTGACCTCCACGATCCCGTTCAGGTTGTACTCGAAGCTCACCTCGATCTCCGAGCCCAGCGGCAGGTTGGGGGGAAGCTCGTCCAGAACGAAGGAACCGATGAAGGTGTTTTTACTGGCCGTAGAGTCCTCGCCTTGGTAAACCTCGATATCCGCTTCCGGTTGATTTTCCATCGCCGTGTAGTAGGTCTTGGTCATCGAGGAGGGGATCGGGGTGTTACGGTTGATGATAACGCTGTAGTGGTCGTCATTTTCCTGTCCGCCCGGGCGGATGGTAAGGCTGCGGATGCCAAGAGAGTGAGGGTTTACGTCCACCAGGATAGTGTCGAGGTGCTCGCCTGTGATTATCGCACCCTGGATCGCCGCCCCTATGGCCACGCAGTAGGTGGGGTCCACCTCCCGGTGCACATCGAAACCAAGTTCCCGGCTCAAGGTATCAAAGACCAGGGGTATGTAGGTCGAGCCGCCTACCAAAAGCAGCTTGGAGATGTCGCTTGCCTTCACCTTCGCTGTTTTCAGAACCTCCTTCACCAGGTCGAAGGTCCTGTCCAGTTCCCCCTGTATCCTATCCTCGAACTCCCTCCGCCTCACCTCCAGCGCCAGATTGACCGGCTTTCCCTTCACCGAGGTGAGAAACTCTTCTTTCACCTGAACCAGGGTTTCGGTGGAAAGCCGGATCTTGGCCGTTTCGGCGGCGTTCTTCAACCGGGCTTGGAGCCTGAGGTCTTTCCCGGAGCGCGCCCCGGCAGGAAGATGAGCGTAAAACAGTTCCAGCAGGAGCCGGTCCAGGTCGTCACCTCCCAGGTGGGTGTCCCCGTCGCTGGCCATGACCTCGATCACCCCCTCCTCCACGTCGATGAGGGAAACATCGAAAGTCCCGCCGCCGAAGTCGTACACCAGGACCTTCTCCCGCCGGTCTTCCCGGCAGCCGTAGGCCAGTGCGGCGGCGGTCGGCTCGTTGATGATACGCACGACCTCCAGCCCGGCCAGTTCCCCGGCTCGGATCGTATCCTTCCTCTGCAGGTCGCTGAAGTAGGCGGGAACGCTGATCACCACCTGTTCCACCGGCAGGCCCGATTCCCGCTCCGCCGCCTCTTTGAGGGTCCTGAGGATATGGGATGAGATCTCGGCCGGAGTATACGACTGCCCCCCCATCGGCACCTTTTCCCCGCTTCCCATCCGGCGTTTGATCGAGACAGCCGTATTTTCCGGGTAGGCGGCGTACTGGTTGCGGGCCGCAACCCCGGTGAGGATACGCCCGGAAGGATCGACCCCCACCACCGAGGGCATGTACTTCCAGCCATCGCTGACGGTGAACACCTGAGGCTTACCGTCGATGATGCAGGCGATCTCGGAGTTGGTCGTTCCCAGGTCGATGCCAAAAATCCTTTTCACTGTTTCCATCCTTTCTTCTGTCGAGCCGGGCAAAAAGATGCGCCTTTATCCCCCGCCCCGGCCGCCGTTTTTAGCCACCACCACCCGGGCGAAGCGCAGGACCCTGCCACGGAACAGCCAGCCCTGCTGCACCACCTCGCATATGCATCCTTCCCCCACCCCCGAGGCCTCGGCGGCAGCCAGGGCCTCATGGAGGCTCGGATCGAAGGGCTTTCCCACCTGCGCCGATGCCTGAAGCCCCGAGGCGGCGCAGTGGTCGATGAGCTTTTCGTAAAATATGGTGATACCCTTCCGCCACTCTTCCTCCCCCGTTTTCAGAATCTGCCGCCGCACCGCTTCCAGCCCGTCCATGATGGGAAGCAGGCCGGAGAAGAAGGAGGCGACCGGCTGGCCCCGCTCATCCTCGAGTTGACCGCCAGCGATCCTCTGCGGCGCATGCGCCTCTGGCTCGGGAATGATGATGAAGGGAAAGCGGGGGCGGGGCGTCCACCTCACGGCCCTCAACACCTCCTTTGCCTTCATCGCAGCTTGCTGACGATCTGATCCATGGGGCGGAAATCCCTGCTGAAATCCTGAAGCTGAAAATCCGAGGAGGCAAGCAGCATCCTGAAAACCCGCTTGATAAACAGGGAGGGGAAATCGACGTCCCTGGTATCTACTCCCAGACCGGAGTCGCGCTTGTAGAGGCTCAAGTCCAGCTGTCGGCGCTTTGCCCCGTCCTTCAACACCTCGTAGGCCCGCCGAATCTCCTTGAACCTATCCGGATCGCGCTCCGGCGGGCTCTGCCGCACCTTCTCCAAATAGCTCTTGCGGATCTGCTCGTCCGAGGCCTCTTCAATTACTCCCAGGACCTCGTAGGGGCTCCTCGCCTCTCTGACGGGCATTCCCTTCTTTCTTACCCTATCCTTGTTCATGGTACAGCTTGAACCTTCCCCTGTTCTTGATCTGCTTGATCAGAGAGTTATAGAAATCCACATCCATCACGTCTTCCCGCAGCCTGGCCTGCTCTCTCAAAACCCGGGCATACTCGAGGGTCCGTCCGTGGTCGCCCAGCTCGTTGAGCACCAGCAGGTGCAGGAACTGGTCATCCTCGTCGGCTCCGTCCCGATCGATCAGCTGCAGGCTGTATTGCTCGGCAAGCTCCGGATGTCCCTGCTGCCGCAGTAAGTCGGCGACGGCGTACAGGGAGAAATCTTTCTCCTCGAGCATCAGCTCACAGATCCGCCCTGCAAGCTTCGAATCCCCCTGCTCGAGAAGGAAGATGAGGATCTGGCCGGCAAGCACATCGCTGATCGGACAGGAGCAGGAACAGATGCTTTCGAAAAACTCGACCGACCTTTCGGGCATCCCATCCAGATAAAAGGCGAGCCCTAAGACCATCTCGGCGGCGTGGCTGTCCACGGCCTTGACGGCCTGGTTGAACTTCTTCTCCGCCGCCTCTTTTTTCCCCTCCCGCTGAAGCCACAGGCCTTCCAGGTACTTGAGCTGGGGGTGGCTTCGGTCCAACCGGCGAGCCTCCTCGGCCAGACGCCTGGCCTCCGCCTGATCACGGCTTCGCAGCAACCAGGCCTTCTGCAAATAGCATTGCGCCAGCCCCGATCTGTAGGACGGGTTGTCCGGATACTTCTTCAGCGCCTCCCGGTAAAGCCGGGCGGCGCCCTGCGGATCGGGCAGGCTCATCAGCTCGTCCAGGTAGGAATACAGGTACTCCTCGTTGTCCGGGTCCAGTTCATAGAGCTTGCGGGCGTAGTCGCAGGCTTCCCTGGCCCGGCCGAGCTCGGAAGCCACCTGTTGAAGCGATTCGAGCACTTCACGGTCCACTTGGTCTAAAGCGCAGGCTTCCTGAAGACAGGAAAAGGCTTCCTGAAGTTTCCCTTCGTTTCGAGTATTGCGAGCGATGAACTTGAGGGTGGCGGTGTAGGCTCGGCGCAGCTCCTCCGGATCGGAGCGCTTCGGCTTTTTCTCCGTCTTTAGAAGCCGCACCCAGTACTCGTTAGCCTGGCTGCAGCGCCCGAGCCTCTGAAGAAGCAGCGCCCGGTTGTGGAGGATGGCCGGAGTGGTAACATCGACTTCCTCAAGCAGCTCCAAGGCGGTTTCGAGGTTTTCCCGTTCGGTTTCCTCCAGGCTAAGCCGAAAACGAGCCTCGTTCAGGAGCGATCGTTGCGCCGAACCTTTGACGCCGGCTTGAGAAAAAAGCTCCACCAGGACAATGACTTCCGAAGCGTTTTGCTCCTTCAACAGCAGCATCAGGTGAATGTCCAGGAGAGCCCGGAGCTCTTCGCCCGCAGGCCCCACCGAAGCGAACAGCGAAGCATGGGCCTTTACCAGGTTGCGCACCTTCACGGTGCTTCTTTCGGCCACCGCTGCCAGCAGCCTGAGGTGCAGCGCCAGGACTTTGAATCCGGGTTTGCCCTCGAGCAGCTTCAGCTGCGGCGTGGGGTCGCCGGAGGCACATAGCAGGCGATAGGCCTTGCGGATTTTGCTGAGAGCGGTGGAAGGACCGTCGGGCTCCTGCTCAGACAACAGTCTTCTCCAGAAGCGAAGCAGCAGACCCCTTTCGAACACCGGATCGCCGGGAACAGCTTCAGAAAACACCGCAGCCGGGCTGCCGCCTGAGGAAAGAAGCTCGCGGTGGAACTCGTCACCTGCCAGGGAGAAGCGGCTCTGCGCTTGAGGGAGCTCCCCGAGCCTGGTCAGGCAGATACCGGCGTAGTAGGGGTAGCGGTGGCGGGATTCCGGGTCCCGGGTCGAAGCCTCCTCCAGGTGCTCGAACGCGACCCGGACCTTTCCCTGCCTATAGAAATCGGAGGCACAGCGAAACAAGAGCTCCGCCTCCAGCCGGGCCTCCCGTTGTTTTCCGCTCCGGGCGGTCCAGCTGCGGTAGCAGCTCAGCGCCTCCGGCCAGCGGCCTGCGTTCCAGGCGGACTTGAAGGCCCGGAGTAGCTCCGCGGCTCCGGCCTGCGTCGAAGGCTGAAACGATTTCTTCTCTTTGTGCTTCTGTTTGTGTTTGCGCGCTTTTTTCGACTTTTTGGGCATGGGGTTCAGGGACAGAGTAATCAAGCTCGCCGGGGTGAGTCAATATGCTGGAGAAATACAATGACAAAAGCGGTTTTCTCCAGAGTATAGCGGCCGGGCTCTGGGGAAGCCCGGCCGGAGAGCTTGAATTACTCAGCAGCGTTTTCAGGGGTAATGAGTTTTCCGTTGATTTTGTACCACTTCTCGCTGGGTTTTGTGCCTGCGAAGTAGCCTTTCATCAGTGTCACCAGGTCCCGGGCCATTCCATCGAAATCCTGCTCGACCGTGGCGATAAAAGGTCCTTTCTTGAGAATCTCCGCTTTGGCAAAATCGGTACCGTCGATCCCAACCACCTTGATTTCATCATCTCTTCCGGCTTTTTCGATAGCCTGGGTGGCGCCGAACGCAGGCTCGTCCCAGCCGGCCCAAACTCCTGCTATGGAGCCCGCCTTCGGGTAAGCGGTCAGGAGGTCTTCCATGACCTTCCGGGCATTTTCAACCGGACCTGGAACCTCAATATGGATCCGCTCTATGATCTTGATATCAGGGTACTTTTCCAGAGTTTTCACAGCCCCCACAGCCCGTTCCCTCACTCCGGGATGAGGATCGTGTGTGAACAGAATGACACTTCCCGTTTTACCGATTCCCTCCGCAAGCGCTTGGGCGCTTTTCGTTCCCAGATCCGTATTGTCAGAAGTGACATTTAATAGCACCCCTTCTGTCACTCCGGCATCGAGACCAAAGACAGGAATCCCTGCCTGCTCAGCCGCTTCCAACCCCTTGGTCATCTGCACGGGATCTCCCATCCCCAGGACCACGGCATCTACACTTTGAGCAACCGCATCCTGGATCCGGCTCACCAGGAGGTTGAAGTCTCCCGCCGTGTCAGAGACCGTCACCTTCCAGCCCTCCTGAATCGCATAGTCCTTGAATCTGTCGATCACGAAGGCGGTGGTGGCGTTGGCCATGTACGGGGTGACCACCGCCACACTCTTCGTTTCCTTGGCGCCCTCTTTCTGGCCCCCGGCGAACAGCGGCACCGCAGCGACAATGAGTACGAGCACCAGACCCCTTGCGACAATTTTCCTTTTCATCTGCTCCTCCTTAAAGGAATTTTTTTATCCTCCCCTACCGGGAGGTGTCTGCCATTTTTCTGCAACCCGCTATGGCGGAAAACAGATCCTTCAACGCCGGATACGTGTCCCGAAAAGCAGGATAGATCCTGTCGTAGAGTTCTTTTCGACGTTGATCCGGCTTGAATTGTTTCTTGACCTTAAGAACGTCCTCCAGGGACAGGTAGTTGGAGAACCATCCCAATGATTTGCCCGCGATAATTGCCGAGCCTTTTGACCCTACATCTTCTTCATCTTCAATCGTGAAAACATCGCAACCGAACACATCTGCAAAGATCTGGGACCAAAGAGCGGATCCGGCGCCTCCTCCGGCCAGGATCAAGGCACTGCCCCGAGCTGATTTGCTCTGGATCGCTTCCCGAATCGAACGCATCGACAGGGCGACCCCTTCGAGTACGGCCCGGTAGAGCTGTTCTCGTCCGGTTGTCTGGGAAAGGCCTATAAAACATCCCCGTGCTTGTGGGTCTTTGAAGGGAGCTCTTTCTCCCGCGAGCCAGGGAAAATACAGAACGCCGGTAGATCCGGCCTCAACATCAGCGGCGGCCTTTTCGAACAGACCATAGCGGTCGGCGTGTTCTGAAAAGCTGCTGATCGTTTTCAAGGCCCAATCTACGTTACCGCCGGCTAACAGCATCGGGCCAACATGTATCAGTCGGGACGGATCGGGATGACAAAGATTGTAGATTCCGGTCTCGGGGTCTGCCAGAGTATCGTTGTCGGTGCTTTCGGCGACCCAGCCGGTGGTTCCCAAATAGCAGTAGATCGAACCGGGTTCTCCTGCTCCGGCTCCTACCGTTGCCGTGCCGACATCGCCGGATCCGTGCAAAACAGGCACTCCTTCCGGAATACCGAGAAATGATGCAGCCTGGGGACCCAGGGTTCCGTCGCGGTTATCCGCCCGGGCCAGATTCGGAAGCCAGTTGTCCCGGATGTCCAGCTCATGCAGCATTTGCCGGGCCCAGCATAGGACCCGGATATCCATCAGGCCCGTAGTGGAGGCGGTCGTGTAGTCGGTATTTCTGGATCCCGTCATGCGGAAGGAAAGATAGTCGTGGGCGCCGAACAGCAAGGTGTCCGCTTCCCGGTAGAGCTGCGGAAGGTGCTTCTTGAGCCAGAGAAGTTTGGCCGGAAGGCTTGAGCCGTCCTGGACATTTCCCGAGCTCGCAATCAGACGTTGCCTTCCCAGCCGAGACTCGATTTCCTCGATTTCGACGGTGGCGCGGGTATCCATATACAGGATTGCCGGGTGTATTACCTCACCATTTCGTAGTAGAATCAGATCCTGCATCTGACCGCCAAGAATAACGGTTTCGATGGCTTCATCGATGATATGGGGCTTTATGGCCGTTAATGCCTCCTTGAGCGCTCGCCACCAATCTTCCGGGTCCTGTTCCACATAGTCACCCGGCCGGTGCAAAGAATAGCCGGCCTGAGCCTTGGCCAGCAGTTTCCCGGAGTCATCGAACAGAGCCGTCTTGGTAGCTGTCGTCCCTACGTCAACGGTGATGATCTGCTTCATGAGTCAACCCTTTCCCGAAAGCGTTCTCAAGATCTCCAGAATGAATCGCTGTGCTCTTTCCCCGCCTTCAGCCGCAGCTTCCACCAGGGCGGTACCTATGATGATCCCATCGGCTCCCTCCCCCTGCAATCTTAACGCATCCTGGGCTGAATGAATGCCGAAGCCCACGGCTACCGGCAAGCGGTGTCTTCCTGCGATCTCTTTTACCCGTTTCAGTCTGACTGCGGTCTCGTGATTTATCCGGATGTGTTTCCCCGTGCTTCCCTCGTAGGCTTGAAGGTACAAAAAACCCCCAGCCGAAATCGCTATCTCCTCGATCTCTTCATCCGGCATGCGAGCGGAGACAAATCCGATCGGCTTCAGCTCGTGTCTGGAGACACGCAAGGCGAAGGAGCTCCACTGCTCTGGCGGCAGGTCGGGTACCAGTACGGCCTGGAAATGGTGCCGATTGAGGCCGGAAAGCACCTTCTCGATGCCGACTTCCATCAGGGTTGCGTAGTAGATCATACCGATACCGACAAGATGAGAAGAATGAAGTGCATCCCCGGAAACAGATATCGCCCGTGTAAGGGTCAAACCCTGTTCCCGCACCCGGTTCAAGGCCGCGGATATCACCTGTCCGTCGAGAACAGGGTGCTTCGCCGGAATCCCTATCTCGATACATTGCAGACCGCCCGCAGCCAGGGAGGAGAGGATGGACTGGAACTCCTCCGGGTCGGGAAATCCTGCGGGCAGGTACCCGATGAGCGCAGCGTGTCCGCTGTTTCTGCCGTTGTTGAAGATACCCTCAAGAGTCATCGGGTCAACCTTTTTTGGCCAGGCTGGACATCAGCACGGCCAGGATGATGATGATTCCGGTGAGGATGGACTGAACGTAGGTGTTCACACCGAGAATATTCAAACCGTTGCCCAACACGCCCATGATCAACACCCCCAGAATGGTTCCCAGGATATGGGCTTCTCCCTCTCGAAACACGGTCATGCCTAAAAACACGGCGGCCGCCGCGTTCAACATGAAGGGATTTCCCGCCTGGGGATGGGCGGAAAACAGACGGCTGGTCAACACGATCCCCCCCAGAGCCGCTCCCAGGCCGGAGAAAACGAAAGCCAACAGGCGGGACAAGCGCACATTGATTCCCGACAGGTAGGAGGCTTCCGAATTGCCGCCGATCGCGTAGAGCCTCCTGCCGTAGGTTGTCTGCTCTAGCAGGATCCATATCAAAAAGATAACCAGGCCCATGAAAAATACCGGGATGGGTATCGGTCCGAGGGTTCCCTGACCGATCCAGCGGAATGACTCGGACAGGCCGAAAATGGTTGCCCCGTTGGTTACCAGCAGGGATATGCCTCCGTAGGCGGTCATGGTTGCCAGCGTGGCGACGAAGGCCGAGAGCCCCCCGTAGGCAACGAGCACGCCATTGACCAGGCCTCCGCAGATCCCTAATCCGATGCCGGCGAAAATGCTCGGCAAAACACCGAAGCCGCTTTTCATTAAGAAGGCGGTAGCCACGCCGATAAGGCTGGCCAGGGAGCCGACAGAAAGATCGAAATCACCTGTGATCATGACGACGGTCACTCCGGCGGACACAATGGCGAGGGTGGCGATCTGTTCGATTACGTTCCTGATGTTCCGCCAGCGGGGAAACACATCAGGTCTCAGCACCGTAAAAACCAAACAGAGAAGCAGGAATCCAAGAATCGTCCCCCACCGCTTCAGAAAAAACGTGCCCGTCATCTTGTGTTCTGAAAGCAGGCTATTCCTCCTTTTCATCATGATCGATCCTCCCATAACAGTAGCTCAGCAATCGCTCCTGATCCAATCCCTCGCTGGCGATCAGGCTCTTCTGCTTGCCCCGATGCAGAACGAATAGTCTGTCCGAGAGGCCGAGAAGCTCGCTGAAGTCCGATGATGCCAGCAGAATTGCTGTTCCCTCGGCGGCCATGTCGCGGATGATCGAGTAGATCTCGAAGCGGGCCCCCACGTCCACTCCCCGGGTAGGTTCATCGAGAAGGAGAACGAGAGGCTGGCGAAGCAGGCATTTGGCGAATACCACTTTTTGCTGGTTTCCTCCCGAGAGGTTTCTGACCGGAAGATGATAGCCCGCTGCTTTGAGCTTGACAGACCCGCCGATACGTTTCGCCTCGGCTCTTTCTTTCTGGCGGTCCACAAACAGGCCCCTGGCCAGCTGCTTGAGATAGACCAGAGAGATGTTTTCATAGATAGACCGTCCGAGTATCAGTCCCTGGGTTCTACGCTCCTCCGGAACGAGTACGATCCCCTTCTCGATCGAATCCAAGGGTGAACGGGGAATGAAGGGCCGGCCGTTTAGGAGAATCCTTCCGGCCTTGACGTGATCGACGCCGAAAAGCATGCGCAGAAGCTCCGTCCGACCAGCTCCGACCAGGCCGGCGATCCCCAATATCTCACCACGGTGCAGCTTGAACGATACGCCGTCCACCAGAGCGCCTTTCAATCCGTTTACCTCGAGCACGACCTTTCCGGCTTCCGATTTTCGCGGGGGGAAGGCAGATACGAGATCACGCCCGATCATTTTTCGAATCATGGTTTCCTCATCAAGGTTCACCGTATTCCAGGTCCCTACTACAGTGCCATCCCGCATCACGGTTACCCGGTCGGTGAGCCGAGCGATCTCTTCGAGCTGGTGGGATACATAGACGATGGTCGCTCCTTCCCGTTTGAGAGCCTTTATCACGGTAAAGAGTTGATCTTTCTCGTGATCCGTAAGTGCAGCGGTCGGCTCATCCATGAAGTAGATCGAGGCGTAAACGGCAAAAGCTCGGGCTATGGCCACCATGGCCTGGTTACCCGGCGGGAGCTGGCTTACGGGAAGGTTCAGCGGTATGTTGACCCGGAGCCGATCAAAGATCGATTTGGTTTTTTGCTGCAATTTCTTCCAGGAAATCGTGCCGAATGGATTTCTCGGATAAGGGTGTCCAAGAAATACGTTTTCCGGGCCGTTGAGGTACGGTATCAAGTTCAGTTCCTGGTGTATAAAGGAAAGGCCGAGCCGGTGTGCATCTCTACCGGAACGAATCTCTACCTGATTTCCGTCCAGGAAGACTTGTCCCTCGTCTGTCTGTGTCACCCCGGCAAGAATTTTTATCAGAGTGGACTTTCCCGCTCCGTTTTCTCCGATCAATCCGTGCACCTCTCCTCTGTTGATGGAGAGATTCACCTGGTTTAAGGCGAGAACTCCAGGATACCGTTTGACGATTCCCTTGAGCTCTAACGCTTTCCTGTCTTCTTGTATCACCAATCCTCCCAAATGTCCGGAGCAACAAGCTGCTTCAACGGATCCTGCTCCTGCGCCAGGCTCACGATATAATGAAAGCGGCTCTGAAGTCCCAGTCGTTTAGAAGTGAGGAATATCCTGCTGCCAAGCAGATATGCCTCATCATAAAGGATTGCCTCTCCGGCCAGATTTGAGCTGAGCCTGAGCGAAAGGAAGGCCGGAGAACCTTCCGGCTGCCGAAGGAGCGCCGCCTCTTCTTTTTGCAAATCTACCGGGCGAATGATCTCGTGGCTGCGTATGAGAATTTGTCCGGAGGTCTCGCCTAAGAACGAATAAAGCGATTTGTCTTCGGTATAGTTCTGCACGACATCGGAGTACTGGGTGGGCATGTAGGATCGTTGGAGTACGATGGGCTGTTCGCCAAGGAGCCTGAGCCGGATAATACGGCAAACGCTTTCATTACGGTCTGCAGACAAGAACTCGGATATCTTTTTATCTGTAATAGAAAGCGATTTTTCGATGATCTTGGTAGAGATCCTGACGCTGTGCTCTTGCATTTCGTCCTGGAAACCCTGCAAGCGCAGCACACGATCGTTGATTCCCCCGGGAGCGACGAACGTACCAACCCCGTGTTCGAAGACAATCAGACCTTCACGTTCCAACACCGATAGGGCCTGTCGCACTGTCATCATGGATGTCTGGAAGATACGGGCGAGTTCCTTTTGACTGGGTAGCAAGAGGTTTGGCCGGTAGCTGCCTTCGCTGATCTTGCGGCGAATAGTGGAAGCGATGGATAGATATCGCGGCCGTTTTACCATACATTTAACTCTTATAGAGTTCTATAAGAGTTATCTTATCCGACCTAACTTCCCTTGTCAACACTTTTCGCCGCTGAGCAGTATCCTTATCATCAGTGCACAGAGCTGGCAAATCAGGGCCGCCCGGGCACGGCCGGCACCGCCTTTGTCCATCAGCTCCTGTTGCTAGTACTTTCCCAACTCCCGGATGTATTTCTTCAATACGAGATTTCCGAACAGCCGCCAGCCCCGGTCAGTAAGGAAACCCAGGGTGCCGAGCAGGAAGATCCCGACGAACATCCAGTCGATCCGGAAATACAGCTTGGAAGTCCAGACGAGAAAACCCAGACCGGCCTCCGCCGCCAGCATCTCCACCGCAACGATCACCAGAAAGGAGGAGGCAAGCGCCAGTCGCATACCCAGGTAGATCGAAGGGAGGGTCGCCGGGATAATAATGTGGAAGAAGATCTGCCTCGGGCTCGCGCCCAGGCACTGGGCTGCCTGCTTCTTGTCGTGGTGTATGGACACCACGCCCGAGGCCGTGTTGATCATCACGATGAAACCCGTGGCGTAAGTCACCATGATCACCTTAGAGAACTCCCCGACACCGAACCAGACGATGAACAGGGTGACCAGGGCGATGGCAGGAATGAAGCGCAGAAAATGGATGTATGGATCGATGATCTGCTTGAAAAGCGGAAGCTCCCCGATGATCAAGCCGATGGGAATCGCGATCAGGCTGCCGCTCAGCCACCCGATAAAGATACGCATCAGGCTGAAACCGATATGTCTGAACAGCAGCCCCTTCTTGGTCAGATCCACCGCACCCATGAAAATCGAGGATATCGAAGGCAGGAAATATGGATCGATGAAGAACGTAGCCACGATCTGCCATACTCCCAGCCCGACGGCGATGGACAGGATGGCGGTGACGGGCACTCTTTTCATTCCCATATCTTGTTCACCTCCTCCTCGATGTCGGCATTCACACATGTGTAGATCTGAAGAAAGGCTTCGGCGGTTTCGTCGCGCGGGTACGGTTGATCGACATCGTAGATCCTTTTAATTCCCGCCAGAGGACCGGCGGTCATCACTGCGACTCGTTGTCCCAGGATGATGGCCTCCCGAATATCGTGGGTCACATACACCGTCGTGGTCCTGACCTTCTGCCAGATATCGATCAACTGGCGCTGCATGATCCTTCTGGTCTGCGCGTCCAGCGCGGCGAACGGCTCATCCATCAGCAGAATGGTGGATTCGTTGGCCAGGATGCGGGCAATTTGGACCCGCTGTTTCATTCCGCCGGAGAGTTCATGAGGATACTTCTTTTCATGGACTTTGAGACCCACCAACTTCAGGAAGTGATCGGCTCGCCTGCGTCGTTCGGCCGGTACCACACCGGCCATTCTGAGGCCGAACTCTACGTTTTCGCGTACGTTCAACCATTCGAATAGAGATGTGTCCAGAGACTGGAATACCATGCCTCGATCCCTGTGAGGGCCGACGATTTCCGTGCCGTCCAGGGCGACACGACCCCGTGTAGGCTTGAGGAATCCGGCGATGATCTTCAGTAAGGTGGACTTTCCGCAACCGCTGGGGCCGAGGAGTATAAAAAGCTCCCCCTCGGCTATCTTGAGATTGATCTCCTTCAAAACCGCTTGATCCTCGACGGCGGTATAGTTCATCCATAGCCCTTCGATGTTGATCGCCATATACGCTATTCCTCGAAAAACGTGTGGAGCACTGCTCCGTCCGCATCCCGGGGACCGGGGAATCCCATCAAGTGGGCTACCGTGGGCACGATGTCCTTAAGGTGTATCGGCCAGGGATGGGTGTACCCTTGCCGCAGGCCCGGACCCCAGGCCACCGTTACTGCCGTATTGGAGAAGATATCGAGCCGGGTGGCCGGTAGCCATGGTGTATGATGACCCAGTACCTCTTTGGACCGTGTGACGGCGGGCTCGTCGAACTGCTCCGGTCTGATCGTTGCAAAGCGCAGGGAGTTGATCGTCCCGTTCCAGGTCGAATAACCAGCGGTGGCAAAATACAGCACATCGCCGACCCGTTTGTCCCCTTTCCCGGAAAGCTCTATGTCCTCCCTGCGGATCGCCAGCTGGATCGGGCATTGGCCGTTTTCCGGATCACGAATCGAGTAGAGCGCCGCGATGATCTGGTCGCGGATCTTTTCGTATTCGTCGGGTTCGACAATTCCCCCGGGTTCCCGGCCCTTCAGATTGATCCAGATGTGCTGCGGATCGTAGTAAGGGGCGACCTTGGAGTTTCCGAGGTCGAGATCGTACTTATTCGCCCGTACGTTCCAGCGGTACGCCAGGAGCCCTGCGTCGATGAGAGCCTTGCCGATCCAGACAAACTTCCAGCAGGGCAGGGCGCCATGATCTGAAGTCAGAACCACCACTGTTTCCTCGTCCGCGCAGCGCTCCACGATCCTGGCGATCATCGAATCTACAATAGCGTGCGCTTGGTGGTAGATCTTCCAGGTTTCTTCGCTGAGCTCACTGTTTCCGTATGGATGCCGGGAGTACAGATGGGCCAGGAAGGTGTGGTTCAGTGCGTCGATCAGGTGATAGTGCATGAACAGAAGATCCCAACCGTGCTTGTCGAGCATGTACGAGGCGGTGTCGGAGAACCAACTGGCCTGAAACTCCGCCAGCTCCAGGACAATCTTCGAATCAACGTTTAAAGGTCCGTACGGGCGGTTCTCGATGTCTACGGGGATGTATGGACACTCCAGGCCTTCGGTATACGGGCCCACATTCTCGATAAGCTCTTTTTCCAGGCCCTTCGGGCTGGCCCAACCTTCGGTCTTGTATACATCGCTGCAGTACAGCTCCACGTATCTTCCCTCCGGAGAGAGCTCGACGAGCTTGAGACGGAAAACGATCTCAAGACCGTTTACCTGCTCTATGATCCAGGGACTCCACTGCTCTTTTGAAAGCAAAGCCACCGGTTTCGACAGATCCTTGTCTCTGCAGATTGCCACCCGCCGGTCCGAGAGATGCAGGTAATACCGGCAAGAGTGCTCCCGGTTGCCTATATGAAGCATCGCCTCCTGGGCTTCGTTCTTGGAGCTTTCTGTGCCTTTCCAGCCCGACGCCGGCCTCAGATTAAGCAGCTCCGCCTGCGGCTTCGCTTTTGAAATCGCGAGAGAAATGTTCTTGGGATGTCTCTCCGTGCAGTAGGCTCTGGGCTTGCTGACCCGCCATAAATCCGCCCCGGGAGTCTGGCCGCCGATAACCCAACCCTTTTTCAGTGTAGAGGGCCAGCCCACCGGATAGTTAGTGTCTGACCGAAAAGGCCATTTTCACCGGGAGTTCGGTCAAAAGTTGCCGC
>CAZVHJ010000016.1:31302-81604 GCA_964627715.1 uncultured Spirochaetaceae bacterium | reverse complement strand
TGCGCTTCGCGTCCGCTTCGGCCAATTTCTCAGGGTTGCGGGACAGCCTGAATTACCCAAATTCTATCTTCCACGATTCTCTCTACCTCCAAAAGCACCTTTTGCATAATGTCCAGGGTGTACGGGTTCTTCTCAGAGCGTCTTAACACGTTGCGTAGGCAGTTCATGTAAGTGGAATGAATGATCGTTCCGATGTTTACCTTGGAGATGCCCAGATGAACGGTTCTCTTAATATCTTCGTTGGGTATACCTGTACCGCCATGAAGTACAAGCGGTACATCCACAGCCTTAGCAATCTCTTCGAGTCGATCAAAGTGTATCTTGGGCTCACCCTCATAGAATCCGTGGGCTGTCCCTATGCCCACAGCCAACATATCCACTGCTGTCTTTTCAGTAAACTCGACTACGTCCTCGACTCGTGCTAGATACTCGTCACCGGTATAGACGCCCTCGATGCCGCGTCCCTTTATTCTACCAATTTCCCCCTCGACCAGAACATTTTTGCTGTGAGCATATTCGAGGACCTGACTGACCATCTCGATGTTCTTCTGTAACGGGAAGCCGGATCCGTCTATCATCACCGAATCGTATCCCGCATCGACAGCTTCGATACACAGCTCGGTACTCAGGCTGTGATCGAGGTGATGAAACACTGGAATGTCCACTTTGCGCCGCTCAGTATCCACAATACAATGGCACAAATCCAGGCCATGATATTGAGCAACAAAAGGATTAGAGGCTACGATGACCGGCGTATCATTTCTTGCAGCAGCATTTATTATGGCTTTGAGATCCCACATATCGGAATAATTAAAAGCTGGAATTGCCCTGCGGTTTTTTCTGTAATCTTTTATCAGCTCTCCTAGTTCCTGATACTTCATAGGCATTATACTCCTAGTCTCCATAGTCAAGAAGGGATAAAGCATCTGCGAGAGAAGGCATGCTTGCTGTGGCTCCCACCTTTTGGATGGAAAGAGCGCCAGCCGCATTTCCCAATCGGGCGCAATCTCGAAAAGACCATTTTCTTGTCAATCCTGTTAAAAAGCCGGCCACGAAGGCATCACCTGCTCCAGTGGTATCGACGACCTTTTCGATTTCAAAGGCCTCGACAAATCCCTGTTCGTGTTCATTGGCTATATAGCACCCCCTCTCGCCTAGCTTTATGACTACGTTGCCAACACCCAGAGAAATGAGCTTCGGAGCGATCTCCCGGGGGTCGGCACGCCCGGTAATTTCTTTTGCCTCGGCAATACTGGGCAGAAAATAATCCAAATAGGGAAGAGCGGGCTCAATTTTGACCAGCCACTTCTCTTCGCTATCCCACGTTACATCCATGCTTGTTTGAAGGCCCATTTTTCGTGCATATTCCAAAATCTTAACCATGCAGCCGCTTTCAATACCCGGAAGGTTGTAGATGCCTCCCAAATGCAGGATCCTTGACCGACGAACAAATCCCCAATCGATATCCCCACATGAAAGACGGTCGTTGGCGCCCCCGTAATAGACAAAAACTCTTTCCCCCTTGACATTGATCATCACTACACAGGTAGAGGTTCTATCCTCTTGAGAAACGCAGATCCCTTTGGCTATGATCCCATATTCCCGCGCTTTTTTGAGCAGCAGCTTTCCAAGAATATCGTTTCCGACCTTTGCAATGAGGACTGTCTTGACTCCCAGTTTAGTCAATCCAATGGCAGTATTGAATGCATCTCCTCCGTTGGTAATCTCCAGGGAGGGGACCTTTGTCGTATCCTTTTCGAATGTAAAGGAGGAAAGCGGTTGCAGCACTATATCCGCAACTACCTGTCCGATACATAAAACATCAATAGTTTTTAAAAAGCTCAGGAGCATCTGCTTTTTCCATTATCTTAAATTCATCCATACTTGCTATATTCCACATCCCTGAAGTGATTCAATATCGGCTTATCCGGTACTTCTGAATTTTTCCTGAAAGGGTCTTTCTGGTTATTGATAGCGTTTCGGCTGTTTTTGATTTATTATAGCTATGCATTCTAAGAAAATGTTGGATAATCTTTTTCTCGAAATCCTCTTTCACTTTATCCACCGTTTCCTTTAACGAAGTAATGTTTGAATAATCCATGATCGCCTCGCCAGTTTGAGCCCCGCGAAAAAGACTCTTACTAAGGTCACCTTCCGTTATCAAAGGACTATTGCTTAACAAAATTGTTTGATTCACCACATTCTCAAGTTCCCTTATATTGCCAGGCCAGTTGTAACGAGAGAGTGCGTTGAGGGCTTTCTCCTCAAATTCTTCAACCTTCTTATTGTACATCCTGTTATATTTATCTATGAAATGCTCTACCAGAAGT
This sequence comes from uncultured Spirochaetaceae bacterium, assembly GCA_964627715.1. GTDB lineage: Bacteria > Spirochaetota > Spirochaetia > SZUA-6 > DRHE01 > JAFGQJ01. Next base: position 79,274 of record CAZVHJ010000016.1, on the reverse strand, counting down.
GGTATATCCTCAATGCGCTCTCTAAGTGGCGGCAGATGAAGACTTACCACGTTGAGTCGGTAATAGAGGTCTTCCCGAAAGGTTCCGCTTTTAATTTGTCTTATCAGATCTTTATTTGTTGCCGCAACGATTCTAATGTCTACGCGTATTCTCTTAGTTCCCCCAATCCTTTCAAAGCTTTGTTCCTCGATGACCCTTAACAACTTCGCTTGGATATCCAGGTGCATATCACCGATCTCATCAAGAAAAAGGGTTCCTTTATGGGCTATCTCAATCTTACCTATTTTCCGCTCGACGGCGCCCGTAAACGCTCCCTTCTCATGACCGAAAAGCTCGCTTAAAAGAAGGCTTTCCGATAGGGCTGCGCAGTTAATGGCAACGAACTTAGAATCCTTTCGGTTGCTGGTAAAATGTATATATCTGGCAAGAACCTCTTTTCCCGTACCACTTTCCCCCGATATTAAAACCGTTACGGGGTTATTTTTAATCTTATCAATCTTGGAAGAGATCAGGGAGCTTAATTCAGGATTCCTGGTAATGAATTTGTGCGTATATCGATTGATAATTTCCTTTTTAAGATAGTAATTTTCATTCTTTAGGTTTCTTAGCTGTATGTTCTTCTGGATGGTATCGAGAAGGCTTCTGTTGTCTATTGGTTTCAGGATATAATCGTTTGCCCCTTCTTTCATCGCTGTTACGGCGCTTTCTATACTCCCGTATCCAGTGATAATGATAGCGATAATATCGGGTTCAAGCTTTTTTAGCTCTTTTAGAAGGTCAATTCCATTTTGCGAGCTCTTTAACCTTATGTCTATAAGCACAACATCTATTATGTTCTTGTTTGCAATGGATATGGCGCCCTCAAAATTACTACTCTCATAAACCAGGAAGTTCTCCTTTTGCATCATATTTTTCAAGCCATGCCTGATTCCCTTCTCATCGTCAACGATTAAAACGGATAGCTCTTTAGTAAGCGTTATGTTCATTATTTTTCCCTATAGACGGGGAGTGCTATATTGACTGTGGTTCCACTACTTTCACGGCTCTTTATGTTTATGGTTCCCTGATATTTCTTTACAATACCGTAGACTATTGAAAGCCCTAGTCCTGTTCCCCCATTCTCCTGCTTTGTGGTAAAAAATGGGTCGAAGATGTGCGGTAAGATATCCTGTTTTATCCCTGAGCCGTTATCCTGTACCATTATGATTACTTGGCTCTTAGTCTTGTTGCTCAAAGTCGACACTTTTATCTTTCCCTCTCTGTCGATCGCCTGTAAGGAATTATTAAGCAGGTTCATAATCACCTGTTTCAACTCAACCCTTTCTATCGCCGCAAATGGAATATTCCGTGCAAGCGAGCTTTCGAGAAGCACAAACCCCTCCTTTTTTACGGAAAAGCGAATGAGATTCAGAACTTGCGTGATTACCTCATTTATATCTGACCATGAGCTGCCCCTATCCTTTGATGAGGCAAAATCGAGAAGTTCTTTGACAATTCTTTCTATCCGCCTGGTCTCCTGCTCAATCAAGCGCAGGACAATTGTGTGTTCCTTATCGTTGTCTTCGGAAATCAAGTTCTGCACATTTGTCATGATGGAACTCAAGGGATTATTTATTTCGTGAGCCACCCCGGCAGAAAGCATGCTGATTGATGAAAGCTTTTCAGCCTGAAATATCTTTTCTTCAAACTCAACCTTCTTACTGATATCATCCGCGATCAGCACGCACCCGTGGACCGAATCATGTTGATCATCGGAACTGTAGAAAGGGTAGAGTTTTATTTCAGTAACCTTACTTTCACTAACTCTCTTAATTTTGGAATAAAAATCCCTCCTTAGCTGAATGATATCTTCCATTTTGCAGAGAATGTCACTATCAATAACTCGATTGCCTACTTCCTCTATCTTTCTGCCTATGATTCTGTCATATTCCAAACTAAAAAAATCAAGGAAGAATCTATTCGTCTTCTCTACCCGCAGATCAGTACTGATTATGGCAATTCCTGCCTTGATTGAATTAATGATCTTTTCATTATAGTCTTTCAGGAGAACGATTTCCCGAATATAGCTCTCCATAGCAGTTTTATCTTGGCTGAGTTTGAGCGCCATGTCATTGAATCCTTTGAAAAGCTCGCCGATCTCGTTCATTGATTTTGTGCTTACTCTTATATCGTATTGGCCATTCTTTATCATTTTCATCGTCCAGAGGAGATTCTTGATTGGGTTACAGATCTTTTGTGAGAGAAACAGGCTAAAAGCTGCGGAAACGATCGCTGCGAGTAGACAAACATAGAGCACAGTAGTTCTAATGAGATTCAAACGGTCGCGGTAATGCTTGTTGGACACGAATGTTATTAGATAAAGCTGACCAGTTCTTTTTCCTTCAGATATGGATTCTATTTTCTGTACGGCAATATTGTAGCTTTTCCCCTCAAGATCGATGTTATAAAGCCCTTTGTAGGCGCTTTCTATTTTCGTAAGGCCTATGGAGCCATCAGGCTGAAAACCACCCCAAGTTCCTACGAGATGCTTATCTTCCAGGAATATCATGACCTGTGAAAGCCCCGTAACGATAAGCGTACTGCAGAATGCTTCGTCGATCCTTTTAAAGATAAGAATATCAATATTGTTATTATATTCATCCCTTACCCGTACCTTTCCCACCATGAATAGGTAATTGCCAAGAATCATGCTTTGAATATAAGGATGAGTCCGCTCTACTCTCAGTCCATAAACGTCGGGAATCTCGATCGATTTGGATGTTAGAATAAAAACCTCTCGTGTATGGTTATCAGGACTAATTAATGTAAAAGCATCAAAGCCCTTTACTAGGAGATTCTCTTTCAAATGTGAGACCATCTCAGTTCTGTTAACGTAGCCAGAAATGTTCTTCGAGTTGTTTTCGACCTGCTGGCTGTTCTCCAGACTGACCAAATTAACCCAAATGTTTCTCTTCCATGAGTTATAATTTTCGTATAAGGTCTCTGCTTCCTGTATCAATTCCCTTCTCGCATCTTCAAGATTATTTGTTTTGATAATATTGGTAACGATAATAATGATAAGGATTGACTCTAGAAGGATTACACTGATAAAAAACAGGAAGGTTTTTTCAAACAGTCTCATGATCACCTGGTGACTGTCTCTGATCCAACGATAAGACTAACAACCTCATCGGGATTCGTCTGATTTACCTTTTTCTCAGCTACTTTCACCCCTCTTCTCATAATGACTAATCTGTCTGCAACGGAAAATACATCATGGAGCTGATGACTTATGATGATGATCCCTAAACCGTGAGACTTAAGAATATTAACTAAATCTAATACGTTCTTTTGTTCTGCAATACCCAGTGCTGCCGTGGGCTCGTCCATTATTAAGAACTTAGCATCCCAGTATATTGAGCGAGAAATAGCAACCGCCTGTCTCTGCCCACCTGATAGCATCTTAATTTTATTCTTAAGTGACGGGATTTCTATTTCGAGCCTTTTCAAGACTCTCTTTGACTCTGAGAGCATGTATTCATGATCCAATACTTTTAATACTCCCATAATCCTTTTTAGCTTCTCTCTTCCCAGAAATATATTTGAATAAACGTTCAAGTTTTCCGCTAGGGCAAGATCTTGGTATATAGTTTCAATGCCCAGGGAAAGAGCATCCATCGGGTTAGCTATTTTGACCTCTCTTCCCATGAAAAAGACCTGTCCGTCGTCTGGAATATGTACACCAGAGATCATTTTTATTAAGGTGGATTTACCGGCACCATTGTCTCCTAGAAGACCTACTACTTCACCACCATATACACCCATGTTTACTTTATTCACAGCAACTAAACCACCAAATTTCTTCGTAATGTTTCTTACTTCTAACAAGTACTCCATTCCTCAATCCTCTCTGTGAATCAGTTCCGGGAAAAATTGATCTACTAAAACCGCGCAGATTAGTATTATACCAACTGCAATGTACTTATCGAAAGTGGAGATTCCCATTATTCTCATCCCGGTTTCGAGAAAGGCGAGAACAAGTCCCCCAATAAAGGTTCCTGCCACCGTACCGATACCGCCGTAGAGGCTAGCCCCACCTATAACCACTGCCACAATTGCATCTAATAGAAAGGCAGCGCCAGCATCTGCCTTTCCAGTTACAAACTTTAGCATATATAAAATACCCGAAATTGTGGCCAAGAAAGATGATATCATATAGACAAGTATTAAATGTTTTTTTACGTTTATCCCTGCCCTTACTGCCGCATCGACATTACCACCAATGGCATATGTATGCTGGCCGAAGCGCGTCTTTCTAAGTATATAGGCGAATATGAAGATGACTATGAATGCAAAGACCACAACATTGGGGATGATTGCAATTAGTTTTTCGCCTCTCTGTATTAAAGGATTTTGAAATACTGAAAAAACCTTCCCCGGCACTATGTACAATAAATATCCATTTCCAATGCTATTTGCAAGATGGGGAAGATTTTTTGCAGGTACGCCCAGTATTAAGAGCTCTGATATTCCATATGTAATCCCAAGCATAGAGAATGTTGCAATAAATGGGGGAACCTTAAGCCTTGATACCAGCGTGCCGTTAATATAACCCGGGATCAACCCAATTACCATTGTAATGATTATCCCGAGTGGAATACTGAGAGCAGGTGAAAGCCCTGCACTGGTCAGGACCACGATGATCTTTGCTGATACGATGCTGGCAAATCCCATTACGAATCCCACGGAAAGATCAATACCTCCCGAAATGATCACAAATGTTTCTGCCGTACCAAGAAGAAAGATCGCTGTGCTGTAGAAAAATATAATCTGAATAGCCCTTATGCTCAGAAAACCTTTAGCGCAAAAGGTAAAGAACAGCACTTCGAGCAATAAAAAAATAATCGCCCAGCGTCTTCCTAAGAAGATGAGAACCCTTCTTTTATCATTACCACGCAGCATATCGAAGTCCCCTCAAGCAGTTTTAGGTGTATCCCCTCATGCGACACCTTATATCAAAAAAGATCAGGAAAAAGCTGGTCGATTACTACGGCAATAATCAGTATGATTCCTACTGAAATAAATCTGTAGAATGGCTCAATTCCGGAAATCTGCAACCCATTCTCTATTACTTTAAGCAGAATAACTCCCAAACATGAACCTACAATACTACCCTTGCCACCCATAAGGCTAGCGCCGCCGATAACTACAGCAGCTATTGCGTATAGCTCATACATCGAATTATACGGCGTGAAATTTCCAATTCCGGTCTGAAATACGTTGAATACTCCGGCAAGCCCTGCCAGAAGAGCTGAAAGCATATAAATTAGGATGAGATGTTTTTTAACGTTAATTCCTGCCCTTGTAGCTGAATCTATATTGTCTCCAGTGGCGTATGTGTGCTGTCCGAATTTCGTATTCTTAAGGATATGCCAGAGGGTGAAAAGCACGATTAACGAGAATACGAGGGAATTGGGAAATATCCTTATGAGGTCTCTTATTTGCGAACCCTCTATCCCGGGAGGCCTGTGAAAAAAAGAAACGGCCTTACCAGGCAGGATATAAATTAGATAACCATTACCAATTGTTACGAGTTTTGAAGGCAAATAGGAAACAGGAAAGGCATCACATATCTTAAGTGTAATCCCATTAGCAATGCCCCACATACCGAGGGTTGCGATAAATGGAGGCACACTGAATCGAGCGATTAAAGTCCCATTTATGAGACCCGGAACAATACTCACCGCGATACCGATAAGACTGCCGATTGCAATGCTTAGCGCCTGAGGTGCAGCATTTGCATGTATTATCTGCATGATTTTGGCAGAAAGAACAGAAGAAAGCCCCATCACAAAACCTACTGAGAGATCGATCCCGCCTGTAATAATGACAAAGGTTTCCGCAGTTGCTAGGAGCAGAAATATCGTTGAGAGGTGAATAATATTCTGGAAATTACGTATACTTAAGAAGCCTCTTCCGGTAAAACTAAAAACAATCGACAGGAACAGAATAAAGATAAGAGCCCAGTTTTTAATAAGAAAGGTAACGCTTCCTGGCCTATTATATTGAACGGTAGGAGCTCCATTGCCATTTAGCATCAATTTGATGCCTCCAAAATAGCCCAATTAATTCTTCTTTGAAATAATGAACTATCATCAGCACATTAATTATTTCGATAGTAGAACACTCATTTTCAATAGAAAATTCGGGCTAGTCAATAGACTAGCCCGCTTCAAACGATCTCTTCATTGATGCTATTTCATTTTGTAAATAAACTGTTGCATATCAGGATCGTTTACATTTTCTCTTGTAAAGAACTCAAACCCGGGAATTACCTTTTTAGGAACCTCCTTACTTTCGATGAAATATTTATAACCCCACTCAACGGCCAGCTCGCCAATTTCCCCCGGTTTTTGAGCAAGCAAGAGATCTAGCTGGCCGGCTTTCAACGCATTGATAAGATCTTCTGAAGCATCCCAGCATGCAATTTTAACTGCTCCCGTCAGACCTGCATTGACGACAGCTTGGTAGGCACCCTGCGCACTAAACGTATTTGTTCCAAAAATCCCCACAATATTCGGATTCGATTGAAGCGCTGCGAGGGTTTGTTCTTGCGCCTTCTGCTGGACATCAAGGTTGTAATCCACACCGACTAGCTCTATCTCTGGAAACTCGGCGACGCCTTTTTTAAAGCCTTTAACCCTTCCCGCAACCGATGAAACATCCGGATTTGTCGTATTGATATATACTTCGCCTTTTTTCCCGATCATTTCTGCAAGACGCTCGGCAACCAGCTTACCGCCCAATTCGTTATCGGTTCCAATATATGCAAGAGGGAAGGAGTACTCACTTTGCTTAGAATAATCGCCATCGCCGAGATAGGTATCGACCGTGATAATTTCAATTCCCTGATCGTAAAGCTTCTTAAGAGGTGTGATAAGCGCATCCACAGAGGTCGGAGCAATCATGATCAGATCAATACCCCCCCGAGCGGCGGTAGCCTCGAGAATCGGCACCTGATACTCGGGTCCCCATGCCTTCGGGTATTCAGAAACAATAACATTTACGCCGAGCTCCTTTGCCTTCTTTCTAACCCCTCTTTCCATGGTCATATAGAAAGGATCGGCAGTCACGCCGCCGACAAAAAGGAAAGTGAGCTCCTTTTTCTCCTCTTTGCTCTCTTTCTGCCCTGTAGCAAATAGAGGCATACAAAGAGCGAGTAACAGCAATAATGCTACACTTGAGATGAACAGTTTTTTCATACGTTCCTCCTCTAATTTAGATTTTTGTAGGATTCGATTTAGAAAAGCAATAAATATGCCAAATTGAACAATTCTTAAAAAGTTCGATCTATTTTTTTATCATTCAAGCATTTAAATTATTTCAATCACTAGATAATTCGACAATCGAACCTGTAAGTGAAGGCTCAATACTATACTGTTGGATACCGGAATACCCATCCTATGGATACCACCCTACCCACCAGCCGGTCCATATCGCAGGCGATGCATAATGTAATCCTGCTGATTTCCAAACATCTTAGGATTGTGGTAGTATCCCCGCAATGTGTTTGTATGTATTTGGGCAACGTGGAGGAGATCTTTTTCACTGTAAGCCGATTAATAAAATGATTCGGAGTAGTACGTAACAAGCTTTTTAATTTTCTCGATTATCAAGCTTTTTATATCAATAAATCGCTCCAGGCTGTCTGCTAATCTTCTATAATGGTCTTTGGTGAAATTATAATGGCCTGCTATAATTGAGCACAGCATTTTGTTTGAAGGGGTGTTTTTATAAAGCCATTTCCCCCAGGCTTCACTTTCATAAGCGACATTGAGAAACGAATTAATATCAACTCCGTAGGTTAAAGCTTCACTGATAACTGTTATCGTTTGCAGAACTCCCAACTGGGGCGCGATATTCAGTGCGTCGATCAATCCCCTTCTCTCTTCTATCGCATCAGCATCAAGGTAATCTGCGTTATGCTCCTTTAGCTTGACACCATTCTCTGTTAAAAAACCATGAACTTCTTTGATAAAGCTCTTATTTAAAGCTCCGATTTGATTTACTTCCTTGGTAAGGCTTCCGGTCTGCACAACAAAGAATTCTGGCTTTACAAAGCCATTTATAAAATTAAATTCCCTTTTTATCTGCGTGATATCTGTTTTAAGGTCACCAACATTTTCCTCCGTTCCTATTTCTATATGGATGGACTCACTTTTTTTCAAAATAGCTAATATTGCTTTCTGGGTTTCCTTTAAAACAACCTCTTTATCTGAACTGACTTTAGAGAAATCCAAGTGGATCAATTCGAAACCGTTTTCAATATCGTCGTAAATAGTTTTATAAACATCATCTATGCTGTTGTTCTTGAATCCGGGACCACAATGATCCCTGCATAGATATACCTTGCTTGCTGGATACTTTCTAGTCAATCTATCGATATATTCAACATAATCTATGGTTTTCCAATTGCTTACATAACCGCCGTCCCAATCGATTTGATTTTTTGTGCTTATCAACATGAAGGCTTTCTTCAAATCAGCAGAGGCTTTTACAATCCCTTCAATTATTTCGGCACTCATAGGGCCGAATCCCAATTTGCTGTCAATGCAGTTCCTCATATTGCCCTCTCTCAGCATCTATCTTCATTTTATTGCACAACAATTCGAATGTATTTAATCTACAAACAAGCTGGCTGCACCGAGTATACCCAAGTTACTTGAAAATTGGGAAAACTCTACTGTAATATCATCCGAAAACTGGGCATGAATATGTTTTCCAATCTCTTTCATCATAGGCGCCACGAATAGGCTATGCGCCTTTGACAATCCGCCACCCAGAATTACTTTGTCGGGATTAAAGCTATTCAACAGAATAGAGATACCAACTCCAAGCCATTTGCCTGAGTATTCAAATATATATTTTGAGAGCCTGTCACCTTTTTTTGCTTCTTCGGCAATAGATTTGAGGTCTAACCCTTCGATATCATACTTCGCAAGACTGCTGTCCTTGTTCTTTTTCACCAATTCCCTTGCCAATCGCATTAATGCATATCCAGAAAAATAGGATTCAAGACATCCTTTTTTTCCGCATGGGCATCTAGGTCCGTTTGAATTGACCGTTATATGGCCTAATTCTCCAGAGATATTTTCCCTTCCTCTCATTATTTTGCCGTCCATAATAACACCGCTTCCTATACCGGTACCCAATGTCAACACAACTAGATTAAGATATTTCTTTTTCTGGCCAAAGATGTATTCGCCATATGCAGCAGCATTTCCATCATTTTCGAAAAGAATTGGCGAAGTCCTCTTTTGCATTAAAAATTTCTTTATAGGAATATTCGTTAAACTAGAAATATTCGGAATAAAAGGAACTCTCCCATTACTATCCGGATATCCGGGCATAACTATACCTACCCCTTTAATGGCATAGTATGATTGAATTGCGGCGTTTTCACATTCTCTTATTATGTCATCAAGAGCGCGAAGAATATGTTCAGTTTCTCTATGAGGTAAGGTCTTTACACACTTGTGATAGAGGATTTCACCATCATTTGTTAGGATGGCACTTTTAATTTCAGTGCCACCGATGTCCACCGCAATTATCTGCTCACTTTGAGGCATACCTTATACTTCTTTTAATCTAATGTTGTATACTGCAAGCAAGATATATGCCAATTAAAAAAATTTCATTAGACTTATAGGATGAATAGAGAGAATATCTCTTTTCCAGTCAAAAATTTGTTATATGACCTTGCGATAATAAGATTTCTTTCCTGTACTGTTTTTTAAAACTGTCTAAATTTGAGTAGATCATTACACAGCAGATGTATACTTTTGTAATCAAAGTCCTCTTCTCTTATGAGCTTAACACTGGGATCTCGGGGATCAAAGATCGTTTGCTGAGGACTCCATATCTCTTCGACTTCGACAAATAGTTTCTCTTCTATCTCCTTCGTGGTGATCTTCACATTCTCCTCGAATATCATGTCCATGATTTCAAGCTGCCGAAGATCCGCCAGGCTAGATGAGGGCCTACTGGCTAAAAGCGATCGGAGATATTGTACCGCTCTTTGATATGCGCCGAAATCTCTTTCTCATAATAGCCTGGATCTTTTTTCTCGATTTCCTCCACCAAACATCGAACAGCCCGAAACAGCAAATCCGGCCTTAGCTCCTCCCCAATTCGTCGTCGATCCAGTCGAAGATACGCTGGCTCATGACGGCAAGCGATCCGGTCTGCACATGAAGAGGCGCGGCCTCCGCCTCGGTGAACATCATGTAGTCCTTTTCACACGTGAGAGCTTCGTACAGATCCTTGGCCTGGCCGAACTCCTCGGCTTCGGCGTCGATGACCAGCGTGGTCGCGTCGATGTTCTTTGCTCCGTCCACGTTGGAGAAATCCTTCATCTTGTCCAGCAGCTCGGAAGGGGTCTGGGCCCCGTGCTTCCACATCGTGTCCGTGAGGCCCCACATAAGAAAGGGACTCAGGCGGCCTGCAGTTCTGAGAACGGAGTTCAGCGCTCCGGGGTTCGACTCGTATAACGACATAAGCCTGGGGCTGTATTCCTCGAGCTTATCGAAGAAAACGGCGCTCCAATCGATCACGCCCGGGTTGGCGATGCAGATCCGCAGGCGCTGCTCATGCCCCGCCGCTCGGGGAGCGAGAAAGCCGCCCATGCTCATGCCGAAGAGGATGATCCCGTCGGGGTCCACGTCGGGGCGTGTGAGCAGGTAGTCAACCGTGGGAGTGACGAAGGCTTCCCAATCCGGCCGGAACGGAAGGTCGTGCCGCCGCAGCGCCTGGCCGTTTCCGGGCCCGTCGATGAGCAGGCAGTTGTAACCCCTCCGTACGGCCTCGTCGGCGATGTACTTGCAGTCCTCGGCCCAGGCGTCACGCCCCTGGTGCACGATGAGAGTGGGTGCCGGGCCGTTCTCCTTCGGTGACCGGTAGAAGTAACCGGTGAGCTTGAGGTCTTCATAAGGCACCTCGACCGCCTCCATCGGAGCGCCCAGCAGTTTCTGCGACCTGACAAAGCACGCAATTTCGCGCTCGGTCAATTCCTTCACATCCGCTGCACCGGGATGCATGTGGCGATGCATGGTAGCGCGGTAATAGGAGGCGGCTCGGAGATAATATTCCCCTGCGCTTTCGCGATGACCCAGGGCGAGCAGCCTGTCGGCCTCTACGAGCAACCGCTCGGCGGTCTTTCTCCATTCGCGCGACCAGCTTTCAGAGTCGCTTTTCTCGATCCGAGAAGCGGTCTCAAGGCACTCGTTGATGTCCGTCATACCGGCCCACGCTTCGCCCAGGTAGAACAGCAGGACCTGGTCCAGGATGGGGTCCGCCATCATACCCAGCTCATACCATTTCTTCTCGGGCTTTGGCCGCAGGATGGAACAAGATGCCACTGTGAGAACCGCGGCAACCGCGAGGCTCGTGAGAACATACGGAATCAGTTTCTTCATCTTTCACTCCGTGTGCCCCGGTTTGGGGCTTCCTTCATAAGCACAAAGATAACACTGATTCTGGAGAAAGTCAATCAAGCGATTAAAACAAAAGATTATTACATTTGTATAAAACGTATGTTAAAGGTTCGATGGTCGAGCAATCCATTCCGGATGATTGAAGGACCGGTGCATGTGTACTTGCACCTCAGGAAGGGGTGCTTGTATAAAAGCAGATGTAACATGTACTACCTTGGCATTGATATCGGAGCAATAACAGGTAAAGCTCTCCTCATCTCCGAAGAGGGTGACATCCTGAAAGGCATTGTTATTCCCACCGGATATAACCGCGAAGAAGCGGCCTTTAATCTCGTGGAACAAATCGAACACGAAACAGGAGTATTGCGGGATGACATCCGGGCTGCCTGCTCCACCGGTTACGGGAGGAAGGCAGTTCCGTTCGCCCGGTTTTCGGTAACTGAAATAACATGCCACGCCAGGGGGGCGAAGTACCTGGAGAATGGTGCGGATACGGTGATCGACATCGGCGGCCAGGACAGTAAAGGTATCCACTTGGGTAGAGACGGGAGGGTCCTGGATTTCGTAATGAACGACAAATGCGCTGCTGGAACGGGGAGATTCCTGGAGGTGATGGCCCACGCCCTTGAAGCGGACCTGGAGGATTTCGGAGCGCTTCATGACAGGGCGGACCGGGCTGCCGAAATCAGCAGCACCTGTACTATATTCGCTGAGTCCGAGGTCATCACCCTTGCATCCCGGGGAGTTAAGAAGGAAGATATTATCGCCGGTATTCATGGTTCCATCGCGAAGAGGATTGCCGCGATGGTAGCACCTCTGCCCGCAGGTGAATGCTATGTCATGACAGGAGGAGTTTCCCGCAACCGGGGAGTGGTGAAGAGCCTGGAGCAGGAACTCGGTGTTTCGATCATCGTCCCATCCCTGGCACAGCTGGCAGGCGCTTTGGGTGCCGCCCTCATAGCCAGAGAAAAAGTGTGTTTATGAATTCCCTGGAAACGCTTATTTCCTTTGTCTGGATGAATCTTTCCGGCTGGCATTCCCTTTTTCCAGATTACCCGGCGGCAGGCGTACTGGGTCCCATGATCCCGGATGAGATCATCCTGGCAAAAGGCCTGCAGCCGGTACGGCTGCTGCACGAGAACCTGGATTCAGCCGCTGAAACTGATCCGGGATTCCCTCCATATGTTTACGCCCAGGCAAGGTCGCACACCGGACCGGCCGGTCAAGATCCCGGGCTTCCTCAGTTAGCTTGCACCCAAGCCCGAGCGCTTGCCGGATCAGCCGGTCAGAACCGGTTGAAAGGGTTTAAAGAGATTGTGGTTTCCCAGAGTTGCGACGCCCTCCAGGCGGCCGCGGATGTTCTTAGGGCTTCCGGCGCCGCCCCACCCGTAACCTTCCTGAAGACGCCCCAGCTTCTTTCAGGCGGACCTGCATCACGGTTCTATTCGAAGGAGCTTGCACAATACCTCGGGGAAAAACTTGAACAGACAGGAGCTGAACAATTGAGCCGGGCGGTTTTCCAGGTTGAACATAGAAGGCGCCTGGTTCGCAAGCTGTATAACCTGATTTCGACCTTTACTTTCCGCGAATTCTACTCTGTCCTGCGTGCGTTGTCCATCGTTCCTTACCCTGTGGGAAGCGGGTTCCTGGAAGACCTTCTTGCCGTAAGACAATCCTCTGCCGGCAACGCCGCCGGGCCGGCCGGTCCGATTGTAGTCCTCTGCGGGACCCACCTGCCGGGTAAGGAGGTGCTCGTCGCCCTGGACGAGGCCGGCTTTATTCCCGCCGGGGACCTCCTGGACTTAGGGTTAAGCGGCTGCGCCTTTGATGCGGAGACCGGGAGCGACGAATTCACCAGAATCGCTTCCCGATTCCTTGAGCGTGTCCCCCCGCCGGGGAAATACAGCCCGGGGGCGCCACGTCATGGAGCGTTGTTGGACCTGGTCCGAAGCACGGGCGCTACCGGGGTGGTGTGGTACAGACAGCCCTTCTGCGATCCTGTAGGGTTCGATATCGCCATAACCCGAGGAGTATTAGACCGGGAGGGAATTCCCAGCCTGTGCATCGATTACGAGTCCGCATCGGATACCGGAAGAATCTCAACCCGCCTGGAAGCATTCGCGGAAATGATTATGGGGTCCGCATGAAATCATATCCCAAACTGCTGTGCCTTAAAACCTTAAACACACTTATGCGGGACTACCATGCGTTGAGACGGAATGTCCCCGAAGGTAGACTTGTAGCCTACGTTACTTCCGGGGCGCCGGTGGAAATTCTCGAAGCTGCAGGAATTGTTACAGTGTATCCGGAAAACTACGGAGCCTTGTGCGGCACATTGAAGCGCTCCACTCAACTTGGCATGGAAGCGGAGAGCGCCGGGTTTGCCAGGGACCTGTGCTCCTACGCCAAGGGACATGTCGGTGCGGTTTTAAGCCCGAATTCCGCCCCTTTGGGCGGCCTGCCGAAACCGGATATGCTCCTGTGCTGCAACAACATCTGCGGCACCGTTTTACCCTGGTACCAGTACTTGTCGGAGGTGTATAGTTGCCCTGTTTTCTTCCTGGACGTACCCTTCGGGTTCACACGGCGGGACGAATACCATGTGGTCCGGTACGTAAAAGAACAGATGAAAGAACTAATCCTCTGGGTCGAACACCGAACGAGGAAACAGATCGACGAAACGTACCTTCGCTCCGTTATGGCAAGGTCCAGGGATGCTGTGGACCTGTGGACTGAGATTCGCAAAACCGGTAGAAACAAGCCCTCCCCGATACATGTGCAGGATCTTTCTGCGGCCATGGCGCCGGTTGTGGTCCTCAGGGGTATTGCGCAGGCAGTCGATTTCTACCGGCTCATGTTGGAGGAGCTGGAGGAGAGGAAGTTACACGGGATTTCCGCCGTACCGGGAGAAAGAGTCAGGCTTCTTTGGGACAATATCGCCGTGTGGTGCGATACTCCCCGGCTCTACCGGTTTTTCGCCGATCAGGACGTATCCCTCGTTGCCGACACCTACACCGGGGCATGGTCCGTACCCCTGGACCTGGAAGACCCCATGGAAGGCCTGGCCCGGGCATATGCCGCACCGTACATCAATCTAAACCTGGAAGAGCGATGACGCTGACATGTGCGACTTACGTTTCTACAACGGTGAGCAGGTCCGGGAGAGGATATCGGCGTTTCTAGAGATGGCGGAATATTTCCGCTAACCTGTCGGCCGCATCAGAGGCCGTCCTCTATACGTCGGCGGACGCCGCAGCAGCGTTCTCGTTGTCATGACGGTTGCGAGAAATCGACTCCAACACGCTGCTTCCGTCCTCTGGCTGAAGGTGACAGGTGTCATTAATCAGCCGCTTTCAGGCATCGACGTTAAACAAGCGAAATGATCTCACCGCCGGGCGATCCGCTTCGCCGTACGTTCCGCCTGGGACACTCCTACGTCATCGAGAGGGATATCCTCCCGCCCACCCCTGTTTCGTTGCTATTGATACCGAGGCTTTTTCTTCTGTTCGTGATAGAAGGCCTCTATGCCACTGTCTTTCATATATTGATTGTTGGCCAGCCATCGTTTTTCCAGCTCTTCCGGATAGCTGTTTCGTTTACAGGGGAACTCAGCACACTGAAAGCAAAAATCAACCTGCTTGGTTCTGATACAATCTTTTGCTGCACATTGCGGATATTTACTGTCACCCTGGCGGCAGCCCCGGCACGATGCCTCGGTAAAAAACTCCGTTATCTTTTCGAAAGCAGCATATTCCTTGAAAACAGGTGCAAAAGCGGACATTTTTTCCGCCCGCCTGGCGAAATTCCCCAATGCAAGGGAAAGTTCTTTACTCAGCTTTTGCACCTTCCCGGACTGATACTGTACACATCTTGAACAGTCCAGCCCACAAGGTCCAAGCTCCTGGACGATTGTTTCCATGTTCATGTGTTTGGTCCTCCATTCTTGTCTTTATTACTATAGATGACCGGGAATTGGTAAAAGTGCGCAATCAGTCGTTTTTTTTCATGGATTGTGCGATTTTTTTTACAATATCCGCATACCAGGCAGCGGACGGTTTCTTATATGGCATTTGTTTAAACAATGAGAGGACCCTGCCCATGGTTGCAGGATCACTACGGGCACCGTATTCCGGGCTGCCGAAATCCGGCGACCCGCCATGCTTTCTTACCTGCTCTCTTAATTTCTCCCTATGAGCTGCAAATTGAGCCCAGGCCTTACAGGTGCAGGTATTTTCCGGCAACACCCACTGGCAATGATGTCCAAAAAAAGCATTTAAACTGTTTCTCGCTCTGTGTAGCAGCGATTTGACTGCTGAAATTGAAGTATCCAGTAGTTCGGCTGCTTCTGCGAATGTTAAACCTAACATATCTACTAATACAAAAACAGTACGCTGCCCATGTGATAACCGTGTTGCCATGGCGGTAAAACAGCCATCCTGAATTTCTCTGACAGCTTCATCGACAACGACTTCATCTTCCTGAGAAGGAGTACTATCCTGAATTATTTCGCTTTCCAGACCTGTTTCCACAAAAACAACTCTTTTGTCCTTTCTTTCATATTGTAAAAATGTATTCAGGCAGATTCTCCTGAGCCATGAAGAGAGAGCTTTACTGTTTCTTAGTTGATCCTGTTTTTTCCACGCAGTGAGTAAACTCTCTTGAGCAATGTCTTCTGCATATTCCTTGTTGCCGCACAACCGGTAAGACAGGTTATAGATATAGTCAATATATGCTGATAAGGTATGCTCAAACTCAGCAGCAGAGAATCTCTCTCCCATAGATGTCGCTCCTTTCAAGCTTCCGGTTTTATGGCACCAATCATACCGTGGTTTGACCGGGTCTACATAGTGGGCAAAGACGAAAGGAAGAGCGAGGGGACGGATCCAGCAACCCGGTATACACATCTGATAATCAAGCATGTCAGGCCGTCCAGCGGTCCAGGTTCTCCCGCACGAAATCGTAGTCGATCAGGTGGGGATAGCGGGTGATCATTTCGTCGATCTTCCCGGCCTGTCCGGGAGACAACCGTTCCCCCTCCCCTAGAGGATGCACTCCGGCGACCAAACCGCTTCTCTTTAGAACGTAGAGGATGCCGGAGATGCAGCCTTGAAATGAGTGCTCCGGGTCGAACACAGCTTTATTGGACTCGGTGACCTGCGCCGCCAGTGTGAGCAGCTCGGGGGGAACAGCACCGCTTCGCTTGGCTGTATGAACCTGCTCGAGCTGCTCCACGGCCCGTTTTGTCCAATAAGCCCAGTGCCCGAGCAGCCCGCCGACGATCTCCAATTTGATCGTACCCTTCTCCAGGGCAACCTCGTACCGGGTGAGAAGGTCGACCAGGATCGAATCATCGTTTCCCGTATACAGGGCCACCTCCCCCGCCCTGCCGGCGGAGGCCACGGCCCGTATCACAGCCAATGTGTAGTAGCGATTGAAGGGGGCTATCTTAATGGCCGCCAGATTGGGTATCTCCGCAAATCGACGCCAGAACTCTTCGGAGAGAATCCTTCCCCCGACGGCCGGCTGGAGATAGAAGCCCATGATCGGCAGCACCTTGGCCACCTGGCGGGCATGTTCCACCAGCTGCGCGTCGGAATATCCCTTCAGGGCGCCCAGACCGAGCAAACCCACATGGTAGCCCAGTTCCCGGGCCAGCCCCGCTTCCCGGACGGCCTGGTCGGTCTTACCGATGATCCCCGCGACCATCACGGGATGATGGGAAGCAGCTACGAGGGGTTTCCAGGTACGAACCGCCTCCATGGCCAGTTCGAGCACCGGTCGATACAACCCCGCTTTGGGATCGTGGATGGCGAACTCCGTGGTGTGCACGCCGACCGCCAGGCCTCCCGCCCCGCAGTCGAAATAGTATCTTGAAAGTGCACGCTGATGGGACTCATCCAGACTCTTATCTTCATTCAATGCCAAAGGGTGGGCTGGAATCACCAGTCCCGCCCGAAGTGCCTCCGCTATCTCATCAGGAGGCAGCGGAAAATCATATGTGCTGTTCACGATGAGTTTTTTCCTTCCTCAGAACTTTCCGTCCCGCACCTGGAACTTTGTCGGTTTCTTCAAGGTTTTTTTCCCCCGGCTGACCCAATCCAAGACCTGGGAAAGCATCTGCTGCAGCGATACCGCCGGCGGGCCAAACAGATCGACGCAGCGGGTTGAATCGGAAAGCAGCGCCGTGGGCTGTTCCTCGCCGCTAAAACGAACTTTCCTGTTCGCAAGCTCTGCCATCTTTTCGGCCAGAAAACGTACGGTGACCGTCTCCGGGCCGGCGACGTTGAGCACAGAGGCCGGGGAGGAGGCCAGAGCCAGGGACCGGGCGATGTAATTGTTGGCATCCTCCTGCCAGATCACGTTAACATGCCCCATGGTCAGATCTATAGGCTGCCCGGCCAGTACTTTCTGGGCGATATCCACCAGAACCCCGTAGCGAAGCTCGTTGGCATAGTTCAGACGAATGATGACCGTCCGGGTTCCCCGGCTGCGGCTGAAGTGTTGAAAAATCCTCTCCCGCCCCAGGCAAGACATGGCGTATTCTCCGAGAGGCGCCGGAGGCGTCTGCTCCCCCGCGCCTCCTGAATCCACGGCTACGAAGGGATAGACGTTTCCCGTGGAGAAGACGACTATTCGCACCTCGTGTCCGGACCAGCGCTCCGCCGCCAGGGCAGGAACGTAGGTGTTCATGGCCCAGGTAAGGTCTTCCGCGGCGCTGGCACCGAACTTCATCCCCGCCAGGAAATAGAGGTTCGTCACGGCGGGCAGGGCGGCGTAGCTGGAGCGATCGAGCAGATCCACCTGGATCGTCTTGACACCTGCGGCCTCGAGTCTGTCCCTGGCCTCGTTGTCGGAGAAGCGGGAGGCGGCGTAGACATTCCTTTCCTGACCTGCGGCCTGCAAGGCGTTTTTCAGCAACCGGCACAGGGTGGGACCCATTTTCCCTCCCGCTCCGAGAACCATGAAATCTCCTTCGATCGAACCTAAAAGCTCGATCGTGGGCTCGTACGGGCGGCTCAGCGCCTCCTCCAACTGCTCTTCGTTTTCGATCCGCTCAATTTCCACTGCATTTCCCCTTCAAGTACTGGGATCCGTCATGACCGGACACAAATTTTCCCGTTGAGTTAAGAATACAAAGATCGGAGCAAAGATAACAATACCTATTACAACATCACCGCTTGTTAGACGACCCGAAGATCGGCTACACTCTTTGGGACTATGGCTGCCGAGGTACATCTACGCACAGTTATGCTGGTCTGGATCGGAATCGGAGTGGGGACCTTCTGCCTGCTGTTCTTCGTGACAGCCCCGTACGGCCGCCACAGCCGCAGCGGCTGGGGGCCGGCGATCTCCTCGAAGTTGGGATGGATCCTCATGGAGGCGGTGGCCCCCCTGGGATTTCTCTACTTCTTTCTCAAGGGCAATAAAAGCCCAAACCTGGTTACCGTCCTGTTTCTCGGTCTGTTCCTGCTTCACTATCTCAACAGGGCCTTTATCTATCCCTTCCGAATGAGGAACAGCGAGCGGCCCATGGCGGTGTCCGTAATCGTCATGGGAGCATTCTTCAACTCGGTAAACGGGCTGCTCAACGGCCGTTATTTGAACCTGTTTTCTTTCCGATACACAACAGGCTGGCTTCTGGACATCCGTTTTCTCGCCGGGCTGGCCCTGTTCTTCTTGGGAATGTACATCAATCTCCATTCCGATGGGATCCTGCGCTCCCTCCGATCCGATGAAATCCCTGGATATAAGATTCCCAAGGGGGGAGTGTTTGAGCTGGTATCCTGCGCCAACTACTTCGGAGAACTGATTGAGTGGCTCGGCTGGGCCTGCCTGACCTGGTCTCTGGCGGGTCTTACCTTCGCGATCTGGACCGCCGCCAATCTCATTCCCCGAGCCCTGGCCCACCATCAGTGGTACCGCCGTGAATTCCCTGACTATCCGGACAACCGTAAGGCAATCTTTCCCTATATCCTCTGAGGGGGACGGTCCTCGATGCTGGACTACTTTGCGGGAAGCATCCGCCTCCTCATCACGCACTCAACATGAGGGAAATCACAACACAGCCTCCCACGACTCCACTATCCGCCCAATATCGTATCTCGACTCCGCCTCGGCTCTTCCCCTGCGGCTTAATTGGATGCGAAGCTCGCCCTGCTCCGCAATTTCCAGAAGAACCCTGCAGACCGCTTGAGGATCCGCTTCATACAACAGGCTTCCTCCCTCTTCCCGCACCAGGCTTCCCGTCACCAGGGTATCCCGGTAGGGAAGGATTTCCCCGGGGCCTTGGATCGGGAGGCTCACCACCGGAACCCCGCAGGCCATGGCCTCAATCACCGGAATGCAGAAACCCTCCCATTCCGAGAGATTGAGGTACAGATCCATCAGATTGTACAGTTCAACCAGCTCCTGATCCGTTCGTTCCTTCGCTATCACCTCGACTCGATCGGAGATTCCTTCCCGTTTAATCAGCGCCGGAAGGTCCACCCCATCCAAAGACACGAACCGGTCGGTCTTGATCATCAGCCGGGCGTTTTGCCTCGCCTGAGCGAACAGAGCGAAGGAGCGGATTACCAGATCGAAGCGTTTTCTTCTCGAATTGTTGCCCAGGCTTCCGACCACGAAGCACTCCGCCAATCCGCGGCTGTCCTTCAGCCGGCTGCGGCCGGGTTCAGGTATCGGCCTGAACAACCGGCTGTCGACCCCGTGGGGAATTATCGGTCCGATTCTCGAACAACCGGCAAGGCGCAGGAAGGAATCGGTCTTCCCCGTCAGCGGGACGTACACCGGTTGTTCGGGCAGAGCCTGTCCGGGAACACGTGAGAACTGAGACCAGAGGAAACAGGGAATCCCGATTTCCCGCTTCTCGTAGAGGAAGGGAAACTGGTCGGGGTAGCCGAGGGCGATCACCGCCTCTGCGGCTGTCCGTACAACGATTTCCCCGAATCGCCTCAGATCCTGGCCGCTACCTTGCAGACGCCATAGAGGATCAGAGTGAACAGACGTCCCGACCATCGGGTCAGGAAACACCGGCCCGCCTAGAAAGGCTTTCCGGCCCAGACGATTCCATACCGAGGCGAGCAGAGTCAACTGGCGAAAAAAGGAAAGTTTTCTGCTCAGAGGCAACCCCGAGAGCAGAAAAAGCGGACCTGCTCGTTTCACCCCGGCTCAGCCCTGTACACGCACCTTCCTGCACGGAAAGTCCTGTCGACCTTTAGATCGGGTCCGAGCAGAACCAGGTCGGCGTCCTTTCCCTGCTCCAGGCTGCCTTTGCGGTTCTGCAGCCCGAGGACAGAGGCGGGATTATAGGAAGCGGCGCGGACCGCATGCATCAGGCTGCAGCCTGTATGGGCGATGCAGCGGTCAATCAGTTCACTGATCCCCAAAGAGGTTCCGATCAAGGTGCCGTCGAGATACCGGGCCGTACCGTTTTTCGATTCGTAGTCCAGACCGTTGTACAGGTAACGCCCCTCCGGCAAACCCATAGCCTGCATGCCGTCGCTGATCAGGATCAGGCGCCCTTCGTTCAGCAGTTGTACCGCCATCCGCAGCACCGCGGGATGAATATGGACACCGTCGGGTATCACCTGAGCACTCACCTCCGGCGATTCGAGCAAAGCCGGAAGAGGCCCCGGATCGCGGTGGTGCATCGGCATCATGGCGTTGAACAGATGGGTGACGTGGTGGATCCCCGCCCGAATTCCCGCCTTGGTCTGCCCGTAGTCGGCGGTGGAGTGGCCGAAGGAAGCTACCACCCCCGCCGCCGGCAGCCGCCGGATCAGGGAGAGCGCTCCGGGAAGCTCCGGAGCAATGGTCATCATACACAAATGCTTTTCGGTGAGCTCCTGGATCCGCGCAAAGGTTACATCCTCGACCTCGGCCAGGCAGTCCTCCTGAATCATCCCTCGTTTGCCTTTGGCGATGAAGGGCCCCTCGAGGTGTATGCCGAGCAGCTCCGCTCCCCTCTGGTCCCGGTCGCAGCCTCTGGCGGCGGTACTAAGATGATTGTTGTCACCTCGGGGACGATACACGGTAGTGGCCAGATACCCGGTCACTCCGAAACGGGCGCAGGTTCGTGAAATCGAGTCCAAGGCTTCCGGTGTTCCGTCAAGAACGTCCGCGCCGCCGGCTCCCTGGACATGCACGTCTATGAATCCCGGTACTACCGTCTTTCCGGCGGCGTCGACCCGGGTATCGTAATCCTGGATCGTGCCCTGGACGGATATCCGCAGGATTTTGCCCTCGCCAAGCAGGATCTCGTGATTCTCCAACTTCTCGAAGGGAGTGATGATCCTTCCACCTGAAATTAGATATCGTTCCATCGTGATAGCGGAAGTGTAGGAAGTTCTCAGCCTTCTGGTCAATGGCACGGGATGACTTGAGACGGCAACCGAGTCGCGGTAGAATAACCTTCAAGCCGGCTGGAGAAACGATCCTGTGACCGGCAACAGAGCACTTCACCGTGGAATACCCCGGGGAGAGGAGCACCAATGAGCTCGAGGGTTGAACAAAGGGCTCTTGAACAGGCGGGACAGAGAATCGTCTACCCCCCGACCGAAAAGATCGGTGTGATCGTGGTGGATAGCTTTCCCTCCCTGGGAACACTGGCTGCGCTTCGCTTTATCGAGTGGACTCAAGAAAATCCAGAAGGAGTGATTGCCTTACCCACCGGCAAGACGCCGGAGCATTTCATAAAGGAGGTGACCCGCCTCCTCGAGGGCTGGAAGAACAAAGAGGTTCGGCGGGAACTGGAGGAATGGGGCATCGATCCGGCTCCAGGATGCGAGCTGGCCGGTCTTCACTTCGTGCAGATCGATGAATTCTACCCCATTAATCCTCTTCACCACAACAGCTTTTTTCACTATGTGAATCGCTTCTATCTTCAGGGTTTCGGATTGGACCCTAAGCGGGCGCTGTTGATCGACTGCAGCCGGATCGGCCTTCCTCAGGGGAAAACCCTGGAGGAGGTTTGGGCAAATGACGAGGTGGATATAACGCTCCGTCATCGCATGGCCCGGAATAAGGTTGAGAGACAGCAGAAGGAGATTATCGAACGCATCGACCAGTGGTGCGTAGAATACGAAGACCGGTTACGGGCGCTGGGGGGAATCGGCTTCTTCCTTGGCGGAATCGGTCCGGACGGTCACATCGGTTTCAATGTGAGAGGTTCGGATCTGTACTCCACAACCCGTTTGACAACGGTCAACTATGAAACACAGGCAGCGGCGGCGGGAGACCTCGGGGGAATCGAGGTTGCCAGGAAACGTCTGGTAATTACGGTCGGTCTGGCTACCATCACCTGCAATCCAAACTGCACGGCCATAATTATTGCAGCCGGAGAGTCCAAAGCCCGGATCGTGGCCGAGGCTGTCGAAGAGCAGCGCCACGTTCGTTTCCCCGCCAGTTCTTTACGGGTTTTGCCAAACGCCCGTTTTTATGTGACCAGGGCAGCCGCCAAGGCTTTGCAATCCCGCCGGCTGGCCGACTTCGTCAAAGCGCCCTCCCTGACAGATATCCAGGTCGAACAGGTGGTGATCGATCTGGCTGTGAGCAAACAGAAGAAAATCGAAGCTCTCAACGAAGAGGACTTCAAGGATTCCCCCTTTGCGGCCTTGCTTCTGGAGAGGCAGCCCGGTTCGGTGCGGGAAATCTGCACTCGCGTGGTGGAGACTTTGAAGAACAAAATCGCGGCGGGTACACAGGTCATGAGGGATACCGTCTTCCTCCACACCGAACCCCACCACGATGACCTGATGCTGGGATACCTCCCCTTTATCGTCCGCCATATCCGGGAACACTCGACACGGCACTATTTCGCCACTCTGACCAGCGGGTTCACCGCGGTGACCAATCTGTTCATGCTGAGGCAGTGCCGGCAGCTGAGGCACTACATCCACTCATCCGCTTTCCTCGAGTTGGAGGCTGCCGGGTATTTTGATCCTGCCAACGGGATCTTCCGCAACCGGGATGTCTGGCAATATCTGGATGGAGTCGCGGCAGGATCACGAACCATGAAGGACGACGGGGAGATGCGCCGGCTGTACAGGAATCTGGTGGAGCTGTACGACCAGAGGGACAGGCAGATCCTTGAAGATCGCATCGAGGAGCTGATCAGCTACTTCGAGACGCAATATCCCGGGAAAAAAGATCTCCAGTATATCCAGCGGCTGAAAGGTATGGCTCGCGAGTGGGAAGCGGACTGCCTGTGGGGATACTTCGGCTGGAGCGGGGAATCGGTACGCCACCTGCGTTTGGGCTTTTACCAGGGGGACATCTTTACCGAGGAACCCACGGTTAACAGAGATGTTGCCCCCGTGCTAAAGCTTCTCGAAGAGATCAATCCCGATGTGGTTACGATCGCTCTTGATCCGGAAGCCAGCGGTCCGGACACGCATTATAAAGTCCTGCAGACGGTTACAGAAGCGATCCGCTTGTACGAGGAAAAATCCGGACGGAAGGACATCACGATTCTCGGTTATCGTAACGTATGGTACCGGTTTCATCCCGGTGAGGCGGATATATTTGTTCCGGTATCGCTGAACATGTTCGCACTCCAGGGAAGTGCCTTCCTCAATACCTTCATCTCCCAGAAGGCGGCCTCCTTTCCCAGCTACGAACATGACGGCCCGTTCTCCGAGCTCGCCCAGAAGATCCAGGTCAGCCAATATCAGACTCTCAAGACCTGTCTCGGAAGGGAGTTCTTCAACGAGCATTCCAGTGCCTTGATCCGAGCGACCCGAGGAATGGTTTTTCTTAAACGCATGAGTTTGGAAGAGCTGTATCGACATTCCCGGGAGCTGCGCCGCAGCACCGAGAACCTCTGAAGCCCTGTATCAGGAGCTGCCCAGGTCGCCGAGCCAGGCCAGCAGCCGGGAGCTTCTGTTCTCCACCCGGCGCGAATCCTCCCGCAGTTTCCTTACGAAGGCGTTGCCTTCCAGGGAGCCCCGGACCGCTTCGAAATCCAGCTTCCCCTCTTCCCTGGATCCGTCGATTCCATATCCGATGTGGGAGTGCCCGTCGAATTCCTTTGCCGCATCGTTCTCCAGAATCGAGTTGAGCTTCACGGCGTTCTCACCGCCGGCACGGATCAGCTCGATCAGCTGCGGCGGCCCAAATTCCTCCCAGTTCATATCTAGACGCTCCTGCATGATCCCGACGCACCAGTCCCACTCATATTCCCGGTAGCTGTCGTAGATCCGCCGCAGCCGGAGCTTGAGCTCCCCCAGGTCCCGTATGCGTCCCTCAGCCACCGATTCTACAATTTCATCGATCTTCTCGGCGGGAGCGAGGAGCCCGCAGATATCCCGCCATTTGCTTGCTCCGGGAAGTGATTTCGAAGGCGCGATGGCCTTGCGGATATCCGCGATCGTTGCCCCGGGACAGAGTGGCTCCAGGCGTTCGGCCAGGCGTTCACCGAGATACAGGCCGATCCCCATCTCGTAGTAGCGGGCGCAGATCCTCAGCAGCAATCGGCGTATATGTACTCCCCTGTAGACCACCGTTTCCTGTTGCTTGGTACTCCCTTCTTCCAAACCGCGGAGCACCTGGATCCCCATGATCATCTTCCCCACCGTGTAGGGGTTGAGAAGATCAAAATGGATCAGGTCCAGTTTGTCCGGATCCCGCCGCCTGTCTCTATCCACCCATTTCTCCGCATCCCGGCGCGTGCCGATATTGAGAAGATTCATCGCCGGAGTTAGCAGGCTCCGGCCCTCGCTCTCCGTCAGGTTGGAAAACGGCAGATCCGCCGTATCGATATTCCCGTAATGTTTGCCCACCACGGAGGTGAAGGCGCCGACCCGGGAAGGCCAGAACAGATAGGAAAAGGAACCCGTTTTCACCCCCCTCTCGAGAACTCCTTGGTGCAGAGGACCGAGTTTGTACATGTGATTGCTCTCATTTGTTCCGCTTCCGGCATTGAAGAAGGACACATAACAGGCGATCAGCAACGTGGATTTATGATGAGTCACCGAGTAGGGACCGGCGAGCAGAGATACGGCTTCGCCGTGAAATCCCTCGCAGTTGGCGAAGAAGGCACTGCTCTCGGCGGAGAAATTCTTTCCGATACGAACCCCCTGCCCCACAAAACATCTCTCCAGGACAGCCCCTGTGTCGACCCGGGCGCCGGACAGGATGACAACCTGCCTGGCAGCAACACCTGCACCCACGTAGCTCGGATCCTCCGGGCAGCTGGCGATAGTTCCCTCCTCCAATTCAAGAGCACCCTGTATGGTCGCGGCCGCTCCAATCATTAGGTTGCGCAGCCGGCCGCAGTCCTCGATCCTGCTCTCCCTCTGAACTCTGCCCCGGTGGGATTGTTTACTGACCGTGTAGGTTTGAATCAAGGC
The DNA here is from genome assembly GCA_964627715.1 of uncultured Spirochaetaceae bacterium. Taxonomy (GTDB): domain Bacteria; phylum Spirochaetota; class Spirochaetia; order SZUA-6; family DRHE01; genus JAFGQJ01. The sequence continues at coordinate 53,455 of CAZVHJ010000016.1, read as the reverse complement.
CTCCAGGGACCGAAGAAAGCAGGATTTGTGGCGATACATCACCAACAGGTAGGCGATCTGGGCGGAAAGCCCGTCGTAGATAGGAAGCTCCCGGCCGCCCGCTTCGTTCACTATTTGGATGCCCACTCCATTGGCAAAGGAGCTGACCCCGTCCACCACCAAGGTGCCGACATTTCGAACGATCACCCCCTCTTCAAAGTCGTAGTTTGCCGCAAGGCCTACAGAGTCTACGAGAACGTTGTCAGCAAACGTGCAGTCGTGGATCCTGCTGCCGTACAAACCGCAGGGCACAGAGCCGCCGCCGGACAAGGAAACCGAACCGTCAAGCCGGCCGAGAGACACGGGACCGCTGAAAGACGTGTTCTTCACCCGCAGCGGGTCGAAACCGTCCCTTACCTGGATCTGCTGCCAATCTTCAGCAGTGCAGCCCTGGGTCATAAGGCTAGCTATTTCTGAGTCCGACAAACTCCGGGATTTCATGCACCTAGATGTTCAGATCAGGAAGGCTGCGAATGCTCTCCCTCTCGATATCTTTGAAGTAGCGGACGGTTCCCACTTTTAGCTCTTCTGTGGCGTCCTCGTCGCAGAGGATCATCGCTTTTCTGTGCAGCTGCAGCATCGATACGGTCCAGGCATGATTCACCCCCTCTTCCACGACTTTCTGAAGAGCGTGGGCTTTGGAATGGCCGCTCACGATAATCAGGATCTCTCGGGCATCCATTACTGTGCCGACTCCCACGGTTAGGGCTGTTTTGGGTACTCGATTTACATCGCCGTCGAAAAAGCGAGAGTTGGACAGTCGGGTATCGTAGGTCAGGGTCTTAATCCTGGTGCGGGATGAGAGAGAGGAGTAAGGTTCGTTGAATGCTATGTGGCCGTCGGGACCTATCCCGCCGAGGAACAGATGGACACCGCCTGCCGACTCGATCTTTTTTTCGTAGCCCTCGCACTCCGCTTCCAGATCCGCAGCATTCCCATTCAGGATGTTTACATTTTCCGGGGCGATGTCTATATGGTTGAAGAGGTGATGATGCATGAAATAGTGGTAACTCTGCGGATGATCTTCCGGCAAACCCACGTACTCATCCATGTTAAAGGTAATCACATTGGCAAAACTAACGGCCCCGTGACGGTTGAGATCCGCCAGATGCTCGTAGGTCCCAACAGGGGAGGATCCCGTAGGCAGACCCAGAACATAAAGCCTGTCCTTGGTCGGTTTGAATCTGTTGATCTTACCCGCGATATAATAGGCCGCCCACTTGCTAAGGACGGCATAGTTTTCATGAATTATGATTCTCATCGCATCCTCCTTTCAAGGTTTTTTTAACAACGACACGGGCATCTGCAGCCACAACGCCCCCTCTTTGTGTCCGGACAAACAACGGATTAATATCCAGTTCGGCTATCTCCGGCCGCTGCCGGGCCAGCTGACCGACCCGCTCGATGCAAGTCAGCAGACTTTCAACATCCCCCGGTTCCCGGCCGCGTGCACCGGAAAGCAAGGGAAAGAGCTTCAGCGATTGTACCATGGCCCGGGCTTCTCCGCGGCTGATCGGGACTACCCGAACGGCAAAATCTCTAAGGATCTCCACGTAAATCCCGCCGATTCCCACCAGGACAACGGGACCGAAGGAAGGATCCTGTTTGATACCGATGATCACTTCCTCCCCATCGCCGGCCATCTTCTGTACCAGCACCGCCTCAATCCGGGCGCCGGCAATGGATGAATTGACACTCTCGAGGATACTCTGGTATCCTCTCCGCACCTTATCCGCCGAATCAAGCCCTAGAAGAACGCCGCCTGCCTCACTCTTGTGGGTCACATCCTCGGAGACGATTTTCAATACAACGGGAAAACCGATCTCTCCGGCCAACGCGGCCGCCTCAGCCTCGGAACCGGCCAGACCGTAGGGAAGAAAGGGAATCCGATAGGCATCGAGAAGACGGAAGGACTGGTCCAGGGACAGTTGTTTTCCCCCCTCCTCCCGTACGGCGGCAACGATTTGATCCGCCCTGTCCGTATCCACATCGTCGAAGAGAGTGGGCTGCCCCGGATCCCTGTCTCTGAGCTTGGCGAAAAGACAGGCTCGAGAGAAAGCCCGGCACATATTCTCGGGCAGGGGGTAATGTGGAATGTGATGACGCTGAAGGATTTCCACCCCCTCCGAGACCTCCGCCTCTCCCATGAAGGAAGTGTACAGAGGCTTCGGAAACCGTCTGCCTATGGAACAGAGCTCTTCGGCGATCGGGCGAATATCGGTCATGGACTGAGGAGTCAGAATCACTAGAGCGCCGTCTACCCCATCGTCGGCAAGGATCGAGGACACGGCGGCGCTGTAACGGTCCTTTTTCGCATCTCCGATCAGGTCCACAGGATTGCTCAGGTTTGCCGTATGGGGAAGACTCTTTCTTAGGACGTCTGCTGTCTTCTCAGAAAAACGGGCCAGGGTCAATCCTTCCTGCACCGCCCGATCCGTGGCCAGAACTCCGGGTCCACCCGCGTTGGTAACGATAGCGACCCGTTTGCCCGCGGGGATCGGCTGGTAGGCCATAGATATAGCATAGTTGAACATGTCTTCTATGGTCTCACAACGGATAATCCCGGCCTGGTGAAAGGCGGCATCGCAAACCTCATCGCTTCCCGCCAATGAACCGGTATGAGAGGCCGCTGCTGTGGCTCCCTCCGTGGTACGTCCTGACTTGAGGATCAGTACGGGTTTACCCTGTTCGACGATTATCTCCCGAACTACCTCCATCAGGGCCTTGCCCTCCGTGACCTCTTCGAGATAAAGAAGGATCACCTTGGTTTTAGGATCGTCCTTGAGGTAGTAGAGAAGATCGATCTCGGAGATATCCGCCTTGTTTCCAAAACTCACGAACTTCGAGAAGCCGATATTCTTGGCCAGAGCATAGTCCAATACGGCGGTGCAGAGGGCTCCGCTTTGGGACAGGAAGGCGATGTTTCCTTGAGCAGGCATCTGGCGGGCGAAGGAAGCGTTGAAGCTGCATTCCGGATCCGTGTTGATCACACCGAGGCAGTTAGGACCGATGAAGGAAACTCCATATTTATCGGCGATCGCTTTGACCTCCTGCTCCCGTTTTATTCCTGCCTCCCCGATCTCCCGAAAGCCTGCGGAAATGATAATGGCCGATTTGATCCCCTTCTTGCCGATCTGCTCCATGGCGAGGTGGGCGACCGTGCTGGGGAACACCAGAACGGCCATGTCGAGGTCGTCATCGATATCGATCACATATTTGTACGCCTTCACCCCGGCAACGGATTTTTCTCTGGGGCTGACCGGATACACGGTTCCCTGGAAGCCGTCTTTGAGAATATTGTAGAAAATATCGAATGGAACCGTACCCCGGCCGCGATTGGTGCCTACCACGGCTACGGATCGGGGATAGAAGATTCCGTGAACCTGCTCCCGACTTTTGCGCCGCCCCAAGAGATCACCTCTGCGTGGCTAGGATACCGGCAATGAGCTCTACGGCACCGTCTACTGTCTGGACCTCGAGAGCCGAGGCTTCATCCATTTCGATTTCAAACTCCTCCTCGAAGGCGGCCACCAACTCGAGGCTCTGCATGGAGTCGGCCCCCAGGTCGAAGATAAAGTTGGCATCAGCCGCTACCTCCTGCTCCGCCATCTTCAACACCGAAGCGATAACCTTTCTGACTCTGGACTGGATCTCCCCTCGTTCCATAATCACCTCCCTTTTCAGGTATACCAGTTTCCAGTCGTCCTGCCAAGGTAACGCCCAAGACGGCTTGCAGTGGATGGGATAGGCGTATTAGGATTCTCAAAGTATATGAGAAGACACAACCTGAGCCCCGGAGAGCTCGGCCGAGCCCGGGGATTATTCGTACTATTTGCCGTTCTCAACGTTATATCCTTTACCCTTCTCAGCGGCAACATCATCACGCTGTATGCTCTACGACTGGGGGCCGGGAATTTCCTGGTCGGCCTTCTCTCCTCGTTCATGTACCTGGCCTATGTTTTTCTCTTTGTCGGCCGGCGGATTGCGCCCAAATGGGGAATGATTCGCTTGATGGGCAGGTTCTGGATGCTCCGCTATCTACTGATGCTACCCATCCTAGCTTCTCCTTTTTTCGCCGCCAGGGGATACACCGAGCTGGCCTACACACTCATCATCTTCAGTGTACTAGGCTTCAACACCGCCAGGGGTGTGGCTATTGCAGCCTACAACCCGATACTAGGCGAGATCGCCGCGGAGAAGGATCGGGGAGCCTTCCTGGCCCGCGTGCAGGCGATTCAACATTCCGTCACCCTGGCCCTGGCCGTGGCCATGGCGCTGTTCCTGGGCAAAAACGCACCACTGTACATTTACTCCCTGTTTATCCTTTCAGGAGTCGCCACCGGATTGATCGCCGCTTCGACGATTTTTCGTTTTCCAGAGCCTGTTCAGTCGGAACAGCCGCATCAGGGGAATCTTCTCAAAAGATTGAGAGAAGCCATCTCTCAGCGCACATTTCGCACCTTCATCCTCCTGTACTTCTTTACTACTCTGCTGATCTATATGGCAGCGCCGTTTCTGGTCGTGTACTTCAAACGCAGCTATCTCCAGCCGGATAACGTGATCCTGTTCTTCCTTGTTTTTGGCAGTGCGGGGGCTGTTCTGATGGCCCTGGCCAGCGGCTTCTTGATTGATAAGATCGGTGCCAAGCCGCTCTATTTTCTCTTCTTCGCCATTTTGACCCTCGTACTCATCCCCATGGTCGTTTCTCCGCCCTTTACAACCACCTGGGGCGTCTGGGTCTTCGCCAGTTTGGTGCTGCTGTTTTTCAATTTGGGGCAGTTCGGCATCCTGAATGCGGGACAGACCTACTTCCTGGCCGCAATCAAACCGGAGGATCGTCTCGATTTGGGGGTGGTTTTCTTCACGACTCTAGGGGTCGCCGGAGCCCTCGGTTCCGTCCTCGGAGGCATTGTCCTGCAGAGCGTCGAAGGATGGCTGTCCGGTTCTTCCCTTGCATCCGGAGATCTGCAGACGCGGGTTTTTCAAATCTACTTTGGCGTTGTGGCTCTGCTCTCCCTCATCGCATTGCTCTTTCTCAATACCATGGAAAACCTCGGCGCCTACCCGCTCCGTGATGCGGTGGCGGCGATCTTCTCTCCGAGAGATCTGCGGGCGATCAGCCTGACCCATCGTCTGAAACGGGTCCAGAGTGTGGCCGAAGAGAAGCGAACCCTGAAGGCTATGGGGGAAGCTCATTCTGGATTGTCCCTGGTGGATGTTCTTTCCCGGCTGCGCTCTCCCCGTTTCACCATCCGTGCCGAAGCACTTCAGGCCCTCGCCGACCTGCCCCTCGATCAGGAGGCGGTGCAAGCGCTGATCTCCGAAGTTAAAAACCACTCCTACACCACCGCCTATCTGGCCGCCGACATCCTGGGTAGCCGGAAGATCGTTCAGGGAGTGCCGGTGTTGCGAAAGAGCTTGGAATCCAACGACTTTTTCCTCCAGGGAAAATCCATGGTCGCGCTGGCCAGGCTGGGTGACCGGCCTAGCATACCGGCGATTCGAAAAAACCTGAGTGCGACCACGAATCCGAGGGTCATCATGCACGGAGCCTCCGCCTTGGAACTACTCAGAGATGTGGAATCGATCCCGGTGCTGCTCAGCAAACTCGGTATCAAGATGCAACCGTATGTGCGGGACGAGATCATCCTCTCACTAGCCGGCATTCTTGGGTTTGGCGAATGGTTTTATCCCTTGTACGTCGGATTCCTCGAAAGTGCCGGTACGGGAATTGCTTTGCTAGGTGATTTTGTGGCGGAAGCGGAAGCTCCTCGGATTCCAAGAGATCTGCTACAGGAGCTTCTGTCCCGATTACCCCAGCGGAACAAATCCTTGTTTTCGGCGCTGGCGGTGGAGCTGCTGGAAACCGTCGAGATCACGATAGACGACAGAAACATCAGCGGCTACTTGTCCAACGCCGTAGTAAATCCGAAGTTGATTAAACTGGAACGTTTTCTATTTCTTGTGACTGCGGCGATCATGTGGAACGCCTGCCGTCCGGGTTAGCGGGAAGCTTCATAGCAAAGCGGGTTTCCGAACGGGTTCCCGAATCACCTTCGGACTCGCACCAAACCTTGCCGCCGTGCCGCTCCACGATCTTCTGCACCAGGTACAATCCCAGACCCGCTCCGTCACTCGATCCTACCAATCTGGAGAACTTTTTAAAAAGCAGAGGGATCTTTTCCCGGGGAATCGGAGTTCCTCCGTTTGCAACGGCCACGATCCACATTTCCCCGTCTTTCCGAGCCGAAAACTCGATCCACTCTTTGCCGTACTTGAGAGCATTGACGATGAAATTGCTGATACAGATGTCGAGGAGCGCCGAATCGGCGTATACGCTGACCTGCTCCGGCCAATCCCAGCGAATATCGAAGTTGCGGTGGGAGATCCAGCGGTGGAGTCGCTCCAGAGCAGGCTCGATTACGCTGCGACGTACATCCACGGATTGGGGATTGAAGCGCAGCGTCCCCTTCTCCAGGCGGGACAAGTTGAGGTAGTTTTTCACCATATCCCGAAACCTTTCCACGTCCCGCACGATCTGATCCAGGATCTCTCTATCCTCTCCGCTGAGACTCTGTTCGGTGTCTTCGGCAAGAAGAGACACGTTCAGCAGCAGTGCTCCGATTGAGTTGTTCAGTTCGTGGGTGACGAAGCTGAGAAGCTCCTGATAATCCTTGTTGGCCGCCTCCAGTTCGACATTCTGAAGTTTCAAGCGTTCTTCTCTCTCCTGAATGGCCTCCTTCATACGTTGAAACGCATCGGAGAGAATCCGAATCTCCTGCGTTCCTTTGGAAGGTGCTGCGCCGGTATCAAAGCGGCCGAGACGAATCTGAGAAGAAGCTTCGGCTAGACGAGCCAAGGGCCGCACGATGCCTCGTGCGGTGAGAAATACCGCCAGAAGCACAAAACCGAGGGTGGGGACGATCAGAGCCGAAAGAAAAGTGATGGCCCGGTTGCGGATATCCGTGTACTTTCGCTCGAGCACACCAACGTAGAGTATGCCTATGTTCTCACCCCGGGGGTCCCGAATCGGCTCATAGGCCGACAGGTACCACTCGTCAACAACAAATGCTCTCCTAAGCCAAACCTCACCCTGTTCCAGTACTTTCCGCCGTACCTCTTCGGAGACCCGGGTGCCGATGGCGATTTTGCCTCCCGGTCCCAAGACCGTGGTGGCGATCCGGACATCACGGCAGAACACGGTAACCGTGCCGAAGGGTTTGGCCCCGTACAGATCTTCACCGAATAGATTTAACTGGATCCCCCGGACCAGGGGGATATTCCCGTTCAGCACGGTAGCCACGAAGGCGGTACCGAGATTCCCGGAGCAGAGTGCAAACAGGCAGAGGAGCTGTCCGCCGGCGCAGGCAGCCTCGGCTTGTGAACCTGTGGATTGGCACCCGAGGGCGGCAAGGTCCTGTGGAGAGAAGAGAATCGTCCCACTCTGTGGCTGCCCCGCGGTGAGCCCGAAGCGAGACAGGGACTCCGGGAGATCTCCCGGGTACAGAACGGCGATATCCGGTTCGAAATTTCTGACAAGCAGATCCTCCAAACCATTGGAGTGGATCTGAGCGGAAAAACCCAGCGAACTTATTCTGTCATTGAGCTCGGAACGAGCTTCTTTCAATCCCAGCTCGACCCTGCTGATCGCCTCCGAACGTACCGCATCGGAAATCAACACAGCGCCGAGGATCGTACTGGCCAGAGTGGAAAATATGATCAGACCGAAGACGCTGAAAAAAATTCTATTGACAAGTTTCACGAGACCTTTTGCTCACGCCGCTGGAGGCGATCATAGCTGTTTGTCCGTTGGTTTGAAAACTACGGAAATTCGTTTCCGACCATCCATCTTTACAACCAAGGAGTCCTCGAATCGGAGGTGAACCAGATGCTCACTTCTATGGTCCGCCTCGTGAGAGCGCAGCCACTCCCAGTCGATGAAATTGGCGGCGGAGTTGTAGGGAATGTCGAAATAGCCGATGTTCATCGAAGTTACGTTGTGAAAGAAGTGAGACCCGAGGGAAGGATCGACCTTGAAATCGGGCAGCTCCGCTTCCACGATGACTTTCACAGTGGAGATGTGGTTCCAGTTTACCGGGATACCCAGCCAGGGATCACGGCTTCCCCACCGGCCGGGACCGATGAGTATGTAGCCGCGGTCCTCCTGCTTCATCAGATTATTCAGCTCTTCGATCTCTCGCGTCATCTCTACAGTGCGGGCCTTGTCGAAGCGTTCGGGGTCGACAAAGATGATGTCCTTGAGATCATCGATCCGCCCGTTTCCCATTGCCCTGTCAGAGTACAGAACCAGCTCTTCTCTGCCGACCTCCGACAGGTCCAGATTGTACTCCTCCAAATCTCCAAGGAGCGGTTTTATCTGGAGAATGTAAAAATTAGGCTTGCCATTACCCGCTTTGGCTAGATCCACGGCAAACTCGATTTCCACGGGGGTTCCCATGGCCCCCTTGACGATGTCGAGCACCGCTTCCAACACAGTGGCCAGGGGGAAGTAGTCGTATTTCAGTATATAGGCGAAATTCACGATTCGGGGACCCTGCAGCCCGTCCCCCACTTGCAGGCGGTTATTCTGATAATCCCAGGTGGAAATGCAGTACTGAAGCGCTCCGTGTTCCTGAGCCTCCCCGATGGACAGGCGGGACAGGGTGGCGTCGTCCCCCTCGATCAGGTTCACGTGGTTTTCCATCATGTCGATTCCGTAGAACTCCTGCTGGCTGAACTCCAGCTGGTCTTCCGGAGAGACGAAATCGATCTTCGGGTAGTGGGGACAGAAACGGAAGGCCTTTTCACCGTCGATTACGTATTTTCCGAGACCGATGCCGATCACTGAGATCCCGTCCTCAGGTTTGAGATAGGCCACGGGATAATAGTTGTAGGACTGAGCGACACCGGAAAAGTGGGGATAGAAGTACCGGCCGTGGCGACTTCCAACAACCTCCTGGATAAGCACGGCCATCTTCTCCTCATCTGTTTTGTAGCTGATCGCGTCGAAATAAGCCCGGGCGGATTCGGAGAGGATCGAGGCATAGACCAGCTTGACCGCCTCCTCCAGATGCCGCAACCGCTCATTGAAATCCGGATGGTTGTTGGGCAGCAGGAAGGTATCGTAGATCCCCGCGAAGGGTTGGGACAGGGAATCTTCAAACATCCCGGAAGAACGCACAGACAGCGGTCCTGTCGTATACTTCAAGTAGCGCCTGAGCTTGTTCCGCAAGCCTGGAGAAAGATCCGCTGCCAAGAAGCGTTCCTTCACCTCTTTGTAAGCTACGGTCCGGGTGAAAAGCTCCGACAGGACGTTTTGTTCGATGAAGAAATCATACTCCTCGGTACCGATCACCGCAGTCTGGGGAATGCGGATATTGACATCGGAGATAATCGTATTGAGGTTGCAGTTTTCGATCATCAGATGCAGGAAGGCCATGCCCCTTCCTTTTCCCCCCAGCGACCCTTCACCCAGACGAAGGACGTGGTGAACCTCGTCCAGGAGGGACTCGTCGAAGGGCACCACTTGGCCGCGGGTCTTGTTCTGCTGTACCTGGTCGTGTACTTCAATAAGATGCTGCCTCAACTCGGCGGTGGAGGGAAAATCACTGACTTTGACAGGCTGCAGCTCCTTGGCGATCTGGATCTCACCGCGGGCCATGAGCCAGCCGGAGAAGTGGTTGCGGTTGGCGTGATACACAAGGGATTCGTCAGGTACTGTGAACAGCAGGTCCTTGAATTCCTCCATACTGCGAGCTCGTCCGATGGGCTGCCCCTTGCGGTCCCGGAACACGAAATCCCCGAAGCCCAGGTAGCGAAAGACGAAATCCGTCAGCTCCTTGGACAGATTCTCCGAGTTCTTGTCGATATAGCTGGCATTCAGCCGCTTCGCCTTGCCCGCGTTGTTCGGATCCGAGGACTGAAGCAGAATGGCCAAATCCGGAACCCGTTCGCAGACATAGTTGATGAGCTTCATCCCGGCCTGGTCGTCCCGCCTGCCCTCGATGGGAAACTTCATGTCCGTGATCAGACACAGGAGATAATCCTTGTACTTTTCGATGATTCCCTGGGCTTCCTCGTAACTTTCCGCCATCAGCACCTTGGGACGGGCTCTCATGCGAAGCAGCTTCTTCATATCGACCAGGTGCTCGTCGCTGATGATTCGCTGGGTCTGCTTCATGATTTCGGTATACAGCAGAGGCAGATAGCGGGAGTAGTAGCGAATCGAATCTTCCACCAGCAGGATCACCCGCACCAGACCGATCTTGGTGTCTTTCACCGCATTGAGCTTGTCCTCGATGTACTTGATCATGGCCAGGAAGATCTTCGAATCCCCGTTCCAGACGAAGACCTTGTCCAGCGAAGCCAGGCGTTCTTTTTTCTCGGCGATCAGGGAAATCTCTGTGTTGTCGTTCAGCAGCAGCAGGATGGGAATATCGGGATCGACCTCGCGGATGCGCTTGCTCAACTCGAAGGGACTGATCTCGTCGATGCGCATGGTAAGGATCACCATGTCGAAGGAGCGAGCTTTGAGGATTTTGATCGCTTCTTCGCCAAAGGAGACGCTGGTGATGCGGGGAGCGGTGGACAGATTAAGCTGATGATACTCACCGAAGATCTTCTCGGTAAGCTTGTCCTCCTCCTCGAGGATGAAGGCGTCGTAGATCGTCGCGACCAGCAGGATCTCCCGGACCCGGAACTGCATGAGGTCGTGGTAGATGTCATTGTCGGTCTTGTACTGCTTGACCAGCTCCGAAAGCCGTTCCCTGAACTGAACTTCCATTACTAGCTAGGATAACCAAAAACAATAGGTACGCCAATAGGGATGTGGTGATCGGTGGCTTGGCCGGCGTTCCTCTCATTGCCCGTGATGGCTACTATATTCTTGTTCTACTTCGTGGACAATTGGAACGAGTATTTCCGGATCATTCTCTACATCACCGATCGCCGCAAACATACTCTTCAGGTGGTCCTGCGATCGATAATCATCCTGGACGAGGACATGGGAATCGATGCTTCAATTATCCCGGCATTGGATAAAATTGTCAACTAAAGCTACAAAAAACTATAAAATACTCCATAATATTACTTGATACTATTTAATATTATGATAAAATAGGGCATGCTTCAGCTGGAGCGTCAGCTAAAGATCATAAGCCTCCTCGGTCAACAGGAGGCTGTAAAAATTGCTGAACTCAGTGAGCTTTTCGGGGTTTCGCAGAATACTATCCGACGAGATCTGCAGGCCTTGGCCGACAAAGGTTTTTTGAACATCACCCACGGCGGCGCTGTGTTGAACAGCCAGGTGCCTATGGGTCTGCCGATCGATCAGCGAGAAATCAGAAACATCCAGGAGAAGCGTGCCATTGGGTTGAAAGCGGCGGACATGATCACGGAGGGTGAAGCCATCATCCTGGATGCCGGCACCACGACCGGGCAGATAGCCAAGGCGATTAAGGGTAAAAAGAGTCTAACCGTGATTACCAACGCCTTCAACATCGCGTTGGAGCTTTCAGGGGCACAAGGAATCACCGTTGTGATGACCGGAGGGATCCTCAATGAGATCACCGGCTGCTTGGCCGGATTTCACGCAGAACAGTTCATAAGCCAGTTTCATGTAAGTAAAACATTCATCTCCGCAGGCGGGGTTTCGCTGGACGGTGTCACCAACACGAATGCTTTTGAAGTGCAAATAAAACGCAGTATGATGGCCGTAGCTGAAGAGTCTTTTCTCGTTGTTACTCACCACAAGATAGGCCAAACTTCTCTTGCCCCATTCGCCGTCCCTGAAGATTTTAGAGCGATTCTTACCGATTCGGGCGTTGATCCGGATTTGGTCGAGAGATTTCGCAGCCGAGGCGTAGAGGTGATTCTATGCTGAAAGCTTGTGCTTTCGATCTCGGAAACACGCTGGTCAACGATGCTCTATTACTCGATGAGGCCGCCAACGCGACCGAACAGTGGCTTCAGCAGAACGGTCACCTCCCGCCCGATCGCTCCTTCACCGACATCTATATGCGCATAAATCTTCATACGAATACCCCTTTTATCAGTCATACCTTCGGGGAGCTGTGTTTTTTCGAGCAGACCTTTCGTGAGCTCGACCTAACGAGCATGACTCCGGAACAGGGCTTGCTCGAGTACCGAAGCATCCTGGTTTCAAAGATGCGGCTGGAACCTGGCGTGAGAGAGGCTCTGACCGTCCTGCGTGATCGAGGTCTGAAGACGGCCCTGCTTACAAACGAGAGCAACCAGCGTGTACAAGCGTTTTTTGAACACACAGACAGCCGGGATTTGTTCAACGAGGTGGTCGTGTCTCAGGAAGTGGGCTATGAAAAACCCCACCCTCAGTTTTTCCGGGAAGCATTGAGGCGCCTGGGGATCGAAGCCGCGGAACTGGCCATGTTCGGGGACAATACGATCGCCGACGGTGCCTGCAGGGAATTGGGTATTCTATTTGTGCTGGTGACCGCCTTGAAAAAAACTGGCTGGGGTTGGGAGCGTGGTACGGCTCATCCCCCCGACTATTGCATAGAACGAATCGATCCCGATTCCATAAATCGGTTTTTACAGTTTGCCTACAACGGCGACACTGCCGTGGAATCGCGTCGCGATTCCGGAAAAAATAACCCTTAAGGAGGACTGAAATGAGAAAGGTTCTTTTCATCTCCCTGGTTCTTGGTCTGATCATTGCGGCCGGGGCGTTTACGGAAGGAGGCCAGGAGGCGACTACGGGACCCATCACGCTGACCGGCATGGTCCGGGACTACACCCTGAAGTACGACCAGCCGTGGTACAGCGCGGCTAAAGCATTGCAGGAAAAATATCCGAATGTTCAGGTCGAGCTTGAATCCCTGCCCTACGACGACCAACGGGAAAAGACCTTGATCACGGTCGGCGCAGGCAAGGGTCCGGATATAGCTCAGGTCGATTGTATCTGGCTCGGAGAGTTTGCCAGCAACAACATCGTTATCGACCTCACCGACCGCCTGACCAAGGATGCCGCGCTCAGGAATGACTACATCGAGACATTCCGCGCCTCGGCCCAGTGGCAGGGGAAAGATCGCGGGCTCTGGCTGTACACCGATGTACGGATGCTCACCTACCGCAAGGATTTCTTACGCCAGGCAGGGCTGGATCCCGGTAAACCCCCGAAGACCTGGACCGACCTTCGCGACTACGCGAAGAAACTGAACCGTCCCAGCGAAGGGGTATGGGGATACGCCTTCCCTGCCTTCTCCACCGATCACACGGCGGACCGCTGGTATCCCTTCCTGTGGATGGGCAGCGGTGGGCAGATCCTCTCCGATGACCTGACGAAGGCTGCCTTCAATGGACCCGCCGGTGTGGCGGCTCTGCAGCTGCTGGTGGATTTGATGAACACCGATCAAGTGAGCCCCAAAGACCTGCTTGGTATAAGCGAGAAGGACGTAAGCAACGGTTTCATGGCGGACAAATACGCCATGATGATCAAAGTTGGTGAGTTCTGGAAAGAACACCGCGACATGGATTTGTCCGCCGCGCAGTACAAAGACAAGATCGGGGTCGCGCCCCTACCGGTTCCGAGCGGAGGGAAGCCGGCCACTGGCTCCGGAGGATGGATCGCTGGGATTACCCGGGACTCGAAACATCCGGACATTGCCTACGAGTACTTGAAGCTCGTTGTTGATCCCCAGAATATGGCCCAGTTCTGCATCCTTGACGCCAAGATACCGACACGGAAATCTATGCTTCCGATGGAAAAGGATTTCGCCGAGGCCATTCCTTACTACAGTGTGGCCGCCGAAGTGCTGCCCACGACGCATTTCCGGCCGCCGATTCCCGAATATACGAAATTGTCCGCGGAGATCGTTACCGGCATTCAGAAGGCTCTTACTCTTGAGGCGAGACCAAAGGATGCTTTGGATCGCGCAGCCCAGAAAGTCGACGATATCCTGGCGCAGCGAAAGTGGTAGGTGTTTTCGGCTCCGGAGCTGACGCTCCGGAGCCCTTTAAAATGTAGACCATGACCCGAAAGCCGGCATACGGATACCTGTACATTTCTCCTCTGCTCATCGGGGTGTTGCTGTTTTCTATCTATCCCGTGATTCAGGTAGTGTGGATGAGCTTTCACGATATTCAACTGGCTAATCTGCGGGAAGCGGTTTTCGTCGGATTGCGCAACTACCAGCACGTTTTCACCACTGAAGATCCTACCTTCCTCAGTGTCACCGGGATAACCTTCGCCTTCGTCGGCGGTTCGGTCGTGCTGCACGTGTTGATCGGTCTCGGTTTAGCGGTGCTGCTGAACATCCCCTGGCTGAGGGGCAGGAACGTGTTCCGCAATGTGTACATGATCCCCTGGATAACCGCCGGGATCATGGTGGGCTACACGTGGAGCTTCCTCTTCGAGCCACGGGCGGGTATCCTCAACTACCTGCTCAGTCTGGTCAACCTTCCAAGTCAATCCTGGACCGCGGATTTGAAGTTGGCCCTTCCTTCGATCATCATCGCCAACGTCTGGCGCGGTGTCCCTTACAGCCTGATCCTGCAGACCGCGGGGCTGCAGAGCATCAACACCGAGCTCTACGATGCCGCTTTGGTCGATGGTGCCGACCCGGTGCAGATCCTCACCCGTATCACCATTCCTCTGATCAGGGAGTTCATCCTGCTCAACCTCATCCTCGACACCGGACTGACCTTTCACGTGTTCGACACGATTTTTGCCATGACTGCGGGTGGACCGCTGCACCGCACAGAGACATTTTCGATCAACATGTATCTGCGGGCCTTCAAATTCGGAGAGATCGGTATGGGCTCCGCCATCTCGATGATGCTGCTGATCATCAGTCTGGTACTGGCCGTAGTCTACATGCGCTTTTTCCGCCCGGGAAGGGAACAACATGGGTAGGGCGCGAACCAGGTTTGCGGCTAAGTTGATCGTCTACTTCGTTCTTATTATCTATACAGTGATTACCATTCTACCCCTGTACTGGATCTTCACGACAACTTTCAAGTCTGAAGCGGAAGCCCGGGCGTTTCCTCCCACATTGATTCCCAAAAGCTTCACCTTCGCCAACATCGTGGAGATCTTCAGCAGCTCCCGAGTCTTCGGATTTCGGCCCTTTCTCAACAGTCTGATCATTTCACTGGGGACCTCCCTTATTGCCGTAGTCATCAGCTTTCTGTCAGGATTCGGATTTTCCCGCTACAGGTTTCCGGGGCGGGATATTCTGCTATTGTCCATGCTCTTCATCAACCTATTGCCGTTACTGGCAACGATCATTCCGATTTTCCGACTGTTCTCCTTGTACAAGCTCTACGACACCTATCTGGGCTTGATCCTGCTCCATGGCTTAAAAACCGCCCCCTTCACCGCCTGGTTGATGAAAGGTTATATCGACACGATTCCCGTGGAACTCGAGGAGTCGGCCATGATCGACGGCTGCGCGCCTCGGCAGGCCATGCGCAGGATCATCGCTCCCCTCGCCGCTCCCGGACTGGCCGCGGTGGCGGTATTCGGCTTCCGACACGCCTGGAACGATTTCACCGCCGCCCTGATCCTGACTACAAGTGAGAAAATCCGACCGTACACGATTGCCCTCTATCGATTCGTTGGTGAACAGGGCGAGGTGGAGTGGCACCTGATCTCCGCTGCCGCCTTCATCTCGATTGTTCCCGTGGTGGTGAGTTTTGCCATATTTCAAAAATACTTCGTCACCGGTCTGACCGGAGGGGCGATCAAATCCTAGGAACGTTACAAAGGAGCGATGGCGTGACCTTACCTGAACTGCCGCCTCGTTCGATATTCCCCGTTGATATGCCCCGATATCCGAATCTTTGGTTCTTTATCGACCAGAAACTGGCTTTAAGAGGACAGTACGCATCCGCGTTACGGTTCCTGATCGAGATCCTGGAACAACGGCTCGAGCTCAAGGATAATTTCGTGCAAGGAATACAAAATCACAATCTATATCACCTTCTCAGCAAGCCGGGGGAGGGTAGCGACTTCCAGGCCAGAATCGGACCGGTTCAGCGGTTCGAAGACAAGGGATATCCTGAGCGATCCCATTGGCATCAACTGCATGCCCGTTTCTATGTCTCTTCCCTCAAAGCTGCTGGGATGGAGCGGAGCCGAGTACTGTTTGGCGACGAGGAGAAGGATTTTCTCCTCTTTTCCGCGAACGTGCACTACGAGGTCGCCACGGAGGAACCGCTGCATCCATATGAAGACTCCTGTCCTTTCTGCGGGATTACCGGGGAATATGCCCTGCCCATCGACCGTGAGGGTCAGGACTACTGTGTCAAGATCCACGATCCCCTCGGTCTGGAGCTACTGCTGTATGGAAAAATCCGTGGCCAAAGGGTCAGGTGGAATAATGGCAATCCGCTAAGCTCCATTTCCGATCTTGTGGACCGCCGGAACTGTAAAATTGAGGAATACTTTCTGAACCAAGGTGAGCCGCGCCGTTTGGCCACGGTTTTTTTTCTCTCCTAAACGGCGGCTACACCAGCCCCTGATCGATCATGGAGTCGGCGACCTTCTTGAATCCGGCGATGTTGGCACCGTTGACGTAGTTGCCGGGGGTTTCATACTCCTCCGCCGCCAGCCGGCAGGCCTGATGGATGTTGATCATGATGTTGTGCAGCTTGGAATCCACCTCCTCCCGAGACCAGCTCATGTGCATGCTGTTCTGGGCCATCTCCAGTCCCGAGCAGGCCACGCCGCCAGCGTTGGCCGCCTTGCCCGGACCGAACAGGATCCTCTTGGAGATCAGGAACTCGGTAGCCTCCAGGGTGGTCGGCATGTTGGCGCCTTCGGAGACGCAGATGCAGCCCTTCTCCACCAGGGCCTTGGCATCCTCCAGGTCCAGCTCGTTCTGGGTGGCCGAGGGCAGGGCGATCTCCACTTCTGTCAGGCCCCAGGGACGTTTGCCCTCCACGTACTTGGCCTTGTTGAACTTCTCCGCATACTCCTTGATCCGTCCCCGGCGGATGTTCTTCAGCTCCATGACGAAGTTCCACTTCTCCTCATCCACGCCGTCCTCATCCACGATGGTGCCGTTGGAATCTGACAGGGTCACCACCTTGGCCCCCAGCTGATTGAGTTTTTGGACCGTGTACTGAGCCACGTTTCCCGAACCGGAAACGGCCACCCGCTTGCCCTCGAACGTCGTGTCTTTGGTTTTCAACATCTCATGGGCGAAATAGACGTTTCCATACCCGGTGGCCTCGGGACGGATCAGGCTTCCTCCCCAATTCAGGCCTTTGCCCGTGAATACCCCTTCGAAGAGATTGCGGAGACGCTTGTACTGGCCGAACATGTAGCCGATCTCCCTGCCGCCCACGCCGATATCCCCCGCCGGCACGTCTGTGTTGGCGCCGATGTGACGGAACAGCTCGTTCATAAAACTCTGACAGAAGCGCATCACCTCTTCATCGCTCTTACCCTTGGGATCGAAGTCGCTTCCCCCCTTGCCTCCGCCCATAGCCAGGCCGGTCAGGCTGTTCTTAAAAATCTGCTCGAAGCCAAGGAACTTGAGGATACTCAGGTTGACTGAAGGGTGAAAGCGGATCCCCCCCTTGTAGGGGCCGATGGCACTGTTGAACTCCACCCGATAACCCCTGTTGACGTGGTATTCCCCCCGGTCATCCTGCCAGGGAACCCGAAACATGATGACCCGTTCCGGCTCAATGAGCCGCTCCAGAATCGCAGCCTTGCGGTACTTCGGATCACGCTCGACCGCAATATCCAGGGAGCCGAGAACCTCCCGGACAGCCTGTAAAAACTCTTTTTCCCAGGGATATCGTTTGCTCACCTGCTCGATCACATCATTAACATAACTGCCCATAGTTTCCTCCTGCGATTTTTTCAATTCTAAATCAAAATTTTATTTTAAACAATTCTTTTGAATAAAGAATTTCAGATTATTTTGCAGTGAGATTCCAAATAATGAGAGGACATTGACCGGTTCAGGCTTGAGCAGCGGCGACCCTAGCTGTTATTGACCGGATACTGTGGCCGAGATCTCCGGACAGAGGCTTCCCGTTTGCTCCCTCCGCGAGGATATCGTCGATTCTCTCCTCGAAGGGTACCGAACCCAGAAGCGCGGTTCCGTACCTCTCGGCCAAGGCCCGGGCGGAGGCGTCGGAACCGGGACGCACCATATTTTCTACCAGGCCGACAACAGGGGCTTTCAGCTCGCTGAGCATGGCCAACAGCCGCTCTACCACGTGCAGCACCAAGCGGGAGGGTGTGGTTACCACCAGAAACTCAAGACTCCGTAGATAGCGTAACGCATCGAGGATCTCGTCTCCGATGCCCGGCGGCATATCGATCAGCAGAAAATCCAGCGGATTCCAGATCGTGATCGCCAGCAGCTCAAGCATGGCCTGACTGACGTCTGAGCCCCGCAGCGGCACCGGATGCTCGCGGCTGAAGGCGGCAAAGCTCATAAAATCCACAGAGTTGCTGGCCCTCAGAGGCTTGATTCCGGATTCTTCCTCTGGAAAGCTCAACTCCACATCGAGCAGGAGATGAGCGGAAGCGCCTTGAAAGTCCAGGTCGAGCAATCCGGTTCTGTACCCACCTTCGCTAAAAGCCAGGGCGCTCAGGGCTGCACACACGCTCTTGCCCACACCGCCCTTGGCGCTTGAAACGGCAATGATCCGCTTCACCGGCTCCAAACGCTTGCCGATTACGTCGAGGCGAGGATCAATCATCGCAAAAGTTCTTCTAGATCTACAGATTTGATGCTGACGCCCCTTCCCTTCTCCAGTCCGAAGTCGGGGCTGCCGCAGAAAGGACAGCGCATGTACACATGAGCAGCCTCGGGGAGGAAATGAATCGCCTCCCGTTCCTCCTCCCCCAAATCGGTATGCTGCTCCAAAAGCCAATCCTCTTTGCAGGCGTTACAGCGAAAAGTTGCTTTCTCGATTTCGAAGTGAAAAACATCGGGACTGAACGGGCGTCCGGCGAGGATGTTCTTCAAACCCGCCGAGAACACCTCCATTTCGATGTGCTGGAGTTCCCCGATGAGTACGTTGACGGCCAATACCGTCTTTCGACCGTTTTCTTCGTACAACCGCTCGACCGTAGAAACGACGGCCTCGGCCAGTGCCCACTCGTGCATCTATTCGTTTTCGAACCGTGCTATGATTTCCGGGAACTCGTAGATTACCATGCCGCTGTCCTCCACTTCCATCCTCACGTGTATTCCGTCCACCATGCGATTGATGGCTTCTTCAGCCTCTCTGATGCTCAGGTCGGTCTCCAAAACGATATCGGAAACCGTAAGCCGCCCCTTTCGCTTGTAGGCGGCACGAAAGATGCTCCCTTCAACACTGTGAGATTGATTGGACTCGATAGATCCGAACCTGGTGGCGTCGTAGATCTGCCAGCGGTCCCGGGTGTTGAGTCGGCTCTGATTATTGAACAAGTCATTGAAGAAACGCATTCCGAATCGAAAGATCAGGAAGAGAAACAGAGCAGGAATCAGAATCCCAAACGGGAAAAAGAAAAACATCAAGGGCTTTCCTCTCAAGTGTCCAATGTAATCATATAGAGGAAAAGTTTCAAACCCCGCCCAGATCTGAAGGAACGAACAGTTTAAAAAAAATCGCTTCCGGTTTTACTCTTGGGGCTGTTGAATGCTCTTGATCTTCTCCTTGAGCTCATCAACGGAATCGACCATCGTTTTGACCAGACTGCGGATGAACGGATCGCTTATCCGGTATACCCGCTTGTTTCCCTGCACCTGGGAGGTCACGATTCCTCTGCGCTTCAACACGGCTAGATGCTGAGAAACCACCGGCTGGGATTGTTCCAGACAGCTCCAGAGCTCGGATACACAGGTTTCCTCGCCCATCTCTATGGCGCAGAGAATCTTCAAACGCAGCGGGTGGCCACAGGCTTTCATCATGGCTGCAAGTTGGTCTATTTTTGACATAATTCTATATAGAATAACTTGTTTATAATTAATCTGCAAGCTTATCGCCGTTGATTCCCCTTTTCATTTTCACTATATTCGCCCAAGATATCAATCATGAGAGCAATCTACCTCGACTGGGCCGCTACGGCTCCCCCGGATCCGGAAATTCAGGAACAGATGTTGCAGGTATCTCGGGCCTTGTTCGCCAACCCCTCCGCCGTCCACAGCGCAGGCCGGGAAGCGGAGAAACTACTCGACGACTGCCGGCAAAGGATGGCCAAGGTACTTGTTTGCCGGGCCAAGGAGGTGGTTTTTACCTCCGGAGGAACTGAATCGAACAACATGGTTCTGTTCTCCCTCCTGCACAAGAAGAGAGACCGGCGCATCGTAATCAGTGGCATCGAGCACCCATCGCTTCATCAGCCCGCCCAGACCCTCAAACGCCTGGGCTTCGAGGTCGTGTTGATCCCGGCGGATACCTCGGGCAGAATCGATCCAAACCGCATTCTCTCTGCTCTGAACGAAAGGACCGTACTGGTGGCGGTGATGCTGGTAAACAACGAGACCGGAGCGATTCAACCATTGGCGGAGATTTCCGAGGCTCTGCGGGATTTTCAAAACCGCAGCGGAAAAAAAATCCTGCTGCACACCGATGCGGTCCAGGGCTTCGGAAAGATTCCATTTCAGCCGGACCCGCTCGGTGTGGACAGCGCCGCTCTGAGCGCCCATAAAATCGGAGGGCCGAGGGGAGTGGGGGCCCTGTATGTCCGCGCCGGAAGGATCCAAGAGTTTCTCTACTCCGGCGGCGGGCAGGAGTCGGGCCTCCGGCCGGGAACGGAAAATCTTCCAGGTATCTATGGGTTTGTCCTTGCCGCCGAAAAGGCCTGCCCGAGGGTGACGGAGAATCACAAGCGGGCGGAAGCGGCGATGCGGTCCTTTGTCGAGGAGCTCGAAGATATACCCGGTGTGATACTTACCAACGGCGAACGCCTGGAGAAGCGGGGAGCCGCTTTCTCCCCGTACATCCTCAATTTCTCCATTCCTCCTCTGCCGGGAGAACTGCTCGTTCGGGTTTGCGAGGAGGAGGGGTTCCTCGTCTCTACGGGATCTGCCTGCTCCTCCAAGAAAAAAGATCGTTTTCGGGTGCTGGAGAATATGGGGATCTCCCAGGAGATCGCCTTCTCCGCTCTTCGCCTGTCCACAGGACCCGGCGTCGCCGGTCCACAGCTCAGCGGGCTGGCAGCAGCGCTGAAGCGCCGGATTCCCACGCTGCTGAAAATTTCCGCGAGTTGAACATGGACCGTCTCTACCTGATCAAGTATGGAGAACTTTCCCTGAAGGGGAAAAACCGCAAAGATTTTGAAAACCGGATTCGTGACGATATCAGGTTGAAGCTGTTCGATCTGCCGATCAAGCTTCACAGAGAATGGGGAAGACTGTACCTCTATCCCCCCTCCCCGGAGCAGGCGCCCGATGCCGCCGGCAGAATAGAGAGCACCCTGGCCCGTACCTTCGGGATCGTCGGCTTTGCCAGAAGCTATGCTGTGGCTCAGAACATCGAGGAGATACAAGGGGCGGCCTGTGCGCTGGCCGAAGGATTGCTGCAAACTCGGGGCAAACGATTCAAGATCGAAGCCCGCCGATCGGACAAGAGCTTTCCCCACAGCTCCTACGGTATCTGCTGTATCCTCGGCGACAGTCTGCGCAGCCGTTATCCCGAGCTGAAGGTGGATCTGAACCGACCGGATTGGATCATTCAGGTCGAGGTCCGCAAGCGGGTATACGTATACGGTCCGGAAACAAAGGCTCCCGGAGGATTGCCGCTTGGTGCGAGCGGTCGGGGATTACTACTCCTCTCCGGAGGTATCGACTCCCCCGTGGCCGGATATCTGATGGCCAAGAGGGGACTGGCCATGGACGCCGTGTACTTTCACACGCCCCCCTATACCTCGGAGCAGGCCAAAGAAAAAGTGCGGCTTCTGGCGGGGATTCTCTCAAGCTATGCTACGGGATTGAGGCTGTGGATCGTCCCCTTTACGGAGACCCAGCTTCGAATCAACAAAACAGCCCGCAAGCAAGCGACCACCCTTCTGGTGCGAGCTGCAATGCTGACGATCGCCGATCGTCTGGCTCATCTGCACGGGTATGATTGCCTGGTTACCGGAGAGAGTCTCGGCCAGGTGGCCAGCCAAACCGTGCAGAGC
>CAZVHJ010000016.1:0-31292 GCA_964627715.1 uncultured Spirochaetaceae bacterium | reverse complement strand
GAGCCTGCACTTCACCGGCAGCTATACCGGGCTGCCACTGTTTCGACCGCTGATCGGAATGGATAAAGCGGAGATCATCCAGCTGGCCCACGACATCGACACCTTCGAGACGTCCATTCTGCCCTACGAAGATTGCTGCACTCTATTCGCCCCGGATCATCCCGTTGTTCGACCGGAGATCAACAGAATGGTCAGCTCCTTCCGGTCTCTCGGGGTGGAAGGTGCGATCGTGCAGGCCGTCGCTCAGACCACGGAAGAATCAGTCGCTGGATGAGCTCTTCGTTTCGGTGGAGCTGGTCGTCGAGTCGCTTTTACTTTCCTTGGGCTTGGAAGAACCGTTTCCGCCGGAAACGGCGGAGGAGCGCTTGTAATCTGTTGTGTAGAAACCACTTCCTTTGAAGATAATGCCCATGCCGCCGCCGAACAGCCGGCGTACGGATTTCCCGCATTTCGGACAGGTTTCTATGGCGTCGTCACTGATGTTCTGAAATTCTTCAAAACGGTGTTTGCAGGATCTGCATTCATACTCGTAAGTCGGCATCTTCAACTCCTGAGCGCTTCCGGTTTTGTCAGCCGAGAATTTACTACAAATCCCACCTCTAGACAAGCCGAAAGCTTTGAGTTGAAAACGAGTGAGTCCGGCAAAACTTCAGTATCTAGGGGAGGAGCAACACCTTGCCCGTAGTTTTTCGGGCTTCCAGCCGGCGATGAGCATCGGACGCATCGCATAGGGCCACGGTGTCGCCGATGTGCAAACGAAGCTCCCCCTTTGAGACCCAACTCAGCACATCGGAAGCTCTTCTCTCCAAGCTTTCCCTGTCCGCAATGTAGTGAAAAAGAGACGGCCGGGTCAGATACAGCGACCCTTTTCTTCCCAGAATCGCCGGATCGAAGTCAGGGATCTTGCCACTGGACTGACCGAAACTGACCAGGAATCCCCTCAGGGAGAGGCATTCCAGGCTCTTGAGGAATGTAGCCTGGCCCACCGAATCGTAGACCACATTCACCCCTTTACCGCCGGTCAGGCGTTTGACCTCGGATTCGAAATCCTTCTCGCTGTACAAGATCACCTCGTCGGCTCCTGCTTTACGGGCCAGCTCCGCCTTCTGCTCCGTAGACACCGTGGCCAGAACCCGGGCTCCCCTGCGCTTGGCGAGCTGAACGAGCAGCTGCCCCACGCCGCCGGCGGCGGCATGCACCAGCACTGCATCCCCCTTCTTGATCGGGTATGTCTCCACGGCCAGGTAGTGGGCGGTCATACCTTGGAGCATCGCCGCCGCAGCCTCCTGGAAACCGACAGCCTCCGGAAGCTTGACCAGCTTGTCCGCCGGCACCGCGGCGTACTCGGCGTAGGCTCCGTTAATCCCGACCCAGGCAACACGATCGCCGATCCGAAGGGATTCGACCCCAGGGCCGAGCTGATGAACGGTTCCGGCCCCTTCCACACCCAAGACGTAGGGCAGCTCGACCGGATACAGCCCGCTGCGTTGATAGACATCGATGAAGTTGACCCCGATAGCTTCCAGCTTTACGATTGCCTGACCCGCCGCGGCTTCCGGTGCGGCCATCTCGGTCAGGGCCATCACCTCGGGACCACCGTTTTTCTGTATCTGAATAGCTTTCATAGCCTCAAAAATAATTCCAAAGCAACCGGGGATCAAGTCGAATTGTCATCCGGCGCTGCGAACCTATTCGAGCCGGACGGGGATGTTCCTCCGGTGAAGATAACTCTTGATATGTCCGATTGAATAGGTACCGAAATGTACCATCGAGGCGATCAAGGCGGCATCCGCCTTTCCCTCTACAAATACTTCGTAGAGGTGGTGAGGCTGTCCCGCTCCACCGGAAGCCACCACGGGGATACTGATGCTTTCGGAGATCAAGCGGGTCAAGGGCAGCTCGTAGCCACCCTGGCTGCCGTCGGCGTCGATGGAATTGAGCACAATCTCCCCTGCGCCCAGCTTTTCCGCCTGGCGAGCCCAGGTGAGTGCGTCGAGATCGGTCGCCACCCGACCTCCGTCGATGAACACCCGGTAGCCGCTGGGCATGCTCGGGTCCCGGGCGGCGTCCATACCCAGAACCACGCACTGACTACCGAAACGAGATGCCCCCTCGGCGATGATCCTGGGCGTCCGGACAGCCTGGGAGTTTACGCTGACCTTTTCAGCACCGGCCAGTAAAACTTCCCGCATATCTTCCACCGAGCCGATGCCGCCGCCCACGGTAAAGGGAATGAAGATCACCCGGGCGACCGCCTCCACAACGTCGATAAAGATCTTCCGGCGCTCCACCGAGGCGGTAATATCGTAGAAGGTCAGCTCGTCGACTCCCTGGTCGTAGTACTGTCGCGCCATGTCTACCGGATCGCCGACTTCGAGGTTGTCTTTGAAGCGGATTCCCTTGGTGGTCCGCCCGTCCCGCACGTCGAGACAGACGATGATTCGTTTCGCCAGCATGCTCCCCTCTCAAGGATCCCAGCACAGGAAGTTTTTCAGCAGACTCAAACCATTGCCGCCGGATTTCTCTGGATGGAACTGACAGGCGACCAAGTTGTCCCGGGCCACTGCGGCGGCAAATCGTAGACCGTATTCGCATTCCCCGATCACCACCCGATCGTCCTTGGGCGCGGGATAGTAGGAGTGGACAAAATAGAAAAAAGCGCCGTCGGCAAGGCCGGTGAACAGGGGATGAGGTCGGGATTGGTACACCTGATTCCACCCCATGTGGGGGACCTTTCTTCCCTGTTCGGATGAAAACCGCTCGACCCTCCCCGGCAGTAAGCCGAGGCAGGCGGTACTCCGCTCCTCTGAAAGATCAAAGATGATCTGGCAGCCCAGACAGATGCCCAGGAGGGGGTACCCCGCATGCCAGAAGGCTTCGATGGCTTGACCCAATCCGGATGCGGAGAGTTCGTCCATGGCAGCCCGAGCCTCCCCCACGCCGGGAACGATCAGCCGGCGGGCAGAGAGCACCTCCTCCGGACTGCCGGAAATTCGAAACTCCGCACCCAGGAAGCGCAGAGCCGTTTCAACGCTGCGCAGATTCCCGGACCCGTAGTCTACAACGATCAGAGGCGCTCTCATTGCGGCTGTCCATCGAAGGGAAAACCCTCGGGCACGAGAACTTGGAAAAAGGATAAGATCTCCGGGGTGGTCAGGCTGAGAGAGTCGATGCGGGCAGAACCCTGCTCCAGATGTATCTCCGCAGACTTGAGTTTTCCTACCGGATCCGCAACTCCGGCCGTGCGCAACCACAGGGTGAGCATCAGCCGCAGAGCCAACCCCACGGCCCGAAGGTTTTCCACCTCGGAGAGAAGAAACACCGCCTCCAGGTCGTAGCTGTCCTGCTGCGCTGCAGCACTGATCCAGATCTGACGGATGGGGAGTTGTTGCGGCAGCAGGCCCGGGTCCGCCGAGGCGGCCAGGCCGGCGGGATCGGGAAAGTACAGGAAAATATCAGCGGCCTCGAGAACCTGGGCGGCTTCCGCCGGAAGAGGATTGACACCGGGCGATTGGAGCCGCTGCAGCATACCCGCCGCAGCGGTTGGCGCGCCCCCGGCAACAAACAGGGTGCCTCGCTGAGGGCAGGCAATCTGCAGACCCGAAGCAGCATTCCTCCAATAGGTGCGATACGACCAGTGGGAACCCGTGAAACCGCGACCGGGGAACTTCGATAATAATACCCGCTGCCAGGCAGGATCGAGATTAAGCTGCAGCGCCACCGATGTGGGTTTGACCTCACCCAGTGCAATCAGGGAGAAACTCGGCACTCCTCCGGGGGAGAAACAAATCTGAGCGAAGGCGCGGTGGATGCTGGTCGTGATTCTCTCAAGCTGTTCGGTCTCTGCTCCGGCTGTTCGGGCAAGAGTCTCGAGCAAGAGGCGGGAGGAGGAGGGATTGATCGATGCATACACCGATTCCGGGGACACCGGGGGGAGCACCCCGATCCACTGGGATGCACTCTGGGAAGGGGGTAAAGTCGCGCAGGAAGACAGAATCAGTGTAAGAAGAACGAATAGACCTGGAAGGCGGCGCATTACGGCCGGGGTTACGAGGAGGCCGGTTCGGAGATCTTTTTCAAATAGACGAGACATTTCTCCTGTCCACTGTCGATTGCCACGGCGCCGTCGTGCTTCTTCCATTGCCAGGAGACGGCCAGAGTATCGTATTTCAGACTCTCTTCGTTGGCCTCCACGGCTTCCTTGACCCCTTGGGAACCGAACAGAAACAGCTCGATGCGGTCTGTGACCTCCAGGTCCATCTCTTTGCGCAGGTTCTGAATCCCCCGCACCAGGTCCCGGGCCATTCCCTCCTGTATGAGCTCATCGCTGAGTTCCGGATCCAGGGCCACCGTAAGAGAGCCTTCATTGAGAACCTTAAGATTCTCCTTCTCCGTTCTCGCAATGATTACACCCTCTTCCGTTAGATCGAACACTCGACTTTCAGTATCCCCAATCTCCATGGACAGGGTAGCACCTTCGAGTAGCGATTGTATCTCCCGCATCGATAGTCCCTCGATCCGGGACGCCGCCGCTTTCATGTCCTTTCCCAACTGTTTCCCCAGAACCTTATAGTTCGGCTTGGCCGTATACTCGACCAGCTCCTCCTCGTTTTCACGGAACACGACGGTTCGGACATTCAACTCGTCCTTGATCAGATCCTCCATCTCGATGAGGATCCGTTTCTCCTGCTGATCTTTGGTTACCAGGTGCAGCGCCTTCAGAGGCTGGCGAATCTTAAGGTTGTGCAGAGTCCGCAGAGCCCGGCCCATGGATACGGCTTGACGGGTTAGCTTCATCTTATGTTCCAGCTCTAAATCCCTTCGCGCCGGATCATAGACCGGGAAATCCGTTAGGTGGACTGATTCCGGCAGTCCTTTGGCTTTGAGATTCCCATAGATCTCCTCCGTGATGAAGGGGATAAAAGGAGCTGCCACCTGGACCAGGGTGATCAAGACGGAGTACAGGGTCTGGTAGGCCTGGCGTTTGTCCACGTCGTTCTTGGATTCGGGTCTCCAGAACCGGCGGCGGGATCGACGAATGTACCAATTGTTCAGCAGGTCGATGAACTCGACGATAGGGTCAATCCCTTTCTGCAGGTCGTAGAGCTCGAGTTGTTCGCTGACCTGCTGTACCAACCCTTGAGTCTCCGAAAGGATCCAGCGGTCTATTGGATTTTCCGGGTTTTCCGGCGCCTGTACCGGCCGCACCTTGTCGATGTTGGCATAAGTCACGAAGAAGCTGTAGGAGTTCCACAGCGGAATGATCACATTCTTCAGCACATCTTTGACCCCTGTATCGGAGTAGCGTAGATCTTCTGCCTTGACGCAGGCCGAATCCATCAGGAACAAACGCAGAGCATCGGCTCCAAACTCGTTCATCACCTCCATCGGATCTGTGTAGTTTCTGGCTGACTTGGACATTTTTTTTCCGTCCTCGGTCAGCACCAGACCGTTGACGATGCAGTGGGTAAAGGCGGGTTTGTCAAACAGGGCCGCCGCCAGGACAGTCAGAGTGTAGAACCAGCCCCTCGTCTGGTCCAACCCCTCGGAGATGAAGTCAGCAGGGAAGTTGGCTTCGAAGTGCTCCCGATTCTCAAAGGGATAGTGATTCTGGGCGTAGGGCATGGCCCCGGATTCAAACCAGCAGTCCAACACCTCCGGAATCCGACGCATCGTACCGCCGCAGCCGTCGCTGCAGGGAAAGGTTATTTCGTCGACGAAGTGCTTGTGCAGATCCGAGAACTTCCGATTGGACCGCTGTTCCAACTCAGCCCGGCTTCCGATACACACCTGCCCGCCGCAGCTGTCGCACTTCCAGATCGGAATGGGATTGCCCCAGTATCGGTTTCGGGAAATCGCCCAATCCCGGGCGCCCTCGAGCCACTTGCCAAACCTTCCATCCCGGATGTGGCCGGGCACCCAGAAGATCTGGCTGTTGGCGCTGAGCATGCTCGCCTTGATCTTCTGGATATTAACGAACCAGGAAGAGATGGCTCGGTAGATCAAGGGGGAGACGCAGCGCCAGCAGTGAGGATAAGCGTGGAGATAGCTGGAGTGATGAACCACGGCACCCCGGGCCTTGAGATCTTTGACGATCCTCTTGTCCGCCTCCTTCACGAAAAGCCCCTGGTAATCCGTCACCTCTTCTGTAAATCTGGCTTCGGCATCCACGGGACACACCGTAGGAACATCGGAACTTTTAAGTAACGTGTAGTCGTCTTCGCCGAATCCCGGGGCGGTGTGTACAATCCCGGTTCCCTCTTCGATGGAAACGTAATCCGCCACATGGGTGCGAAAAGCTCCCCTGTCGCGGAGAGAGGTAAAATAGGGGAAGAGGGGCTCGTATTCCAATCCTGCCAGTTCTTTGCCCCTGTACTCCTGCACCACTTTGTAGTCCTGGGGGTTCTTGTAGTACGTCTCCAGCCTCTCCCTGGCCAGGATATAGAACTCCAGCCCGTCGACTACCTTCACGTACTCGATCTCCGGACCCAGGGCCAGGGCGAGGTTGGAAGGCAGTGTCCAGGGTGTGGTCGTCCAGGCCAGGAAGTAGGTATTCTCTTCGTTTAGCAGCTTGAACTTGACGGTGATCGAGGGATCCTGAACATCCTGATACCCACCAAGGTTGAGCTCGAAGTTGGACAGGGCGGTGGAACAGCGAGGACAGTAGGGCAGGATGTAGAATCCTTCGTACAGCAGCTGCCGTTTCCACAACTCCTGCATGATCCACCAGATCGACTCCATATAATCCGGTTCCATAGTCTTGTAGTCATTGTCGAAGTCGACCCATCTGCCGAGCCGGGTGATGACGCTGCGCCACTCCGCGGTGTAGCGAAGCACGATCGACCGGCAGGCTTCGTTGAAACGGGCGATTCCATACTCCTCGATCTGTCGCTTCCCCGAGATACCCAACTCCTTCTCCATCTCGTATTCCACGGGCAAACCGTGGCAGTCCCAGCCGAAACGCCGCTCGACTTTCTTACCCCGCATGGCTTTGTAGCGCGGGACAACATCTTTGATCGTTCCGGGAACGAAGTGTCCGAAGTGGGGCAGTCCGGTAGCGAAGGGAGGTCCATCGTAGAATACGTATTCTTCGCAGCCCTCCCGCTGCTGGATTGATTTCTCAAAGATTTTGTGTTTCTGCCAAAACTCGAGTATCCCCTCTTCCATCTTGGAAAAACCGAGCTTGGAATCGACAGGTTTATACAAACTTACCTCCGGTCAAGCACACGTATCGCAATCTTCGTGACTGGCGCTGCGCCGCCTGCTACGCCCCCCCTGGCCGGGCGCCTCTCACCTGAAAGGAAGATTGGGATTTTCTCGTAATAGTAGAGAAAATATAAAAACTTCTCAACGGCTAGTTTTCTTTCAGGATATCCTGACGATTCTAAACCGGATGGCTGCGCACTGTCAAAGACGCTATGCACACTCCACCCCGTGAGCCCGCGCTCAAAGTTGACATTGCGACATGTTATCCAGTACACTAGTTTTACAGTGCGTAGTTCAACGGCATATTATCATGACAGCCGAAAATCTTATTCGTTAATAAAACTTTCGGCTGGAAGAGGACATCGCAATCTCCATTTCAGTTGGCGAGGGGCGCCGGCAGCGGCGCACCCCCAACGGCGGAGTTTGCGATATGAATAATAGCAAAAAAATAATAAAAAAAGTAGATTTTATAATACATAAAGATAAAAAAATTACCGCCCTTACCCTGCTCAGGAATTTCTACGACGAGCAGATTTTCAACGTCCTGATCAGAGAGTTCTACAACGCTGATTTGGATATCAGCCTGGCCGCAATAAACGCCTCCGCTTCTCTGGGAAACGAGGCGGCGATTTCACACCTGTATCGCATCATCGAACAGGGAAAACCCGTGCAGAAGGTGGCGGCAATTCGCACCCTGGCTCAGATCAATGCCCCTTCTTCTATAGAAAAACTGGCCAAGTACTTCACCATCTTTCAAGGCAGCGAAACGCGGCGGGAGCTGTTGCGTGCGATCACGATGATCTCACCGATGCACCCGAAAACCCGCGAGCTTACCCGGACCCTGCTCCAGGATACGGCGAATGGTCAGGAGTACTACGAGATTATTCTACCCGCTGTGCTGGAGTCGGGGGAGCTCGAATTGGTGAAGAACAATCTGTTCAAGGCCAATCCGGATGTCCAACGTTTCGTCTTTACCAAGCTGCTGGACTCTTCATTGGAGGAGGCAAGATCTTTCATCGAATTCTTTTCGGATAAGATACACCAGTTCGATCCCCATACTCTAGGCTGTTTTCTCTGTGCCTACGAGTTGAAGTTTCCCAATCCCCAAACCAACTTCGTCATCGATACCCTCCAGAGCGCCGACCCGAGGGCCACGACCTCTTTTCTGATCGCCCTGTCGGGATATCAGGGTCGGGTGGAGAATCCTCAGCGCGTATTCCGGTTACTGCTGCGGATGCCCTACGTCGATATGGATACCGAAAGCCTAACCGGAGATTTCCTCGGGAAAATCATGAAGGAAGTAAAGAAGGAATCCCCCCTGCTGCTGAACGAATTTCTGTTCACCACGGCAACCAACCTCGAGGCGGTCTTCGCCAAGCTCAAGAAGCAGTACGTATCCATGAAGGGCATCAAGGAAAAAGACGCCCTGCTTGCGGTAGTGTTTACCAAGATTCTCGAGCAGTACGCCACGCCGGAGATCCTGCAGGAAATCCAGAATTTTTTCAGGACGGATCCAGCGGGCAACCCAGCGGTTCTCATCAACAGACTGCGGGAAAGGATGATCGCCGCCCCGGAGGATGACAGGAATCGGTTCGAAGCCTGCCTCCGACTGTTTATTGCTGATAGTCGGATTGCCCGGATTAACACATACCACACACTCAGCAAGGCCAATCTGAGCACTCCTGCTCTGACGCGCAGGCTGAACCGCCTGATTCGCATCATCGGAACACTGGAGATTCGCAACTCGGGAAAAAAGATCCTCGAGATCCTGAACTTCGCGAGGGAGGAACGAGTACCCTTCCTCGAGGAAACCTGTGTGGTAACCCTCTGCCAGCTTCTCAATCGCACCGCAATCGAGCACGCACAGCTCGTTTTTTCCGAGGCCGGGAAGTACCCGCACTCACTACGGGGATACATTCGGGGTGCTCGTTTCGTGCCCGTCAAAATATTCATCAATCCTCTTCTCAAATTGCTACTGAATCCGAAGGTGCCCGGAAAAACAAGGACGCTGACAGTGGATTCTCTCAAGGTTATGAATTTAGCAGGGATGAGAACGGCTCTGCCTGCCCTGGTACGTGCGCTGACGGTCAAAGAAATCGAGGAGACCCTGAAAGAGGATATTGCCTCGATCCTCGCCACCTGCGGGGACTCAGGCGTTCTACAGCCCCTGATCGATCTGACCGGAAGCGCCGACGGATTCGTCCGGCGTTTGAGCATCCGCACCTTGAAAACCTTGGCGGGGCGGGAGAAGAACATCCCTATCGACGTACTGACCAACCGACTGTACCTGCTCCTCGAAGATTCGATCAAAGCAGTCCAGATCGAAGCCCTGCTGGCCTTACTTACCTTAGGGGATGACTACGCTGTCCAAATCTTGGATGACTATGTAACCGCAAAGGATGAAACTGCTTCTGTGGAGATCCTAAAGAATCTCGATCAAGGAGTCTCCCACGAACTGATGATCAAGGTTCTGAAACTGATCAACTCCCAGAGCAAGAAAATCCACGAAGAGCTGCGCCGGATTCTGCCCCCCTTCTGCCAGGGACCTTTGGCTGAAGATATCCGCACCAGCCTGCTCGAAGCACTGAAAGAAAAGGAGGGAGGCGGCGTTCCGGCACAGGCCTCCGCTCAGCCCGTAGCTTTTCAGAGCGACACCTTCATCCAGCACGCCAAGCTGGACTTCAAGCTCCGGCGGGAGAACGCCCAGGATCTTACAGTTTTTTTCACAGACATCGTCAGTTACACGGAGAAGAGCTCCCAGTCCGACGCACACTCCTTGTTCAAGTTGATCCAGGCCTTCGAGAGCATCACCCTGCCCACCATCGAGCGGCTGAACGGGGAGCTGATCAAGAAGTTGGGGGACGGTCTGCTCGCGGTATTCAAGCATCCTTTAAACGCCGCCATCGCCGCCCTGGAGATACAGAAGCAGATCCAGGAGTACAACGAGTACAAGATGGAAGCGGAACGCTTCAACGTCCGGGTGGGATTGAACACCGGTCTGGTTATCCGCAAGGACGGAGACATCTTCGGGGATACGGTGAACGTTGCCTCCCGCATGGAGACCTCCGCAAGTCCCGGAGATATCTATTTAACCCAGAACACGTACGATGAGATCAAAGAATACATCCGCTGCACCCGGCTGGGAGACCTGCAGGTCAAGGGTAAGACCGAGGCGATCACCGCCTATCAGGCGCAGGAGATCCTCATCGATATGAATAAGGTAATGGCGGAGTCCCCCGAGAGTGAAGGCGCCGACAAGGGCGGTACCGATGCCGGATCTCTGCAGAATCTCAAAGAGTCGATGTTCAAACCCGAGTTTGACGTGCCCGCCGGGGTCGACCTGGATGACCGTGTTCTTACCGGTCTGGAAAGCTTGTTCACAGACATGAGCACGGCTGTAGAAAAAATCTCGAAGGACTATCATGAAGAGTTCATCTTCAAGCGATTCCTGCATGAAAAGTGGACCGAGATCATGAGAACGGCCGGCGAAAGCGAGGATTCGAACACCGTTTGACTCTTTTCCCTCAAGGTGTTATAGTATTTCCGGCACACCATTACCACGATAAAACACCTCAAAAAGGGGGTCTATTGGCAGTAAAAGATCAACGGATCAATGAGATGATCCAGGTTCGTGAAGTGCGTCTGATCGACGACAAGGGGGAGCAACGGGGAATCGTGCCTACCGCTGAGGCCCTGCAAATCGCGACGGACGCCGGTCTTGATCTTGTCGAAGTTTCACCGAATGCGAAGCCACCTGTGTGCAAGCTTCTGGACTACGGCAAATACAAGTTCGAACAGGAAAAGCGGCTCCGGGAAACCAAGAAAAAGCAGAAGCAGGTCAAGCTCAAAGAGATACGCATGCAGCCCAAGATAGAAGAGCATGATCTCGGCTTCAAGACCAAGCACATCAAAGAGTTCCTCGAGGAGGGATTCAAGGTCAAGGTGTCCGTTCGGTTTCGAGGACGGGAATTGGCTCATCTGGAGCTAGGCAGGAATGTACTCAAGCGAGTACAGGAGTTGCTCGGGGATTCCTTTATAATTGAAAAGAAGCCCCAGATGGAGGGCCGGATGATGTCGATGTTCATAAGTCCGAAATCGAAAAAATAGAGCGAGGGATGAGGAAACCATATGCCAAAGATGAAAACCAAGAGAAGCGCAGCCAAAAGATACCGAATTACCGGCTCGGGAAAGGTGCGTTACAAGAAACAGAATCTTCGGCACATACTGACGAAGAAAAACAGCAAGCGGAAACGACGATTGCGCCAATCGGCAACACTCAGCAGTGTCGAGGTCGACCGCGCCAAGAAACTACTTCCCTATGGATAATGGATAGAGGAGCCTACTACAATGCCACGAGCGATAGATGGAACGAGAAGAAAAAAGCGGCGACAGAAGCTACTGAAACATGCCAAAGGCTTCTGGGGTAGAAGGAGCAATCTGTATCGCACCGCAAAAGATGCGGTGGCCAAATCTCTGTCGTATGCCTATAGAGACCGGAAGACGAAAAAGCGAAACTTCCGTGCTCTGTGGATTACCCGGATTTCTGCGGCCTGCAGACAGCAGAACATGACCTATTCCAGCTTCATCCACGGTTTAGAGCTGGCGGGGGTTCAGATCAATCGCAAAGCCCTTTCCAATCTGGCCATAGAGGATCCAAAGGCTTTTTCCACCCTGGTTGAGAAGGCAAAAGAAGCGACGGGAGTCTCGGCGAAATGATCAACCTGGAGCAGATCCAGAAACTCGAAGCAAGGGTCACCAAAGCGGTAGAACTGATCAAAGCTCTCAAAGCAGAAAACCAGTCCTTGAGGCGAACCCTCGATTCGACACAGAGCCGAATGCAGGAGCTGGAAACGCTGGTCGGCGATTTCAGAAGCGATCAGAAAGATATCGAAGAATGCATCCTCCGTGCGCTGGAAAATCTGAACGAGCTGGAGGATGAAATCAGCGATCGACAGGCTGATGCGGATAGACCCGAGGAAAACCTTAACAAGCCTGATGAGCAGCTTCAAGAACAGAGCGCCGAGCTGGATGAGGAAGCAGATGACAGCCTGCCCTTCGAAGCCGGGGAGGAGGAGGGAAAACCCACAGGCGGCAGCGACGGTTCCGGGGAGCTGGACATTTTCTAGAAGCGAAGCTATGGGGGAGAGGTACATCTCTGCAGGTGATGGAAAAGAACAGCCTGGAAGTAAACATATTGGGATCCTCCTTCACGATCCAATCCAGCGGTGACCCGGAATATCTACAACGGGTAGCAGGCTACCTGAAAAATAAAGTCCGAGAAATCCAACAGAAATACGCAGATAATACGACCCAGGACCCGATCAAAATCAGTCTGCTGGCGGGCCTAAACGTCGTAGACGAACTGTTCCGTTGTCAGGGTCGGGAGGCGTTTTCAGGAACTGATAATGGAGAAATTGAGAGGATCACCGAGAGGTTAATCGATACGATCGATAGGAGTCTGTTGGGAAGTTAGCCCTGCAGTGTCCGCGAGGAGATTTTTAATCTTCTTGGGTCAAACCAACCTCCTGGGATTCCCAATATTGGAGATAAAGTGCTCCCCGGTGTACACCGGGGAACCTACATCTTCGATGAGGAAACCCACTTGAACTCTTTTGATGGTTCAAGAGGATGCTTCTCCAGACGGCATAAGCGGGGCTTTTCACTTTCGGCGGCAGTTAGCGATGGAAAACGGTGCCGGTACCTACAGCATTCTCTACGTCGACGACGAGCCTCAGAATCTGTATCTTTTCAGATCTTTTTTCGAACAAGAGTACACGGTGCATACAGCCGAGTCCGGGTCCGAGGCACTGAGGATTCTTGGCGAAAGCGACATCCAAGTACTACTCGCAGACCAACGCATGCCGGGAATCAGCGGGATCCAACTTCTTGAAAAGGTTGCAAAGGAGTATCCTGAAACGGTGCGGGTGTTGGTAACCGGCTATTCCGATATCGATGTGGTGATCGACGCCATCAACAGAGGAGCGGTTTATCGCTACCTGAGCAAACCCTGGGATGTCGACGAGGTACAGGCGACGATCCGCAACGCCCTGGAAGTGTACGAGCTTCGGCGGAAAAATCAAACACTGATCGGTTCTCTGGACAAACAGAACCGGCTTCTGCGGAAGAGGGTCGCAGAGCTGAACTTCCTGAATAAGCTGCAATTGGAGCTGAAAGGGCTGCCCGACTTCGAGAGCATTACAAACAAGGCGATCCTCCGACTACAGGAGGAGATTGAAGCCGACATCGGCTGTTATTGTGAGAGTCGCTCTGGAACCGTTCAAATACGGTTTGCCCATATCGACAGCGATAGGGAAGATGAACTACGCAAGCTGATCGACCAATTGGATCTCCAGATAATAGAGACTCCTCTGTCTCGCTTTATGCCTGACGGCCAGAGTCTGTGCGTCCTTCCCCTTGTGTTTCAAGGCACCTCCTTCGGTCATCTCGTTTTTCTGTTCCCGAAGGAAACACCCTTCGATATCGAAGAGCTTCCTTTCGCCGAGGCCGCCTCCCATGTCGTGTCCTCCGTCCTGTACAGTGATCATGTCCACAGGCAGGAGATGAAGAAAGAACAACTGCTCCTGGTTGGTCAAATGGCCAGCATGATCGTTCATGATCTGAAGGGCCCTCTGGCGACGATCATGGGCTTTGTATCGCTGTTGCAGTCAGATCTAGGCAGATCTCAGAGGGAGGAGTTCGCCGGAATCATCAATCAGGAAGTGGGGCGCCTGATCGATATGGTTGAAGAGCTTCTCTCCTTCTCAAAGGGGGAAATCCACCTGAATATCACTTCGATCGAGTTCCACAGCTTCATTGAAGAAATCATCGAGCTCTTCAACATCAGCTTGAAAAAAGAGAACATCCAGACCGAGGTTTCCCTGAACGGGCTTGCCAGCTTCTCCGGAGATCGAAAGAAATTGAAAAAGGTCTTCATCAATCTGTTCCAAAACGCCCGGGAGTACCTGCAGCAGGTAGAAGGCCGGAGAAATATATGGATTTCCTCAAGTTTGGAAAAAGACACCATGCTGATTCGTTTTATCAATAATGGTCCCCCAATTCCGGAGGATCTGCTGCCAAGGCTTTTTGATCCATTTTTCTCCCACGAGAAGGATCAGGGCACCGGCCTGGGTCTGACAATCTGCAAGAAAATAGTCGAGGAGCATCATGGATCAATAGAGGTATTTTCAGAACCCGGAAAGAACGAGTTCAGGATATCCCTTCCCGTAAAACCTCATCCCTATCAAGATTCGTGAAATCGCATCCCAGGACAGTAACAATCGACGCAGCCAGGCGGTTGGCGAGTTTGGCCGCTTGCACGCTGGTACAGCCACGCAGGATTGCATAGATAAAAGCCGCGGAAAAACAGTCCCCGGCGGCCGTTGTGTCCAAGGGCTCTACACAAAATCCCTCCACGTGATGATTGGCTCCGTGGTCACTGACGTAGCACCCGTCGCAGCCCACTTTCATCAGCACAACAGGACAAACCTTTGCCGCTTCCTCTAGCAGCTTTCGATCGTCGAGGTTGTGACCGAACATGATGCGGAATTCCTCTCGATTCCCGAATAGAACATCGATTCGAGAGGGTAACCAGGAACGGAACTCCTCGTGGTACCTGTGAACGACGAAAGGATCGGCCAGATCGAAGCAGATCTGCCCTCCCTCCTTCCTGCACTGTTCTATCGCCCGCCGGACCGCCTGTTTCTGGTTGGGGGTGTCCCACATGTAGCCCGTGGTGTAAAAGACCTTGGTTTTCCCCAGAGCCCCGAAGTCCAAGTCTTTCAGGCCGTACTCCCGGCAGGCGCCCAAGTAGGTAAACATGGTACGCTCGTGATCCGGAGTTACCAATATGACCGAACAGCCTGTGGGAAGGGTCTTTGCAGCCACCTGCACGGTGATTCCCGCGGTTTCCAGGATTTGGTTGTAGTTCCTGCCCCTCTGATCGGGTCCCACCGCCCCAAAGTATAGAAGCGGATCGAGGTTCGCGCCCTGGTCCAGCCAGGAAATTCCCCTCAAGGTGTTGGCGGTACTCCCGCCAGGTATGTTGGTGTAGCCTTCCAATTTCGACAGCACCCTCTCCATACCATCCCGATCCACGAGATTCATCGTACCCCTCTTCGCCGAGAGAGCCTCTAGAGTCTCCGGGTCAACGGAAGCGATAAAGTCGAGCAACGGATTGCCGAGTCCAATTACTGAATACATAGATAGCATCTCGTTTATTGACAGGGGACACAGGATTGTACTATAGTACTTCCGGTTAAGTACACACCTCGAGAGCGCTTTTCCAAAGGTTGATCAATGGGCATCCTCACAAGCCAGCAACTCCTACAGTACTACGGAGAGTATAAAGAACGGGAGATCACCTTCAACCGTCAGGTCATCGGTGTGCTCAAGCTCCTGCCCCGCGAGGTCTACCTCAAATGCCGCGGCGATCAGATACCCTGCGTGGTCTACTCCTCATCGATGACAGGAGCAAAAATCGTGGCCAGTCTAAAGGCTGCGGTGGTGCGGAAGCTTCGCCTGGCCAATAATTCCGTATCCCTGCGCTTTGCCTTCCGGCGAACAGAAAAATGCGAACCCCTGTTCTTCTTTGTCCCAGCCAAGATTACCAACTTTGCATTCTACAATACCGAGAATCCGGATCTGTACTTTCTCAGCATTGAATACACCTCCAAACCCCCGGACGACCTGATCGAGATGCTGGGTCAACTATTCGACGCCAACACCAATTTCCAAAGGAGAAAAGAAGAGCGTATCGACCTGAATCCAACAACGATCAAAGCCTTAGGTGTCGAGAGTAAAGAAGCAGCACTGGTCGTAGATAAACAGGTAAAGAATTGCATCATTCGGGATCTATCATTCTCAGGAGCAAAGGTTCTGCTCTTCGGTGCGGTTGCCGGGGACGTCCAGAAATCGGCGGTCCTTCAATTCTACCTTTCCGGTCAGAAACAAAAGATCCTTCTACCCGGAACAATCGTCCGTTTCGAGGAAGTGGTCGGCCGGGAAGATATCGGCGCCTTTGGAATCAGTTTCGTCGAAGAGAAAACGCCGATGAGCTACAAGATGCTGATCAACAACTACATCAGGACCCACCGGCAGGTACACGGGTAGTGAGATCCCTTGACCGTGAGGGGATCCCTTCCTACATTAGAGATATGCCCGAAACAGATCCATTAGCAGGAATTCGCTACATTTCGATAGACTCTTTGACGCCCTGTTCCATCGGGGAGTTCACCATAGATCCGTCGATCCACCTCCCGATCGAAGTGCCTGAGGGGGAACAACAGAGGTTCCGTGAGAACATCAGTTGGCAGGCCATCATCTCGGCGATGCTCAAGCTGCTGGCCCACAAGCCGGATCATGAGCACGCGGATTACTACCGCCGATTCGTTCTTTCGGTCAATCCCCGCCTTAAAGAAGAGTTCACCGGCGCGGGGATTGCTAAAAGCCGGCAGGGAGAGCTCGATCTTGGAATCGAAATTTTCAGGGCTTTAGTCGGAATGTTCCCCGAATGCGCATCCTCGAGAAACAATCTGGCCTTAGTCTACGAGCAGAAGGCGGAAGTACTAAAAAGCCGCGGGCAGCAGAAACAATCCGAAGTTTTCGAGGAGCTCGCCTTCCAACAGTACAAGCGGGCTCTGGAACAAGATCCCGATTCGCCTGCCTCTCATTTCAATTTCTGTCATTTCTATCTGCGGCGGCGCAACTTTCAAAAAGCCAAGGAGCACCTGGAACGGTTTCTGGATTTGAACACGGATCCGAAAAAGTCTGAAGTTTCTTCGGCCTTACAGCGGGAGCTTGAGAATTTAGACCGTATTGACACCGCCTGCGCGGAGGCATTCGATGCCATAAAAATGGGCAGGGAGGCGGAGGCGATATCCCGTCTCCATTCGCTCCTCGAAACACATCCCGGAATCTGGAATCTATGGTTCCTGCTGGGCTGGGCCCAGCGCCGGTGCGGACTGTACGCTGAGGGCAGTAGCTCCCTCGAAAAAGCTCTCGAACTAGATCAGCGGAATCCCGACACGTTGAACGAACTTGCCATCTGCCTGATGGAATTGGGGGAATACCAACAGAGCAGGAACCGCCTGTCCCAGGCTCTTGAATTGGAACCGGAGAATGCGAAGCTTCTCTCGAATCTGGGAATCCTGTCCATGAAAATCGGAGAAAACGCCGAGGCCGCCCGCTACTTCACCCAAGTTCTCGAACACGAGCCGGAAGACGCGCTGGCCCACCGCTACCTCGATCTTCTATCAACAAAATAACTGTCTTTTCGCACTGGTTGAGGATATCGCAATCTTTCTTTCAGTTGCGAGGGGGCGCCCAGCCGCAAAGATTGCGACATAATTTTTGCGATAAAAAAAAATAAATTTTAAAGGGGGGGATGACGATCAAAAGAATGAGGGATTTTCTAGCTTCGGTTTCCCGGGAAAGAAGCTCGTATTTCCTCTAATCTACATATCGTCGTTTTTGGAGGGAGGTTTAGAAAAAAGAAACGAATCTTTTTTAAGAAGAAACGGGCAGGGATGCCCGAACAAATCTAATGTTTCACGGAGGAAACAATGATAATCAACCACAACATGAGCGCGCTGTTCGCGGCGCGACAAGAAAAGATGAACACCTGGGTCCTGGACAAGAACATGGAGAAGCTGTCCTCTGGCCTGCGTATCACCCGGGCTGGAGATGACGCTTCCGGGCTGGCCGTATCTGAAAAGATGCGCAGCCAGATACGCGGTCTGCTCAGAGCGGAGAAAAATACTATGGACGGGATCTCCTTCATCCAGACAACTGAAGGGTATCTACAAGAGAGCCAGGACATCATTCAGAGGCTGCGTGAACTTTCAGTACAGGCAGCCAACGGCATCTATTCCGACGAAGACCGCATGCAGATTCAGGTCGAGGTGTCGGCCCTGGTCGACGAGATCGACCGCATCGCCTCCCACGCCCAATTCAATGGTATGAACATGCTTACCGGCCGCTTTGCCAGGGAAATGGGCGAGAACATCGTCACCGCTTCCATGTGGTTTCATATTGGGGCCAATATGGACCAGCGGGAGCGGGTGTACATCGGTACGATGACAGCCGAGGGTCTCGGGGTCAAGCAGATGGATACCGGGGACATCATCTCCGTGTCTACACCGGATGCGGCCAACAGGGCCATCGGTGTGCTGGATGAAGCCCTCAAAGTCGTCAACCGGCAGCGGGCGGACCTGGGAGCCTACCAGAACCGCCTCGAACACACGATGAAAGGTCTGGCGGTCGGAGCCGAGAACATGCAGGCGGCGGAATCCCGAATCCGGGACGCGGATATGGCTTCGGAGGTCGTAGAGTTCACGAAGAATTCGATTCTCCTTCAGGCGTCCATGGCGATGCTCGCCCAGGCGAACCTGAAACCTCAGACCATATTGCAGCTGTTAGGGTAAGGGGCTATACTTAGATTTGTAAACAAACCGTTTTCTGATCTTTGAAAAACTTATCACCCTCCTGACGGTGCCAAGGTATAGAGATTCTTCGATCGAATGCCCCGAGTGCTTCGGCGCTCGGGGCACGGATCGGATGAAATCTCCATACCAGACAGGAGAACAAAATGGGAACGGATTCGGAGAAGTGCGCGAATGACTCCGGAGTTCCTGTCGGTATTGCAAAGTTAGGCCAAGGAGGCCTTTCTCGTCAATTCAAGGAGGGTGAGATGATAATTAACCATAATATGAGCGCTGAGTACGCCACCCGCGTCCTCAAGTTCCAGAACCGGGAAGTGAACAAGAATATCGAAAAGCTTTCATCCGGACTGAGGATAAACAGGGCTGGCGACGACGCCTCCGGCTTGGCCGTATCCGAGAAGCTACGATCCCAGATCCGAGGTCTGAACCAGGCAGAACGCAATATTGAAAATGCGGTCTCCTTCATCCAGGCAACGGAGGGATACCTCGGAGAAACCCATGATATACTACATCGCCTCCGAGAGCTCGCTGTACAGTCTGCCAATGGCATCTACTCTGATGAGGACAGGATGCAGATCCAGGTTGAAGTATCTCAGCTCGTGGACGAGATCAACCGGATTGCCTCCCACGCCCAGTTCAACGGGATGAACACCCTGACAGGGGCGTTTGCCGATCCCACGCGGGGAGGACTAGAACTTCGAACGATGTACTTTCAGGTAGGTGCAAATATGGATCAGAGAGAGCGGGTATTTATCGGAACCATGACGGCTCAAGCCCTGGGACTTCAGAGCGCACAGGCGGGAGAATCGATCTCGATTTCGACCCCTGATCAGGCCAACCGAGCGATCGGCTTGGTGGATGCCGCTCTGACAGTTGTATCCAGGCAGAGGGCAGATCTGGGCGCGTACCAAAACCGTTTCGAAATAGCAGCTAAGGGTGTAGCGGTAGCGGCAGAGAACATGCAGGCTGCCGAATCGCTCATCCGGGATACGGATATGGCTGCCGAAACCGTGCAGTTCGTGAAAAACCAGATCCTGGTGCAGGCCGGAACAGCTATGTTGGCTCAGGCCAACTTAAAGCCGCAGACAGTATTACAACTGCTGCAATAAAAGTGCGGTAAAAACCGTTCCCGAAGCATAAAGAGGTTTCTGGACGTCACCTCTTTTCGTAGAATCGATGGGGGAGGTCGCGCACTCCCCTATCTTTGCTTTCATGGAGGAAACAGATGGGTATCAAGATTCAAGGAGTACCCAATCCGCGAGTCTCCCAGGAATACGC
This sequence comes from uncultured Spirochaetaceae bacterium, assembly GCA_964627715.1. Classification (GTDB taxonomy): domain Bacteria; phylum Spirochaetota; class Spirochaetia; order SZUA-6; family DRHE01; genus JAFGQJ01. The sequence continues at coordinate 11,370 of CAZVHJ010000016.1, read as the reverse complement.
AAGCACCAAGAACCCCCACTTTCCCGAAGCGCGAGCCAAACTGGGACGTGCTCGGCCCTCCGAAGCGGTGTCCAAGAAGCAGGACATCGGCAAGAGCCTGGAGATCCTGCGGGAAGCCTTTCGGTTGTTCAACCGACGATTGAAGTTCAGTGTGAATGAGGAGATCGACCGGGTGGTCGTAAAGGTGATTGACGGAACAACCGATAAGGTTATCAAGGAGATTCCGCCGGAGGAAATTCAAAAATTGGTCGCCCGTATCAAGGAAACGATCGGGATCCTGTTCGACGAAGAGATATAAACCTGCGACTACATTCCTTGGCAGGCGAACAGTTTTTTTCAGTAAGAGGCGTTGAATACCGTCTGCATGCATGGCCCCAAATCACGTTATTTCATCATTCTCCTTCTCGTAGCCTCCATCGGTCACTCCCAGAGCTTTTCCATCCCCGGCTCCAGCAGCAAATACGACAGCGAAGACACGATCAAGAAGCTCGTCGAAGCCGAAAGCATTCCCCTTGCCCGGATGGAGCAGGAGAAGCAAACCTACAGAAATCAAAAGAGGGCCTGGCTGAGTCTGAATCAACGAATGACCACGGTCCGGGAATCCGCTGAGAATCTGTACGGCTTTCAAAATCCCTTCAACAATAGGATCGCCAGCTCCTCTGATGAGAATATTTTGACGGCTACCGCGGACCGTACTGCGGTGGAGGACGAGGTCTCGATCCAAGTCAAGAAAGTCGCCGGCGCGGACCGCTTTATCTCCAAGTCCCTGCCGAAGGACTATAAAGCTCCAGCCGGTACCTACCGTTTTCGCGTTGGAGAGGAGGAGATCAGGATCGACTTTCGCGGTGGAACCCTGAAAGAGCTTGCCGATGCGATCAACAGCAAAGCCGGAGACCTTCTCGAAGCTTCGGTAGTCAGTGACAGCAAGACCACCCAGGTCTTTCTCATAGAAAGCAAGAGAACAGGGTCGAGAAACAGCCTGATCCTTTACGAAAAGGCCGCCGCCTTCGCTGAGGAGGCGGGGATCATTGAACGATCGCTGGAAGCCAGCCGGTCGATCCAGCTCAGCCAGTCCTCTGTAGAAGGAAGGGAGTTCACGGTCAGCGACGGGACCCTGACCCTGAATCCTGTCTCGGAGGCCAAGATACCCCTGCGCCCGCCTCACACGATGAAAGCCAATATGGTTCTTTCCCTCGAGGTGCGCGTACAAAAATTGCCGGAAGAAGCCTACCAAGAACCCACACCTCCACCTGGACCGGCGATTCCTTCGGTGGGAGGCATCGAATTCGAGGGAATTGGTGTAGAGAGCGCTCGTTCCCGTACGGTTCTTCCGCCGTGGGAACCTCCTGAACCTCCCGTGAGAGTCGATGACCCGAAAATCCTCTTCGTTCAGGAGGGGGACAGCATCATCGCCCTGCCGCCCTTGCAGGATTCGGAGGAGTTTGTTCCGCTGCAGTTCGAAGCTTCACAACTTCCACCGCGGATCGACAGCCTGATCGCACGCAACCGCAACACCCATCGGATCGTTGAGATCCGCAATATCCGTATCTACGACAAGACCGCCAGAGGTGAGTATAGGGCCGTTAATCCTCTGTCGTCGGCGGAAGATGCGGTGATCGTCATGAATGGAATCGAGATAACTCGAGAAAACAATGAAATCGACGATCTGCTCCCCGGTGTCAATATCACCCTTCACGGCTCCGGGGATTTGCCTGTCTCCCTCTCTGTGGCCAGAGACCTGGAATCCATAAAGGAGGGACTGTTCAATTTCATCGGCTACTACAATCAGCTTCTCATGCACGTTGACATCCTCACCCGCCAGGATGAGGAGGTCTTGGAGGCTGCCGTGTTTCTGGACGATGATGAGAAAAAACAGGCTGAGGAAGATTTGGGTCTGTTTCAGGGCAACACAACCCTTATGCAGCTGAAATCCCGACTCCAACGTATCATGATGGATCCTCATCCCACGGACGGAAACTTGCGCCTGCTCGCTCAGATCGGAATCAGCACCTCGGGCGGGCAGTTCCAAACCTCGGGCGTGGTGGATCGAACCCGACTACGGGGATACCTGCAGATCGACGAAGACAAATTGGAGGAGTCGGTCAACCGCATGGGCGATTGGGTCAAGCAGTTGTTCGGGTACGATAGCGACAACGACCTGGCAATAGACTCCGGCGCTGCCTACCAGGTAGACAACTACCTGAAAGCTTACGTAGAGATCGGCGGCATCGTATCAAACCGGATGGCCGCTTTAGACAACTCTATCGCCCGGAAAGATCGGGAAATAGAAAGGTACAACGAACATCTGGAGGACTACGAAGCGAGCTTGAGAAGAAAATTCGGTGTCATGGAGGGTGCCCTGGATAATCTTGAGAAATCCTCCCAAGCGATCGAAAATTTAAACAAACGCAATGAGTAGAGGGGACAACCACCGTGGATATCAGGATCAACGATCAGAAACTCGACTTTACGATCGAAAACAACGAAACCTTGGGCGATGTGGTCAAGGATATCGAAGCCTGGTTGGACGGCTCTGACCTAGTGCTCTACTCTGTGAAACACGAAGACCAGGATCTCCTGTCCCAGCCCTATGAGGAGTGGGCAAAAATACCTCAAAGCGAAGTGGGCACCCTGAACGTCATGGTGAAACATACCCGGGAGCTCACCGTACTAAACCTTCAGACCATCCTAGAATACCTGGATCTGCTGAAGCAGGCAATAACCGCGGGCAAAGGAGAGCTTCTTGGTGAGCTCTTTTCGGGTTTCCCCGCTTTGGTGGAGAGCGTGCGGAAGCATTTCCCCAATCCCAATGCGACCCTTCAGGTCCTGATCGCCTTGTTTCTCCATGCAGAGGTGGAAGAGGTGCTGGGCTGGCCCGAGGAAAAGGTGCAGCAGGCCGTCAAGCTGATCGACCTGGTGTCCGGAAACACGTCATTCCGCCTGCAGGAGCTGCAGGATCCCAGGGCGGCTCTCAAGACCTTGTCGGGAGCTTTGAAAACTTGTATCGAAGACATAAGCGAGATCTCGATTCTTCTGCAGACCGGCAAGGACAGACAAGCGATGGACACGGTGGTCCGATTCTCCGAGCTGTCCCAAAGCCTGGTACGCCTGGTTGCTTCGGTCTTGCCAGACAGCGCTGATCCGGGGAAGCAACTAACCGTGGGCGGGATGGGTCTGCAGGATTTCTACCAGGAGCTCAACGGGATCCTGACTGAGCTACTGGAAGCCTTTGATGCCAAAGACTCCGTTTTGATCGGAGATCTGATGGAGTACGAGGTAGCGCCCCGATTGGAACAGCTGCGGACATTCCTGCAGGAGGTGGCGTGATAGTGCTTCAGACCAGATACGAGTTCCTCTCTTCTCCCGACACCCGCTCGATCTGGATCTTCATCATTATCGCCGCCGTTTTCCTCGGGATCATTATCGTTGGGGGGCTCATATCCAGACGGAGAACGAGGAGCCTGGACCCGGAGCAGAGACGCAGGTACGGACGATACGTATTTCATCGGATGGCAAAAAACATAGGACTGCAGAAGCATCATATCGAGATTCTCGAATATTTGATCCGCGTCTGCGGAGTCCGTCAGCCCTTTCTGATTTTTTCCAGTTCAGGTCTTCTCGATGATATCATGAAAAAAGGCATCTACGCCCTTCATCAGAACACCAAGCTGAAAGAGGAGGATAGGGAGCGCCGCCTGACCTATCTCTTCCAAATCAAGCAGATTATCGAACGTAATGCGAGAAAAGGAATCGGCGTGCGTTCAACGATCATGATGCGGCCCGGACAGTCCGTTACGATCACTACGGAGACGGGCCGCCAGTACTCCACTCGGGTGGTGTCGAGCATGAGGGATATGGTAGCGATCGCCGCCGCTACCGATGAAGCGGGCAATCAGATACGCTGGCCCCGGGGTACCCGGCTCAAAGTCAATTTCTGGCGTGAATCCGATGCGGGGTATGCTTTCGAAAGCAAAGTGCTGGGATACGACAAGATCAAAGGCAATATCTGTGTTCTGGTTCACCACGCCAAGACCTTACGACGGGAGCAACAACGGAGGTATCGCCGCAGTCCCATCCACCGGCCCTGCTTCTTCTACCCCGTGCTGATCGTAGAATCCGGCCCGGGCCGTCGAGCGGCGAAAAAGGCTGTTGTTCAGGCTGCCCGACGGCTGCTGGGAAATCTTGTCGACATCTCCGCCGGTGGCTGCTCCATCAACAGTGTCTATCCATTGAAGGCGGGAGACCTGTGCAAGATCGAGTTCGAGCTCGCCCGCCGGCAGCGGATTACGGTGTTCGGAAAGGTAAAGAAGATCCGCAGGTCCGGATTTCGCTCCTTCGTCATGCATATCATGTTCACAAAGCTGTCCAGCCACTACCTCAATCAGATCTACCTGTACGTGTACGACTATACTCCCCCCCGTTACAGCGCCGCCGCCCGTTAGAGCTACAGTTCCGTTGACCGGGATTTCGATTTTCACTACCATCGTAATAGCGCAATCAAGTCATGCAAACCCTCAATCGGTACCGCACTGAAACACCGGACCAGACGATCCGTCTCGGCCTCGAGATCGGTAAGCAGCTGCGGCCGGGGTCCGTGGTCGGCCTGTACGGACCGCTCGGTGCGGGCAAGACCACGCTGGTCAAAGGAATCGCCCGAAGTCTGAACATCGAGGAGGCTGTCACCAGCCCGAGCTTCACCCTCATCGCCGAGTACGATGGAAGCCGAGAAGGAAATCCGGTTACCCTCTTCCACATCGATCTGTACAGAATCTCCCATCCGCAGGAGATCGAGGATCTCGGCATGGAGGAAATCCTGAACGGAGAGGGGATCAGTGTAATCGAGTGGGCTGAAAAAGCATCGGAGTTCCTGCCGGAATCCACGATCCGCGTGGAAATCGTCATTGGGGACAAGGAGAAACGTCAGATCAAGATTCTGGGGCTTTCACCGGCATGAACGTTTTGGCGATCGACACGGCCACGGCGACCCTCGGCCTGTGCCTGAAATCGGGGTCAGAATCTCGCACCCTCCTGCTGCAGGCCGGGTTGAAGCACTCGGAGAAGCTGATGCCCATGGTTCGGACGTTGCTCCAGGAGGCAGGACTCGGAAGGGAGGAGCTCGAACTGATCGCCTGCTCGATCGGACCGGGTTCCTTCACCGGGATTCGCATCGGTTTGGCAACGGCCAAGGGTCTGGCCATGGGCATCCAGGCGGGCGGGAGGTACTGCCGATTGATCGGTGTGTCCTCGCTGGATGGACTTGCTCACCGCTTTCGCCGCTTCGAAGGTACGGTGGTTGCGGTGAACCCCTCTTTACGAAGGAAGCACTACGCCGCGGTCTACCGCAAGGGCGTTCTTGCGGGTGATTATTTGGAAACGACTCTTACGGATCTTGCAGCCGCCCTCCGCCTCCGTTGCCAACCGCCTATACTGCTTACCGGTGCGGCCGCCTCCGATCTTTATACGCTGCTGCTTCCGGAACAGGGAGCGGAGAAGCTGGTCCTTGACGCTTCAGGGCAGAGCAGCGATCCCGCGGGTCTGCTGGAGTGCGGAGTGGCGAAGCTCGAGGAGCCGCCGACTGAACCCGTACCGCTTTACTTGAGAAAGAGTGAAGCCGAAATTACTTTTTTCGGTGAGTAGCCCGATCGACAAAGCGGTCCCATTCGGGCAGAGCTGAAGGCTCGGTCTTGACCGCTTCGATGTTTTCCTGCTGAATAGCCTGGTATACCTCTTTGCGGTATACTTTGATCGATCGGGGAGCGGCGATCCCGATCTTGACCTGGTCCCCCCTGATATCGATGACCGAGATCTCGATCTCGTCTCCGATCATGATCCTCTCGTCTACCTTACGGGAGAGTATCAGCATGGCTGCTGCCTTATCGCTGCCAGCTCTTTCAGAATAGGATGCCGGACCCCCCACTCCGGGTTCGTGGATATGGACTGGCGGCCGACCCGGGTTTCCTTGTTTATGATGATCGGACCCTGCAGGTTGGCGGTCATCTCCATCGGATTCTGCGGGATGGTGACGATGGCGAAGTTGAGCATCTTCTCAGGGTCGTCGATACCGATCTCCTCCAGCTCTTCCCGGGGAACCTCTACGGTATAATCCGGCCGGAAGATGGTCGGATTGATCAGAACAAAGGCGACCTCCACCAGGTCCAAAGCCTGAAGCCAGTAAAAGGGCGCTTGAGGTGCATCGAGGAGCACATAGCTTTTCAATTTCTCGAAGCCCAGGATCCCGTAGGGAAACTCAATCTTCTGCCGTTCATCGACATCGACGGAACCATAGGCCTTGGTATCGACTCTCATTGTTCTCTCCATGCGCAAGCGAAAAATCCTACCGTAGAAAATCCAGCAGAGTAGGTCTGATAATACGGGCTGCCGTGCCTGTGGCTGCCTGATGCACGTGTTCCAGCATCTTCAGGTCCGTGATCGCCTCCGTGATATCCAGATCCGCCTCCTTGGCCAGGAAGCTGATATACTCCGGCCGCTCGTATTCGAGGCGTTGGTCGGTAATCTGCAGACGGCTGTCCTTGGAGCCGATCTCGGCCAAATGAGCGCTCAGGGCCTCGATGGCGTCGTCGATGCCTCGCAATCCGTCTCCGCCGATACGGTGGATGTCGTTCTCGTACATGCCATTCCTCAAGGTGATGATCATATCGAAGATCGACCCGCCGTAGGCGGCTGCAGAATCTGCCACGTTGAGGGGAGGAGACTCGAATCCGCGGGCGATGATCCCAAGATCCTGGAGCACCGTACCTCGCAGATCCTCCGGCCAGATCTGATGCGGGAAAGTACCCTCAAGGGCCAGGGCGTTCTCCACGGGATCGAGCCTGGCCTTTACAGGAGCCTCGGAGGCGTTGATCTTATCGATGATGGCGTAGAGATTGTCCCCCTCTTTGAGCCTGATCTCCACCCCGTCGATACGGATGGCGCTGTCACTCTGCACCCTGTAGTTCAGAGATTCGACGGAAGAGTAGATCTGCTGGCGCTCCGCCCAAAATACGTAGTTGCCGGGAAGGCGAAAATCGAGGGTTGCCATCTCATCGACTTCCCCTCTGTTGCGGCCATTGTCTCCGACGTATTCCACGGAGGCAACCACTTCCGCATCCCGGCTACCCTCTACCCTGCCTGTGTGAACCCGGAAGGGCTCTATCTTGCTGCGAAAGCCGGAGAAGATGTAGTTTCCCTTCCCGTCAACCGAATTAGCTATCTCCACCAGCTCCCGGAGAAGCTGATCCACCTCCTCCGCCATGTAGGCGATCTGCTGGTCGTCGTAGATGCCGTTTGCCCCTTGAACGGCCAGCTCGCGAACCCGCTGGAGAATATCGAGGCCGGAGCGGATATTCCCCTCGGCCAGAGCCATATCGCCCCGAATTTTGGAGATATTGTCGATGAACCGCTCGAGCCGGACGACCTTCGATTGATAACGGGTAGCGTGTCCCGCAGCCAGAGGATCATCCCGAAGGTTCTTCAGCCGGGTCTGAGCCGCCATCTTGTTCTGCAGCTCGTTCATCTTCCATTCCCGCAGCCGCATATAGTAGCTCATATCATAGTTGGGCAAATTGGTGCTGATTCTTTTCATAGTCTATTACACCGCCATTCGATTGATGATCGTGTCCAGCATTCTGTCGATCTCCGTGACGAAGCGGGCCGCCGCGGAGTAGCCATGTTGGTACTTGATCATGTTGGCCAGCTCCTCGTCGATATTTACCCCGGACAGAGCCTCCCGCATATCCCGCAGCTCCTTGAGGACCAGGCTCTGGGTTTCCAGAGCCGTCTCGGCTATTTCCCCGCGTAACCCGATATCGGTAACTACCGTGGAGAAGTGCTCGTCGAAGCTGCCGCTGGCGCCCAGCATGACCGGCGTGGTCCGCAGGTTTGCGATAGCCAAAGCGGCTGATCCGTCTCCGAAGGCTTCCCCCCCTCCCTGCAGAGCGCTGGCTACGCTCAAAGGGTCCAAAGCTAAGGCCGGATTCACCTCGATCCAGCCGGACGGGTGAGCTTGAGGAGCCACCGCGTACCGAGACTCTACCACCAGGTTCAGCACCGCATCAGGGCCTCCCCAGTCGAAGGCTCCCGCCGGTCCGCCGGCCTGGAGCATGCCGGAATAACCGACGAGAAACTGCCCCGTATCTTCGAGTCGGCGGATCACGAAATCCGGGTTGGCTGTTTCGCCTGAGGGAACACCGGTCACGGTCAGCTGCCCCTCGCGGTTCAAACGAGCCGCGACTTCGGCTCCCGAAGTGTTGATGCGAAAGATGATGTCCTGCACCGTATCGGTGGGAAAGTAGTCCACCAACACATCCTCCGTGGCTCCGGGGAGGATCAGGGCCCCCCGAAGACCCACCTGCTCCTTGGGATCCAGGGTGTTGGTGCCGTTGATTCGGAAGATGTAACTCGAGTCGTTCACCCCATCCCCGTTTCTGTCGTAGTTGCCGGCCAGGTTGTTGATAAACGGATATTCGACGAAAAAATCGATCCCCGTCCTGCCGTTCAAACCGAAGGCACGGCTGTGGACCTCGTTGACCAGATCGATGAAGGTTACCGTCATCAGATCGAGCTTTTGTATCTCTCCGCGAGCATCCACATCCCGCAATTCGATCAGCCCGGCAAGCTTACCGCCCCGGAGCTCCAGAACGTCACCGGTTGCTTCCCAGATGATCCGTGAGTAGCTGTCGTTGTTTGGATCGGGGACGGGCACGAGCTGCTCGTAGTGACGTCCCTGCACCAGATGTCGACCTCCGGTGTAGATGACGTATTCATCCGGATCCTGGCTACCGATGGTGATATCCACCAGCCCGGCCAGGCGTCCGGCCAGAAGGTCTCTGCGATCGTACAAGTCGTTGGGATTGTCTCCCAGCGCTTCGATCTTGATGATCTGCTCGTTCAATGCGGCGATCTCCCGGCCGATGTCGTTCACCTCCTGCACCACAGCCCGGATGTCTCCTTCGATCATATCCCGGGTTTCTTTGAGGCGAAAGTAGCGGCTGTGAATGGCGTCGATCAAGGCCTGGCCCCGCTGCAGCACCGCGGTACGGGCCCCGACTTCCGTAGGATTAAGGGACAGTTCCTGCCAGGATTCCCAGAACTTGTCCATCAGCGACCGCACCGAGACCTCCGTCGGTTCGTTGTAGATCTGCTCGAGAAGGAGGATGTACTTGTCTCTTGCGCCCCAGTACCCCTCTCCAGCTGTCTCATTGATGATTCTGCCTTCCAGCAGCATGTCCCGCACTCTTTCGATGCGGCTCACCTCCATGCCCTGACCGAGCTGTCCGGGGTACAGCTCCCGGTTCAATCCGGGCATGTAGATCGGATCGGTGGCTTTCATTTCGATACGCTGCCGGCTGTAGCCCTCCACCGAGGCGTTGCTCAGGTTGTGCCCGATCGTGTTCAGGCCGAGAGTGTGGCCGATGAGGCTGCGTTTTCCTATCTCAATCCCCGCAAATGTCGACGGCACGATTCTACCTCCTACACATTTCCATAGAGCATGAGCGATTCGTCTCCCGCTTCTTTGGGTTTGCCCGTCCGGGAGTACATCTTCCCCTTGCGATGGGGAAACAGCTCTTCCAGAATCTGTCTCAGAGCCTCCGACATGGACTGGATGTAGTAATTCAGCAGCCCGGCGCTGGCCTTCACCCGGATCACCGCCGCTTTAAGATGACGATACAGACCAATCAGCTCGTCCCGCTCTTCCACGGGGAGCCGGCAAACGATCGCGGTGAACCCCTCCCGCTCTCTGGCCTGGAGGGAACTTTTGAGCATCTGGTAGGCCTGTATTCTGTCCTCCTCCAGGACTTCGATCTTATCGGCCAGGAGGCGCAGGGCGTCGATCTCCTTGTTCAGCTCCGTCCATTTTCGCTTGCTGATCGCCTGCTGCAGGCTTTTCTGCAGATCAGCAAAATCTTTCAGTGTCCGGGTCTCCGCGCGAAGAGCCCGCTTTAGGGTTGTTGTCTGCACAGCATTCTCCTCTTCTGATATTGTCGGAAGGCCTGAGGAGGGTGCTTAGTGTTTTTGAAGGGTCGGGGGGGCGCCTGAGTTCGGCTAGTTCAAGTAGACAATGATGCCGATCTGACCGCCGTTGCCTAGTTCGAGATTGATGTCAAAACGCGGTTCGTTTATCTCTACGAGTAGATTGTACTCCCCGAACAGATTAAGGTTTTCTACCAACTCGAACTCCGCCCCGAGGAGCGCTCCGAAGTACAGGCCGAGATCGTTGGCGGTCCCGGTCCGCACGGTGAGACCGGCCAGGCCGCCGCCGTAGGGGGAGACCCGCCGCTGGAGGAAGTGATACTCGAAGGCGCCGCTGAGGCCGATCCATGTGTCCGTGGTACCGGAAACGTTCTGATGCTCTAAATCGAGGAGTCCCCGCACCGCAGTTTTCTCGCCGAGCCAGAGCTTCATCCCCAATCCACCCTGCACGTTGTCGGTGTGCTCGGCGATCAAGTCAACCGCCAGGCCGACGATATTAAAGATCAAACCGAGGCGTTTGTCCTTCAGGTTCAGGCCCGTTTTCTCCTCTTCTTGAGCGGATAGACCCGCCGGTGGGAGTATCCCCACCAGAGCGATCACCAGTACCGCAATAGAAACTCGCCTGTTCATATCTACCTCCGTGTTTCACTCCTAGCTTATGACGCGCTCCCCTGCCCGTCAAGCGAATGCAGTTTCGGTTTCTTCGGAACCACCCAGCTTCTCCGTCGATTCCCGGGCCGCCCAGAGAGAGCTCCCTGTTCCGTAACTCAAGCTGCGCAGAGCACATGCGGCGGGTCCCGGCGCTGTTTCCTCGTCCGTTCCGCAAGTAGCACCGCCATGACCGGGCCTGCTACTCCTCCTCCGGAGGAAAGAACACACTGCGAAGAAATCTGTAGAAATTGAGGGACCCTCCGATCACGGTCCCTATGAACACCACCATGATGAATACTTTGAGAAAGGTGTCAAACCAACCGATCGCATCGATCACACCGGCGAGATCAAAGGGAAAGACCTGGTAGATCCGCCAGACCGCGAAAGCGCTGAAGGCACTGAAGATAGCCTGGCCCAGGTGATGCAGATACAGCGGGTGAAAGAAGATCAGGAGGAAGTTGCCCGCTACCTGGACACCCAGGGATAGATTGATGACCCAGAGCACATCCCGATAGCTCGGGGCCAAAACACGGACGTTCCAGTCCGGCAATTTGTTCAGAACAACCAACAGGATGATACTCACGATCATCGCCGCGATATAATTTCCCATACGGTTCGGTCTGCTTCGCTGCTTCATCGGCACCCTCCTTATCCACCAGTAATGCCATATTTTTGCTGGCCTGTGAAGTGCGCACAGAGACCTTTGCGGAAATGTTGGGGGTTTCAGACTTGACAAAATCAGGCGTAGGT